>CALWOA010000004.1 GCA_944382965.1 uncultured Oscillospiraceae bacterium | reverse complement strand
GTATAGCAGATAATACGCTCTGACGCACCTTCTTTATTTTCATTCACAGCTGTGAAAATCTTTCATGAGTCGTTGACTTCTGTTTGCTATGCAATAGGGGACAATAAAGCACTAATCTATGCAGTTGAACAGCTTTTAATCGGCTGGCCAAATGTTAAAGTCATTGCTTGCACACCCCAAGTTGATACCCTCTTGAAATACTTCCCTTTATTTTTCAATGGACAGGAATCAGCAAGCAGATTGCTTCCTGATTTGCCTGAATTGGGTGGGGATTTACCTGAAGAAAGTCACCTTTTGAAAGTTACCGATTTAGATGCCGCTACGTTCGAAAGTTTTATTGATGAGTTTAACCACAATCTCATTGGTCATGGCTATTTCAAGGAGAGATTGCGGTATGCTCTAAAGAATTATATCGCACTAAACAAAGCCAAAGAGCAAAAGGTATTATCAGTTTTTCTGTTTGGTTCATCAGGTATCGGAAAAACCGAGGTTGCAAGATTACTGGCTAATGGCCTTTTGAGAGACACTTATCTGGCGAAAATTAACTTTCAAAACTACAGCAGCCAAGATGCATTGAATAGCTTGATAGGTAGTCCGGCAGGCTATGTTGGATGTAACCACGGAGAGCTAAGTGAAAAGGTTCAAAAAAGTAAAGTGGGCATTTTGCTGTGCGATGAATTTGAAAAGACTACCCGCCCAGTTTATTCATTTTTCTTGGAATTGCTGGAAGAAGGCCGCTTTACAGATTCCATGGCAAGAGAGTATGATATGGATGGCTATGTTATTGTTTTTACATCCAACATACCGAACGAAGCAGAGTATAAGAAGAACATTCCTCCAGAACTTCAAACACGATTTGATCTTGTATGTGAATTCGAAGAACCGACACCGATAGAAAAGGAGCAGTTCTTGGAACTGTTGTTAGAAAAAGCTATTGTAAAGTATCCGGAAAAATTCTCTGCCTATGAGATCACGGATGCTGATAAGAGAGCGCTCTTCGACTTCGATTATTCTGGCATAACCGCACTGCGTGATATCAAGCGTGTCTTTAATAATAGGCTTATGGATTTATTTACGCAGAAAGGTATCTAGTTTGTCCCCCATGTATAGAAAAGAAGCGCCACATCTTTAATCATAAGTTGTGGCGCTAATCTTTTGAATTATTTATCTGTTGATTTGAAGATCGTTTGCAGATAAGTCTTTTCAAAAAATTTTTCGTCTATCAATTGTTAGGAATTCCATAGACCCCTAAAAGAGGATCTTGGAATAGCGGGATCTGTGGCGTTGTGAAAGTGAACACTACGAACAGAACACCAATCAGGCAAATGGCGGTAACAGCAAGCCGTGGGTGCTTGCATTGCAGCCTATCCCGCCTGAATGCCCACCACTCAAAGAACAAGACCAGCAATGCGGTGATATAAAAGATGGCAATGTTGATCCAGTCGGGAGATTCTCCAAACACCCCATTGTAGGTGTAAAACAGCACCGGAATCAGAACCAACCCCAGCATAATTTCCGCCAGTTTGACACACCAGTAGTTGTTCTGACCTTTGAAAAATGGTTGCTGAGCCAGCGCAAAGAGAAACAGGGGCCAAAACAGCAGTTTCATATGTTCCCAGGTGGATTCGTTTACCCCGGAAAAAGGTGCAATCAGGATGTTTCCGCCTGTCCAGTCGTACAAGAAGTGCAGGATCGTACCGCCAAAGGTAATGAGAGCAAATCCTGCCGTCTGCCAAAGAATTGACCGTTGTTTCATAACCCCACCTCACCGGTATGATACAAACAGTTTATGCGTAGAAGTCCGTGATTTGCACCGCTATAAACAAAGAAAAGCCTTTCCACGCTTTACCGGATGTGATAGAATAAGGGCAAAGGAAGTGATACCGTGATCCAAAACTTTGATGATTTTTGCCGGGAACTGAACCACTGCGGCTTTTCCATGGGTGGCGGCAATGCCAAGGGCATCTTCGCGCTGATCGACTACGACTGGCTGAATCAAGACATTTTGGGCACCCCGGTGAAGTGGCATTGCGGTGACCCGGAAGTCGATCCCTGGGAATGGCGGATGCGGGTGTTGGAGGAACGGACGGATATCGCCTATTCGAAGTTGTTCTTCAAAACCAGCGGTTTCATCACAAAGGACTGGTATTCTTGTTTCTATGCTGTCCGCAGAAACGGTGAGACCTTCGAGTCAAGCTATGAGAGGGGCGGTATCAGTCACACCGCCAAGCGGATCTATGATATTGTGCGTGACGGCTATATGGCGCTCCATGAGATCAAGACTTTGGGCGGTTTTGGCAAAGAGGACAAGTCCCAGTTTGACCGGGCGATGGTGGAGCTGCAAATGGGTATGTTCATTACCATGACCGGACGCCAGCAGAAGAAAAACAAGTACGGCATCGAGTACGGTTGGAACAGCACTGTGTTCACTACCGTGGAGAATTTCTGGGCAGAGCGGGGGTTTGAGATCCCTGAGTTGGATGCCGACGAAAGCTATGAGAAGATCCGCCAGCAGATTCTGCTGCTGAACCCAACGGCGGAGGAAAAGACCATCCGGAAATTTATAGTGGGACGATAGTAACAGACAGGAGGACTTCCTTATGAAAACAGAAATATTTGAATTTGCAGGATATAACGGAATCATTCTGCCTGCCTATCTTTGGCTGCCGGATGGCGAAGTGAAAGCGGTATTGCAGATCACGCACGGCATGACGGAGCATATGGGACGGTACGAAGCCTTTGCGCGGTACCTGTGTTCTATGGGAATTACCGTGGCGGGCTTTGATCTGCGGGGTCATGGCAAGAATCCCGGCGACGCTGAAGTGGCTTCCTTTGGTGAGGGCGGCTGGGCGGCATCCATTGAAGATATGCGTCTGTTTTATGAACTGTTGGAGCAGCGGTTGACGGTCGTGCCGCACTACATGCTGGGCTTCTCTCTGGGTTCGTTCCTGCTGCGGGAGTATCTGACAAAGTATCCCGATGAGGGTGAGGTTGCAGGTGCAATTATCATGGGCACTGGACATCAGCCGGGATGGCTGCTGTCAATCATGATGGGTATCGTGAATGGGCAGATCAAAAAGGCTGGCTTCGACAAAACTACCGACTTGGTGCACCAGCTTTCTTTCGGTACTTACAATCAGAAATTCAAGCCCAACCGTACTACCGCTGACTGGCTCTGCGCTGATGAAACGGAATTGGACAAGTATCTGGCAGATCCGTTGGTGCGCAAGGATATTTCCGCTGGTTTGTTCTGGGAACTGCTTGGTTCCATGAAGCGAACCGGAAGTGCATACGAATATGATGTCTGGGACACCAGCATACCGATTCTGCTAATTTCCGGTCAGGACGATCCGGTGGGCGATGGCGGAAAAGGTGTGCAGGAGATTTCCCGGCGCATGAAGAAAAGCGGAATGGAAAATGTGACGATTAAGCTGTTCCCAGGTGCAAGACATGACTTGCTCCACGAAGAAAAGAACGGTGCGGATGCGACTCGGAAATATATTGCAGAATGGATCAAACAATCATCGACTGACCTTATGAGGTGAAATCATGTGCAGTACGACACAATTTATGGTTCATCATATTCCGGTCGTTTTGCACGGCGACAGCAGTGAAAAACTGTTCCTGTACATCCACGGGAAAATGGGCCGCAAGGAAGAAGCGGCGCGTTTTGCGGAGATCGTCTGCCCCAAGGGCTATCAGGTGCTGAGCATGGATTTGCCCGGACATGGAGAACGAGCAGACGAAATGGAGCGGTTTGTCCCGTGGGAGGTTGTGCCGGAATTGCGGGCGGTTTGTGGGTTTGCCTGGCAGCGCTGGGAGAAAATCAGCCTCTATGCAAACAGCATCGGCGCGTATTTCAGCCTGCTGGCGTACCGGGATGCCAAGCTGGAAAAGAGCCTCTTTGTGTCGCCCATTCTAGATATGGAAAAGTTGATCCGTGATATGATGGGCTGGGCAGGGGTGACCCGGGAGCAGCTTCAGCAGGCGGGGGAAATACCTACCGCTTTCGGGGAGACTCTGTCGTGGAAGTATCTGACCTATGCCGCAGAAAAACGGATCACCAAATGGGACAGCCCCACGGCGATTCTCTACGCCGGGCAGGATCACCTGACAGCCCGGCAAACGGTGGATGACTTCGCCCGGCAATTCGGCTGTGCGGTCACAGTCATGGAGAATGGGGAACACTGGTTCCACACCGAGGAGCAACTATCTGTGCTGGATGCGTGGCTCCAGAATGAAACATAGTAAGAGTGTCCATACAAGGAGAAAACCAATGAAGAAAGTTAAGATTACTGCCATACGCAAAGCCTGTTATCCAGACCTGATGGAAAAGTACGAGAATCCCATTCAGCACGCTTGCGACATCCAAGAAGGACAAGTCTGGATTGCCAATGGCTGGCAGAAGCCGGAGGGAATGTGTGACAGTGCGTGGGAGAGTATGTCACCCTTTGTAATGACCCTGGCACATGGTGGCGGCGATTTTTATGATGGCTGGATGAAGAACCCCAAGTCAGCAATGATTTCCTGTAATGACGGGTTCCGGCCGGTCAGCTTCTACATCGAAGCTCTGGACGAGGACGCGGACTAAAGAACAGCACTGAGAGAACAGACTTTATATCATATGATGGGGTGACGGCAGACATATGGAAATTCAAATGCTGGACGCAGAAAGCTATGCCGGGCAAAGATTTACAGCCCGTTATCAAACAAACGGCTACTATGATATTTCCACAACAGAATCCGGTTTTCAAATCGAATACAAGGCATTTGAGGCACCAGTCAACAAGTCTTTCGAGGATGTGTTTTTCGGGCAGTGGCTGGATGACCCCATAGCCTATGGCGCATTTGAGAATGGGCGGTTACTCGGCTATGTGGAAGGATTTCTGGAAACCTGGAATAACCGTTACCGGATCAGTAATATCTGTATTTTTGACGATGGAGACCGCCGCAGTGGAATTGGATCTTTACTGATGGATACCATTCTGAAAGAAGCAAGTGCATCAAAAGCCCGTATGGTGGTACTGGAAACTCAGACCTGTAATGAAAACGCCATTGCGTTTTACCGCCGGTATGGGTTTGAAATCATCGGATTTGACCTGTATGCCTATTCCAACACGGACCCGGAAAAAAACGAGGTTCGGGTTGAGATGGGAAGAAAACTGGGTTAAAAAAGAAATAGGAGTTTGTGGAGGAATGAAGCGAATATGATCGAAACAGAACGCTTGCTTCTGCGCCCCTTTATAGAAAAGGACGCGGCAGATGTATTCGAGTATTTGAGAGAACCGGCAGTGAATTGCTTTGCCAGTATGAAGCTGGATTCCCTTGCGGAAGCAAAAGAAGAAATGAAGAAGCGAGCCGGGGAAACCGAATACTATTTTGCCATTGTCCTGAAAGAAACGGGCAAGGTAATCGGCGAGATAGAGGCCTACCCGGAACGGGGAGAGCCTCACGATACAAGCTCGCCCCTTGACACATTCAGCCCGTGCTGGATGCTGAACGAGGCTTATCAGGGGAAAGGCTACGCGTATGAAGCGGCACACGCTTTCTTTGACTATCTCTTTCATGACAAAGGCGCAAGACGCATCTACGCCTATACCGAGGATTACAATTTGCCAAGCCAGCACCTTTGTAAAAGACTCGGTATGCGCCGGGAAGGACTGTTTATGGAGTTCATATCCTTTGTCAACAACCCGGATGGTTCCCCACGCTACGAAAACACGGTGCAGTATGCCATTTTGAAAAAGGAATGGCTTTGAGAACTTCTATGGCTCGGGTCAGGAAAGTAAAGAAAAGCACTTAACGGGGGAGCGGTAATGGACAACGATATTTTATCCTTCTTCGGCGAACACATGGATGCTTTGCCCAACTACGAACGGCTGGAAAATGCGATTCTGACCCGGGTTCCCGATGTAAAGATCAAGGAGGCAAAGACGCAGATCACTTTTGCCAACAAACGAGGCTTTGCGTTTGTGTCCTTCAATCCCTGCCGGAAAGCGAAAGACCGTCCGGCGGTGTGGATGACGGTCACCTTCGGGCTGGGCTACCACAAGGAATCCCCCAGAATCGATGTGGCGACCGAACCCTACCCCGGAAGATGGACGCACCATGTGATGGTGGGAAGTGTGGACGAAATCGACGAGGAATTGCTGGGCTGGATTCAGGAAGCGGCGGAGTTTTCTGCCTCCAAGAGGTGATACTATGCTGTACAACGCGAAAAACGGTACTTTAAAGATCGGCGGTTCGGAAATGGACTATATCCGCTTTGGTACCGGCGAGAGAATCCTTGTGATGCTTCCCGGCTTGGGGGACGGCCTGCGTTCTGTGAAAGGCACGGCGCTGCCCATGGCGTTTACCTACCGGGTGTTTGCCAAAGAATTCACGGTCTATGCGTTCAGCCGGAAGAATGCGCTGCCCGAAGGCTATACCACAAAGGAAATGGCGGCGGATCAGGCGGCAGCTATGGAGCAGCTTGGCATCCAAAAGGCGGATGTGCTGGGGGTTTCCATGGGCGGAATGATTGCCCAGCACCTTGCCATCAGCTACCCGGAAATGGTGGGCAAGCTGATTTTGACCGTTACATCCGCCAGACCCAATCCGATTCTGGAAGCCTCCATTGACGAATGGGTGTCCTGCGCCAAACGGGGCGACCATACCGCTTTCATGGACAGCAATGTGCGGCGGATCTATTCGGAGGAGTATTACCGCAAAAATAGGTGGCTGGTTCCCATCATGGGTAAGCTGACAAAGCCAAAGTCATACGAACGGTTTTTCATTCAGGCGGAGGCCTGTCTGAAGCACAGCGCCTTCGAAAATCTGCACCAGATTCGGGCACAAACGCTTGTCATCGGCGGCGGGAAGGACAAAGTTCTGGGTGGCGACGCATCCCGAGAGATCGCGGCAGAAATCCCCGGCGCGCAGCTTCGGATGTATGACCGGCTGGGCCACGGCCTGTACGAAGAAGCCGGGGATTTTAACCAGACGGTTCTGGACTTTTTGGACGCTTTCTGATAAGGAGACGGAAATGACCAACGAAAAAGTATTTGCTATGTCCTTTGCCAAGGTGTACCCCATGCTGATCGCCAAGGCGGAGCGGAAAGGGCGTACCCGTGACGAGGTGCAGAAAGTCACCGCATGGCTGACGGGCTACAGTCGGGAGCAACTGGAAGAACTGATGGTTTCGGATATCACCTACGGCGACTTCTTCCGCAACGCCCCGGCGCTGAACCCCGCGCGAAAGCAGATCAAAGGCTCCATCTGCGGCGTGAAGGTGGAGACCATTGAAGACCCGCTGATGCGGGAGATTCGGTATCTTGACAAGCTGGTGGACGAACTGGCTAAGGGAAAACCTATGGAGAAGGTATTGAGAGTATGAGAATGTTGTGCTACGGAGAGTCCAACACCTACGGCTATGACCCAAGGGGCCTTCTCGGTGACCGCTACCCAGCGGAATGTCGGTGGGTGGATATTCTGGCCCATAAAACTGGATGGACGATCCAGAACGAGGGACAGAATGGTCGGGAGATTCCCAGCCGCCCGTTCCAGTATCAGCGAGCCGGGGAACTGCTGATACAGAATCCACCGGATGCCTTTGCAATTATGCTGGGCACCAACGATCTGCTCCGGGGCTATTCCGCCGCGGAAGCCTGTTCCCGCATGGAAGCATTCCTGCGGTACATCCAGCCTAAATGCAGAGAGATTCTGCTGATTGCCCCGCCGCCCATGAAACGGGGCGCGTGGGTTACGGAAGAAAACCTGATCGCGGAATCCGTGAAACTGGCAGAAGCGTATCAAGTCCTGTCTCAAAAGCTGGACATCGCCTTCGTGAATGCCGGGCAGTGGAATGTGGAGCTTACATTCGATGGCGTCCATTTCACGGAAGCAGGACACCGTGCCTTTGCCGAGGGACTCTATGCGTACCTGACAAAATAAGCAAGACCAGGAACCGCAACGGCTCCTGGTCAATTTCTATTCTGCCAGCTCCCGCGCCAGCAGTATTCCGATCCGCACCCCATGTACAAACCCTGACCGCTCGTGCTCCCGGCAGAGGAAGCACACCGGGTTGATGATCTCGTCCATCTTCTCCAGTGGTGCCCCGTTCATCAGCTGGTACAGCTCGTAAAAACCAGCCTTGATCTGTGCGTCCACCATGGGGTTGCAGTCGCTGTAGGCTTCGTAGAGCATGGTGAGAACGGAATCCGCGTCCCCCAGATTTAGGGGATGGGTTTCCATGCGGCGGCGCAGGGCGGATAGGTAGTCGGTCAAAGGGAACACCTCCTGAAAAAGTTTGTGTGATGTTACCTCTGGTTGCGGAAAAAAGCAAGTCCTGTTTTCGAAATAATTTTTGCCATCGACAGAATTCTCTAAGAGAAAAATTCGAGACATGTTACAATTCAGGTGGAGCAGAGCGCCCAAACCCAATATAGGAAGTGAAGTCGATTGCAGGAAACCCTGATACATAATCCCGTACAGCACCGCGCAAAAGCAGCCGCCCGAACAGAGGGTGGAGCTTTGCGCTGTTTGGCTGTACGGGGATTTTTGCTTCCGGGCTATGACGCGCTCTGCACCTATTCTAAAAAACGAAGGAGCTGATGAACATGGAGGCAGTTATCAACCATCGCGACCAGAAACCATGGAGGGTGAATGAACGAATCTATCTACAAAAGCTACGACGAACTGCCGCTGTTTCTGAATGCCAGAATGGTGGCGCAGCTCCTGGGAGTATCGAATTCCTCGGCCTATGAGCTGATGCACGAAAAAGGGTTCCCCGCTCTGCGGATCGGCAGCCGGCTGGTGGTTCCGAAGGCGGACTTCCAAAACTGGGTAAAGGAGCGGATGGGCCAATGAAGTACAGCCGCTATCCAAGCCGGGATGCCATCCGAAACTACTTCCCGCTGCCCAATGAAATTTTTCAGCTGGGACTGACGCCGGGAGAGCT
The DNA here is from genome assembly GCA_944382965.1 of uncultured Oscillospiraceae bacterium. GTDB lineage: Bacteria > Bacillota > Clostridia > Oscillospirales > Oscillospiraceae > Faecousia. The sequence goes on along the minus strand of CALWOA010000004.1, from coordinate 122,709 downwards.
GGCGGTGTATTCGTTCCTGCTGAAAAGCGAGAACCGGGAAACCTACCAGTGCTACCCCAGCTACCGAACCATCGGGGAGGCCGTGGGCATGAGCCGCAATACGGTGAAGAAGCATGTGGACAGTCTGGTGGAAAAGCGGCTCATCTACACGGAGCCGACTACGGTGACGCTGAAGGACGGGACCAAGCGCAACGGGAGCCTGTTGTATACCATCCGGCCCATTCAGGAAGCGAAGGAATATTTCGTGGAACAACAGGCAAAAGCCAACGAGATAGCACGGCTTAAAAAGCTTGCCCCGCTTTGAGCCGATTGTGCGGGGGTGTTTCCGGTTTTCCTCTCCGGTAGGGCTGGGATACCACCCCGCCGGGTTTTGCCGAAATAATCGCCGGTTACGCGCCGGTTTGAGCGCCACAGAGCCTGAATGACGAGCCGGACACTGACGCACCCGCAGACAGACCCGATGCCCCGGTATCTCCATGCCGGGGCATTTTCCGGAAAAAGTTAGGAATACCCGGATTTGCGGATTTGGGAATCGGACGGCAGATGGGCGCAGAACCGCAGGGTCGAAAATCAAGCAGGAGAAAGGATAGGCGTCAACGCCTATCTGGCATGTGACATTGTCGGGCAATGCCCGCCAAGAAAACGGGGGTTTACCGGGAATACAAGCCGTTTCCATAACAAAAGGACGAAATTCCAATAGGCGTCGGTAAACGGGGCTGTGGGTCGTGATAGGTGCCGTAGAACCGAATTCCCTTAGAGCCGCAACGTTTCCATGTGGGTCACGGACTGGGTCGGTGCCATTTTCCCTCAGAAAATCTCAAAAAACCAACCAAATTGAAAAGGAGGAAAATTGTTGGATATTGTGAATAGCTATCGCCCTGCTTCTGTGATAGTGTTGTGAACTGATACAGGGGAGGGATACATATGGCAAAACGAAGACCCGCAGGTGACGGGCTGGTGCGCAAGCGCAGCGACGGACGCTGGGAGGGCAGAATCGTGGTGGGACACAAGGCGGACGGCAGCCCCATCTTCCGCTCGGTGTTTGCCAAAACCCAGGGGGAGCTTCTGAAAAAACTCCACAGCCGGATGGAGGAATATCGGGACGTGGAGCTGACGGAAGAATCCGGTATGACGCTGGGGCAGTGGCTGGATAAATGGCTGGCAGATTACATGACCCTGACCGTCCGGGAGAGCACCCTGAACAGCTATAAAAGCATAACGGAGCACCACATCAAGCCCCTGCTGGGGGACGAGAAAATCGGCTCCATCACCACCGCTGACATCCAGAAAATGTACAACTGGCTCCGGGAGAATGGGCGGGTGAACGAGCATTATGAGAAAGGGAATGCCCTGTCCGACAGCTTTATCCGCCGCGTTCACATGATGCTTCACGAGGCCATGGACGCGGCGGTGCGGGAACGGCTGATCCCGAAAAATCCCACAGAGGGCACCATCATTCCCAAGGTGAATTACGCGCCCAAGCAGATTCTGACGGAGGAGCAGCTGGAAAAATTCATGGAAGCGCTGAAGCAGGATCCGCTGTGGTTTGACTTCTTCTACACGGAGCTGACCACAGGAATGCGCCGGGGAGAAATCTGCGGTCTCAAGTGGCAGGACTTCGATGACAAGACCGGCAGGCTCCATATCCACCGCTCGGTGAGCAACCGAAAGGGCGGCGGCATCCGGGTGGGAGAAACCAAAACGGAATCCGGCGCAAGAACCATTCTCCTGCCGCCCAGCACAGCGGAAATCCTGAAACAGCGGAAAAAGAAATCCTACAGCGAGTGGATTTTCCACAATCCCACGGTGCCGGAGCTGCCCATGAATCCGTCCAGCGCATACCGGCACCTGAAAACCCTGCTGAAAAACGCGGAGCTTCCCCTCATTCGTTTCCACGATTTGAGACATACGTTCGCGACCCATGCCCTGAACAGCGGCGTGGATGCCAAAACCCTGTCAGGGATTTTGGGACACACCAACGCATCCTTCACGCTGGACACCTACACCCACATGACCACGGACATGCACCGCAAAGCGTCGGGGGTTGTGGGCGGATTCCTGGACGAGATTATGTGAGGTAACGCCATGGCAAAGAAAAGAAAAAGCGGTTCCGGGACTCTTAGAAAACGGAAGGATGGGCGCTGGGAGGGCCGGGTTGTCATCGGGTACGACGATAACGGCCTGCCGAAAACGAAAAGCGTACTGGGCAAAACCCGGACGGAATGTCTGGATAAGCTGAACAAGCTGCGGGAGGAATACGCGCCGCCCATCCGCAAGTGCCGGGAGGATATGCCCTTCGGGGAGTGGATGGCGTTCTGGTATGAGACCTACTGCAAGCCCCAAATCAGCCCCAGAACACAGGAGGGTTACGCCGACCGGATCTACAAACACATCATCCCGGAACTGGGACAGATCCCGCTGAACAAGCTGACCCAGAACGATTTGCAGCAGTTCTATGCCAGGCTGAAAACCAGCGGACGGCTGATCCGGGTGGAGCAGTTTGGCCCGGGACTTTCCGACCGCATGGTGCGGGTGTGCCACGCAAGCTGCCGCTCGGCACTGGAAAAAGCGGTGCAGGAGGGGCTGATCCGAACCAACCCTGCCATCGGCTGCAAGCTGCCGCCCAAGAAGAGCCGGGAGATGCAGGTGCTGACCCAGGAGGAAATGCAGCGGTTTCTGATACAGGCAAGGCAGGACGGATACTATGAATTGTTCCTGCTGGAGCTGGGCACGGGAATGCGGCTGGGGGAGATTCTGGCGCTGCAATGGACCGACCTGAATTTCAGAACCGGGGAGCTGCGGATCGACAAATCCATGTGCTATCTCGGCGGAAAGCTGCAAATCACCGAGCTGAAAACCAAGTCCTCTATCCGTACCGTGATTCTGCCGCCTGCCCTGCTGGAGGTGCTGAAAGCGTATCAGCAGACCGTGACTTCCCGCTGGATATTCCCATCCCCGGCGAAGGAGGACGCCCCTTTGACCCAGAATTTCGTGCGCCGGAGGATGCAGCAGACGCTGAAACGGGCGGAGTGTAAGGTGGTTCGTTTTCATGATTTGAGACACACTTTCGCGACCATGGCGCTGGAGCATGGCATGGATGTGAAGACTTTGTCCACAATCATCGGTCACGTATCATCGGCAACTACGCTGGACATTTATTCCCACGTTACCGACCTGATGCAGCAGCAGGCGGCGGTGAAAATTGACTGTCAGATTGGGAAAACCGACACGCCCATGCCCACCGAGGAGGCAAGAGCCAACGCCCAGAGGGTGGACTTCCAGCCAACCCCGTTCAAGCACCGCAAATCCGGCACCGGCGGCATCTACCAGTTAAATGACCATCTCTGGGAGGGCAAATACTCTCCCAGAGATGCCCACGGAAAGCGGATTTCTCGAAATGTCTACGCACACACCCGCGAGGAGTGTGAAGAAAAACTTGCTGCCATGATCGAGGAAATGAAACAGGAAATCGCGGCGGAGAAGGAACGAATAAAAGTAGAAAAATAGAATTATTAGGTGTGCAAAATTTTGCACACCTAATAATGAATGCTTTAAGTACTCTGTAAAATGCTACGTACGAGTCATATGACCGATTTATTATGGGACAGTGGTTCAGCTTTGAAGTAAAAATCAATCAGTAATAGTGAACGATAAAAGTGCGGTTTGGGCGATTCTATGCCTGCGCATATTCAATATATTAAAGCTACTGTAGCCACACGCACGACCACTATACAAATTAAAAACAGGGAGCATTAGATTACATAAAGAAACGGAAGTCATAAGCTCGATCATAAAGAGCCTCTGTTTGCTTCGACATGCGCGACAAAACTTTTGCAAAGTCCAATGTTACAGGAAGTGTTTTATACATACTGTCGCCGCTATTCCAGTTCATCTTCGTTAGCATCAGCACTTCCTTTACGATTGTGTCACCTGATCCTTTTCCATAGAAACGCTTTACATATAAAGGTGTTGGAATTCCTCTTCCACCTTTATAGTAATTTCCTCGCGGATTAATGTCATCATGCATCACACTGCCGTTTGTCCATAGCAAAAACGAATTTGAATCCAATTCACATACGGTTCCTCTCTTTATGGGATATGGATAGGAGCCTTTATTAAAATCCGTATAGAATCGGACTGCACGCCATGGAGTCATCTCTTGGATTTGCAGCAGTTCAATATCCTCGATGCCCTCAAACGCCTGAGTAAAACCTCTGATTTCTTCTTTGGTGAACGGTGTTGTTTTATGGATGACTATTCTCTTCAGCGGAGTTGAAGCGGTGCTAGCGTAATACTGTGCTCGCAATGCGCCCAGCATTGCCCGCGCCTCATCTGCTTTCATGTATGGATTATTACGCCCCATAAAACCCGGATTAACAATTTTACGCATTAGCATTCGCATCCCTGCGCCGGTGGAATCAAACAACTGGCTGCATCCAATGTTAATTCCTGACGACGATGTTGCATAAGAAACACCAATGAATGCGGTATTCTCTTGCACTTCACTAGGCTGCCACAGAATGCCGTTCGCCTTAGCATATATGCTGGTTGACAACCCCCACATTACCTTACACTGATCAGATGCTCGAACGGACCGTTCCTCAATGAACTGAACCTTCACGCCCTTGTCCATCGCATAAAGTTTTACTGCATCATGCAGATTAAAGTCACCAGCGCCAGGCACATCCTCTCTGAACATGTTAAAGCTTTTTGGGATATATACTACTACTAGATCTGTAGATAACAAATTGGTTGCAAATTTGTCAATTCCTCGCTTTATCATGGCAACAAAAGAATCGCGTGATATTCGAAGGATCTGCTGTTCCGGATAAACTAGGCATCGGATTGTGTCCTCTTTCGTAGGGACATCCAAGGAACGCCGAAAAATATTCTCAAAACCGTTATACTGTTTAACAAAAGCCTCCTTGTTGTTTACTACAGCACATGCCGTTTTCAAATGGTTGAGATGCCCAATCAACGAGTCAACATGTTCATTGGGGCAGATTACTGCCAACCGGATAGGTGTACGTGGCATAGTATCTGGTTTAGCATAGGAATAATCTAATGGACCAAACTGGGTTAAGCCATACAATTGATTGACTGTACACTTTGTTCTATCATCCATGCTGAACTGAAGGGACGGTTCCTCGTATTGATGTGACTTAAGTTCTGGCCATTTACCATTTCTTTGCTTGCCGCTGCTGCTAACGCTAATACCGTCAAACACAATTTCAAAATTATTATATTGGAATACTATCTTTCGGTCTTTTGATATTAGCTTTTTATTCCAGGAAGATAGTTTTTCGTTGTATTTTTGATTGTAAAGGCTCGACATATATGAATTGACGATGGTCTTCTTTTCCTCGAGCGGTAATGCCTTACCCGTTCTCCCGGTCAAATAAACAGTAGGAAGTATATTCAGATAGTATTTACCGTTAATCAGTTCTAATTGAATTTCAATTGCATCATATACATAATACGAACTCCTAAAGACTTCTTGACAAGTGACATCGTAGTAAGTATTTTTTGAAAGCTTTTTAATTGCAGAATTAGATGTAAGGCTCTTTTCGATTAACGAGTAAAGCAGGCCAGTATAGATTGAATCGTATCGATTTTGTATGACTGAAGAAACATGCTCAGTTTTTATTGCTGACTTTACATGATCTCCAAATACTGCTCTAATGCACTCATCGGACTCGAAGCAGTATATTTTACCAGAGAAAAGTGCGGCAGGTACTTGTGCACTGTCAGTAATAGCCCGTAATTGCTTCCATGAGGTAACATCTGTTTCGAAAGAGCGATACATGGGATATGTTATACTGATAAATGCATTAGTTTTCACAAAACTATCTGCTTGACAACCCGAAAAATACAATGGCGTTAACTTTTGATTTGTTGGATTTCCAAGCTCCTCAATGATTCTTTCCTTGTTCTCCAGGGTAGAATACAGTTGGAATAGTATGTCGTCGAATCCATCGATCTGAACTACACAAGACATCTCGCTAACCTGACATGCACGTTCCATCAACTGCTCTACGCGAGGAGGAAGTTGGGTTGATCGTGTCATCCAAATAAGACCATATCTAAGCGATTTATTCTCAACCGCTCTTTCTAATTGGGACATAATTGACTCATCACTTCCTGAGTAGCCAATTACCACAAGTCCTTTGCCATTCAGGCCTTCGCTAAATCGCAGTCCCATTGTTGACTCTAGTGCTTGTAATTCCTCTGGCGTATTCAAAATGTGGTCATATCTATAATCTCCGTGCAGCTTAATAACCGCAGGGAAGGTAGAGTCTGCCGTAAATGCTGCCTCTTTTTGATTTGCACTACTATGTATTTTGAAAGCAAAAGATGGCTCCAGTGTCTTAATGCCCGACTCAACCAATTCATCAAAGTTTGTTGTCCACACACGTGTTACACGGCCTGTCTTTATTAAGCTAGCAAGGCACAAATGACCGACAGAAGGTTTGACTCCGCGCACTTTGTTTTGAATATAAATCTCTCTGGCAGCACTAGTGGGATGACATCTCTGGAAGTAGTACGCATACTCCAAGGGATCTCCTTTGGGAGGGGTATCCTGCTGTGCATCAAAATATGCTTGAAGCGCAGTCTGAGTATACTCAGACTGTAAGTCTTTCATTGCGCCTGGGTTAACTCCAGTTTCTGTGCAGTAAATATCTCTCTTAAAAGCCCATGTCATGCTATATCCCGTAGGAATTCCTGCTTGTACCGATGCTCCAGATCCCAAGAAGAAATCAAAGGTACCATTAGGGAATACCGAAAACATCCTAATAAATTCAGCCTGTGTAAATAACCGCATACTGTAGAACCCCTTTTGCTGTCTTGAGTAATATCATTATACCAAATTAGGACCCTAGGTGCAATATTTTGTCACAAAACAACTACTCGGAAAATACAGTTTACAGATAATGATAGCCATATAGTATTTAGTTATATTCTTGTACGGTACTGAATACATGCATGCCTGATTGGCTATAGACTGACTGATATGATTTAAACATTCGTTACAGCCACCCTAGATAAAAATGATATGCTATAAACAAAGAAAAGACCGTCAGCATTTGAGTAGTGAACCGCTGACGGTCAAACAATTATCCTTGGTTTTCAGGAGAAACAGAGGGGAGGCTCCCGATGTTGTTGTTTTCGCTGCCGTCAGGGATAGACTTAAGATATTCCGTATTCCCACGGTGGGCGATTCCGACGCCTGCGATCTGCCCTTGCTTTGCCATGGAAACAGCCTCCGGCTTGGAAACGAAGGTTTCATCAGACAGCTTGTAGCCGGTGATCCTGCCGCCTTCCTTCACAAGTCCGACGATGTGCTTGGCGTTGGGACCGGCTTGCGGAATCTGATCCAATGTATTCTTAACAAGATTGTATTCTTCCATTTTCAACACTCCTTTTTCCTTAGTTTCTGCCGCGGAGTGAAAAATATGCAGAGTTTACAAAGAAGGATTCTGTGTGATATACTAACAAAACAGTATGCGAATGGCAAAGAATGCACATAGGAGCAAAGCGTAAGTGAGGTGCAAATTACTATGAGGAAGCCGAAAATGATCCTGTTTGATTACGGTCAGACGTTGGTAAACAAAAAGAAATTTGATGGTATCGCAGGAACCAGAGCTGTCTTGCAGTATGTCACCAAAAACAAATATAACCGCACAGCGGAGGAAGTACAGGCTGCTGCCGAAGTTATTAACGTTGAGTTGGGCCGGTTTGACCCCAAGCGGCGGCACCTGAATCAGATCGAAGTGCCGAATCATATGCGATGTGGAATTCAGATTCAAAAAGTGTACCGCTATAAACAAAGAAAAGCCTTTCCAAAATGTCAAAACCGCCAGTTTTCGTACGGAAAACTGGCGGTTTTGGTCCGGGCTGCGGGACTTGAACCCACGGTCTCTTGGTCCCAAACCAAGCGCGATACCAAACTTCGCTAAGCCCGGATATGAAGTTAAGAATTTTTCAGATGTGGTCAAACATGTGGTCAAAGGCTATTTTAGACCAGAGCAAGGGAGAAGTCAAGAAGAAAAAATACTAGAGTCGCAACGGGTTTTCGGATTGGTTGATTTCACGGGTGCAAACCGTGCTCCAGCTCCCAAAACAGAATTCGCTGCTCTCCGTCAATGGTGACCATCCGGCCCGGCACGCCGGCAATGTCCACATCTTCCCATTCCATAGTGCTGTGAGGTGCAGTGCCAATATCGCTGAGGTCCCGGGAGATGGAGATGGCAAACTCAAAGGAATCTGTCTCAGAGGCATAGCGAACAATCTGGCTGCCTTCACTGATAGGAGTGACATCGACGCAGCTGTATCCCTCCGGCAGCTTCTGCGGATACCAGGGGTTCCAGGATTCCCCGTCCTGGAGCTGGAAATTGTCCTCCATTGCTGCTCCGGCAGCAACACTTTCCGCCATGGCTGCCAGGTTGGCCTGGGGATCGGTGGTGAACAAGGACGCAAAATAACCAACCTAGGGATTGCTCCATGCCAACACCTGGGTACCGTCCTGGGTGCTTTTCAGCGTGGTACTCTGGCCGGCAATTTCCACCGCTTTCTCCGTAACCGGGGGCTTCAGCTGGATATCTTGGGTAAAATCCTTTGTGGAAATGGAAAATGTGATGGATTGGTTTCCCGCATTTTCATAGACAAGATACCGGTGACTTCCCACAATCGAACCGTTTGTCGAGGTATATCCATCTGCAATGTTCAGGGGGTAATAGGTTCTGATAACATCCCCATATTGGGACGCTGTGGTTTCCAGGTTGTTTTGGGTCAGGGTCATCCGGATGCGGGCCTGGATGGCGGCATAGGCCGTTGCGGACAGGGCCAGCAGGGCAAGAATCGCCGCAATCAGCAGCCATAGTTTCCGGGTGGATAGTTTTCGGACTTTCTGTCCGGTTTCTCCGGATCTCAGCTTCTGGGCATCCAGAATATAGATGTCCTTGGCTGCCCCAAACAGGCCAAGCAGCTCCTGATTGGTCATAGCAATTCCTCCTTTTCCAGGTAGATTCTCAGTTTCTTTCGAGTGCGGCACAGCATGGTGGCAACCTTTCCCAGGGTGAAACCGGTTTTTTCCGCAATAGAGGCGATGGAATCTAAGTACCAGTACCGGCAAAGCAGAACCCTTCGCTCCGTCTCCGGGAGCGCATCGAGAAAGCGGTTGAGTGCTGCCGCGGCCTGTTTCCTCTGAAGCGTATCCTCAATGCTTTCTGACTGGGATACGCATTCCAGCAGTTCTTCCAATGCCAACGGGATTTCTCCGCCGCCTCGTTTGATGCTGCTGCGTTTGCGCCAACGGTCAATGGATAGATACCGGGTAATTCTGCCCAGAAATGCAGACAGGAAATTGGGCCGTTTCGGGGGTATGGTGTTCCACGCCGACAGGTAGGTGTCGCTGACACATTCTTCGGAATCTTCCTGGTTTGTGAGAATGTTGAATGCAATGCTGTAGCAGTAACCGCCATATTTGGCATCGGTTTCCTGGATAGCCTGCTCTGAGCGGGCAAAGTACAGATCTATGATTTTTTCATCTTCCACACAAACACCTCCTTGTATTTTGTGTTTCACCTATATAGCCGTAGGAAATTTCCGTTCATTACAGAAAAATCTGCTTTTTGTGAGAATATTTTATCACAGGATAGAGGATAAGTCATTATCCACAGCACTGAGCAAAACCGCTCCTTGCTATATGGCAGATTTTGTGCTACCATGGAACCATCGCTGAAAGGAAATGAGGGGAAACCATGACAAACCCTTGGATACAAAAACGATGCCTGACCATACAGAATGCGGACACCGACCACACAGATGACGTCCAGCGCTGCCTGGATGCCCTGGCGGCTCGGGGATTGGAAGCGGAGATGCCCATTCGGGTGGTGCAGGAATACTATGAAGTTTTGCGGCTGGAAACCTTTACGGTCACCGTACTGAAAAGAGCGTGCCATTGGGAAGTGGTACGGGCAGAGCCGGAGGATACCACACTGGCCTGTTATGGCGCAGCGGTGGACCTGGGAAGTACCACGGTGGTGATGCGCCTGGTGGATTTTGCTTCCGGCAGCGTTCTGGCAGAGGATACAGTACGCAACGGGCAGCGTGCCTACGGTGACGAAATCCTCAGCCGGATTTTCTACACCAAGGACAACCCCGAGCACCGCAAGGAACTTCAGACTGTTACTGTGGAAACCCTGAATACCCTTGTGGATTCTGTCTGCGCCCAGGCAGGAATCTTGCCGGAGCAGATCTGCACCATGGTCATCAGCGGCAACACCACCATGATTCACTTCCTGTTGGGTTTGGATACCTTCTGCCTGTTCCATACGCCCTTCCGTCCGGTGGTGAAACACCCAGGGCTGGTGTTGGGCAGGGAATTGGGACTTTCCGTTCGTGGGCCGGTTTACTGCTTCCCCTCTACGGCCAACTATCTGGGAGGCGACATCATTAGCGGTCTGCTGGCCACCGGTCTGACCCAGCGGGAGGAAACCTCCTTGTTTCTGGATATTGGCACCAACGGAGAAATGGTGCTGGGTAACCAGGAATACCTCATTGGCGGCGCAGGCGCTGCCGGGCCTGCCCTGGAAGGGGACATCAGCAAAAGCGGTATGCGTGCCCGCCCTGGTGCGGTGGACTCAGTGACCATTGCAGATAACCAACTGACGATCACCACCATTGCAGAGGAGAAGCCCAAAGGCATCTGCGGTTCTGGTATTGTGGACTTGCTGGCTCAGATGCTGCTGGCGGGATGGATGAACCGGCAGGGCGTTTTGCAGCCGGAAAAGTCGGAGCGAATCCGCTTCCTGGACGAGCAGTGGGCGGTGGTCTACGCGGACGAAACCGAAAGTGCCGATGGTCAGCCTCTTTACTTCACCCAGGAGGATATCCGTCAGTTTACGGAAACCAAGGCAGCAGCCCATACCATGGTGGCGGTGCTGCTGAATACTGCCGGATTGGGACTGGAAGACGTGGACCGGATTTACCTGGCTGGCGCTTTTGGGCGGCACCTGAATCTGGAATCCGCCATTACCATTGGCCTGTATCCGGATGCTCCTCGGGAAAAGTTCCGAAATGTGGGCAACAGTTCTCTGGAAGGGGCCTGTGACCTGCTCTGCGGACGGATTTCACCGGAGGAAGCGGACCGGGTGGCCCGGGAGATTTATTATCTGGAGTTTGCCATGCAGGAGACCTTTGTGGAAGAAATGCGGGCAGCCAGTTTCTACCCCCATACCAATCTGGAAAACTACCCCACAGTGGCAGCAAAACTGCCCCAATAATACGAGAACATTGGCACCCACGGAAGAAAACCTTCCGTGGGTGTTTTTTCTTGACAATCTCGATATTCGAGATATAATGGAAGTAGGAAAACTCGATAATCGAGAATAGGGGGATGGCATGGCCAGAACAAAATTTCAGACCCTGACAGAGCAGATGTTTTATACCCTTCTATGCCTGAAGCAGGAGTGCTGTGGTACGGATATCTTGGACCGGGTTCGGGCCATGACGCAAGGCCGGGTCAATATCGGTTCCGGAACCTTATACACCTTGCTGGAACAGTTTTTGGAAGAGAATATGATTCGGCAAACCAAAGTGGAAGGCCGCCGGCGCAGCTACATCCTCACGGAAAAGGGGATGGAAATGCTTCGTACAGAACGCAGTCGGCTGGAAAAACAGCTGGCTGACTACCGCCGGATTTTTGAAAAGGAGGAATTGGGATGAAGACGAAACGCCGCCTGGAAATCTTTGCGTTCTGGCAGCCGGAGGAAATTTGCCATCATTTGGAAGATATGGCCCGAAAAGGTTGGCTGCTGCTGGAAATTAATCATCCTTTCTGGACATATCGGCAGATTCCGCCTCAGAAGATTTCCTTTGATATTGCCTATTTTGCATCCGCCTCTGAATATGACTTTCAGCTGTCACCAGCACAGGAGGAATTTCGGGATCTGTGTGCCCACGACGGTTGGGAATTGGCCTGCACCTATGGCCAGATGATGATTTTCTATAACACCGGAGAAAATCCCACACCACTGGAGACAGAGCCGGAACTGAAATTGGAAGCCATCCACACCTATGCCATGAAACATTTCCTGCGGGTTCTTGGGGGACTGCTTCTGCTTTTGCTGCTGAATTCACGGCAAATGATTGCGCAGCTCCAACAAACGCCCATTTCTGTTTTGACAGACAATCAGCAGCTCTTTTCCATGTTCTGTTTGGTGCTGTTTGGCATTGCCTATCTGGTACAAGGGCTTCTGTACCTGCGCTGGTATACACAGGCGAAATATGCTGCTCAGGCGGGCTTTTTCCTGAATCCGGGAAATTTCAGCGGCATGCTCCGGGGGACGGTAGGAGGGTTTTTGGTCCTTTTGGTTTACCAGATTTTGCTGTCCTTCCCGGCAGAGACAGCGCTTCAGCAGTGGTGTATTGTTGGACTGTTTGCATTTGGGCTATTTGTTTACATTATTTCGATTTCCATAACACAGGGGGTTTTGAAGGGGAGAAACTGGTCCAAAGAGACGGTGCGAACGATCACTTGGTTAGCGGCGGTTGTAGGGATGCTAGTTCTGGCCTGGGCGCTGATGTGGGGAATTCGGCAGATCCGGGGGGAGGACTTCGGTCATCAGACGCAGCTGAGCAATGGCGTTGAAGAAATCCCATTGACCATGGAAGATCTGACAGATCAGGCATATGATGGTTATACCATCGAGTCTATTGGGCAGGAATCCGTTCTGCTGGGGCGGCAGATTGTGGCCCAGCTTCCGAAATCCGACCATAGCACCGACCCGAAACTGCGCTATACTTTGGTGGATGTGAAAGTTTCCTGGCTGTATGACCTGTACCTTGAAGAGCTGCTGCATGGGCAGACAAAGAAAGGCGTACTGGAAACCTACACTTACCAGCCCATGGACCCGGCTCCCTGGGGAGCGGCGGAAGCCTACCAAGGGTATGACATGCAAGGCAGTATTGTCAATCGGTATCTGCTGTGTTATGATAAACTGATAGCGGAAATTGCGCTGGATTGGGAGCCAACTTTGGAACAAATCGAAATGATCAGAAACCGCATGGAACAGATGGACCATCGGTAACTTAGAAGTACGTTGTTTCAGGAGGAAAAGATATGTTTGAATTACTGGGAATTATTCTGTTTTGCTGGCTGTTTGTGAAAGCCATGGGGCTGGCGGTCCGGCTTGCCTGGGGAGCGACTAAAATTGCCGCATCCATTCTGTTTGCACTTGCAGTACCGGTGCTGATTTTGTGTCTGGTGTTCGCTGGGGGAATCCTGCTGATGATTCCCATTGCCATGGTGGGAGGAGGCTTGCTGCTGTTAAAGGCTTGTTTCTGAGAGATAATGGGATTCAAAGTATTTGCGTGTCTCCCCGGAAGAAGCGGAAAGGGCTGCCCTTGACAACCGGGCCAATCAGACGCATAATATATAGTAAAGAATCGTAATTTGTTTTAGGAAAGGGTAGTCCCATGTATAACGAGAGAACCTCCCTGATAACCGGATCTATTTGGAAATCCATGCTTCTATTTGCTCTGCCAGTACTGTTGGGAAACATTTTTCAGCAGTTTTATAACGCTTTTGATTCCTGGGTTGTGGGAAAGTTTATTGGAGATACGGCGCTGGCTGCGGTGAGTTCTTCGGGAAGCCTGATCTTTATGCTGGTGGGTTTCTTCAATGGTGTGGCCATGGGAGCCGGCGTGATCATTGCCCGGTATTTTGGTGCCCGGGATTACGAGGCCATGAACAAGGCGATCCATACGGACGTGGCCTTCGGCCTGGTTTCCGGCGTGGTGCTGACGGTGGTGAGCGTCATCTTTACCCCCACCATTTTGCTGTGGATGGGAACGCCTGAAGAGGTTATGCCTCAGTCTGTCAGCTATTTCCGCTACTACTCCTGGGGCATTTTGTTCACAGTAATGTACAACATTTTTGTGGGCATCCTTCACGCGCTAGGAGACAGCCGTCATCCGCTGTACTACCTGATTTTCTCCACCATTGTCAACGTGGTGCTGGATCTGGTCTTTGTGGCAGGATTTCGCATGGGGGTTGGTTCCGCTGCTGTGGCAACCACTATCTCCCAGGGTGTCAGCGCCCTGCTGTGCTGCATTCACATGATGCGGATTCAGGATGCACCTTACCGTCTGAAGTGGCGGCAGGTGCGCTTTGACTGGAAAAGCCTGGTGGATATTATCCGCTTCGGTCTGCCCTCCGGAATCCAGAACTCGGTTATCGCCCTGGCCAATGTGGTGGTGCAGAGCAATATCAATTCCTTCGGCGCGGCCGCTATGGCTGGCTGCGGAGCCTATTCCAAGCTGGAAGGCTTTGCCTTCCTTCCCATTACCTGCTTTGCCCAGGCATTGAGTACCTTTGTCGGGCAGAACTTGGGTGCCCACCGCTATGACCGGGTAAAGAAAGGCGTAGGCTTCGGAATCGCCTGTTCGGTGATTACGGCGGAACTGATTGGCATCGCTTCTTACATCTTTGCGCCGCAGATGATCCGATTTTTCAATTCTGCACCGGATGTGGTGGACTTTGGTACCCGACATATGCGCACCATCTGCCTGTTTTACTGTTTGCTTGCCTTCTCTCACTGCATTGCTGGCATTATGCGGGGCGCGGGAAAAGTGTCCGTGCCCATGTTTACCATGCTTGCCTGCTGGTGCCTGATCCGGGTTTCCTACATTACCATTGCAGTCCGTTACGTTCCTCAGCTGGAAACCGTATCCAGAGCCTACCCGCTGACTTGGACCTGCAGCAGCATTGTATTCCTGATTTATTTCCTGAAAGCCGACTGGATTCATAATTTCGACCGTTTGGAGGCAAAGAAAGCTTAGTCGTTTGCTTTACAGCCTGCACCTTAGATCTGCGCAGCAGATCGGGTGCAGGCTTTTTTTCGAAATGCAGCTTGCCGGTACAAAATATCTCCTTGGCGGTACACCCCTTGCACACCGGCATCGGGGATGCTATGATAACATTGTCAAAAGGCCTGAGACAAAAGGGGGGATTTCATGAAGATTACCGTGGAGCATGTCTGCCAGGGAGAAAACGAAGTGATCCTGCGCTGCCGGGAACTGGATGAGGAAATGTTGGGGGTGCTATCCCTTCCGCTGGCGGAACTGGAAGACCGCTGGGGAGATTTGGGACTGTTTCGCTGCGGAAAATCCTGGGCGGTGAATCTGCATGAAATCCGGAAGCTGAAAAGTTGTCCGGCGGGAAAAATTGAGGCGCTGCTGTCCACCGGAGAGAAGCTGCTTATCTCTCGCCACTATGCCCTCATGCTGCGGGAGCGGCTGGGGATGTAACAGGAAAGGAGTATTGTGTATGAAAGGATTTCATAGCTTCTACATGTGGGGCCGGGACATGAAGTACAGGATGGGATTGTACACCGTGGCCGCAATCTGGTTTAAAGGGATTGTCAACGCCTTGAATGGAATCTATACCATAGAAAGCCTGACGCTGCTGGAAATGGTGCTGGTGAGTATGGCGTTTGCCTGCGTGGAAACCGCCATTTTTCCCCAGGGAAAACAGTGGGGGCTGACGCCTTGGCGGACGGGGCTGTGGGCGGTGCTGGCCAACGTTTTTTACATTGGAGGCGCTTTCCTGTTTGGTTGGTTTGCAGGGATTCCTGCCTGGGGCGGATGGCTCCTGGCGGCGCTGCTGGAAGCAGGTTTATTTGCTATGTGGTATGCGCTGCTGCTGGAAACCCGACAGGATACCAAAGACTTAAACCGCAGCCTGAAAGAATTTCAAGGGGAATAAACCCAACGCCTTCGCAGCCTATCGCTGCGAAGGCGTTTTCTCTCTTTCCCTTGAAAAGGATTTGTGGTATAATGAAGAAAAAGATCCGGCCAATGCGCCGGAGTACAGGGGGTAAGGATATGGAACTTTCAGAAATAAAATCCCAGGCCCGACAGGCAGCCCAGGAGCTGCTGGCCCAGGCCAAATTGGAGCCGGAAGATGTTTTCGTAGTGGGCTGCTCCAGCAGCGAAATTGTAGGCGGCAGAATTGGCAAGCATTCCAGCATGGAAGCGGCAGAGGCAGTCCTGGAGGGAATTCTCCCGGTGCTGCGGGAGCAGGGGATTTTCTTGGCGGCCCAGTGCTGTGAGCACCTGAACCGGGCCATTGTGGTGGAGCGCTTGGTTGCTCGTCAACGGAATTTGCAGATTGTCTCCGCCATTCCCCAGCCCCACGCAGGAGGAAGTTGGGCCACCAACTGTTGGCACGCCTTTCAGGACCCGGTACTAGTGGAGCAGATCCAGGCAGAGGCTGGTATGGACATCGGCGGAACGCTGATCGGAATGCACCTGCGCCGGGTAGCGGTTCCGGTTCGTTTGTCTCTGGATCATATCGGGCAAGCAATTTTGCTTTGCGCCCGTACCCGCCCGCCGCTGATTGGCGGCGCCCGGGCGGTATACAGCGAGGAGGAAAGACGATGATTCCGAAGTTGCAGCAACAGCAGATGCAGGAGGCCGTAGCCCGCATTCGGGAGAATATGGCAGCAGCAGCCAGAAGCGCAGGCCGCGCTCCGGAAGAAATCCAGCTTTGTGCCGCCTGCAAAACCCGCACCGTGGAAGAAGTGCGATTCAGCGCGGAGCTTTCCATTGATCTGTTTGGCGAAAACCATGTTCAGGAACTGGTGGAAAAATACGATGCCGGAGCTTATCTGGGCAAACCGGGACATTTCATCGGTCACCTGCAAACCAATAAGGTCAACAAAGTCGTGGGGCGTGCAGCTCTGATTCAGAGTGTGGACAGTTCCCGGCTGTTGGATAAGATTGACCTGGCCGCTCAGCGCCTGAATCTGGTTCAGAATATTCTGGTGGAAATCAATATCGGTGAGGAATTGAGCAAAAGCGGCTTGCAGCCCCAGCAACTGTGGCCCCTGCTGGAACAGGCGGCAGCCAAATCCCACATCCGGGTTCGGGGCTTAATGGCCATTCCACCGGCAGATGCCGACGTTACTACTACCCGACGATACTTTGCCGCTATGCGGGAACTGCTCTTTGCGGCGCAGAACTGGCATTATGAAAATACCGACATGGAGATTCTTTCCATGGGCATGAGCGGAGATTATGTGGCTGCCATTGCCGAAGGTGCTACCATTGTGCGCATTGGTACCGCCATTTATGGGCAGCGAGACTACGGCAACAAGTAATGGATACGGACGCAGGGTTTGCCTGCGTCCGTTTTTTTGTGCCGCCAACGCTATTTAACGGGTGATTCATAAATTACATCTGGAAAAATCTGTGGGAACGTGCTATGATGAATAGCCTTGCGGCAAGCGTTGCCGCAATCAGAAAATTTGGATCCATAGAAAGAGGAATGAACATGTCTGTGCTTGAACATCTGCACCATCCGGAAAAGTACTGGAAAATCCTGTTTAAATGGGGAATTCTCGGTACGGTAATGGGTATTTTAGGCGGATTGCTGGGCGCTGGATTTCACTACGCGCTGACCTTTGTTACCGGGATTCGGGGGCAATACCCCTGGGTTCTGTTTTTGCTTCCGGTAGGCGGTTTGATGACCCTGGGACTCTACCGCCTTTTCCGCCTCCGGGGAAATCGGGGGACCAATGAAGTGATCGATGCTATTTTGAATGATGGAAATGTCCGCGCCGCTGTAGCCCCGGTGATTTTCTTGTCTACCGTCATTACCCACTTTTTCGGCGGTTCCGCCGGACGGGAGGGAGCGGCCTTGCAGCTGGGCGGTTCTACCGGCTCACAGTTGGGAAAACTGCTGCATTTGAAAGAGAATGAACGGGTTGTGCTGACTATGGCTGGCATGGCAGCGGTGTTCGCCGGATTGTTTGGAACACCTTTGACAGCCACTCTGTTTACCATGGAATTTGCCTCTGTGGGGATTATTTTTTCTCCGGCGCTGCTGCCGTGTTATCTGGCAGCAATTACTGCCAGCCACGTGTCCGGGGTTCTGGGCGTCCACGCAGAAACCTTCCCA
The DNA here is from genome assembly GCA_944382965.1 of uncultured Oscillospiraceae bacterium. Lineage (GTDB taxonomy): Bacteria > Bacillota > Clostridia > Oscillospirales > Oscillospiraceae > Faecousia. Next base: position 104,744 of record CALWOA010000004.1, on the reverse strand, counting down.
CTGGAAAAAGCTGCCGCTTTTACGATAACCGGAGGTGTACAGCTTTTGATCCTGGCGGTGTTGGTTGGTGTGCTGGGAATGGTGATGTGCTACTGCTTTCACCAGATGGAGCACCTGGCGAAAGAACGGATTCCCAATGCCACCTTGCGGATTGTCCTGGGCGGCGCTGCGGTGATTGCCATGACCTTGCTGGTAGGAGATCAGCGCTACAGCGGCGCCGGCATGGATATGGCGCTGAAGGCAGTGGCAGGTGAGGCAAACTGGTATGATTTCCTGCTGAAGCTGCTGTTTACGGCTGTCACGCTCTCCGCCGGATTCAAAGGCGGTGAGATTGTCCCCACGTTCTGCATTGGTGCTACCTTTGGCTGCGTGGTGGGAGGCCTGCTGGGGCTGGACCCCGGACTTGCCGGAGCACTTGGACTGGTGGGATTGTTCTGCTGTGTCACAAACAGTCCTATTGCGGCACTGATTCTCAGCATTGAAATGTTTGGCAGTGCCAATTTGCATTTGTTTGCTCTGGTAGGGGTCATCGGCTTCGTGATTTCCGGAAACTGGGGACTGTATTCCTGCCAGATTATCCAGTTCTCCAAATCCCGTATGGTCAAGCGCAGCGGCGTGGAGATCGAAAGCGAGACTCTCTCGGAATAAAAATATCGCCCCCTTGTCCGCTACCGGGAAAGCCTGGTAACCATGCAAGGGGGCGTGTTGATTTTGAAATGCATTTTTCAGGGATGTTCTTTTCCGTCCCGATAATTGGCCATCACATCGCTGAAAACTTCTTTGTTTGATGGCGGCGTCCAGGTGATGGCGTTGGCTCCGGCAGCGATGGTAGCCAGTACGCTTTCGTCGGTAGGCCCGCCGCTGGCCATAATTGGAATATCCGGATACATGCTCCGAACCTGACGCACCAAATCGGCGGTATTGGCACCTGCTGCTACATTTAATATGGAGGCTCCGGCTTCGATTTGCTGGTGCAGTTCCTCGCACCACCGAGTCACGGTTACTACGATGGGGATATCCACGTTTTCCGACAGCTGAGCAATGACTTCCGGTGCGGTAGGTGCATTTACTACAAGCCCCACAGCGCCCTGCATTTCGGAGAAAACGCCCAGGGTGACCACTCGCTTGCCCTTGGTCAGACCGCCGCCCACTCCAGCAAAAACGGGAATGTCTGCGGCTGTCAGCAGTGCCTGGTTGATAATGGGCTGGGGGGTAAAGGGATAAACCGCCAGAATGGCGTCGGCATTGAGATTGCGCAGAATTGCCAGATCAGTGGTGAAGGCTAAGGACTTAATTCTCCGTCCAAACAGGATAATGCCGCTGCACTTCCAGATAGCCTCTGGAACACGAAGAGAAAATTTGCGAAGGGTTCCGTCAATGCGGGGAGGGGCTGCTTTTTCGATGATGTTCATAGGCACCTCTTTCCTGAGCGCTTCCGAAGAAGCAAAAAGCGGATCAACGTATTGAAATTATTGTACCATATCCCATTCCTTGGTTCGATGAAGTTTTTGTAAAAAAAGAACAAAAAATGTTTTACTTGCAGCGTCCAGATAATTTTGCCCAGAAAAAGACTGTGTGCCGAAATTGTACGTTCGGCACACAGTTTTCATAAGGTTGATCGTTATTTTGCCAGCAGTCCGTCAATAAACTGATTGGCAGCCCGTGCGGAACGTCCACCGCGGCCCAGAGCATAACGCTCTGCCAAGGTATCCAGTTGGCTTTCTTCCATTTGGATACCTTTCTCTTTTGCCAGATGGTGGACAATACCCAGGTAGGTTTTCTTGTCTGGCTTCTGGAAAGTTACCTGAATGCCGAACCGCTCAGACAGGGACAGCAGTTCCTGCATGGTGTCGTTGCGATGTACATCGTCGCCATCCCGATCAGAGAAGGTTTCCTTCACCAGATGCCGCCGGTTGGAGGTGGCGTATATCACAATGTTCCGGCTCTTTGCGGAAACACTGCCCTCCAAAATGGCCTTCAAGGCGCTGAAGTTGTCGTCATCTTTCTGGAAGGACAGGTCGTCGATAAAGAGGATGAATTTCAGCGGATTGCTGTTCAACTCGTCCAGAATGGCAGGAATGGCATGCAGCTGCTCCTTGCGTACTTCCAGAATCCGCAGCCCCTTGTAGGCCAGCTCATTGACCACCGCTTTTACAGTGGAGGATTTGCCGGTACCGGCGTCGCCGGTGAGCAGAATATTGGCGGCAGGCTTCCCGGAAAGCAGCGCCAGGGTGTTGTCCAGAATAATTTGCTGTTCTCGCTTGTAGTCGATCAGAGAGGACAGGCGAATCTTGTCCGGATTGTGGACAGGGATAATCTGGCCATTGTCTCCCACATAGAACATCCGGTGACGGGCATAAATGCCATAGCCCAGCTTGCCGATATTTTCACACCGGCGGCGATAACTGGCGGCAATGTCCACTTGCTCTGTCTGAAATGCTGGCAGATATCCTTCCCAGTCAAGTCCGGCACGCAAGGATTCCGGGGTTAAGTCGGCAACGGTCTGGAGAATCTCCAACTCTGCTCGAACACATTCCACCATCTCCGGAGCGGGGATTTCTCCCAGGCCAATCCGGCGGATGTAGGGATTTTCGTCGTCACCAGCCAGCTGCTCTACATACCGGGCAAGGGTCGTGCTCCCGGCGGCATAGAGCCGGGAGACAAACTGGCCATAACAGGACACCGCATGAGAAAGGGGGGCGCTCTGGAGAGCTTCCAGGTACGCAAGAAGACTCTCAATTACGGAATCGGTCAGAAGATTGCGGAAAACCGCTAGAGAATGAAGGCGAATATGCTGCTTTGAAAGGATATTCTTTGTCATACGTTCAAAATTGCGCCCTTGGCACCGCTGGAAACCAGAGCCGCATAGCGCTTGAGATAACCGGACAGTTCTTTTTTCTTGGGGACAAAGTTTGCCATCCGGGTAGCCAGCTCCTCGTCTGAGATCTTCAGTTCCAGCTTGCTGTTGGGGATGTCAATGTGGATGATGTCGCCCTCCTGAACCACGCCGATCACGCCGCCGGCAGCAGCTTCAGGAGAGACGTGACCAATGCAGGCACCGCGGGTAGCGCCGCTGAACCGGCCGTCGGTAATCAGCGCCACGCTGTTGCCAAGACCCATGCCCATAATGGCGGAGGTGGGATTCAGCATTTCCCGCATACCAGGGCCGCCCTTGGGGCCTTCGTAACGGATGACCACCACATCACCGGGCTGAATCTTTCCAGCATTGATGGCAGCCTGAGCATCTTCTTCACATTCAAATACCCGGGCAGGACCTTCGTGAACCAGCATTTCCGGCAGAACGGCGCTGCGCTTGACGACGCTGCCTTCCATGGCCAGATTGCCCCGAAGAACCGCAATACCGCCGGTGGGGGAGTAGGGATTCTCATAAGGACGGATAACCGAGGGGTCCCGGTTATAGGCAGTGGCAATGTTCTCACCCAGGGTTTTGCCGGTGACGGTCATTACCGAGGTATCCAACAGATTGCCCTTGGTCAGCTCTTTCAGAACCGCATACACGCCGCCAGCTTCGTTCAGGTCTTCCATATAGGTGGGACCGGCGGGAGCCAGGTGGCACAGGTTGGGAGTCTTGGCGCTGATTTCGTTTGCCATATCCAGGTTGAATTCCACCTGGCACTCGTTGGCGATGGAGGGCAGATGGAGCATGGAGTTGGTGGAGCATCCCAGCGCCATGTCCGCGGTCAGGGCGTTGCGAATTGCCGCAGCGGTCATGATGTCCCGGGGACGGATATTCTCCTTTACCAGGTTCATGATCTGCATACCTGCATGCTTTGCCAGCTCAATCCGGGCAGAGTAAACCGCAGGAATGGTGCCATTGCCACGCAAGCCCATGCCCAGAACTTCCGTCAGGCAGTTCATGGAATTGGCGGTGTACATACCGGAGCAGGAACCGCAGGTGGGACAGGTGTTTTCCTCACAGACCCGCAGCTGGTTTTCGTCGATTTTTCCGGCAGAGTAGGCGCCCACCGCCTCAAACATGCTGGACAGGCTGGTTTTCTTGCCATCCACCCGACCGGCCATCATGGGGCCGCCGCTGACGAAAATAGTGGGGATGTTCACCCGGGCAGCTGCCATCAATAGACCCGGCACGTTTTTGTCGCAGTTGGGTACCATCACCAGACCATCAAAGCCGTGGGCTTTGACCATGGCTTCGGTGGAGTCGGCAATCAGATCCCGGGTAACCAGGGAGTACTTCATTCCCTCATGGCCCATGGCAATGCCGTCGCAGACGGCGATGGCAGGGAAAACAATGGGAGTGCCGCCAGCCATGGCAACGCCCAGCTTCACCGCTTCCACAATCTTGTCCAGGTTCATATGTCCGGGCACGATTTCATTGTAGGAACTGACAATGCCGATCAGAGGCCGCTGCTGTTCCTCGTGAGTCAGCCCCAAAGCGTGATAGAGGCTCCGATGGGGCGCATTCTGGGGACCGTTTACGATTGTGTCTTTGATCATAGGAAATTCCCACTTTCTGAAATATCGAAAAATCCACAGAAGGAGGGGCAGAGCCCCTCCTGTGGTACAGAATTAGTTGTTAATCAGCTTGTCCTCATCGCTCCAGCTGTAGAGCTTGCGGATCTCTTCGCCCACGATTTCGGAAGGATGCTCGCTGGCCAGCTTGCGCATGGCGTTGAAGTGCACCTGAGAACCGGCGGAGGACATATCCAGCAGGAAGTCCTTGGCGAAGGTGCCGTCCTGGATATCGGACAGGATCTTCTTCATGGCCTTCTTGGTCTCGGCGGTGATGATCTTGGGGCCGGTGATGTAGTCGCCGTACTCAGCAGTGTTGGAGATGGAGTAGCGCATGCCGCTGAAACCGGACTGGTAGATCAGGTCAACAATCAGCTTCATCTCGTGGATGCACTCGAAGTAAGCGTTCCGGGGATCGTAACCGGCTTCCACCAGAGTCTCAAAGCCAGCCTGCATCAGAGCGCAGACGCCGCCGCACAGCACAGCCTGCTCGCCGAACAGGTCGGTTTCGGTCTCGGTGCGGAAGTTGGTTTCCAGCACACCGGCACGGGCGCCGCCGATGCCCAGAGCGTAGGCAAGACCAATGTCCAGTGCGTCGCCGGTGGCATCCTGCTCCACGGCGATCAGGCAGGGAACACCCTTGCCGGCCTGATACTCGCTGCGCACCGTGTGGCCGGGGCCCTTGGGGGCAATCATAATGACGTTGACATTCTTGGGAGGCTTGATGCAGCCGAAGTGAATGTTAAAGCCATGGGCAAAGGCCAGTGTCTTGCCTTCGGTCAGGTTGGGCTCGATGCTTTCCTTGTAAAGCTTTGCCTGCTTCTCGTCGTTAATCAGGATCATGATGATATCGGCAGCCTTGGCAGCCTCGGCAGCGGTCATAACCGTCAAACCCTGAGCCTCAGCCTTGGCCCAGCTCTTGGAGCCGTTATACAGGCCAACAATGACATTCACGCCGCTGTCCTTCAGGTTCAGCGCATGAGCATGGCCCTGGGAGCCGTAGCCGATGATAGCGACGGTTTTGCCGGCCAGTTTCTGCAGATCACAGTCCTGCTGATAGAAAATACGATTCATAGCGGATTACCTCCCAAAATTAGTTCATTATTATTTCGATTATCGGGGATAAGGGAAAACAAGAGAAATTACAGGTTGGTCACTCTGCGGATGGTGGTAGCGCCTCGCTGGAGGGTGACCAGTCCGGTGCGGCAGATTTCCAGAATCTCAAAATCCCGCATCAGATCGATAAAGTTGTCGATTTTCCGGCTGTCGCCCACCATCTGAATGATGATGGAATCCTTGGTGTAGTCTACTACCTTGCCTTCGTAAGCGGTGGAAGCGGAGCGGATATCATTGCGAACCGCGGGATCATTGCGCATTTTAATCAGCAGCAGTTCCCGGCCTACAGTATCCACATCGTCCAGCTCTGCAATGGAGCAGACATCGGGCAGTTTGTACAGCTGGTTAATCAGCTGCTCTTTTTTTACTTCGTCACCTTCCGATTGCACGGTAATCCGGGAGAATTCCTCGGACTCCGTCTCGCTGACGGTCAGAGAGGTGATGTTGAACTGACGGCGGCGGAACATGCTGGTGACCCGGTTCAGAACGCCGAATTGGTTGTTGACCAGAATGGCTACAGTAAATTTCTTCATATCAATCACCAATCCTTACAATGATATCATCCATGGAACCGCCGGGGGGCAGCATGGGCAAAACGAATTCATCCTTGTCAATGGCGCAGTCGATCAGATAAGGACCGTCGCAGGCGAAAGCCTTGGTCAGAGCATCTTCCAGCTCATCCAGGGTCAGTGCCCGACTGGCCTGAGCGCCGAAAGCCTCAGCCAGTTTTACAAAGTCCGTCTGACGGTCAGACAGGGTAGTGTTGGAATAATGCTTGTCAAAGAACAGGGTCTGCCACTGGCGAACCATACCCAGAACACCGTTGTTCAGCAGCAGAATCACCAGAGGAATCCGGTTGACAACGGCGGTGGCCAGCTCGTTCAGGTTCATGCCGAAGCTTCCGTCACCGGTAACCAGCACAGAGCGCTCCTTGGTGCCCAACGCAGCGCCCATGGCGGCGCCCATACCGAAGCCCATGGTACCCAGACCGCCGCTGGAAATGAACCGGCGGGTGTTTTTCAGGTTCAGATATTGGGCAGCCCACATCTGATGCTGTCCCACATCGGTAGCAACGGGGGTGTTTTCGTTCAGGTGCTGATTCAGCAGGCCAATGACATTCCGGGGGGTCATGCCTTCCCGGCTGTCCATACCCTGCTGCTCCTCTTCCAGGAAACGATTGATGGTCTCCTGCCACTGGGGATGCTTGGCTTCCTTCAGCAGAGGAAGCAGCTTCTGCAGAGTCTTTTTCACGTCACCCCGCAGACCATGGGCGGGGGTAACGGTTTTGCCCAGTTCGGCGCCGTCAATATCGATGTGGACAATCTTGGCGCCTACGGCGAACTTTGCCCGATCGCCGGTAACCCGGTCATTGAACCGGCAGCCCAGGGCAATAATGCAGTCAGCATGGTGCATGGCGGTAGAGCAGGCATAATGGCCGTGCATGCCCTGCATGCCCAGGAATCGGGGGTAGTCGGTAGGAACACCGGAAATGCCCATCATGGAGCAGCCGATGGGAGCGTCAATCCGCTCTGCAATCTGCAGCAGCTCATCCTGAGCGTCACTGGTAATCAGACCGCCGCCGAAATACAGGAACGGACGCTGGGAGGCATTGATGCAGTCGGCAGCCTGCTGGATGCGGATATCCTTGGCGGGGAAACTTTCCTCAGCAGCAACAGCTTCCTGGGGCTCATATTCCCACTGAGCAACCTGCACATCTTTGGGTACATCAATCAGAACAGGGCCGGGACGGCCGGACTTGGCCAGCCGGAAGGCTTCCCGGATGGTATCTGCCAGCTTATCGATGGAGCCGACAAAGAAATTGTGCTTGGTGATGGGCAAGGTCACGCCGGTAATATCGATTTCCTGGAAACCGTCGGTGCCGATGATGGTGGTAGGTACGTTGCCGGTAATGGCAACCAGCGGGACGGAATCGATGTAAGCGGTGGCAATACCGGTGACCAGATTGGTGGCACCGGGGCCGGAGGTGGCGATACAAACGCCGACCTTGCCGGTGGCTCTTGCGTAGCCGTCGGCAGCATGGGAAGCGCCCTGCTCGTGGGCGGTAAGGACGTGCTTCAGTTCCCCTTGATACTTGTACAGGGAATCGTAGATATTGATGACCTGACCACCGGGGTAGCCAAAGACCACGTCGGTGCCCTGTTCAATCAATGTACGTACGATGATATCGGAACCGGAAAGTTTCATGCCATCATCCTTTCGTCAGGTTTTCTATAATCAATCTGCCCATTTCCTTGCAGCCGACTTTGATGCAGCCGGCGGCCTGGTCGGGAAGAATGTCAGCAGTGCGATAACCCTGGTCCAGAACAGCGGAAACGGCGGATTCAATAGCATCCGCTTCCGCAGCCAGATCGAAGGAGTAGCGCAGCATCATGGCAGCAGCCAGAATGGTGCCGATGGGGTTGGCAATGTCTTTGCCTGCAATGTCCGGGGCAGAGCCGTGAATAGGTTCGTACAGACCGCAGGTGGTATCGCCCAGAGAAGAGGAGGGAATCATGCCGATGGAACCGGTAATCATGGATGCTTCATCGGAAAGGATGTCCCCGAACATATTCTCTGTCACAATCACGTCAAACTGGCTGGGGTTTTTCACAATCTGCATGGCGCAGTTGTCTACCAGCATATCCGAAAGGGTTACATCCGGGTATTCCTCCGCCAGTTCATGCATGACCTTTTTCCACAGCCGGGAAGAATCCAGTACGTTGCTCTTTTCCACGCTGCACAGTTTGCCCCGGCGCTTCCGGGCGGATTCAAAGCCAATCCGTCCAATTCGACGAATTTCGCTCTCGGAGTAGCGCAGTTCATCTACCGCAACGGCTTCGCCGTCCTGGTGCAGCGTTTCGTGCTTTCCAAAGTAAATACCGCCGGTCAGTTCCCGGACGATGAGAAAATCAATGCCTTTGTCCACAATCTCCTGCTTCAGCGGAGAAGCGGAGGCCAGTTGAGGCCAGATCTTGGCGGGGCGGTTGTTGCTGTAGACTCCCATTCCTGCCCGGAGTCGGAGCAGTCCTTTTTCCGGACGCATGGGGCCGGGAACATCATTCCACTTGGGGCCGCCCACGGCACCCAGCAATACGCTGTCTGAATCCAGACATTTTTGCAGCATTTCCTGGGGCAGGGGATCGCCCCACTTGTCAATGGCGTTTCCGCCCATATCTACATCCGTATAAGTAAAGGTATGTCCATAGAGGGCGGCAACTTTGTTCAGAACCAACAAAGCCTGCTCTACGATTTCCGGACCAATCCCGTCACCCCGGATGAGTGCAATGTTTCTTGTCATTATATCACACCTCCCGCAAAGAGGCAAGTAGTCCGCCCTTGCGAATTATGTTTTGGATGAACTCCGGGAAAGGCTCTGCCTGATAGGTTTTGCCTGTGGTCAGGTCGGTGATAATGCCGGAATCAAAATCCACATGGACCTGATCGCCCGCCTGGATTTCCTCAGCCGCCTGCTCGCATTCCAGAATGGGCAGGCCAATGTTAATGGCATTGCGGTAGAAAATCCGGGCAAAGCTTTTGGCAATGACACACCCGGTGCCGCAGGTTTTGATGACCAGAGGCGCATGCTCCCGGGAAGAGCCGCAGCCAAAGTTCCATCCGGCTACCATAATATCTCCGGGCTGTACCCGGCTGACGAAACTGGTGTCGATGTCTTCCATGCAGTGCTTTGCCAGTTCCTGGGCGTTGGCGGTGTTTAAGTACCGGGCGGGAATAATCACATCGGTATCCACGTTGTCAGGATACTTGAAAACAGTTCCTTGGGTGTTCATGCTCATACCTCCTTGGGAGCGGTGATGTAACCGGTGAGGGCGGAAGCGGCGGCGGTGGCGGGGCTGGCCAGATATACCTCACTGTCCACATGTCCCATCCGGCCCACAAAATTGCGGTTGGTGGTGGCAATGCACCGTTCTCCGGCTGCCAGAATGCCCATGTAACCGCCCAGACAAGGGCCGCAGGTGGGGGTAGAGACTACCGCACCGGCGTCAATAAAGGCGGTAACATATCCCTTTTCCACACAATCCCGGTAAATCTGCATGGTGGCAGGAATGATGATGCAGCGCACCCCTGGAGCGATGGTCTTGCCCTTCAGAGTGTTGTAGGCTGCTTCCATGTCCTCCATACGGCCGTTGGTGCAGCTGCCAATCACTACTTGGTCAATTTTGATGTGTCCCAGATCAGCGGCAGGCTTTGTGTTTTCCGGCAGATGGGGACAGGCCACCGTGGGAACAATGCTGCTCAGGTCAATTTCAATGGTCTGCTCGTACTGGGCATCCGGATCGGCAGTATACACTACCGGCTTGCGCTCGCAGCGGCCTTCCATGTAAGCCATGGTCACATCGTCCACGGGGAAAATACCGTTTTTGGCACCGGCTTCGATTGCCATGTTGCAGATGCACAGCCGGTCATCCATGGAAAGGGAAGCAACGCCTTCTCCACAAAACTCCATGCTCTTGTACAGGGCACCGTCCACGCCGATTTTGCCGATGATGGTCAGAATCACGTCTTTGCCGCTGCAATTTGCGGGGAGCTTTCCGGTGAGATGGAACCGGATGGCGGAAGGAACCTTGAACCAGGCGGTACCGGTAGCCATACCGGCAGCCATATCGGTGCTTCCCACACCAGTGGAGAAGGCACCCAACGCACCGTAGGTGCAGGTGTGGCTGTCGGCGCCGATGATGCAGTCACCGGCAGTAACCACACCCTGCTCCGGCAGAAGGGCGTGCTCAATGCCCATTTTGCCTACGTCATAAAAATGACTGACGCAGTGGCTGCAGGCAAATTCCCGACACTGCTTGGACTGCTCCGCCGCTTTGATGTCCTTGTTAGGGACGAAGTGATCCAGAACAATGGCAATTTTGTCCTTGTCAAATACCTGGGAAAAGCCGTTTTTAGTAAACTCATTAATGGCCACCGGGGTGGTAATGTCATTGCCCAGGACGATGTCCAGCTTGGCACGGATCAGCTGTCCGGCGCTGATGCTGTCCAGCCCCGCATGGGCGGCCAGAATTTTCTGTGTCATTGTCATAGCCATGGTTTTCTTCTCCTTTACTCCCGGGTCATGTTGTTGTAGGCACTGATCAGGGCATGGGCACTGGCCTTGATGATGTCCGTATCCGTACCGGCACCCCAGTACATATTGCCCTCGGCGTCTTCCAATCCAATGTAAGCGGCGGCAGTGGAGCCGGAACTGCGCTGCTGGACGCTGTGTTCGGTGTAGACTTTCAGCACATAAGATTTTCCGGTGTATTCCTTTAACGCGTTGCTGACTGCGTCCAAAGAACCGTTACCGGAGGTTTGCAGGGTGGTTTTCCGGCCGTGGCGCAAGAAGGTGATGTAGGCATCTACCCCGGAAGCGGTCTGGGTAAAGCTCATCCGGGAAATGGCGATGGGATCATGCACATTGAGGTAGCAGTCCATGAAAATCGCCAGCACATCTTCGCTTTTCAGTTCCCGATGATCGTGGTCGGAAACGCTCTTGCACTGGTAACTCAGATGCTCGCGCATCTTCGGCGGCAGGATGTAACCATAGGCCTGCTCCAGCAGGTAACCAATACCACCCTTGCCACTCTGAGAGTTGACACGGATCACATCGGCGTCGTAGGTACGGCTGATATCCTTAGGATCGATGGGAATGTAGGGAACCGTCCACTGATGCAGGTTCTTTTCCTTTCGCCAGTTCATGCCCTTGGCAATGGCGTCCTGGTGAGAACCGGAGAAGGCAGCGAATACCAAGGCTCCTGCATAGGGACTGCGCTCGTAAACGTGCATCCGGGTGCATTCTTCATACACCTTGCAGATGGCGGGCATGTCGGAGAAATCCAACTCCGGGTCCACGCCGTGGGAGTACATATTCATGGCCAGGGTAATGATGTCCACATTACCGGTGCGTTCGCCGTTGCCGAAGAGGGTGCCTTCCACCCGGTCGGCACCTGCCAGCAGTGCCAGTTCCGTATCCGCAACACCAGTACCCCGGTCGTTGTGGGGATGCAGGGACAGCGTCACATGCTCCCGGTATTTGAGATTTTCACTCATGTATTCTACCTGACTGGCGTAGATATGTGGCATGCTCATTTCCACGGTGACAGGCAGATTGATAATCACGTTGTTGGTTTCGCTGGGCTCCAGCACATCCAGCACCGCATTGCACACTTCCAGAGCGTATTCCGGCTCCGTGCCGGTGAAGCTTTCCGGAGAATATTCAAACCGGAAATTACCTTCATATTCTTGGGCCAGCCGCTTGACCAGCTTGGCGCCTTCCACGGCAATCTGCTTGATTTCCTCTTTGCTCTTGCGGAATACCTGCTCCCGCTGGGCGACGCTGACGGAGTTGTAGAAGTGGATAATGGCGCTGGGAGCACCTTTGCAGGCTTCAAAGGTCTTGCGGATGATGTGCTCCCGGCACTGGGTCAGCACCTGAACGGTCACATCCTTGGGAATCATGTTGTTTTCAATCAGTGTCCGCAGGAATTCGTATTCCGTTTCGGAAGCGGCGGGGAATCCAACCTCAATTTCCTTGAAGCCTACCCGCAGCAGCATATGGTAAAACTCCAGCTTTTCTTCTAGGCTCATGGGAATGACCAAACTCTGATTGCCGTCGCGCAGGTCGACGCTGCACCACTGGGGGGCTTTCTCAATGTGATCTTTCTGAACCCACTTGTAATGGCTGCCCGGGGCAGGGTAGTAGCCAATGCTGTACTTACTGGTGTCCATACGCGTTTAACTCCTTTACAGAAATGATAATTTATACGATTCGGAATCCCTCGGCTTTCAGTGCCTGGGTAATTTGTTCTACATGATCATAGTTGCGGGTTTCCAGTTCGATGCGCAGGAAGCAGCCGTTGATGCTTTCCGTACCTCCACGCTCGTAATGTACGCCGGTGACGTTACCGCCGCAGTCAGCAATGATTCGGGATACATCCTTCAGCTGACCCGGTTTATCAGCCAGCTCAATGAGCAGCGTGGCGATCCGACCGGACTTCATCAGACCCCGTTCAATAACCCGGGACAGGCTGGTCACATCGATGTTGCCGCCGGAAATCAGGCTGACAACCTTCTTGCCCTGGATAGGGAACTTATTGAACATGGCAGCGGCCACAGAAACAGCGCCGGCACCTTCTGCAATCATCTTCTGCTTTTCAATCAAAGCCAGAATGGCGGAGGAGATTTCGTCCTCGGTTACCAGGGCAATGTCATCAACATAGTTGTTGACCATTTCATAGGTCAGGTCTCCCGGGCGCTTCACGGCAATGCCGTCGGCAATGGTGGAGACGCTGCCCAGGGTTTCAATGTGTCCATTGTGAATGGAATTGTACATGCTGGGAGCACCGGCTGCCTGAACACCATAGACCTTTATGGAAGGCCGGATGGACTTGATGGCGTAAGCCACGCCGGAAATCAGTCCGCCGCCGCCGATGGGGACGATGACTGCGTCGATGTTGTCCAGATCGTTGACAATTTCCAAACCGATGGTGCCTTGACCGGCAATGACATTTTCGTCATCGAAGGGATGGACGAAGGTGTAGCCAAACTCATCTTTCAGTTCCAAGGCCTTGTTGTAGGCGTCATCATAGACACCTTCCACCAGACAAACCTGGGCGCCGTAGGCTTTGGTAGCCTCGATTTTGGAAATGGGGGCGGTATCGGGCAGACAGATCAAGGAAGAAATGCCGCACTTGGAAGCTGCCAGTGCTACGCCCTGGGCATGGTTTCCGGCGGAACAGGCGATGACGCCTTTGGCTTTCTCCTCATCGGAGAGCATGGCGATTTTGTAGCCGGAGCCGCGGAGTTTGAAGGAACCGGTGTTCTGCAGGTTTTCCGGCTTTAAGTACAGTTCACACTCTGGGGCGATGCCATAGGCTTTTGCCAGGGGAGTGGGGCGGATAATGTCTTTCAGCACCAGGGAAGCGTGAAACAGTTTATCAATTGTGACCATATTGTTCTTTCCTTTCGGGTTTATAAAAAGAGCCCTGTCTCTTGTCAAAATGCAAAGAGACAGGGCTTTTACGTTACATAAAAACCTTGCGGTACCACTCTTCTTGCCGCAAAAAGCGACCACTCACGGCGATCCAACAATCGCCTCCCGCTGTATCGGTCGGGGTCCGTCTGCCCTACTTGCCATGGCGTTGGGGACAGCCGCTCAGAGGCCAGTATACTGCTTTTTCCGGCACCGTCTCACACCAACCGACGGCTCTCTGGATGGGAAGCAAACAGCTTTTTCCTCTTCCATGCGTTGTGCGTTATGTTGGGTGAATTATAGCACTTCTTCTGCCGGGTGTCAAGCACTGAAAAACAAAAGTCTTTGTCTGCTGAACAAAATTTTTGGAATATCTCCCTTGAGCAAATCAAAACAGGCGGCAGATTCCGAAAATCGCCGCCTGTTCAGGATTTTATTCAATTACTTCAATCCAGCCTTCCGGAGCCGGAATCCGGCCCATCTGGATGCCGGTGAGGGTGTCATACAGTTTTTGGATGGTGGGGCCGAAGCCTGCGTAGTTGATTTCCTTGCCGTGATCGACGATGGTACCAACAGGAGAAATGACCGCAGCAGTACCGCACAGGCCGCATTCGGTGAAGTCGCCGATTTCGCTCAGGGCAACCTCCCGCTCTTCCACTTCCATACCCAGATAATCCTTGGCCACCTGCACCAGAGAGCGGCGGGTGATGGAGGGCAGAATGGTATCGGACTTGGGGGTAACCAGGGTGTTGCCCTTGACAAAGACAATGTTGGCACCGCCGGTTTCCTCGATGAAGGTGCGGCTGCCGGAATCCAGATAGACATTTTCGTCATATCCCTGCTCGTGGGCATCCACAATGGCATACAGGCTCATGGCGTAGTTCAGACCTGCTTTGACATGACCGGTGCCTCTGGGAGCTGCCCGGTCGTAGTCGCAGATACGCAGCTTCAGAGGCTTAATGCCACCCTTGAAGTAAGGACCTACCGGGGTAGCAAAGACACGGAACTGGAACTCCGTGGCGGGTTTGACACCGATGATGGCGTCGCTGCCGAACATAAAGGGGCGCAGGTACAGCGAAGCGCCGCTGCCGTAGGGAGGCACCCAAGCGGCGTTGGCCCGGACGGTTTCCACAACAGCTTTGACAAAGCGATCTTCCGGGAAAACGGGCATCTTCAGCCGGCGGCAGGAATCCGCCATCCGCTGGGCATTCAGGTCAGGCCGGAAGCAGACAATGTGCCCATCCTGGGTGGTGTAGGCTTTCATGCCCTCAAAGCAGGTCTGGGCATACTGAAGAACGCAGGCACACTCGCTCATGGTGACATTCGCCTGGTCGGTCAGGCAGCCGTCGTCCCAGGCACCGTTTTTATAGTTGGAGACATAGCGCATATCTGTCTGCACATAGCCAAAGCCCAGGCTGCTCCAATCAATATTTTTCTTTTCCATCTTGAAACACCTCTTCTGTATCATTGGATAAACCGGGTTAACCGACCCGGAATGGGTGTGCATCCGTGGTCGGGTACATCAGGTTGCTTTATTCTACCACCGGCAAAGCCCAAGGTCAAGGGTTTGAACAAGAAAATGTTTTCTTGATAACGACATATGTCCGCTGAAAACAAACGCAGAACTCCAAAAAGATTTACAAAATTTTGCTTGACTTTAATGAACTAAAGTGATAAAGTATCAGGAAAAGAACACTCCTTTGTCTGGAAAATTATCCGGATTGGGAACAGAAAGGAAATTTTTTGCTATGAGTAATATACGACATCCCGGAGAAAATGCGTTTTACGAGGCAATTTTATCGTTGGAGACAGTAGAGCAGTGCCGGCTGTTTTTTGAAGATATCTGCACCATCAAGGAATTGCAGGCCATCTCCCAGCGGTTCCGGGTAGCCTGCCTGCTGGACAGCGGCAGCAACTATATCGAAGTATCTGAGGCAACCGGTGCCAGTTCTGCCACCATTAGCCGGGTAAACCGGTGCCTGAATTACGGCGGCGGATATCGGACAGCGTTGGACGCATTGAAGAAAGCGGGGAAATTGGATGACGGACAGGATTTGGAAACGTGAGGAGCAGGCGGTTTTTGCCCTGCGCAGCCTGTACAGCCGCTATGGCTACGTCCCATACAAGATGAGCCACTTTGAAGAGTATGAGCTGTATGTGCGCAACAAGGATTTTCTGGTTTCCGACCAGATTATCACTTTTTCCGGCGAGGGGGGGCGACTTCTGGCGCTGAAGCCGGATGTAACTTTGTCCATCGTCAAAAACGCACCCCAGACTCCCGGCGTGGTTCAGAAGGTTTACTATGATGAAAATGTTTACCGGGACTATCGGGAAATCCGCCAGACTGGCCTAGAGTGTGTGGGTGACCTGGGTGAGTATGAGATTTCGGAAGTGGTCATGCTGGCAGTGAGAAGCCTTGCTTTGATGCAGGAGCGATTTGTGCTGAATATCTCCCACATGGGCCTGATTTCTGCGGTACTGGATAGCTGCGGCTTGACAGATGGAGAAAAAAAGCAGGCCATGCGTTGCCTGCGGGGAAAAAACATCCATGGCCTTCAGGCACTTTGCCAGGGAAATCTTCCCGCCTGGGAGAAGCTGTGGACATTGGCAGCCTGCCGGGGAAGCGGAGAAGATGTACTGGGTCAGATGGAAACCATCCTGACCACCCAGGAGGAAAGAACGGCCCTTGGAGAACTGGCTCAGCTGTGGCGAATTCTGAAAAGCGGCGGCCGGACAGAATCGGTGCGGCTGGATTTTTCCGTGGGCAGCGACCTTGGCTATTACAGCGGCGTGGTGTTCCGTGGCTATCTGGAAGGAATCCCTGCCAGCGTTCTCTCTGGTGGCCAGTACGACAAGCTGCCCCGGAAAATGGGACGCAAAAGCCGGGCCATTGGCTTTGCCATCTATCTGGATTTGCTTCAGCAGCGTTCCGGTGAAGATGATACCCAGGACATCGACACTTTGATTGTTCATGATGGCAGTATAGATACTGCCCTTTTGGCCCAGGCAGCTGCCAAGGCAGCGGAACAGGGGAGTGTGCTAGTTAGCACCTCCGTTCCCAAAGACCGTACTTGGAAACAGCTGCAACGATTCGAAAAGGGGGCGCAGGTGGAATGAAAAACTGGATTCACATCGCCCTGCCCAAAGGCCGCCTGGGAGAGAAGGCCTATGCCATGCTGAAAAACAGCAGCTATGACTGTCCAGCCTTGGAAGATCCGGGACGGAAACTGATTTTTGAAAATCCGGAAAAGGGGATTCGCTATTTTTGGGTGAAACCTTCCGACGTTGCCATCTATGTGGAGCGGGGCGCGGCGGATCTGGGCATCGTTGGCAAGGATATTCTGCTGGAATACCAGCCGGATGTTTACGAACTGCTGGATCTGCGCATGGGCAAATGCCGCATGGCGGTGGCAGGAAAGAAGGACTTCCGTGACCCGGTTGGGCAGACGTTGAAGGTCGCTACCAAATTTCCCAACATTACCCGAAGCTACTATAGCGGAAAATGCCGGGACATCGACATCATTCACCTCAACGGCTCCATTGAACTGGCGCCCATTCTGGGACTGAGCCATGTGATTGTGGATATCGTGGAGACAGGTACAACATTGCGGGAGAACGATTTGATGGTTTATGAGGACATTGTCCCCATCAGTGCCCGGCTGATTGCCAACATTGCCAGTTACCAGTTTAAGGATACCCAGATCAATACCATTCGGGAGCGTTTACAAGGACAGGTGGAGAGCAAATATGATTAAGATTATGAAATACGGCCAGGTGCCAAACAGCGAAATCTTTTCCCGGGTGGTGCCAACGGCGAAGGTAGAAGACGTAGTGTCCGCCATTTTGTCCGATGTACGCAGCAATGGCGACCGGGCGGTGCTGTCCTATACCCAGAAATTCGACGGGGCGGAACTTACTGCCCTGGAAGTCAGCCGGGAAGAAATCCAGGAGGCATTTGATGCCGTAGAGCCAGAATTTTTAGATATTCTGAAGGAAGCGGCGGAGAATATTCGAGCTTTTCATGGGAAACAAGTGCGAAACAGCCTTATTTTGGCGGAGCGCCCCGGTATTGTCCTGGGGCAGAAGGTAACACCCATTGAAAAGGTGGGCATTTATGTTCCCGGCGGTACAGCCGCTTACCCATCGACGGTGCTGATGGATACCATTCCCGCCAAAATTGCTGGATGTCCCCAGATTGTGATGATGACCCCTCCGGACTGCAATGGCAAGATACCCCCGGCCATCCTGGCAGCTGCCAAAATTGCCGGCGTTGATCGGATTTTCAAAGCAGGCGGCGCCCAGGCCATCGGGGCACTGGCTTATGGCACGGAAAGCGTTCCTAAGGTGGATAAAATCGTCGGCCCCGGCAATGCCTTCGTAGCGGAAGCCAAGAAGCAGGTTTTTGGCGCCGTAGCCATCGATATGATTGCCGGACCCAGTGAAATTCTGGTGATTGCCGATGGAAAGAGCAACCCTGCCCATGTGGCGGCAGACCTGCTGAGCCAAGCGGAGCATGACAGACTGGCCAGTGCCGTGCTGGTAACGGACAGTGAAGCTCTGGCCCAGGCCGTGTCGGCAGAACTGGAAAAGCAGCTTCCCCAGCTTCCACGGTCAGAAATTGCCCGGGCATCCATCGACAACAACGGAAAAATCATTGTGTCAGATTCCCTGATGGACGGAATTGCCATTGCAAACGAGATTGCACCGGAGCATCTGGAACTGATGGTAGATGATCCTTTCGCCTACCTGGACGCCATCCAGAATGCCGGTTCCATTTTCCTGGGACGCAGCTGTCCGGAGGCGCTGGGAGACTACTTTGCCGGACCCAACCATACTTTGCCGACTTCCGGTACTGCCCGGTTCTCCAGCGCACTGGGGGTGGATGACTTCGTAAAAAAGAGTCAGTTCACTTACTACACTGCCCAGGCTCTGGAAAATGCCGCAGAAAAAATCCGATATTTTGCGGAAAAAGAGGGACTTCAGGCTCACGGCAGAAGTGTCATGATTCGTAAGGAGGCACCATGAGCAGATTTTTAAATGCCCGGTATCAGACCCTGCAAGCCTATACCCCTGGGGAGCAGCCCCGGGATATGGCCTATATCAAACTCAATACCAACGAGTCTCCTTACCCGCCGGCACCATCGGTGGTGAAGGCTATTACAGCGGGTGAGGTGGAGCTCCTGCGGCTGTACAGTGACCCCACCGGAAGAGAGCTGAAAGAGAAGCTGGCCCAGTTGTACGGCGTACAGGCGGATATGGTATTTTTATCCAATGGTTCCGATGAGGTTTTGAATTTCACCTTCATGGCCTTTGGCGGCGACGGCGTGGTGTTCCCGGATATTACTTACGGATTTTACGAAGTTTTTGCAGACCTGTATGGGATTTCTTATGATAAAATTCCGCTGAAAGAGGATTTTTCCATTGATGCCGCCGACTACTGCGGCAAGGGGAAAATGGTGATCATTGCCAATCCCAATGCCCCAACTGGGCTAAGCTTGTCCCTCAGCCAGGTGGAGCGCATTGTGGCATCCAATCCGGATCATCTGGTTCTGGTGGATGAGGCCTATGTGGACTTTGGCGGAGAGAGCGCATTGCCGCTGATTGCGAAGTACGATAATCTGCTGGTAACCCGGACATTTTCCAAGTCCCGCTGCCTGGCAGGAGGGCGGCTGGGATATGCCTTTGGAAACCCTGAGATTATCGCTGACCTGGAGAAAATAAAGTTTTCCACCAATCCCTATAACCTGGACCGCCTGACTCTGCGGCTGGGTGTGGCTACGGTGGAAGCGGAAGCCTATTACCAGGAAACCTGTGAGAAGATTCAAAAAACCAGAGCCTGGACCAGCGCCCAGCTGGAAAATCTGGGATTCCAGGTACTTCCCAGCTTGACCAACTTCGTCTTTGCGAAAACAGATAAAATGGACGGTCAGGCCCTGTATCTGGCGCTGAAGCAGCGGGGTATTCTGATACGGCATTTTGATAACCCCAGAATCTGTCAGTTTAATCGCATTACCATTGGTACGCCGGAACAAATGCAGGCTTTGATTGCTGCAATTCAGGAGATTTTGGAGGGTAACCATGAGAAGCTTTGAAATAACCCGAAAGACGGCGGAAACGGATATTCGTCTATCCCTGAACTTAGACGGCAGCGGGCGCAGCAGCATCGCCACCGGCTGTGGATTTCTGGATCATATGCTGACGTTGTTTGCGGCTCACGGAAAATTTGACCTAGAAGTTGTCTGCGAAGGAGACACACAGGTAGATGACCACCACAGTGTGGAGGATATCGGCATTTGCCTCGGCACAGCATTTCAGAACGCCCTGGGAGAAAAGCGGGGCATTTCCCGCTATGGAAGCTTTCTGCTGCCCATGGATGAGGCGTTGATTCTGTGTGCGGTGGACTTGTCCGGGCGCAGCTGCCTGTGCTATGATCTGAATATTCCCACGGAAAAGATTGGAACCTTTGACACGGAACTGATCGAAGAGTTCTTGCTGGGCTTTGTCCGCAACTGCCCCATGAGCCTGCATTTGAAGCAACTGGCGGGAAGAAACGCCCACCACATCGCCGAAGGTGCCTTCAAGGCTCTGGCACGGGCACTGAAAGCAGCAGTGGCCCAGGACGGAAGCGGAGAAATCCCCTCCACCAAGGGGGTACTGTAATGGTTGGCATTATTGACTACGGGGTGGGGAACCTGTTTTCCCTGCAATCTTCTTTCCGCAGTCTGGGAGAATCGGTGTTTGTCAGCAGCAGCCGGGAAGAACTAAACCAGGCGGATCATTTGGTGCTTCCAGGAGTGGGAGCGTTTGCCGACGCCGCCAAAAAACTGACCCAGACCGGACTGGATACCTTTGTAAAAGACCAGGCAGCAACGGGAAAGCCTCTTCTGGGAATCTGCCTGGGGATGCAGCTGCTGTTTGAAAAAAGCTACGAATATGGCCAGCACCCGGGACTTGGAATTCTGAAAGGCCAGGTCGTACCCATGGAAGGCCGGATTCCTTCCGGACTGAAAATTCCCCACATGGGCTGGAATCAGCTGCAATGGCAGCAGGGAAACCTCCTTCGGGAATCCCAGGGGCAGTATGTTTACTTTGTCCACTCTTACTTCGCTCAGGGCTGTGATGATTCTCTTGCTGCTGTGACGGAGTATGGCATCCCCATTACTGCAGCAGTGGAGAAGGGAAATGTATTCGGCTGCCAGTTCCACCCGGAAAAAAGCGGCGCCGCGGGCCTGGAAATTCTGCGCAGATTCTGTAAGCTCTAAGGAGGCGGACATATGGAATTATATCCTGCCATTGACCTTTTTGAAGGCAAAGCCGTGCGGCTGTACAAGGGTGACTATAATCAAGTGACGGTGTACAGTCACCATCCCGAGGAAGTGGCGAAAGCCTTTGCCGCCGCCGGCGCTACCCGGATTCACCTGGTGGACCTGGAAGGAGCCAAAACCGGAAAACCGGAAAATCTGGAAACCATTGCCAAAATTCTCTCTGCTTCCCACCTGTTTGCCCAGGTAGGCGGGGGCGTCCGAACTATGGAAACGGTGGAACGTTACCTGGATGCCGGTGTCAACCGTGTAATCCTGGGGACGGCTGCGGTCAATAACCCGGTCTTCCTGGAAACAGCGGTGAAACAGTATGGAGAGAAAATTGCCGTTGGCGTGGATTTAAAGGATGGGTTTGTGGCCATCAAAGGCTGGACAGAAACTTCTCAGATTACGGCGGATGCGTTTTTTGAAAAAATGCAAAACTTAGGAGTAAAGACCTTGATTTGCACGGATATCTCCCGGGATGGAGCCATGCAGGGAACCAATCGGGAACTCTACCGGCATCTTTCGGAGAAGTTTCCGATCGATCTCATTGCCTCCGGCGGAGTATCCAGCCTGGAGGATATAGCAGCTTTGCGGGAGATGAATCTCCACGGGGCCATTATCGGAAAAGCCTATTATATCGGCGCACTGGACTTACACCAGGCAATTGAGGTGGCAAAATGATCACAAAACGAATTATTCCCTGCCTGGATGTCCGGGACGGCCGGGTGGTGAAGGGAACCAACTTCCAGGGGCTTCAGGATGTGGCCTCTCCCGTGGAACTGGGGAAATTCTACAGCCAAAACGGGGCTGACGAGTTGGTGTTCTATGACATTACCGCTTCCGCGGAGGGACGCAAACTGTTTACAGACATTCTAACCCGGGTTGCGTCTACTATATTCATTCCCCTGACGGTGGGCGGCGGAATCCATACGCTGGAAGACTTTGATCGGGTATTGAAGTGCGGCGCGGATAAAGTCAGCGTCAATTCCGGAGCCATCCGGAATCCGCAGCTGATCGCTGCGGCAGCCAGACGCTATGGCGATCAATGTGTGGTGCTGTCCGTGGATGCCAAGCGGGTGGACGGACACTTCCGTGTATTTGCAAAAGGCGGACGGGAGGACACCGGTATGGAGCTGCTGCCTTGGATAAAACGCTGTGTTGCCAACGGTGCCGGAGAAGTGGTGCTCAATTCCATTGATACCGACGGCGTGAAACAGGGCTTCGATTTGGAAATGCTGGAAGCGGTTTGCGGCGTTGTGGATGTGCCGGTAATTGCCTCCGGTGGAGCCGGCTGCGAAGAGGACTTTGTTACATTATTTCATCGCCTGCCCGCAGTAGATGCCGGACTGGCAGCTTCCATTTTTCACTTTGGACAGGTACAGATTCCTCACTTGAAGCACCGTCTTCAGGAGGAAAATATTCTGGTGAGGTTATGATATGCTGGATTTGGAGAAATTGAAATTTGATGAAAAAGGGTTGATTCCTGCCATTGTGGTGGATGATGCTACAGGAAAGGTTCTGACCCTGGCCTATATGAATCGGCAAAGCCTGGAAATTTCCCTGGAGAAGGGACTGACCTGCTTCTGGAGCCGCTCCCGGCAGGAGCTGTGGCTGAAAGGGGAAACCAGCGGTAACTTCCAGCATATCGTATCCATTCAGGCGGACTGCGATTATGATGCGCTGGAGGTGCGGGTCAAAAAGGATGGCCCTGCCTGCCATACCGGAGCGGAATCCTGCTTCCATAACCCTATTTTTGGAGAGACGGAAGAGAAGTTTTCCCTGGAAGGATTGTATGCGTTGCTTCAGGGACGGAAAGAGAACCTGCCGGAAGGTTCCTACACCACCTACCTGTTTCAGAAGGGATTGGATAAGATCCTGAAAAAAGTAGGGGAAGAGTCTACGGAAGTCATCATTGCCGGTAAGGCCCAGGATAAGGCGGAGACGGTTTACGAAATTGCGGATCTTGCCTATCATGTTTTGGTGCTGATGGTACAGATGGGAATTTCTGTCGAAGACATTCGCCGGGAACTGGCCGGCCGCCATGTCATAGATCACAAAGTAAAGCAGGAGAAAATGACCAAATAACAAAAAGCACGACCCAAATTCCAATGGATCGTGCTTTTTATGAAAAAATTATGCTGCTTTTTCTGCCTTTCGATATACCTTAATAAAGGCAGCCATCTGAATCAGGAATGTGATAATCCACGATACCAGATAGGAGAAGTACAGGCACTGAGGCGTGTGGAACCCGGGAGCCTGGAAGATGGTATAAATCCACACAATTCGCAAACCGCAGATTCCCAAAACAGAGATGATCATGGGTTCCAAAGACGAGCCCATGCCCCGCAGGGCACCGGTGGAGACATCCATCAGACCGCACAGGAAATAAGGCAAACAGATATAGCTCAGACGAATCATACCATAGGAAATGGCCTGGGCAGAATCGGTGATGTAAATGGACAATAGCTGCCGTCCCACCAGCCAAACCAGGCTGCCCAAGGTCAAACCCACTACGGTTACGCAGCCCAAACAAATCCACAGGGTTTTGTATACTCGGGAATACTGCTTGGCGCCGGCATTCTGCCCGATGAAATTCACTGCGGTCTGGTGGAAGGCGTTCAAAGAGACGTAAACAAAGCCTTCAATATTGGCCGCCGCGGCATTGCCTGACATGAGAACATCGCCAAAGGAATTCACAGAGGACTGGATCAGTACGTTGGAGATGGAGAACAGGGAGCTTTGGATACCAGCGGGCAGACCGATGCGCAGCATTTTGGTCAGCTGGGGCTTGTAGAAGTGCATCTGGCTCAGTACCAGCTTGCAGGCATCGTTGCGCTTCATCAAAGCAAGGACAACCAAAACGGCGGAGATTGCCTGAGAAATGGTAGTAGCCAAGGCCACACCTGCCACATCCATGTTGAAGAAGTAGACAAATACCACATTCAAAATGACATTGACCACACCGGCAATGGTCAGGAAAATCAAGGGGCTTTTGGTATCACCCACAGCCCGCAAAATGGCGGCGCAGAAGTTATAAACCATGGTGAAGGTGACACCGGCAAAATAGATTTTCATGTACACAGCGGACAGCGGAAGCACATTGTCCGGCGTTCCCATCATCCGAAGGAAGGTTTCGGAGAAGGCTACACCAATCACAGTCAGAATAACACCGCTGACCAGAGCCGTCGGCATGGCGGTATGGACGGTATGATGTACCACATCATCCTCATGACCGCCCAAACCATGGGCCACGGTGACACCGGCACCAACGGAAAGACCGATAAAGAAGTTTACCAGCAGATTGGTAATAGCGCCGGTAGCGCCCACAGCTGCCACGGAAATGCTGCCACAGAACCGACCGACGACCACCAGATCGGCAGCGTTGAACAGAAGCTGCAAAAGGCTGGTAAGGATAATCGGAATGGTGTAGACAATGATGCTGCCCAACAGAGGCCCCTGGAGCATGTTTTTATTTGCTTGCGACACGAAAATACGTCCTCCTTGTTATTTTTGACATTTTTTATCCATTATGAGAAATTATAGTACTTTTTCTGAAAAAAGCAATAGGTATTGTTTTTTTCATCGGTAGAAAAGAAAATGGAGTGGTTAAACAGATACTTGTTCGTGCGGATTATGTACAAGCTGAGCGATCCGGGGACTTGAATCATAGAATCGGGTATGATATAATCTTTTTATGATAAATAAAAGGAGGAATTCCCCATGAACATTTTGGTCACCGGCGGTGCCGGTTATATTGGCTCCCATACCTGCGTGGAACTGCTCAATTCCGGCTATGGCGTTGTGGTTGTAGACAATCTGTGCAATTCCAATCCCAAGAGTCTGGAGCGGGTGGAAACCCTCACTGGCAAGAAGGTCAAGTTCTATGAAGGCGATGTCCGGGACGAGGCTCTGCTGCGCAAGATCTTTGCAGAAAATGAAATTTCTGCGGTTATCCACTTTGCTGGCCTGAAGGCTGTGGGCGAGTCTGTTGCCCAGCCCTGGCGCTACTACGATAACAACCTGAACTCCACCCTGGTTCTGACCAAGGTTATGGGAGAAGTGGGCGTGAAGAAGATCATCTTCTCTTCCTCCGCAACGGTGTATTCCGGCGATAACGAGATGCCTCTGCGGGAAACCAGCCGCACCGGTAACTGCACCAACCCCTACGGCTGGACCAAGTACATGACTGAGCAGATTCTCTCCGGCATGGCACATGCCGATCCGGAGTGGAGCATTGTTCTGCTGCGTTACTTTAACCCCATTGGCGCTCATGAAAGTGGCATGATCGGTGAGGATCCCCGTGGCATCCCCAACAACTTGATGCCTTACATCACCCAGGTGGCTGTTGGCCGCCGGGAAAAGCTCAGTGTCTTTGGCAATGACTACGATACCCACGACGGCACCGGCGTCCGGGACTACATCCATGTGGTGGATCTGGCCAAGGGCCACGTTGCCGCTGTGAAGTATACCACGGAGCACTTGGGCTGTGAAGTGTTCAACCTGGGCACTGGCACCGGCTACAGCGTGCTGGATATGGTCAAGGCATTTGAAGAGGCCAACGGCGTAAAGGTTCCCTATCAAATCGTAGAACGCCGCCCCGGCGACCTGGCCACCTGCTATGCAGACCCTGCTAAGAGCGCTGCCGGTCTGGGCTGGAAGGCTGAGAAGAATCTGGTGGATATGTGCCGGGATTCCTGGAGATGGCAGTCCCAGAACCCTATGGGTTACGGTGAATAAGATATTCCGAAAAACAAAACAGATGAGCAAAGGCAGCAATCAGCCTTTGCTCATTTTGGTTGTCTGTGTATGTAAAAATCCTCCGTGATGCAGCGGCAAACTACCGGTTGCTGCGCTGGACAATTTTTAAGTCAAATTGGAAAATCTGGGCTGGGTTGCGCAAAGATGGACAACCGAAAGCTACAGTTCTTTGCGCATATATCTGGATTCGTATTGTACATATCCATGTTTCGGATAAAAAGCGTAAGACTCAAACCATTGTTCTTGCGGTGATCCAAGGTGAACCTTTGACACGGTGATACCTTTCCTGAGCATCTCATGTTCTGCTGTTTTGAGCAATGCTGTACCAATCCCTTGGCGTTTTACCGAAGCTTTTACATAAAATCTGTGTAGAAATGCTTCCGTTGTATTAGGAATTCTTGTATATCCGATACAACCAATTACTCTATCGTTGGAATCTACGGCAAGCCAAAACATGTCGCCGCGATCAATATAGTTCGTTTTAATATCAAGCAGATCGAGATTAATTGATGGCTTCCTACCGAGTGCATCCTTCGCTTGAAGAACCATAAAAATCAAATCATCTCGATATCGGCTATCATATTCGATTATTTCCATCATTGATTATGCTCCACAAATGTTACTCTTGTTGTTGGCTCTATTACACTATATTCAGCTTCATTAACAGAAACTGCAAACGATTTTTTACTAAGCTTTTGGCACTATCCAGAGTCTGATGGCAAAATGACGGCATTTATTCCTGGAAGAAAATGAAGGTGTATGAAATCTGTCCTTAGCAGATACGGAAACCCCCGGAAAGCCCATGCAAATATGGGCTTTCCGGGGAAGCAATTTTTATTCCCATTCAATTGTCCCGATGGGCTTGGGGGTCAAATCCATCAGCACACGGTTGATGCCTTCTACCTCGTGGGTGATACGGTCGGTGATGTGGTGCAGCAGGGGATAGGGGATCTCTTCGATAGTGGCAGTCATGGCATCGGTGGTATTGACCGCACGGATGATGGCGGGCCAGCCTTCGTAACGCTTGCCGTCCTTTACGCCGACGCTCTTCATATCGGGCACAGCGATAAAGTACTGCCAGACCTTGCCAGCCAGACCGTTCTTGTCAAACTCTTCCCGCAGAATGGCGTCGGCTTCCCGCAGGGCTTCCAGACGATCCCGGGTGATGGCACCCAGGCAGCGCACGCCCAGACCGGGGCCGGGGAAGGGCTGACGGTAAACCATACCATGGGGCAGACCCAGGGCTTCGCCAACCACACGGACTTCGTCCTTGAACAGCAACTTCACAGGCTCTACCAGCTCAAACTTCATGCCCTCGGGCAGACCGCCTACGTTGTGGTGGGCCTTAACGCCGTCGGATTCCAGAATGTCGGGATAAATGGTACCCTGAGCCAGGAAGTCAATTCCTTCCAGCTTCCGGGCTTCGTCGTTGAATACTTCGATGAACTCAGCGCCGATAATCTTACGCTTGGTTTCGGGATCGGAAACACCGGCCAGCTTGTCAAGGAACCGGTCAACGGCATCCACATAAATCAGGTTGGCATCCATCTCGTCACGGAAAACCTTCACCACCTGCTCAGGCTCGCCCTTGCGCAGAAGGCCATGGTTGACATGGACACAGACCAGCTGCTTGCCAATAGCCTTGATCAGCAGGGCGGCAACAACACTGGAGTCAACACCGCCGGACAGTGCCAGCAGCACTTTCTTGTCGCCAACCTGCGCACGAATTTCGGCAATCTGTTCCTCAATGAACTTCTGTGCCAGTGCGGCATTGGTGATACGTTCCATGGATTCGGGACGTACATTTGTAGACATAGTTCAGTACCCTCCAATTTAATATGAAATCGGCTTCAGGATTTATGAGGATATTATAATCTGTTTTTTGTCGTATTGCAAGAATTCCTTTTTCTTTTCGACAATATTTTCCGGATATAACAATTCTTTCCCTATGGAGGAATGGGGGTTTATTGCAATTTGGTGGATATATGTTATAATGTAACCATTATTCGAAAAAGAGGAGAGAAACTGCGGTACTTGTGAAGTATTAAGCCGATCTTTACAGGCCGTGTTTATCAGGAAAATGAAGTATAAACGAATTTTAACCATCCAGGATATTTCCTGTGTTGGGCAATGCTCCATAACGGTTGCGCTGCCGATCTTGTCCGCCTGCGGGCTGGAGACCTGCATTCTTCCCACAGCGCTGCTGTCTACCCATACCGGAGGCTTTGGAAAACCTGCGGTTGTCCACTTTGATGCTTCTCTTGAGGATATCCGGCGGCATTGGCAGCAGTGCGGCATCGTTTTTGATGGTATCCTGGTAGGATATCTGGGCAGCATTGGCGCAGTGGAAACAGCGGGAGAAATTTTGAATACCATGCTTGCGCCGGGTGGAATTACGGTGGTTGACCCGGCAATGGCAGATCACGGAAAGCTGTACGCTGGATTTGATGAAGCGTATGTCCAGGCGATGAAGGGATTGTGCGATCAGGCCCAGGTGATTTTGCCGAATGTAACGGAAGCAGCTTTGCTTTCCGGCGCAGAGTATCAGCAGCACTGGTCGGAAGCAGAGCAGGAACGGCTCCTTTCTGGATTTCACCAGGAGTGCGTGGTTTTAACGGGAGCTTCATCCGGGGAGAAGGAAACCGGTGTGCTGCTGCGGCAGGACGGGCAATTCCAGCGTTACAGCCACCGCCGGATCTCTCAGAATTTTCATGGTACAGGAGACATTTTTGCGGCCTGTTTCACCGGCGCACGGATGCAGGGGAAAGATGCTTTCTCTGCCGCCAAGCTGGCTGCGGATTTCACTTGCCGGTGCATTGAAGACACGATGCAAAATCCCGCCCACTGGTACGGAGTGAAATTTGAACCCAATCTGCCAATGCTGATGAACCTGCTGGAAGAGGAAAAAGTAATTTAAACGCGCAATATTTTCCGGAAGTTATTGACAAATTCTATATTTGTGGTAAAATGCAGAAGATATGCAAAAACATTGGGGAAACCAAGCAAGGGTGAAGTCTTTAGCGAGAGGGAATCTGGTGTAAGCCCTCGGCCTGACCTTGCAAGCCACTTCCTTCGTTGCCCGGGATGACCGGGACGGGTGCTCCCGTTATCGAGCGGCTAAGATGTCTGTTATCAGACGAATTAGGGTGGTACCGCGACTTTCCGTCGCCCCTATTGTTGGGGGCGGCGTTTTTTTGCGGCCATCGAAGTTTTCATCAGGAAATATTTTTGTGTGTAAACACCAAAATGGAGGTAAACAACCCATGAATCCCAAACCCTACGGCGTAAATGAACTGCGTGAGATGTTCCTGTCTTTCTTTGAAAGCAAGAATCACCTACGCCTGCCCAGCTTTTCTCTGATTCCTCAGAATGATGCATCCTTGCTGCTGATTAACTCCGGCATGGCCCCCATGAAGCCCTACTTCACCGGTGAGGTGGAGCCGCCTCGGCATCGGGTCTGCACCTGCCAGAAGTGCATCCGTACCGGTGATATTGAGAACATCGGCAAGACTGCCCGTCACGGCACCTATTTTGAGATGCTGGGCAACTTCTCTTTCGGCGACTACTTCAAGCGGGAAGCCATTACCTGGAGCTGGGAGTTCCTGACCAAGGTAGTGGGACTGGATGAGAACCGCCTGTATCCTTCCATCTACGAAAATGACGACGAGGCCTTCGAGATCTGGAACAAGGAAGTGGGCGTACCTGCGGAGAAGATTTTCCGTTTCGGCAAGTCCGATAACTTCTGGGAACACGGCTCCGGTCCCTGCGGTCCCTGTTCCGAAATCTACTATGACCGGGGCGAAAAGTACGGCTGCGGCAAGGAAGGCTGCACCGTCGGCTGTGATTGTGACCGGTACATGGAAGTGTGGAACAATGTGTTCTCCCAGTTTAACAATGACGGCAACGGCAACTACACTGAACTGGTTCAGAAGAATATCGACACCGGCATGGGCCTGGAGCGTCTGGCAGTTGTCTGCCAGGATGTAAACTCCCTGTTCGATGTGGATACCGTCATGAACATCACCAACAAGGTGACGGAGCTGACCGGCGCATCCTACGGTCAGAGTGTAAAGATGGACGTGTCTCTCCGGGTCATTACCGACCATATCCGGGCATCCACCTTTATGATTGCCGACGGCGTACTGCCCAGCAACGAGGGCAGAGGCTATGTTCTGCGCCGTCTGCTGCGGCGGGCTGCCCGTCATGGCAAACTCCTGGGCGTCAACCACCCCTTCCTGTATCAGGTGGTGGAGACGGTTATCCGGGAGAATGAGGATCACTACACCTACCTGCGGGAGCGGGCGGACTACATCACCAAGGTTGTCAAGGTGGAAGAAGAGAACTTCGCCCGTACCATTGACGGCGGCATGGCAATTTTCTCCAGCATGCTGGCAGAGCATAAGGCCAAGGGAGAAACGGAGTTCTCCGGCGCCGACGCTTTCAAACTGTATGATACCTACGGCTTCCCCATTGACCTGACTCTGGAAATGGTGGCCGATGAGGATATGACCCTGAACCAGCAGGAGTTTGCCCAGCTGATGCAGGAGCAGAAGGTTCGTGCCCGGGAAGCCCGGAAGGCTCTGGGTGATCTGGCTTGGGCAGGCATTGACCTGGGACTGGACAACACCCCCACCACCTTTGTGGGCTACACACAGAACAACTGCGACGCCAAGGTCCTGGCAGTCTGCGTGGGCGAAGAAGTGTCCGGCACCATCGCTGGTGGTGAAAGCGGCATCATCGTCCTGGACAAGACTCCTTTCTATGCAGAAATGGGCGGCCAGGTTGCAGACCAGGGCGTGATTCTGGTGGGCAACAGCCGGTTCCATGTTACCAATGTTCAGAAAGATAAGGGCGGCAAGTACCTGCACTACGGCAAGATGGCCAGCGGTTCCATCAAGGTAGACGACGTGGTCTGCGCATCCATCGATGTTGAGCGCCGGAAGGCCATTATGCGTGCCCACTCCGCAACTCACCTGCTGCAGAAGGCTCTGCAGAGCGTGCTGGGCGACCATGTGCACCAGGCCGGTTCTTTTGTGGAGCCGGATCACCTGCGGTTTGACTTTACCCACTACTCCGCATTGACCCCGGAGGAACTGTCCAAGGTCAATGCCATTGTCCAGAATGCCATTCTGGAGGGCTATCCTGTTGATATCAAGGAGATGCCCATTGAAGATGCCAAGGCTATGGGCGCTACGGCTCTGTTCAGCGAGAAGTACGGCGATACCGTTCGGGTTGTCAATATGGGCAACTATTCCATCGAACTGTGCGGCGGTACCCACCTGGACAACACCGCCAAGGTTGGCCCCTTCAAGCTGCTGAGCGAAGGCTCCGTTGCTTCCGGTGTCCGCCGGATCGAGGCCATCACCGGTAAGGCTTGCCTGGATCGGATGGAGAAGAATCAGCAGATGCTGTTTGAGGCAGCGGCAAAGCTGAAGACCAAGCCCGACGAACTGATGTCCCGGATTCAGTCCTATCTGGAAGAAGTGAAGGAACTGAAGAAAACCATCGAGCACTATAAGTCCAAGGAAGCCTCCGGCGAAGTGGAGCGGTTCCTGTTCGGCTCTCACAATGTTGGCGGTTTCAAGGTGCTGACGGTTACTGTGCCGGATGCAGACGCTGCCAAGCTGCGTCAGATGGGCGACATGCTCCGGGAGAAAGACCCGAAGGTCGTGGCAGTTCTGGCAACGGTTCACGATAACAAGCCTACCTTCCTGGCGGTTTGCGGTAAGGATGCGGTGGCTGGCGGTATCAAGGCCGGCGAACTGGTGAAGCTGGTTTGCACCACCTGCGATGGCTGCGGTGGCGGCAAGCCGGACTGCGCCATGGGCGGCGGTAAGAGCGTGACCAAGGTGGATAACGCATTGGCCATGGTTGACGACTACGTGGTATCCAAGATTCAGTAAGTTCGGAAAGGGCACTGCCAAACGGCGGTGCCCTTTTGCCCTGCTATCAACCGGAAAGGAGGCGCAGACAATGCGCAAATTGATGTGGCTGACTCTGGGATTTGGACTTGCCTGCGCTTTGTGCGCCTACTGGCTTGGAAACGGTACTGTACTTGCGTTGGCAGCTTTTGCGGGGGCAGTCTGTCTTGGTATCCGGCAGAGACGACTTTCGCGGCTGGGATTGCTGGTTTTGGGTTTGGCTGCTGGATGTGCCTGGTTTTCGGTATTCCATATGTGGTTTCTGGCTCCGGTGATTTCTCTGGATACCCAGAAACAGCCTGCCGAAATCTGTGCGCAGTACTATAGCAGCCCAACCAAGTATGGCTGCAGCGTGCCGGGCAGAATGCACTACCAAGGGAAATCCTATGCGGTGTATGTCTATCTGGACGGTGATCAGCCAATCTGCCCGGGTGATACACTGAGCGGAACGTTCCGGTTTCGTGTAACCGTGCCAGGAGGCGAGGAGGAAGCAACCTATCACAGAGGCGATGGCGTGTTTTTGCTTGCATACCAGGTGGATGAAGTTACCTGTACCCCCAGTCAGAGTCTTTCCTGGCGGGAATATCCGGCTATTTTACGCAAGGAAGCGGGAGAAATTCTGGAACAAACCTTCCCGGAGGATACAGCGCCTTTTGCAAAAGCGCTGCTTCTGGGAGATACGGAAGACTTGGATTATGAAACGGATACCAATTTGAAAATCAGCGGTATTCGGCATATAGCTGCGGTTTCCGGGCTGCATGTTTCGATTTTGTTTGCCCTGCTCAGTCTGGTCACGTTCCGCAAATCTTTTTTGACGGCGTTGCTGGGATTTCCGCTGCTGTTGCTGTTTGCCGCTACGGCGGGATTTACGCCGTCTGTCAATCGCGCCTGCATTATGTCGGGACTCATGCTGCTGGCGCAGCTGTTCCGAAAGGAATATGACGGACCAACAGCCTTGTCCTTTGCGGCACTTTGTATGCTGGCTGCCAATCCGTTGGTCATTACTTCCGTAGGATTTCAGCTGTCCGCCGGCAGTGTTGCCGGAATTTACTGCTTCAGTCCTTCTGTTCGAAAATGGATGTATGGCGTCCTGCCTACGGTAAAAGGCTGGCGAGGGAAACTGATTGGCTGGCTTGTTGCGTCTGTATCGGTTTCCTTGGGGGCATTGGTGTTTACCACGCCGTTGTGCGCCGTATATTTTGGTACAGTCAGTCTGATCGGTGTTGTTACAAATTTGCTGACGCTGTGGATGATCAGCGGTATCTTTTATGGAATCCTGGCGGTATGCCTGATGGGCCAGATTTTTATGCCGGGAGCCAGTGTACTGGCGAAGATGTTGGCGCTTCCTATCCGACTGGTACTGACCATTGCGGATTTTCTGGCAGGGGTTCCGCTCTCTGCGGTGTACACCCGCAGCTGGTATATTATGGCTTGGCTGGTGTTCGTATATGTTCTATTAATCTTGTTCCTTTTGGGGAAGAACAGAAAACCGGCACTGTTGGCAGGGTGTGCCTGTCTGGGGCTTTGCATTGCGCTGCTGGCATCCTGGGTAGAACCGCTGCTTTATCATACAGGGCTTACCGTCTTGGATGTGGGCCAGGGCCAATGTATTTTACTGCAAAGCAAGGGAAAAACGTTTCTGGTGGACTGCGGCGGGGATAGTGATACCCGGACGGCAGATATTGCGGCCCAAACCTTGCTTAGCCAGGGAATTTCCCGACTGGACGGCATGATTCTGACCCACACCGACATAGATCATGCAGGTGGGATGGAGCATTTGCTGAGCCGAGTCAATACGGATTTGCTGATTCTACCTCCGGTTCCTGTAGAAGCGGAGGTTTCAGAGGGGAAGAAAGTTCTCTATGCCGCCGATAACTTGAAATTGTCCTTTGATGGCGGGGAGATTACCGTCTATGGCAGTGTTTCCACGGAGAAAAGCAACGAAAACAGCTTGTGCGTCTTGTTTGAAACAGAGAATTGTGCTATACTCATTACCGGAGACCGGGGAAGCTTTGGCGAGCAGATGCTGCTGCGCAATGCGGATTTGCCGGATGTGGATATCCTCATCGCAGGGCATCACGGCTCGAAAAATTCCACCGGCGAAGCGCTTCTGCAAACCGTCAGACCGGAGATCGTCTGCATTAGTGCCGGACGGGATAACCCCTATGGTCACCCGGCACCGGAACTGCTGAAGCGGCTGGAGGACTTCGGCTGTCAGATCTATCGTACCGATCTGCAAGGGGATATTGTAATCAGGAGGTGAACCCATGGCAAAGAAAAGTGACACTGGCGGTGGTCTGCAGGAACTGAAGCAGGCGCTGAAGAATAAAAATCTGGGAAGACTGTATTTTTTCCATGGCGAGGAAACCTTCCTTCTTCATCATTACTTGGGCCAGATGAAAAAGCAGCTTTTGGACCCCCTGACGGAGTCGTTTAACTTCCACCGCCTGGATAACGAAACCTTTGACATTCGTTCCTTTGCCGATGCGGTGGAAAACCTTCCTATGATGGCGGAGCATACCTTGGTTCAGGTGGATGACATTGACCTGTTTAAGCTGGCAGAGGCGGACCGCACAAAAATGACCGAGATCCTCAGTGACATTCCGGACTACTGCACCGTAGTCTTTACCTACCTGACTGTAGCATGGAAACCGGACAAGCGGCTGAAAAAGCTTTGGGAAGCGGTAGACAAAAACGGAAACGTGGTGGAATTTGCCAAACAGGATCAGCGGGATTTGGTGGCTTGGATTACCCGGCACTTTGCAGCACGGAGTAAACGGATTTCCAACGACCTGTGCGTTTACCTGATTGACATCACCGGCGGCACTATGACGGCCCTGGCGGGGGAAATTGACAAAATCTGCGCTTATTCCGGCGCGGATGAGATACGAAAAAGTGACATTGACGCCGTTACCGAACCGGTGCTGGATGCGGTGGTGTTCCAGATGACGGATCTGCTCAGTGCTGGCCGTTATGACCAGGCGCTGAACAAACTGCAGCAGCTGCTGAAAATGCAGCAGGAACCCCTGGCAATTCTGGGCGCGGTGGGCGGACATTTTCGCCGCTTGGGTGCAGCCCGTACCTTGCTGGACCGAGGGAAAAGCGCTTATGACCTGCAAAAGCTCTATGGCATTCCGGACTATCCGGCCCGGAAAACCATGGAAGCGGCCCGGCGCTTTTCGACGGATTTCTGCCGTAAGGCGGCGCAGCTGGTGCTGGAAACTGACTACCGGATGAAAACATCCTTTGACGACAGCCAGCGGCTGCTGGAATTGCTGATTTTGCAGCTGGCACAGGAGGCTCGTCATGGTTAAAATTCGGGAAGCGATCTTAGTAGAAGGTCGTTATGATAAAAATACCCTGTCCCAGATTGTGGACGCCCCCATTCTGGAAAGTTCGGGATTCGGTATTTTCAAAGATAAGAAGCAGCTGTCGCTGCTGCGCCGGGTAGCCCAGGAACGTGGACTGATTGTGTTTACCGATTCTGACGGCGCCGGCTTTGTGATTCGCAATCACATCAAAAGCGCCATCCCTGGAAAATTTTTGAAGCACGCCTATATCCCGGATATTCCCGGCAAGGAAAAGCGGAAATCTGCTCCCGGCAAAGAAGGAAAGCTGGGTGTGGAAGGAATGTCCCGGGAAATCATTTTGGAGGCGCTGCGCCGGGCCGGGGCCACGATAGAGGAGGAAACCTCTGCGCCCAAGGCAGAGATCACCAAGCAGGATTTGATGGAATTGGGCCTTTCCGGCGGTGCCAACGCCCAGGAGAAACGAAAGCAATTACTGAAAGTCTGCAACTTCCCGGAGCATATGAGCGCCAATGCCATGCTCCAGGCGTTAAATCTGCTGTATTCCCTGGAGGAACTGAAGCAGATTCTGCAGTCGTTGTAGAGTTTTGTCCCCAGTATATATTGGAGAAAGACCATGGTAGATATTCAAGTCAAAAATCTGACAAAATTTTTCGTCATCGGGGAAAACCTTCTGGATGGCCTGAGTTTTGAGATTCAGGAAGGGGAATGCGTGGCCATTCTGGGCCGCAACGGCTGCGGAAAGACCACTTTGTTCAACATCCTCACAGGCCAGATGGATTATGATGACGGCGAAGTATACGTGAACCCCAACAAACGTCTGGGCCTGATTTCCCAGATTCCCAACTTCCCGGATGGGTACACCGTAGAGGACGTACTCCGCTCTGCTTACGCCCAGCTGATGGCTTGGAAACGAAAAATGGAGCATTTGGAGCAGGGAATGGCCAACGGTGCCACCCAGGAACAGCTGCGGGAATACGATACCCTGACCAATCGCTTCCAATCCGGCGGCGGTTATGAAATGGACGTAGAGGTAGACAAAATCTGCAACGGCTTGGGAATTCCTCAGACCCAGCGGGTGCAGGAATTTGCCAGCCTGTCCGGCGGAGAAAAGACCCGTGTCAACTTAGCAAGATTGCTGCTGGAAAAAACGGACATCCTATTGCTGGACGAGCCTACCAACCATCTGGACTTAAACAGTGTGGAGTGGCTGGAACAATATATCAACGCTTTCAAAGGCACGGTTCTGGCTATTTCTCACGACCGGTATTTTATCGACCAGGTGGCGGACCGGGTGATTGAGATTGCCGAAGGTCATGCGGAATTCTATTCCGGAAACTACTCTTTCTACATGGAAGAAAAACAGGCCCGCTTTGACTTGCAGATGAAGCAGTACGAGCAGGAGCAGG
The DNA here is from genome assembly GCA_944382965.1 of uncultured Oscillospiraceae bacterium. Classification (GTDB taxonomy): domain Bacteria; phylum Bacillota; class Clostridia; order Oscillospirales; family Oscillospiraceae; genus Faecousia. The sequence goes on along the minus strand of CALWOA010000004.1, from coordinate 68,462 downwards.
CCAAGCTCAAGCAGCTGGGCTATACCGTGGAGCGGATGAAGGGCTGGGGTATTAATAACCGCACCCTGTACCGCCGGGCCATGTCCATTCAGCACCGGATGGAGCGGATCAAGAAAACGGAGAAACCCAAAAAAGAGCGCACCATGAAAGCCACCTTTGGAGAAAAGGACTTTTCCGGCGATGTGGTATTCAAGATGAAGAACGTCAGCAAGTCCTTCGGCGATCGGGTTCTTTTCTCGGATGTGAACCTGAATGTGGAAGCCGGAGAGCGGATTGCTCTGCTTGGGGATAACGGCACCGGAAAATCCACCTTTATCAAGTGTCTGCTGGGTGAAGAGGACTGCCAGGGAAAGATTCAGTTTGGTCCCACGGTAAAATGGGGCTATCTTCCCCAGATCATAAAATTCCGTAACCCGGAGCGCAGCCTGTACGATACCATGCTCTATGAAAAGAACTGCACCCCCCAGATGGCCCGGGATCGGCTGGGCGCATTCCTGTTCCAGGGGGAGGATGTGTTCAAACAGGTGAAAAACCTTTCCGGCGGTGAGCAGTCCCGCTTGAGGCTGTGCATGCTGATGGACGAGAAAATCAATCTGCTGATTCTGGACGAACCCACCAACCACCTGGATATCGCTTCCCGGGAGTGGGTGGAAGCTGCCATCGAGGAATTTGAGGGAGTGCTGCTGTTCGTCTCCCACGACCGGTACTTTATTGAAAAGTTTGCCGAACGGATCTGGCTGCTGGAAGATGGACAAATTCGGGACTTCCCCTGCGGCTATCAGAAATACCGTTCCATTCTGGAGCATGAAGCTGCGGCAAAGCCTGTGGCTGTTGCCGCACCCAAGCCCAAAAAAGAGCGACCCAAAGGCGGCACCAAAGATGTGGACAAGCTGATCCGCAAATTGGAGCGGGAAATTGAAAAGCAGGAAGCTGTTATTGCAGACTACGACAGCAAAATTGAAGCTGCCGCTGCCGACTATCAGGAATTGACCCGGCTTCTGTCGGAAAAGGAAGAAGCGGAAGCGGTTTTGATGGAACTGATGGAGCAGTGGGAAGCTGCTCAGGAGTAAACGAAATTTTCTATTTTGTGGGGAAGGTTGACAGTTTCCCCCCTAAGGCATATAATACAGAAAGAAAAAATCAAAGGAGCGAGATAACAATGAGTTCTTGCAATGGCAACTGCTCCAGCTGCAGCAGTTCTTCCTGCGGCGACCGCAAGGCAGAGAGCCTGCTGGAAAAGCTGAATCCCAAGTCTAAGGTAAAGAAAGTCATCGCTGTTGTGTCCGGCAAGGGCGGCGTGGGTAAGTCCACAGTTACTTCCATGCTGGCCGTGGCAATGGCCCGGCAGGGCAAGCGTGTGGCTGTGCTGGATGCGGATATTACCGGCCCCTCTGCACCTACCGCTTTCGGTGTTACCGAGTGCCAGGGTGCCAATGAAGATGGCCTCTATCCTGCCTTGACTCGTGGCGGTATCCAGGTCATGTCCATCAACCTGCTGCTGGATAATCCCGCTGATCCGGTGGTTTGGCGCGGTCCTGTGATTGCAGGTGCCGTCAAACAGTTCTGGACAGATGTTATTTGGGAAGATGTGGACTATATGTTCGTGGATATGCCTCCCGGAACCGGTGACGTACCCTTGACTGTGTTCCAGAGTCTGCCCATCGATGGCGTCGTGATCGTCACCAGCCCCCAGGATCTGGTATCCATGATCGTTGCCAAGGCTGTAAAGATGGCAAACATGATGCACATCCCGGTGCTGGGCTTTGTAGAGAATTATTCCTACCTGCGCTGCCCGGATTGCGGCAAGGAAATCAGCGTCTTTGGCAAGTCTCATCTGGACCAGGTTGCTCAGGAATTCCAGCTGCCTGTGCTGGCCAGACTGCCCATCGATCCTGCTGTGGCGGAAGCCTATGACAATGGTCTGATGGAAACGGTGAATACCGACGCAGTTGCCTCGGTGATTGCCGCTATTGAAAATGCCTAATGTATGCAGACAGCCTGCACCGAAGAATCGGTGCAGGCTGTTGGTTATTTTGCGGATTGAATCCATGCTTCGGGATCAAGTAATCCCAGATCAATTTTCCATTGCAGAACACGCCGAACGGCTTGGTTCAGGACATCGATGTCAATTCTGCCTTCCAGCACAGCGTCCAATACCGCCTGATACTGGGTTGCATATTCTGTAGAGCATAGAAGATCATTTCCAGCCAGAACGGCCATTACAGCGGCCTCACCGGCTCCGTAGGTGTCGGTAATGGCTTGCATTACCAGATCATCGGTCAAAATCACACTGGAAAAGCCCATCTCTTCTCTCAGATATTGATGGACAGCTGGGGAAAGAGAAGCGGGCAGGGAAGAATCAAAGGTTTCTGCGATGGTGTGGCTGACCAAAATGGCATCACATCCGGCTTGGATTCCGGCGGCGAAGGGGAGCAGATCCCGCTGGGTCAGCTCATCCAGAGAGCGGCTGTCTACAGCCATGCCGGTATGGGTGTCTGTATTGTTGCCATAACCAGGGAAATGTTTCAGCGCGCTGCCCATTCCGTTATCGCCCATGATTTGTACAGTACCGGAGACAAAATCCGAAACGGTTTGGATATCTGAACCCAGAGAGCGCTGGTACATAAACGCCTGGGGATCGTCTGCCATATCACATACCGGTCCTAAGTTGACAGATATTCCCAGAGAGTGCAAAAGCTGGCACTTTTCCTCCTCAGCTTGTAAAACCAGCTCCATACCACCCTGTTCGTAATACTCCCGGGGGGATAAAAAGGGAGAGGAGCGAAATGCGGAATATCTGCTGACCCGTGTTACAGTGCCGCCTTCTTCATCCACCGCAATCAACAGAGGGATTTTTGCGGCAGATTGATAGGAATCCAGCTTTTCCCGGAGAGAATCCGAGGTTTGTCCTTCAAAATCCTGAGCAAACAAAACAAAACCGCCCAAATGATATGTCTGTAAATCCGAAACCGCGGTATTTGCGTCACATCGTGCCAGAAACAACTGGCCGACCCGCTCTTCCAGGGACATCTGATTGAGCATCAGGCGGATGGGATCTTCCGGCTGGGTGGGTGCCGGTTGCGTAGGCACAGAGGTCGATATCGTAGTCGGAGGTGCGGTGGGGGATGCCGCAGAAGTGATATTCTGCGCTGTTTCCTGGGCAGGGGAGGCACAGCCGCATAGCAGCAGCAAAGAAAGAAGAAAAGCAAAACGTTTCATAAAGTCACCTCTAAGGTATTTTACCACGCCTGAGAAAGGGTGTCAACGAAAGCAAAATGCCCTCTGCCGAAGCAGAGGGCAAAGCTTTATAGAGTATGTCCGATCAGATACCAGAGAACCAGCAGGACTATCACCAAAGGAACATAAGCCATCAGCGCTGCGGCGCCGATGCTGATAATGGTATATCCGAAATACTCCAGCAAATAGGCAATTACACACAGAATTGCGCTGGTAAAGACGGCTTTGCTGATTTGCTTGCCGATGATGTTGGAAAAGAAGAAACTGTACATGGCGCCCAGAAACGGATTGGCAATAAAAATAACCAGTCCCAGAACCAGGCTCAGAACACCGGACAGAAGCATGATTGCCAGCAGAATCAGCAGCACAGTGGGCGCGTAAGTTACCAGGAATCCCGGAAGGTATGTACGGAACGCCCAGGTAACCAATAAATGCAGACCCATGGACAAAATTACAGACAGAAAGCGCAAAGCATACCATCCCAAGAAGGAATTTCCTTTGGGAAGGAAGGTGTCAATGGAATTGACCAGAAAGGCCAAAATCACCAGTGAAAGAATCTGACTGCAAAGCGGAAGAAAATCCATATCCAAAATAGGATAAATAATCAGATAATCCCCGGAAAACGTGACGAAAGGCAGAGGAGACAGAAAATCCTCCAAATTCCACGGCCGGAACGTATATACTACAATGGTCACGGCGTAGATAAATAAAATTGCAACTACCGAGGACAGCGCATGATTCAGACTGGAGCGTTTTCCCAAAATCACACGGCCCAAAAAACCCACAATCAAGGATGCGGCGGTAAAATACAGAAGGAAAAGTGCTGTACTCAGCAAGTCAAGCTGATTCGGTACATACGATGACGCATGGCGAATCACCTGGCGCACTTCCTCAGGAAAATAAGATGAGGCGGTGGAGATAATTTGATTGATATCCTGGGGAATGCTGGGAGCAATGGTGGTAAAATCCATAGGAAATCCTTTCAGGGTAGAAGCGCATAACCTCTCAACGTGCGCAGGAAACGCACATATTATGGAAAAAGCCGCCGCCAATTCTGGCGGCGGCATAGCCGTATAAGGAAGAGATAACTTACTTGATCTCGGCCTCGGCGCCAGCTTCCTTCAGCTCGGCAACCAGCTTCTCGGCATCTTCCTTGGAGATAGCTTCCTTCAGGGTCTTGGGGCAGTTGTCAACCAGATCCTTAGCGTCCTTCAGGCCCAGGCCGGTAGCGGCACGGACAACCTTGATAACGCCCAGCTTGGAAGCGCCGGCGTTCTTCAGGATAACGTCGAACTCGGTCTTCTCTTCAACTTCAACAGCAGCGGTAGCAGCGGGAGCAGCAACAGCAGCAGCAGCGGCGGAAACGCCGAAAACTTCTTCCAGGGTGTGAACCAGTTCGGACAGCTCCAGAACGGTCAGTTCCTTAACCTGCTCAACCAGAGCAGTGATCTTTTCACTAGCCATTTTTAAAATCCTCCTAAAAGTATGTGTTTGGTAAATGTTTGTGGTGTCACGAAAGCCAGATTAGGCTTCTGCGGCGGGAGCGGAGCCGTCCTTCTGCATCCGGATCTGATCCAGAACGAAGGCCAGGCTGGAGATGGGAGCCAGGAAGGTACCCAGGACAGAAGCAACCAGAGCATTCTTGCTGGGCAGTTCGCCGAAGCCATTGAGCTGATCGACGGACAGAACAGAACCTTCAACAATTCCGCCCTTGATGGCGATCTTGCAGGCCTTGTTCTTCTTGGCAAACTCGCAGACGATACGAGCAGGGGCGATGGGGTCGCCGGTGGTGGAAGCCATAGCGGTAGTACCGTTCAGAACCTCAGAGAAATCGTAACCAGCATTCTTGGCTGCGAAATTGGTCAGGGTGTTCTTCACAACAGCGTACTCGACGCCGGCCTCACGGAACTGCTTACGCAGCTCGGTATCCTGAGCAACAGTGATACCCTTGTAATCAACAAAGACCACGGAAGTAGCTTCCTTGATTTTGCCGGTCAGGGACTCGACCACTGCCTTCTTGCTCTCAAGAACCTTAGCGTTGGGCATAATTTTCACCTCCGAAAATAAAAAGTGTCTTCCTGCCAGAAGACAGAAAGACACGCAAATCATTCCATTTGACGCACCTCGGCAGGAATTACGCTTTGCAGCACCTGCTGTCTTTGGCAACTCGTGTATAATAGCAGATTATTCTGGAATTGTCAAGGGGTATTTTTTATTTTTACGGGAAAAATCGCCCCCAGGTCACTGGGGGCGAAGGGGATTACAGATTAGCCGATGCCTCTGGTTCTCTCTTGGAGTTTTCCACAACCTGGCACACAATATCGGCACACTGCTGGATGCCCAAAACACCTGTATCCAGGCAAATGTCATAGTTCTGTGCCTGACCCCAGGTACGGCCGGTGTAGTGCTGGTAATTCACCCGGCGGCGCTTATCCTTTTCCTGCAGACGGGCTTCCGGGCTCTTATCGGATTCACCGTAGCGACGGACAATTCGGTCGGCGCGGAAGGGAATATCCGCAAAGACGTACACATGCAGCGCATCCTGACGGTCTTTGAGTATGTAGTCAGCGTTGCGTCCGACGATGACACAGGGGCCTTTTTCTGCCAGCTGCAAAATCACGCTGCACTGGATGTTCCACAGAAAATCAGCAGTAGACAGTCCATTCATCACACCGGGGACGCCCTGGTGGGCGAAAGCGTAGGAGAACAGGCTGCTGCCGGGAGAGTGCTCACCGTTTTCTTCCACAAACTTGGGAGCAAAGCCGGATTCCAAGGCAATCTGGTCAACCAATTCTTTATCATAGAAGGGAATTCCCAGCTTTTCCGCTACCAGGTGGCCAACGGTACGACCACCGGAGCCAAATTCACGGCTGATGGTGATGATTTTCTTTTCCATAAAATGAGCCTCCTTTCGAGAGCGCAGATGCTTCTCTTACCCATATTATAGACAGATTGCTGCCTGTTGTCAATAAAAGAGTAGGGACGTTGGTAATTTTGCTTAAGCGACGCCCTGCCGCCGGGAGAACGGCGGCAGGGCAGGATTACTGGATATGCTCCTCCGGGAAATTATCCTGCACCAGAAATCCCATTTTTCCCGGATCTGGGATTCCGAACAGTTTCATGCTCCAGCTGTCAAACTGGGAACAAAGGCGCATTTCCGGATTTACCCGGAAGCAGTCGGGAAGACGGTTTTCCAATTTCTCACCCCCTTCACAGCATGCCCGCAAAACGGCAATGCTACCCCAGCATTTTGCTGGAATCCGGAGGGAAATGGGAGAAAAAGGAAAATTCTGTTACAGCAGGGGAATGCCTGCCTGCTCACAGGCAGCAACGGTTTCGGCGTCCCAGACGCTGGACTGCACTTCACCAATGTGGGCACAGCCCATCATCAGCATGGCAAGCCGGGACTGACCGATACCGCCGCCAATGGTCAGAGGCAGTTCGTTATTCAGCAGCATTTTATGGAAGGGAAGTCCCCGGCGGTTGTCGCAGCCGGATTCCTGCAGCTGGCGATCCAGGGACTGGGCATCCACACGAATACCCATGGAAGAAATTTCCAATGCCCGGTCCAGAACTTCATCCCAGAAGAAAATATCGCAGTTCAGGTTCCAGTCGTCGTAGTCCGGTGCCCGACCATCGTGGGGCTTGCCGGAGCGGAGCTTTCTGCCGATCTGCATGATGCAGGCGGTCTTATGTTCCTTGACGTAGGCTTTTTCCCGCTGAGAACCAGTTTCCAACTCCGGATACATGTCTTCAAGGGCCTGGGACGTGATGAAGGAAACCTCCCGATTCAGTTCTACCCGCAGCTGAGGGAAACGGACATGCAGCCGGTCATTGGTGTCGCAAATCGCCCGAACAATGGCCCGGACAATGAGCTTCAAATATTCGGAGTTCCGGTTTTCCTGGGTAATAATCTTCTCCCAGTCCCACTGGTCAACGTAGATGGAGTGGACGTTGTCCAGTTCCTCGTCCCGGCGGATTGCGTTCATATCGGTGTACAGGCCGTTTCCAATGGTAAAATTGTACCGTTTCAGGGCAAGCCGCTTCCATTTTGCCAGGGAATGCACCACCTGAGCATCGGTACCCACAGCAGGAATATCAAAGGCCACGGGGCGTTCGTATCCATTAAGGTTATCGTTCAAGCCGGAGTTTTCCGTGACAAACAGCGGAGCGGAGACGCGCTTCAGGTTCAGCGCTTTAGAGAATTCTTCCTGAAAGGTGTCTTTGATGTAGGCAATGGCCCGCTGGGTATCGTAGGCATCCAGGATTGGCTTGTAGCCCTGAGGAATGTAGACTTTATTCATTGGAACACAACCTTTCCAAACAAAATATAGGTTTTATTGTATTCCATTTTTCTGTAAAATCAAGTCCAATTTATAGTTTCCGAAACAAAACAGCGTTCCAATCGGGTAGAAAGGAACGCTGTGTGGCTTGGAAACCTGCTGCTAGAGAACGCTTTTTACAAATTCTTCCACGGTATTTCGGTATTTTTCCGGATCTGTCAGAAAGCTGAGGCCATGCTCAGCTCCGGGAAATGCACAGTAGGTGACCTTGTTGGGATTGGCTTCGGCAATGCGTCTGCTCATGGCGCAGGGAACAAACTCGTCTGCCTCCCCGTGAAGAATCAAAATGGGCACTTTGGCATTTTTCGCAGCTCGAATTGCATCGGTTTCCCGCAAATCAAACCCGCCGTATAATTTTGCACCCAGATAAACAAAGGGGCGAACCAAAGCAACGGGCATCTGCCGTTTCCGGGCAACTTCCAGAATAATTTCCATAGGATTGGCAAATGGGCAGTCCGCCACAATTCCTTTGACATTGGGTGGCAGCTCCAGATCGGATGCCATCACGACCGCGGCGCCTCCCATGGAAACGCCGTACAGCAGAATTTCCGTCTCCGGACCGAATCGCTCCAAAGCGTAATACACCCAGTTCAGCACATCCTGCCGCTCCAGAATGCCGAAGGCAATGGTTCTTCCTTCACTTTTTCCATGGGCCCGCTGGTCGACCAACAGCAGATTGTGCCCCATGTCGAGGCTCAGTTGGGAGCCGCCGCAAAAATCCGTTAGACAGCTGCTGCGGTAGCCGTGAAAGCCGATATCCAAAGGCGCGCCGTCCTTTACATGATAGTATCGCCCGGAAAGTTTCAGACCATCATGGGAAAAGATGGTTACCGTCTCACATTCCCGCTGCTGAAGTTGCTCCACAATCCGGGAAATTTCATCCCGGTACGGGTCATATTGATGGGCGCTCAGGGAAGGAAGCTGATCCCGACCGTCTTTCGGCGCATAGAATGCCAGACGGTAAGCATAGTAAGCCCCGACGAACACCACTGCCAAAACCAAACAAAGTAATACCAGAAACACCATATTACGATAGACTCCGAATAAAGGCGAGCAATTCCGGGAAACTGCCGCTGTGATACCGGGAGATGTCCTGACCGCTGCGATTGATCAGACAGTCCGTCAGCAGGAAAACATCCATACCGATTTGAGAAGCAATCATATCTTCGTCCACATCGTTGCCGACCATCAGACATTCTCCGGGGTTCAGATTCAGTTTACCCAGAATTTCCCGATAGTAGTCCAGATTGGGTTTGCACCGGGAAGAATTTTCATATGTAGTAATCAGAGCGAAATCCTCCGGTTTCAGCCCTGCCCAGCCAGCACGGCACTGGGTTGCCACGGCAGGGAACAGGGGATTGGTTGCCAGAACGGTCCGATAGCCCAGCGCTTTGATTTCCGCAATTGCCTGGGCTGCCAGAGGATTAAATCCGCATTGATCCTGCAAACGGGGAAAATCCACTGCGTAGAATTCGTCGAAAGGGGATTTGTCGGCGACTTTCCCCAGACGCTGCTCAAATACTTGCCAGAAAACCTGCTCATTTGTATAATCCGAGTTATTTTTGACCATTGCACCGGTACCGGCCCAGACTGCCTTCACCAGTGCGTCAGGATCATATCCCAAAGGAGCCATTTTTCGGGCCATGCTGGACAGATATGCCCGGACAAACTGCTCCTGATCCATGGGAAGCAGGGTGCCGTCCAGATCAAAAAGAATGGTAGTAATCATAATAACCTCCTGTTTTACGAGATACAAAACTACCCTCCTGCTGGCAGGAGGGCAGTCGCCTTCGGAAAAGTCGTCAATCCGCCGTGGATTCCTGACCCACAGCCATAATGTCGTAAGGTGTGGTCTGGTAGACAAAGTAGTTCAGCCAGTTGCTGAACAGCAGATGAGCATGACCTCGCCAGCGAACCACCGGAGACTGGGTATCATCGTCGTTGGGATAGTAATTGTCAGGAACATGAATGGGAAGTCCCTGGTTTTTATCCCGCAGATATTCTTTTTCCAGAGTATCAGCGTCATACTCGGCATGGCCTGTGACAAAAATCTGCCGCCCGGCCTTGTTCATCAGCGCATAGACTCCCGCCTGTTCCGAGGAAGCCAAGATTTTCAAGCCAGGAATCTTTTCGATATCTGCCCGGTCAATGGTGGTGTGCCGGGAATGGGGAATCCAGAATTCATCATCAAAGCCCCTTAGGAGAATGGCCCGTTTGTAGTCCGCATGATGAGGATATACGCCAAAAAGCTTTTCCGGCAGGGGCCGCTTCTGGATGCCGTAGTGGTAGTAAAGCCCGGCCTGCGCACCCCAGCAGATATGGAAGGTGGAGTGTACATGGGTTTTGCTCCACTCCATGATCCGACACAGTTCTTCCCAGTAGTCTACTTCCTCAAAGGGCATCTGCTCCACCGGCGCGCCGGTAATCACCATACCATCAAATTTCCGGTCTTTCAGTTCATCAAAGGTTTTGTAGAACGTCAGCAGATGTTCCTGAGGGGTATTTTTGGAGCGGTGGGAAGAGACCATCATCAGTTCCAAATGTACTTGCAGAGGTGTATTTCCCAGCAGACGGCTCAACTGGGTTTCGGTGACGATTTTGGTGGGCATCAAGTTCAGCAGAACAATTTCCAGAGGGCGAATCTGCTGAGTTTCTGCCCGGGTCTGCTTCATAACGAAGATGTTTTCATTTTGCAGAATGCCTGCTGCGGGGAGGTCGTTGGGTATTTGAATGGGCACGCTGGAACCTCCTGCTTACAGGTTATCCAGAGCCTGGGCAATATCCGCAATCAGATCCTGAACGTTTTCCAGTCCGCAGCTCAGACGAATCAGGTCGGCACCTACACCGGCGGCTTCCAGTTCCGCGTCAGTCATCTGCCGATGGGTAGAAGAAGCGGGGTGGAGGCAGCAGGTGCGGGAATCCGCTACATGGGTTTCAATGGAGCCAAGCTTCAGATGCTTCATGAAGGTTTCGGCAGCTTTGCGCCCGCCGTGCAGACCGAAGGACACCACGCCGCAGGAACCGTTGGGCAGATATTTCTGGGCCAGATCGTAGTACTTGTCGCCCTTCAGACCGCAGTACTTGACCCACTTTACCTTCTCGTGGCTGCTGAGATATTCAGCAATGGCCTGAGCATTGGCGCAGTGCTGTCTTATCCGGAAGGGAAGGCTCTCCAGACCCAGGTTCAGGATGAAAGCACTCTGGGGAGACTGGATGCAGCCAAAGTCCCGCATCAGCTGGGCAGTGCACTTGGTAATATAAGCCCCTTCCAGTCCGAAACGCTGGGTGTAAGTGATGCCATGGTAGCTTTCGTCCGGCGTACACAGTCCGGGGAACTTCTCGGCATGGGCTGTCCAGTCGAACTTGCCGCTGTCTACAATCACGCCGCCGATGGCAGAGGCGTGACCGTCCATGTACTTGGTGGTGGAGTGGGTCACAATATCGGCACCCCACTCAATGGGACGGCAGTTGATGGGGGTAGCGAAGGTGTTGTCCACGATCAGCGGCACGCCATGGGCATGGGCAGCCCGGGCAAATTTTTCAATGTCCAGCACGGTCAAAGCCGGGTTGGCGATGGTTTCGCCAAAAACCGCCTTGGTATTGGGGCGGAAAGCGGCATTCAGCTCTTCTTCTGTGCAGTCCGGGTCCAGGAAAGTGGTTTCCAAACCCATCTTCTTCATGGTCACAGCGAACAGATTAAAGCTGCCGCCGTAGATGGCAGAACTTGCCACGATGTGATCTCCGCAGCCGGCGATATTGAACACAGCCATAAAATTGGCAGCCTGACCGGAACTGGTCAGCATAGCGGCGCTGCCGCCTTCCAGGGCACAAATTTTGGCAGCCACTGCATCGCAGGTGGGATTTGCCAGACGGGAGTAGAAGTAGCCGTCGGTTTCCAGATCAAACAGCTTGCCCATGTCCTCAGAAGTGTCATATTTGAACGTTGTGCTCTGCACAATGGGAATTTGTCTGGGCTCACCGTTGCCAGGCTTATAACCTGCCTGAATGCAAAGTGTCTCTGTCCGCAGTTTTTCCATGGGAAATCACCTCATATAATTGTTGAAATATCGGATACATTGTAATCCCTGCGAGGATATTTGTCAATGAAAATGGATTGCACAGACCCACTCCTCCCATTGACTAGAAATTTGGCTCCAGCACAAGCAGTGAAATTTCCGGAGGAACCCGGAACCGCACAGGGATTCGGGAGGTGCCGATTCCGGTATTGACATACAGCTGCGTTTGGTCACTAAGCTGATAGAGACCATTTATATATTTTTCTCCTAAAGTTGTGGTCATTGTGGGAAAAAAAGGAATATTTACCTGACCGCCATGACTGTGTCCGGATACAATCAAGTCAAATCCGAGCTCGGCGTACTGCTCCGCTGGGTCTGGTTCATGAGTCATCAGAATTGTGTAGGTATTATCATCTGATGGCATATGCTCCAAAATTGGGGACATGTCCGGTTCTCCCAGCAGGGTATCGTCCAGTCCGGCCAGAAAGATTGTATCCGCATCGTTGACAGGAATTGAAACGGAGGCATTGGTCAGCAACTGAAAACCACCTTGAGAAAGAATGGTTTCGTATTCTCTGATCGCCCCACCACCGTAGTCTCGATTTCCCCAGATGGCAAACTTTCCATATCTGGCATCCATTTCCGATAAAAGCGAAATCAATCCTTCATTATCATGATAAAGAGCGTAGTTTTCGTATAAATCTCCCGTGAACAGAATGATATCCGGATTTTGGCGGTTGACTGCCTGAACAACTTTTTCAAAATGCTCTGTGGTATAATTATCGCTGATTTGAATATCTGAAACCTGCACAATCCGGATTTCCTCAGAAAGACTGCTTTGCAGGCAAAGCGTATCGAGGGTCAGCCGAAAAGGCTCTATATAAAAGGAATAGAAAAGCGTGCCGCAAAAAATTAGAATCAGCAGCAACAAAGAAAAGAAAAAGATTGAAATTTTCTTGCGTTTTTTATGCATAGGATGATATTTCCTCCTTCTTACCTACAATAGTATCCGTGTAATGTGACACAGATATTACAAAGTGTAAAGAAATTGGAAAACAAGACGTAACATAGAAAATAAAAAACCCAACTTCCGCAGAAGTTGGGTTTTGGCGGAGTGAGAGGGATTTGAACCCTCGCGTGGCTTTTGACCACCTACTCCCTTAGCAGGGGAGCCCCTTCGGCCTCTTGGGTATCACTCCGAATCGAAAAGAAGAATATCTGATTGCCAAAGTATTCTAGCATGTAGTGCAGTTTTTGTCAAGTATAAAATTTACCTGGTTCGCAGGTATGTTTTCAGAAGCACAAAATCCTGGCTGGGACAACGGCCATCCCCATGAAAACAGGGATGGCCGCTTTTTTTATTATTCTTCCCAGTTGTGCCAGATGTTCTGAACGTCGTCGTCTTCTTCCATGATGTCGATGAGCTTTTCCATCAACTTGACCTGCTCCTCATTCTCCAGCTTTTGGTAGTTCTGAGGAACCATTTCGATCTGGGCAGAGACAAACTTGTAGTTCTTGGCAGCCATGGCATCGGCCACAGCGTTGAAATCGTCGGGGGTGGTATAGATGGTGAACACATCGTCCTCGGCTTCAAAATCGTCTGCGCCGCAGTCCATGGCATCCATCATGACCTGATCTTCTTCGTAATCGCCGTCTTCGTTGTCGATTACCAGAACACCCTTCTTGTCGAAGCTCCAGGACACGCAGCCGGAAGCACCCAGGTTGCCGCCGAACTTATCAAAGTGATGCCGCATGGAACCGGCAGTCCGGTTACGGTTATCGGTCATGGTCTCCACGATCACAGCCACACCGCCGGGGCCGTAGCCTTCGTAGGTGATGGTTTCGTAGTTGTCGCCGCCGCCGGCACCGGAGGCCTTCTCCAGGCAGCGCTTGATGTTATCGTTGGGCATGTTGGCAGCCTTTGCCTTGGTGATAACGGTAGCCAGACGGGAGTTGTTGGCAGGGTCGGTGATACCGCCGCCCTCTTTTACGGCGACGATCAATTCTTTTGCGATTTTGGTGAAAGCAGCAGCGCGCTTAGCGTCCTGTGCACCCTTGGTTTTCTGAATGTTATGCCATTTGGAATGTCCGGACATAGATAACTTCTTCCCTTCGTTTTTGCTTCAAAAAATATCCAACCTATTTTATCACTGCACAAGACAAAAATCAACCGTTTTCAAAAGAATTTCATGCAGTCACAGTGAATTTTGGAGGTGATGACCTGAATTTCCGGGAAAACGGACTGTAATTTTTCCGCCAAAACCGAAACTATAGGGTTTTCGGTGTAGAAATGCCCTGCATCGATAAGCGTCAGCCCTGCCTGCTGAGCATCCCAGAATTGGTTGTATTTTACATCAGCGGTAACAAAAGTATCACAGCCGGCCTCAACGGCCTGAAGCCATTCACTTCCGCAGGCGCCGCCACCAACGGCAACCCGGTGAACGGGTTTGCCGCCATCCGTATACCGAAGCCCTGGACAGACCAAACGGTCTTTGACTTGGGATAGAAAAGCGTCCACAGGCTGGCTTGGCACTGTCCCGACCCGCAGCAGACCATAAGGCTGCCCGGATTCATCTTGGCCAAAGGGGAAGGGAATGGAAATGTCCTCCAGCCCCAAAGTTTGTGCCAACACGTCGTTGACACCCCCGGGAGCCATATCCAGATTGGTATGGGCGTTGACGGCGCTGATACCATTTTTCAGCAAAGTATGGATGCAGCGGCCTACAGAGGATTCATCTGTGATACTCTTTAAGGGGGAAAAAATCAGCGGATGATGGGTAACTACCAGTTCAGCACCCAGCTGTGCGGCTTCTTGACACACGGACGGGAAGGGGTCCAGTGCTACCAGAATTTTCGTCACAGGCGTGCCAGCACTGCCGCAAAGCAGTCCGACATTGTCCCAATTTTCTGCCATATTCCGGGGAGCCAGGGTTTCCAGAAACATTATGATGTCGTTTACACAATTCATGGCAAAGCCTCCGTTTGGGTGTTGATATGGAACCACTCGTCCATACTTTCCGGCAAAAGGTTGTTATGTGCCAGATAGAAATAGTTCCAGATATCCGGTGCGCTTTCCGGGGTATCTCCCAGGCTGTATACCTGTCCAGAAGCGTCCGTGTATTCGCCCCAGCTGGTAATGACGGGATAGGAGCGGCTTAGATTTAAGATGTACTGAAAGTAAGGGCTATTCTGAGCACCAGCCAGTTCAACCAATAGCGGTGCGACGGCGGCTGTGGAGCGCTCGCCCAGGTCTTCTTCCAGATTCAGATCATAATTAGCCCAGATAATCAGAGGAACCGTCGCTTGGGCAATTTGTGTTCTGTCTCCCAGAGTCTTTGTCGTGATAGTATCAATAAAGGAAGGAGAGTGATCGCCCAGCATACACACAATTACGTTTCGGTCTACCCCGCGGAAGTATTCGCACAGCTTAACAAATGCCTGATCAGACAAGGAAATACAGGAAAGAAATTCATTCAATATGTCTTCCATGCTGGAATCAGCGTAATTTTGCACATGAATGAGGTCGTCTTCCGGAGGATTTACATTCCAGTCACCATGATTCTGAATGGTCAGGCAGTACGCAAAAATAGGATCTTCTTGTGAAGCTGCGGCTTCATACCATCGAATCAGATTGCTGTATACACTTTGATCAGTGGAATGCTTCCGATTATCATAGAACTCAAGGTCATCATAATCCCCAATAAAATGAATTTCATCAAACCCCATAGCAGGATATCCAATGGAGCGTCGGTAATTCACGCTGCTCATACAGTGCGTGCCAATGGTGTAATACCCTTGTTCTTTCAGCAGGGAGACGATACTGGCGGTGTCCTCCATATGAAGAATGTTGAAAGGGGTTCCACCTACAACCGACTGGGGATTTCCGGTAAGCAGTTCTGTTTCCGTAATATTGGTTCCACCGCCAACCTTCGTTACAGCACTACCCAAAATAGCTCCGTCCAAATTGGAAATGCAGGATAAGTAGTCTTTATCGGTCTCAATGTCCGTGACCACAGCAGGGTCAAAGAAGGTTTCGTTCAGAATCAGAATGATATCTGCCGGCTCTTGCTCTGAAGCGGGAACTTCCGGCATTGGGATCGCGGACAGTGCATCCTGACTATAACCATTTGGTACAGGCAGTTCAAACTCCAATGTTCCGGAATAGAGAATCAAAGGATATCCATGACATTGTACGGTGGTGCTTGGCTCCCAAGAATTGCGCACTGTTTTCAAGTAGGGGGTCGCTTTACTGCTGCCAAACAAGAATGCCGCAATCAGAATCAGCGTAAAAGACACACCAATTCGCACGCGCCGCTCCCAGCGATGGGAAGGAAAGCGGCGTTCGCACAGAAAATATTCACCCAGGGACAAAAGAACGCAGCCCAGAAAGAAACCAATCTGGAGAAAGAATCCAGGCAAAAGATGGGAAGCAAACAAGTTATAACTTCCGATAACGGAAAGCGCGGTGCGGGTATTGGCCAGCTGCTCTACAGTTAGAAGGGAACCGTGGAGTGCTAGTGTATAGTGATTCACAATACCCAGCAGGGTTATGAGAAAACTGAACAGAATCCCCCCGGTACAGACGTGCTTCCAAGGGACGGACAAGAGTAAATAAAAGCCCCCTAGAAGCAGGATATTCCATACCAGATACTGGGGGATAACTTCTCCAACAACATCTTTGACGCTGCTGGCATACTGTAGCTGAAAGAAAGCAGCCAGACAAATTATTGCGGCATAAAGACATTGAATCAGTCCTTTTATAGCCAATTTTGTACTTTCCTGTTTCGTGAAAATTCCTCCTTTGGTAATGGATTATGAAAAGCCCATCATAGATTCCAGCAATCCTATCAGCTGGAGTTTTTGTTCATAGACAGATCCTCCGGAGACTGACAGCCCCGTAACCGTTTCCCGAAGACCGGCAAGTATTCGTTCACTGTAGGGAATCAGCAATTCCGAACCGCTTTCCAACAGAGCAGGAGACAGGTAGCACTGGGCTTCGTCCAATACAAAACCGGGCTCATATACGATCTCCATAACGGGATAGATAAACTTGCCGTCCTGCGCCAGTGTCTCCCGGCGGATGCGGTATCCTTGATTGGTTACGTAACGGCGCAAAGCAGGGGTTTTGCTTTGACACTGCAGAATCAGTCGGTACTGGGGACTTTTCAGCCAGGGGGCGGCACTGAGAATGGAAATCATGGTATCCGCCCCCATACCTGCACAAACCAGGGTGTCAAAATCCTTTGGGATGTTTTGTACACCGTCAGACAAGCAAAATATGATATTTTGCCTGACGCCGTATTTTTCTGCATTGCGGCGGGCGCTGTCCAATGGGCCTTGGTTGACGTCGGATGCAATGACAGACCGGGCAATGCCGGTTAGCAACAAATGAATGCCCAGATAACCGTGGTCACAGCCCACATCTGCCACCCGGTCACCGGGATGGACAAAGCTGCAGCAGGCCAAAAGACGGTTGGAAAGGGGGATTTTCATAAAGGATACCTCCATAAAAAATGCCACCCCGGCAGGAAACCGGGATGGCATAGCCGGGCGCAATCAAGCGTTCTTTTCTGCCTCGGAAGCTTCGTAAGCCTCCAGGAAGTGGTTCAGCTGGGCCAGGAAAGGCTCGCAGTCCACACCGTGAACCATGCAGGCTTCCTCAACGGTTTCACCCCGGGAAGAGGGGCAGCCCAGGCAGTGCATACCAATGGCAAAGAACAGGGGAGCAGCGTGCGGCGCAATGTCCAGAATATCCCCGATGATGGTGCTCTTCTCAATTTTAACAGCCATGATGATGACCTCCTATTTGTTTCTTGGGCTATTATAACCGCGCAGCGGGAAAAAAACAAGAGGAAATATTCTTTACTGGGGAAAAACTGCCGATTTTGTCATTTGCCATATTTCTGCTTTTTCAGGTTCCGGGTGGCGGGGTTGTCAATCAGCTTTCCGGACTCTGTAAACCGGGAGCCATGGCAGGGACAGTCCCAGCTGTGCTCCTGGGGATTCCATTTGAGTGCGCAGCCCATGTGGGGGCAGCGCTTTTTGGAGAAGGTCAGCAGATCCTTGGCAGCTTCCATAGCGTTCAAGCCCAATTGGGGATGGAGCATACTCCGGGAAGGGGAAAATAGGTCAGCGTGAGGACTTCCTTTCCCGCAGATCAGGTCAGTCAGTACCCGCGCCGCAACCATGGAACTGGTCATACCCCATTTGTTAAATCCTGTGGCAACGTACAATCCCGGAGTTTTGGCGCTGTACTGCCCAATATACGGGATTCCATCCAGACTCATACAGTCTTGCGTTGCCCAGCGGTGGGTGATGGAAGCATGGGGATAATATTGTCGGGCAATTCGTTCCAGTTCTTGCCAGCCGCCTCCGGGCTTGCCGGTACGGTGCCCGCCGCCGCCCAAAATCAGGGCATTGCCTTGACTGCGGAAGGAAAGACCATCCTCAGCCTCGTCTTTGTACATTCCCGTCATGGAAGGCGCATTTTCCAGGGAAAGAGCGTAGGAGCGCTGCTGGTAGAGCTTCATAAAGTAACTTCCGTGGGTGTTGAGGAAGGGAAAATGGGTGGCTACGATGATGCTGTCAGCATAGATTGTGCCGTGATCGGTCACGGCTTTTTTCTTTTCCAGATAGCGAATCGGGGTGCTTTCGTAAACTGCCAGATCCTCTGTGATGGCGGACAGAAATTTCAGCGGATGAAATTGGGCCTGATCTGGAAAGCGCACGGCGCCGGAGACGGGGAAGGGAAGCGGCAAGGACTGCACAAACTCTGCCGGGAACCCCAGCTGCTGCAAAGCGGAAAGTTCAGCCTCCAGCTTTTCCTTACCGGTTCGGGAATAGACAAAGCTGTCTTGATTTTCAAAATCACAGTCAATGTTCTGACACAAACTGCGGTATGTCTGCAAAGCTTCCTCGTTGGCTTTCAGGTATAGTCCAGCTTGTTCACTGCCCAGAGTAGCCATCAGCTTGCGATAAATCAGAGCATGCTGAGACGTGATTTTTGCCGTGGTATTTTTGGTAACGCCGCCTGCGAGTACATCCGCTTCTGCAACGATGCAGGAAACCCCTGCCTGACGCAGTTGGTAGGCACAGAGCAGCCCCGCCATGCCGCCGCCGATCACCAGTACATCGGTGCGCACATCTCCCCACAACGGCGGATAGTGGGGGAGCTTTTTGGTGGCACTCCAAATGGATTCCATAAACAAACCTCCTTTTTCCCTAGTATAGACATAAAAAACAAAGTTCTTTCAGGCTTAACGGAAAAACGGCAAAATTGCCTGTGGTTGACTTTACAGGGGAAATTGCGTATAATACCATTGAATTATTATGGATAACAATGGCAGGTAAGGAAAATGGCAACAAAAAAGCAAGAACAATATGGCAATTCCAGTATCTCCATGCTCAAAGGAGAGGACCGGGTGCGAAAGCGTCCCGCGGTTATCTTCGGCTCCGACGATCTGGAAGGCTGCAAGCATGCGGTGTTTGAGATTCTCTCCAACGCCATTGACGAAGCCCGTGAGGGCCACGGCGATACCATTATTGTCACCCGCTATGAAGATTTGAGTGTAGAGGTGGAGGACTTTGGCCGGGGCTGCCCGGTGGACTATAACGAGAAAGAAAAACGGTACAACTGGGAACTGGTGTTCTGCGAAATGTACGCCGGCGGCAAGTACGGGGAAAACGGCGAAAATTACGAGTATTCCCTGGGCCTCAATGGTCTTGGTTCCTGCGCTACCCAGTATGCATCCGAGTTTTTTGATGCAACCATCCGCCGGGATGGGTATCGGTATGACCTGCACTTTGAAAAGGGCCGCAATGTTGGCGGCCTGAAAAAGCAGCCTGCTGACCGGAAAAAAACCGGTTCCTGCTTCCGCTGGAAACCGGATAAGGAAGTGTTTACTGATATTCGGATTCCCGTGGAATACTACCGGGATGTGCTGCGCCGTCAGGCTGTGGTGAATAAGGGCATTACCTTCCGTTTCCGCAATCAGGTGGGCGGAAAATTCGAAACCGAAGAATTCTGCTACGAAAACGGCATCCGTCAGTATATTGAGGAATTGGTAGGGGATAACGCCTTCACTATGCCCGTCTACTGGGAAACGGAACGCCGGGGCCGGGATGCGGAAAACCGCCCGGAAATGAAGCTGAAAATCACCGCTTCCTTCTGCTTCAGCAAGCAGCTGAGCCACACGGAGTACTATCATAACTCCTCCTGGCTGGAATACGGCGGCAGCCCTGACCGGGCAGTGCGGCTGGGATTTACTGCAGCCTTTGACAAATACCTCCGGGATAACAACAAATATACCAAGAATGAGAGTAAAATCCTGTTCCAGGACATTCAGGACAGCCTGATTCTGGTGACCAACTGCTTCTCTACCATTGGTTGCTTTGAAAACCAGACCAAAAAGTCTGTAAACTCCAAGTTTACCCAGGATGCCATGACGGCATTCTTCAAAGAGCAGCTGCAAGTCTGGTTTATTGAGAACGCCCAGGAGGCAGCTAAAGCTGCTGAGCAGATTCTGGTGAATAAACGGGCCAGAGAGTCTGCGGAAAAAACCAAGTCCAGCGTCAAGAAAAAGCTGTCTGGCTCCATCGATATTGCCAACCGGGTGCAGAAATTTGTAGACTGCCGCAGCCGGGATACCAGCCGCCGGGAACTGTATATCGTGGAGGGCGACTCCGCACTGGGCAGCGTCAAGCAAAGCCGGGATGCGGAGTTCCAGGGCATCATGCCCGTCCGGGGAAAAATCCTCAACTGCCTGAAAGCGGATTATAGTAAAATTTTTGCTTCTCCCATCATTACAGACCTGATGAAAGTGCTGGGCTGCGGCGTGGAGGTTCAGGGGAAGAAAGCCAAAGAACTGAGCAGCTTTGACCTGGACAACCTTCGCTGGAGCAAAGTGGTCATCTGTACCGATGCGGACGTGGACGGCTTCCAGATCCGTACCCTGATTTTGACCATGCTCTACCGGCTGTGCCCGACGCTGATCCGGGACGGCTATGTATTTATCGCGGAATCTCCGCTGTTTGAAATCACCTGCAAGGACAAGACCTGGTTTGCCTACAATGAGCAGGAAAAAGTGAAAATTCTGAAAGAGCTGGAAGGCAAAAAGGTCACCATCCAGCGCTCCAAGGGTTTGGGCGAGAACGAACCGGAAATGATGTGGATGACCACCATGAATCCGGAAACCCGCCGGCTGATCAAAGTCATGCCGGAGGATGCCGAGCGCACCGCCCACTACTTTGATGTCCTTCTGGGGGACGGCCTGCAGGAAAGAAAGAACTTTATCGCGGAAAACGGAGCGAAATATCTGGAACTGGCAGATATTTCCTGATGTTTTCCGGATGTTTTGTAACAAGTTGTAAAGGAGCCAACTATGGCACGCAAGAAACAGGAACCGGAACAGAATAAACGAAAAATCAATACCGATGGCATTATGGGGCTTCACGGCTCCACCACCGAGCAGCCCATTTCCGAAACCTTGGAACTGAACTACATGCCCTATGCCATGTCGGTCATTGTCTCCCGGGCGATTCCGGAGATTGACGGATTCAAGCCTTCCCACCGGAAGCTGCTGTATACCATGTACAAAATGGGCCTTCTTACCGGCGGCAGAACCAAGTCGGCAAACATTGTGGGCCAGACCATGCGCCTAAATCCCCACGGCGATGCCGCCATCTATGAAACCATGGTACGTCTGGCCAAGGGCAATGAATCCCTGCTGCATCCCTTTGTGGATTCCAAGGGCAACTTCGGCAAAGTTTACTCCCGGGACATGGCTTATGCTGCCTCCCGGTATACCGAGGCGAAGCTGGACCCCATCTGTGGGGAAATTTTCCGGGATATCGACAGCGATACTGTGGACATGGTGGACAACTACGATGCTACCATGAAAGAGCCGACCCTTTTGCCTACCACCTTCCCCAACGTGCTGGTTTCCGCCAACCAAGGCATTGCTGTTGGCATGGCCAGCAACATATGTTCCTTTAACCTGAAGGAAATCTGCGATACTACCATTGCCCTGATGAAAAATCCGGATCACGACCTGCTGGAGACTCTGCCCGGCCCGGATTTTTCCACCGGCGGGGAACTGCTGTTTGACGAAAGCGCGACCCGTGACATCTACACCACCGGCCGGGGAAGCTTCAAACTCCGGGCAAAATGGCGCTATGTCAAGGATGGCAATTTGATTGAAATTACGGAAATTCCCTACACTACTGCTACCGAAGTGATTATGGATAAGGTAGCGGAGCTGATTAAGGCGGGAAAAATCCGGGAAATTGCCGACATGCGGGACGAAACCGACCTGAATGGCCTGAAACTGACTATCGACCTGAAACGGGGCGTGGAACCGGAGAAGCTGATGCAGAAGCTGTTCCGGCTGACTCCCTTGCAGGACAGCTTCCCCTGCAACTTCAACATCCTCATCGGCGGCATGCCTCGGGTGATGGGTGTGGGAGAAATTTTGCAGGAGTGGACGGCCTGGCGTACCGAATGCATCAAACGCCGGATTTTCTTCCAGATTCAGAAAAAGGAAGAGCGTCTGCACTTGCTGAAAGGCTTGGCTCGGATCTTGCTGGACATTGACAAGGCCATCCGCACCATTCGCGAAACGGAACTGGAAAGTGAAGTGGTGCCGAACCTGATGATCGGCTTCGGCATTGACGAGATCCAGGCCAACTTCGTGGCGGAGATTAAGCTGCGCAATATCAATAAGGAATACATCCTGAAGCAAACAAAGGTCATTGACCAGCTGGAGCAGGAAATCGCAGACTTGCAGGATACCCTCAACAGCTCCCGGAAGCTGAAAAACGTGATTATCCGGGAACTGGAGGCGGTTTCTTCCAAGTATGGAAAGCCTCGGAAAACGGAAATTATCTACGGTTTCCAGGAAGCGGCAGTGGAAGAAGAGGAGCCGGCAGCGGCAGATTATGCCGTGACCGTATTCCTGTCCAAAGAAGGCTATCTGAAGAAGATCACCCAGCAGTCCCTGCGAATGAGTGGTGAACAGAAATTCAAAGAAGGAGACAGTCTGCTTTTCTCCAAGGAAACCACCAACCGCGCAGAATTCCTGGTGTTTACCGATCAATTCCAGTGCTACAAGTCAAGACTTTCTGATTTTGACGATGGCAAAGCGTCCCTTCTTGGCGACTATCTGCCTCAGAAGCTGGGATTTGAACCGGGAGAGAACATGGCGGCGCTGGTATTCTGCGGAGATTATAAGGGGTTTGTGCTGTTCTTCTTTGAAAATGGTAAGGTAGCCAAGGTTTCCTTGTCCGCTTATGAAACCAAGACCAACCGGAAAAAGCTGACCGGTGCTTACAGTGATAAGAGTCCTCTGGTCAGCGTTATGGCGCTGGAGCAGGATGCACAGATGGTACTGTATTCCTCGGATGGACGCGCTCTGATTTTCTCCACCGCCCAGCTGCTCCCCAAAACTACCCGCAATACCCAGGGCGTGGCAGTGATGTCGCTGAAGAAAAAAGCGGTATTGGCCCAGGCGGTGCTGCTGGAAACCAGCGGAATCGTCAACGAAAGCCGCTATCGCAGCAAAACTATTCCTACGGCGGGCATGCTCTTGAAAGATGAGGACAGCCCGGATAAACAGCAGACATTTGACGTATAATCCGGGAAGAGATTCCAGGAGGAGGTTCCAATATGGGCAAACTTTGGCATGATTACGGATGGATTCCGGTTACCATAGTGGGCAGCAGTCTGTTTGCCTTGGGATTTGTGCTGTTTTTGCAGCCCAACGATCTGAACCCTGGCGGCATTTCCGGTCTGGCTATGGCATTTGTGGAAGTAGCAGGATTCGGAAGTGTGGGTACTCTGTCGATTCTGCTGAATTTGCCCTTGTTTGTCCTGGGCGGTGCGAAAATCGGAAAGCGTTTCTTTTGCGGAAGCCTTTTGGGAATGCTCTTGAGCTCCGTCCTGATCGATGGGCTGAGTGGCATTGCCAATCTGACCCTGGAACCCCTCATTGGAGCGCTGTATGGCGGAACGCTGTGCGGTCTGGGACTGGGTATGGTTTTTATCTGCGGCAGTTCCACCGGAGGTTCGGACATTCTGGTGCGGCTTTTGAAACTGCGCTACCGGAACGTACCCATCGGACAGATTACCATGGCATTTGATGCCTTTGTGGTGGTGTTGACGGGCGTTGTGTTCCAGGATGTGACTAAGGCGCTGTATACCGGTGTGGCGGTGTTTATCACCGGCAAGGTGATTGACGCAGTGGTATATCGGTTTGACTATTCCAAGGTGGCGCTGATTATTACCAAGGAACATGCTGCCATCGCCCAGGCCATCGGCACCAAGCTGGATCGGGGGGCAACCTTACTTCATGCGGAAGGCAGCTATACCCATCAGCAGATGATGGTGGTGCTGACGGCGGTGAAAAAGCAGCAGATTACGGAACTGAAGGAACTGGTTATGGAAATTGACCCGGCTGCTTTTGTGATCGTACAGGAGGCCCACCAGGTGCTGGGAGACGGATTTTCCCGGTATTCTCAGAATTCCCTTTGACAGGAGATGGGGTGTATGTGCAACAGAAAGAAACTGGCCTGTATCCTGATTGGGCTGGCTGCCAGCCTGCTGCTGTCAGGCTGCGGCTGGCTCGATGGCAGATATGCGTCCGTCACCTCCCATCAAAATCAGCGGCAGAGCAATCAGTCGGAAGTGATTTCCGCCTCCAGTTATGGGGAATTGATTGAGGCGCTGAAGAAAATCGTGGCATCTGGGACGGAGATGGCTGCCATCGATATCTCTGAATATCCTCAGCAGACGGTACAGCAGGGGATGGAACAGGCGGTTCGCCACGTTATGGCCTATGATCCTATTACCGCTTATGCTGTAAAGGAAATTCAATACGAACTGGGTACCAGCGTAGGCCAGCCGGCAGTAGCGGTGAACGTCCTTTATCTCCACGGTAGAACGGAGATTCAGAGCATCCGCACAGCGAAAGATGTAGAGGCGGCAAAGCGCATTGTTACGGACGCAATGGCGGGCTTTGAATCCGGAATTGTTCTGCTGGTGGAAGATTATGAACCGGTGGACTATACCCAGCTGGTGCAGGATTATTCCCTGGAGAACCCCCAGATTGTCATGGAAACGCCCCAAGTAACGGAAGCGGTTTACGGAAGCGGTATCAGTCGGGTCGTGGAATTGGTGTTTACTTACCAGAATGGCCGGGACTCTCTGCGCCGGATGCAGTCACAGGTCAAGCCGGTGTTTGACGCAGCTTCCCTGTACGTCAGCGGAGACGATGCAGACCGTCAGAAGTATGCCCAGCTGTATGCATTTCTGATGGAACGCTTTGATTACAAAATAGAAACTTCCATTACTCCGGCCTACAGCCTGCTGCGGCATGGTGTGGGCGATAGCCGTGCCTTTGCCCGGGTATATGCAGCCATGTGCCGGGGGGCAGGACTGGAATGCCTGATAGTCACGGGTACCCATGCCGGTGAACCATGGACCTGGAACATCGTACTCGATGATGGACAGTATTATCATGTGGATCTGTTGTGGTGCAGTGAAAACGGCGGATTCCGGGAACTTTCGGATACGCAGATGGAAGACTATGTCTGGGATTATTCCATGTATCCTGCTTGTACCGCTGCCGGGCATAGCGCTGCGGTGCAGCCTTCTCAGCAGCCCCAGGAAACGGTGGCAGAGACGGCAGAAACCCAGGAAGAAAAATAATTTGACATTTTTGAAAAAAAGGCTTGACATTTTCTGAAACTTCGCTATAATAAGCCATGTTCCCCGCGGGTGTAGCTCATCTGGTAGAGCGCCACCTTGCCAAGGTGGAGGTAGCGAGTTCGAGCCTCGTCACCCGCTCCATAAACTCCGATGCAATCGCGTCGGAGTTTTTTCTTTTTTATTCCGGATTTGTTACACTTCGTTTACAGTTTGTACTTCCGAAAAACTTGCGGCGGCCCGGATTCTTTGATATAATGAACCAAAGAATTTGCATGATTCGCCTGAGGAGGTGCCTTTATGAACTTGTGCATTGATGGACGGACAATTCTGGCCCAGCCGAGTCAGAGCCTGTTGGATTTGGTCAATCAATTGGGAATTCAGGGTCAGGCTTTGTCGCAGCGTCCACTGGCAGCCAAACTGGCAGGAGAAGTGTTTACCTTGAACTACATTCCGGTCCGGCAGAAAGAGGCGGATGCCGACAGACCGTCCATGCGGCGTGCCATGGCTGCGTCCAAGGGCGAAGTGCGCCTATTGTACTACGGCGATGCGGCAGGGAAGGAGTGCTACGTCCGGACAACGCAGTTTGTGCTGTTTTTGGCGCTGGAACAGCTGTGGCCCCAGGCCAAAGCCAAAATGAATTGTACTTTGGGTTCCAGTGTATTTATCCAGGTGGATGGAGCGGCGGATTTTTCCGCTTCTCGCCTGAAAGAACAGGTGCGGAAACTGGTGCAGGCTGATATTCCCCTGATCCGTCGCAGAGTGAGCCTGGAAAGCGCCATTGCGCGTTATACCAAAGCTGGACAGATGGATAAGGCCAGACTCCTGTCCTGGCGGACGGAAACCTATTTTGATGAGTATTCCTACGGAGATTTTGCCGATTATTACTATGGCGAAATGGTTCCTTCCACGGCCTATTTAACGGTGTGGGACATTCTACCGGCAGATGGGGGATTTATCTTTGTTTATCCCGATGATGAGAACCCGGATGTCTGCGCAAAGGTGCCCTCCATGCCCAACTTCTTCAGCGTCTATAATGAAGGAGAGCGCTGGTGCACCCTGATGGAGTGCGAGACCGTGGCGGATTTGAATGATTTGACGGTTAGCGGACGGATTCGGGAACTGATTCGGGTGAACGAAGCCCTTCACGAGAAGCGGTATTCCCAGGTGGCGGATCTGGTGTGTCAGCGTGGAGCCAAGGCAGTGATGTTGGCAGGTCCCAGCTCTTCCGGAAAGACCACCTCTGCCCACCGCCTTGCAACCCAGCTGCGGGTCCATGGGAAAAAGCCCATCCTGATGAGCCTGGATGATTACTACATCGACCGAGATAAAATAGCGCCCGGCCCGGATGGAAAGCTGGACCTGGAACACATTAATACCATTGATACAGCCCTGTTCCGGGAGGATATGCGCAAGCTCCTGGAAGGGGAAGAGGTGGAACTGCCCACCTTCAATTTCCTCACAGGACGCCGGGAATGGCGAGGTAACCGGCTGCAGCTGCATCCGGATTCCGTCATTATTGTAGAGGGCCTTCATGGACTGAACCCGGCAATGCTTCCGGAGAATGTGGACAGAAGCCTGATCTTCCGGCTCTACGTCAGCCCGCTGCTGCCCCTAAATCTGGACGATCACAATCGGATACCTTCCAGCTACCTGCGTTTGCTGCGGCGGATTGTGCGAGACTATGAAACCCGTGGTTCCTCTGTTCAGCGCACCTTGGATATGTGGGACAGCGTCCGCCAGGGGGAAAAGCGCTGGATTTTCCCCTATCAGGAAAATGCAGATGTGATTTTCAACTCGTCCACCCTTTACGAACTTGCCGTGCTGAAAAAGCATATTTTCCCGCTGCTGACAGCGGTAGAGCCGGAGGACGAGTATTACGACGAAGTACGCAATATCGTCAAGGTACTCAACTATGTCCGGGAGGCAGATGTGGACGATGAAATCCCCCCCACCAGCCTGGTGCTGGAATTCATCGGCGGAAATTCTTTCTATCGATAAACGGGCAAAACGAGGGCGAAGAACGCCCTCGTTTTTTTCTGGGAAAAAGAAAAGGTGACAGTCCGAAAACTGTCACCGAAATTTAGATTGTTTAGCCTGCGGCAGCAGGGCCGACGGGATAACCCAAAAGCAAGGACACCGCCACACAGATTACGATACTGATAAATGCGGTTACCATCCACAGACTCCGTCTGCGAGAAAATTCACCGGTCAGATACAGCCAACCTACGCATAAAAGAGAGCCAAAGATGGCGATAATGGCGGTAACGACCTTCAAAACACTCCAATCTCTGCTGGCGCAGAGCAAATACAGCCCGAATACCAGGGTGTCGCCCAAAATAATCTTGGTCATCAGGCTTTCCATTTCCCGATACCGGTTACGACTACGTTTTGCCACTTCTCATCCCTCCAGGATTTTCTCTTGGGGTTATCATACCACAGACGCTCGAAAAATGCAATATTTTCTGAGCAAAACCGCAAATTTTTCCGAAATACTTGCGCCGGTTAAAAAACAATGGTATAATAATTCCCAATTCTGTTTGTTTATTGGAAGGCTTGTACCATTATGGGAGAACCGCAGTACCGTTTGGAGGGAATTGTTCATAGCCGAAATGAAACTATGGAGGATTTTGAAGGCCCTCTGGACGTTATTTTTGAGCTGCTGAGCAAGAATAAAATTGAAATTCAGGACGTGTCCATAACGGCGATTCTGGAGCAGTATCTGGCATATCTGGAAGAAATGAAACGAATGGATATGGAGATTGCCAGTGAGTTCATCACCATGGCCTCCCATCTGATGCTGATTAAAACCAAGATGCTTTTGTCCGCAGCCGAACAGGCGGAGGCGGAAAGCGAGCTGGATTTGCTGCGGCAGTCTCTGGTAGAGCGCAAGCGCAAGGAGGCAATGGAGCAGATTCGCCTGGCGGTTACCGTGCTGGAAGAGCGCAACGAAATTGGCCGGTGCCTGTTTACCAAGGGACCGGAACCGCTGCGTCGGGAGCAGGGATACCGCTATCAGCATGATGTGCGGGATCTTCTGCGGGCGTTGGACATGATTGCCGAGCGCAGTGCCCGGCAGCTTCCGCCTCCAACCGCCAACTTCCAAGGCATCGTGGGTAAGGAGCCTTACCCCATCGGCCGGAAAACCGGAGAAGTTCTGCGGCAGCTGGTGTTGCGTGGTGTTGAACGTCTGAAAAATCTCTTCCGGGGCAACAAAACCCGGTCGGAAGTGGTGGCGACATTTCTTGCCATCCTGGATTTGTGCAAAACCAATACAGTAACCCTGGAAGATGATGTCAATGGAGAGAACCCCAACGTCCGGCTTTTGGACGAAGAAGAAAAGAAGGAGATGACCTGATGGAAACCGAACAGTTACAGCGTGCCATTGAGGCCATTGTCTTTGCAGCTGGGGAGCCGATCACCATCCAGCGGTTGGCCTTTGCATTGGAGACGGACCCTTCGGAAATTGAAAAGGCTGCGGATGCCTTGGTGGATGACTATGCCTTTCAGCGCCGGGGTATCCGGATTCTGAAGCTGGATAAAGGCTACCAGATGGTATCTTCCGGAGAAATGGCAGATTACGTGACCAAGGCGCTGGAGACGCGAAAGCCGCCTAAGCTTTCCGCTTCCCAGTTGGAAACCCTCACCATCATTGCCTACTACCAGCCGGCAACCAAGGCCATGGTAGAGCAGATTCGAGGTGTGGACAGCGCTTACTCGGTGTCGGCGCTGCTGAATAAGAAATTGATTGAGGAGGCCGGACGTCTGAACGTTCCCGGCAGACCTATCCAGTATAAAACAACGCCGGATTTTCTGCGTACTTTTGGCATTTCTTCGCTGGAGGAACTGCCTCCCATTGAAAAGATCGCCTTTGGCGAACCCATTGAATTGCCCCAGGAAACGGGGACGGAGGAAAGCTGATGGGCTGGTGGATTGCTCTTGCCGGAATCGCTGTACTGAGCGCAATTCCTGTGGGGCTGTATTTTTCGTATGATGCCGATGGACTTCGGGGACAACTGATCTTGGGCCCTATCCGGCATACCTTGTTCCCTCAGCGGAAAAAGGAGAAGGAAACGCCGGAACCAGAGCAGAAAACCGAGGAACAAGCGGAATCCCAACCGAAGTCCGGGAAACCCTCACCCAAACCGCCCCAGCCACCGGAATCAAAGCCGGAGGAGAAGGGGAAAAAGGGAGGCAGTTATCGGGACTTTTTGCCCCTGATTCGCGTAGGGCTGGATTTGCTGGGGGACATCCGGCGGAAAATCCGGGTTAAGCGGTTGTCGCTGCACCTGGTTTTGGCAGGGGATGACCCTTGTGATCTGGCGGTAAATTATGGAAGAGCCCTGGCTGCGGCGGAGGCGCTGACAGCCCAGCTGGAAAGGGCATTTGTGATTCAAAACCGGGATGTGGATGTGGAATGCGACTTTGCGGCAACGCAAACCCGGATCACGGCAGAAATTGACGTGCGGATAACCCTGGGAAGACTGCTGGCTTTGACAGCGGTGTATGGTGTCCGGGGATTGAAAGAATATTGGAATCTGAAGAAGAAACGTAAAGGCGGTGCTGAAAATGAGTCAGAAACTTCCCAACATGTTGGAAACAACCATCCAGAAAATCCGTGAGATGGTTGATGTAAATTCTGTAATTGGCAGTCCCATCACAACCCCGGACGGTGTGACCATTATTCCTGTATCCAAGGTCAGCGTAGGCTTTGCCGGAGCCGGTTCTGATGGACGCGGCAAAGTTTCCGGGGAAGATCCCTTTGGCGGCGGTGCAGGCGGCGGCGTGAAGGTGACTCCGCTGTGCTTTTTGATTATCAAAGATGGCGCGGTGCGGATGATGTCCGTTCCGGAACCTGCAAATTCCACAGCCGATCGGATTGTGGAAATGCTTCCTGACACCTTGGACAAGCTGACAGCTTATCTGGATGCCAGAAAAGAGGCAAAAGGGGAATAATCTGCTTTCCCTGGGGCAAACTAGCTCCGGGTGAGAAAAATGAAACGAATATTCGCCGGAACGGCGGCTGCACTGCTGGCCGCCGTTCTGTTTTTGCCGGTGAAAACCGGTGCGGTTTCCGCGGAAAAGGCCTATGTGCTGGATGCGGTCAGCGGCCGGGTGTTGTACGAAAAACGAGCCACGGAAAGAAGCCTGATTGCCAGCACCACAAAGATCATGACGGCCCTGGTGGTGTGTGAACAGTGTAACGTGCTGGATCGGATGCGGATTCCCAAAGAGGCTGTGGGAATTGAAGGCTCTTCCATGTACCTGAAAGAGGGAGAAGTGCTGAGCATTCAAGAGCTGCTCTATGGGCTGATGCTCTCTTCCGGTAATGATGCAGCAGTGGCACTGGCAATCTACTGCGGAGGAACGGTGGAAGGGTTTGCGGAAATGATGAACGACAAAGCGCGGGTCCTGGGGCTGTCGGGCACCCATTTTGAAAACCCGAACGGACTGGACAGCCCCGGCCACTATTCAACAGCCCGGGATCTGGCGGTGCTGGCAGCCTATGCCATGGAAAACCCCATTTTCTACAAAACCGTATCCGCCAAAACCGTAAAAGTTGGACAGCGGTACCTGACCAACCACAACAAACTTCTTTGGCGGGTGGAAGGTGCAGACGGAGTGAAAACCGGCTTCACCAAAGCAGCAGGGCGGATTTTGGTATCCTGTGCTACCCGGGAAGGCCGTCGAATTATCGCTGTCACCATTAACGATCCCTGTGACTGGCAGGATCACGCCGCGCTGCTGGAAGCGGGCTTTTCTCAGTACCGCCATCAAAAAATTGTCAGTGCGGGAGAAGTGGTTGGCTGTGTGGAAGTCATCGGCGGAGAAAATAGTGTGGTGCAGATTCTGGCGGCGGAGGATTTTGAATACGCCATCGCAGAGGGGGAAATGCCCCAGGTGGTTCTGCCGGAGCCGGGATTTGTCTATGCCCCTGCGGTGGAAGGTGCGGAAGCCGGATGTGCTTATGTAGTGATCGGCAATAAAACCGTAGGAAAAATCCCTGTGGTCTACGGTCAAACCGTGGAGAAGACTCCGGAAGAGGAAAAATCCTTCTGGCAGAAATTGCTGGGCAAGTAAAGACATGGGCTTTCCTTCGGGAAAGCCCAAACGAAACATTTGGAACAAGGAGAAAACCATGGGCGAACGTTTGCAGAAAATTCTAGCCGCCCGGGGCGTTGCCTCCCGGCGTAAAGCAGAGAAGTGGATTCAGCAAGGCAGAGTCACCGTCAACGGAGCAATAGCCCAATTGGGAGATACAGCGGATGCCGAGCAGGACGAAATTCTGCTGGACGGAAAACCCCTGCCGGAACCAAAAGGTTATGTGTACATCCTGCTGAATAAGCCTCGGGGCTATGTCACCACCCTCAGTGATGAGAAGGGACGCCCCAATGCGGCGCAGCTGGTGCAAGACTGCGGCTGCCGGGTGTATCCGGTGGGACGACTGGATATGGATTCCGAAGGGTTGCTGCTTTTTACCAATGACGGGGATTTTGCCAATGCGCTGATGCACCCGAAGCATCAGGTGAAAAAGACATATGAAGTCTGGGTAACCGGCTATGTACCCGGTGGAGAGGTCAGACTCAGTCAGCCCGTTACCCTGGACGGCTATACCATCCGGAAGCCGGAAGTCAGATTACTTAAGGCAGAGGAAAACAAGGCCAAATTCTTGGTTACCATTCACGAGGGCCGCTATCGACAGGTGCGCCGGATGTGTCAGGCGGCGGGAATGCAGGTTACCCGGCTTCGGCGCATCCGGGAGGGAAGCCTGTCTCTGGGAAAGCTTCCTCTGGGCGCATGGCGCTATCTGACGCTGGAAGAGGTTGCGCAGCTCAGAGAAGAGTAACATCTGGTGGTTATCAGCCAAAGAGGAATTTTGCAGGATTGTGCTTTTTGACTTGCAAAATAGGAAAATTTTTGCTACTATGGGTATACCACACAGCAGATTGTAGCCAAACAGGGAGGCAAATATGGGTTACGATATTTTGTCGATTCTGCAGGAGAAAGAGTCCACCTTCTCCAAGGGTCAGAAGCGCATTGCACGATACATTACTGAGGCCTATGATAAGGCCGCATTTATGACCGCAAACCGTCTGGGAAAAACGGTGGGAGTTTCGGAATCCACTGTAGTTCGGTTTGCAGTGGATTTGGGCTTTGACGGCTATCCCAGTATGCAGAAGGCCATGCAGGAGATGGTCTTGAACCGTTTGACCAGTGTACAGCGTCTGGAGGTTGCCAGTGACCGGATTGGAGATCAGGATGTAGTGTCCATGGTTCTGCATTCCGATATGGAAAAACTTCGCCAGACCGAGGAAATGATCGACCGGGAGGAATTCCGGGCTGCGGTCAATGCCATTTTGAAAGCCAAGCGGGTCTACATCCTGGGCGTGCGAAGTGTTGCTCCGCTGGCGAATTTCCTGGGGTATTACCTAAATTATATGTTCAATAATGTCCACGTTATTTCCGGGTTCAGTGCGGGCGAAATGTTTGAAAAAATCGTCGGCGTCAACTCTGAGGATGTGATTGTGGCGTTCTCTTTCCCACGGTATTCCGCATCCACCACCAAGGGCGCCAAGTATTGCCGCTCTGCCGGTGCTACGGTAATTGGTATTACCGACAGCAAGCTGTCACCGCTGGGGCAGTGCAGCGATCATGTACTGGTAGCTAAAAGCGATATGGTTTCTTTGGTGGACTCTCTGGTGGCACCGCTGAGTCTGGTCAATGCTCTGATCGTGTCTATCGCATCCCGGAGAGAAAAGGAACTGTCCCAGACTTTTGCCAATCTGGAGCGGATTTGGGATGAATACAATGTTTACGAAAAGCAGGTTGAGCCGTGAGAGCATTTGACGGAATTGTCATTGGTGGAGGCCCAGCCGGTATGTTCGCGGCGATCACCGCCGCCCGTCAGGGAAACCGGGTACTTCTGCTGGAAAAAAATCCCCGGTTGGGAAAGAAACTCCTTATTACCGGAAAAGGCCGCTGCAATGTGACCAACGATTGTACCGCCCAGGAAGTGCTGCAGAATACTCCCCGTAACGGTCGATTCCTCTATAGCGCCATGACGGCTTTCCCGCCGGAGCGCACCAAAGCTTTTTTTGAGGAGGCTGGCTGTGAACTGAAAACTGAGCGGGGGAACCGGGTATTTCCGGTAACGGACAAGTCATCGTCTATTCTGGAGTGTTTGCAGCGGCAGCTGCGGAAATTGTCGGTTACCGTCAGCACCGCCCGTGTGGAACAAATTCTGACGGAACAGGGCCATGTAACCGGCGTTCGTACTCAGGAGGAAACCTATCTTGCGCCCTGGGTGATTCTCGCCACCGGCGGTGTGTCTTATCCTGCTACCGGCTCCACAGGCGACGGCTATGCCATGGCAAAGGAATTGGGACATACGATTATTGCACCTGAGGGAAGTCTGGTGCCCCTGGAGATTTTGGGAACGGACTGTCCGGATATGCAGGGATTGTCCTTGCGCAATGTGGGCGTTAAACTGGTCAACGCCAAAGGAAAGGTACTATACCGGGATTTTGGGGAACTGCTGTTTACTCATTTCGGCGTCTCCGGTCCCACAGTTTTGTCCGCCAGCTGCCATCTGAAAGGGGAAGGGTGCAGACTCATCATCGACCTGAAGCCAGCTTTGGAAGAAGGAAAGCTGGACGAGCGGATTTTGCGGGATTTGGACAAAAATCAGAATCGCTCCATGGAAAACGCTTTGACAGAGCTGCTTCCCCGAAGCATGATTCCGGTGGTCCTGCGGCGTCTGGAGATCGATGGGCACCTTCAGGCCAATTCTCTGACCAAGCAAAAGCGCAGGGCCATGGTAGAACTATTGAAGGGATTCTCCCTGGAAATCGTGGGGAAGCGCCCGGTTTCTGAGGCTATTATTACCAGCGGCGGTGTGAAGGTTTCGGAGGTTGACCCGAAAACCATGGAATCCAAAAA
The DNA here is from genome assembly GCA_944382965.1 of uncultured Oscillospiraceae bacterium. GTDB lineage: Bacteria > Bacillota > Clostridia > Oscillospirales > Oscillospiraceae > Faecousia. Next base: position 34,227 of record CALWOA010000004.1, on the reverse strand, counting down.
GGTTTCGGGGCTATACTTTGCGGGAGAAATTCTGGACTGTGACGCCTATACCGGGGGATTCAACCTGCAAATTGCCTGGGCAACCGCCTATGCCGCCGGATGTGCTGCCTCTCTGGCGGGAAAAACAAGCATTGACAAAACTGCTAAGCTGTAATAGAATAATCGGCAGATAGTGCTTTAGAAATATGTAAAGGAGGACTTATCTATGTACGAGAAACTTGTGGATTACGCAGCCAGACAGCTGGAACTGGATGCTTCCGAGATCAGACCGGATTCCACATTCGAGAGCCTGGGTATCGATTCTCTGGATGTTGTGGAAATGATTATGGATCTGGAAACGGAGCTGGGTGTGGAGCTGGAGATGGAAGACCAGAAGATTGCTACCTTCCAGGAACTGGCCGATTTCATTGAATCCAAGCTGGCTTAAGTAAATAATTACCTTGTAAATGCCTGTCCGGCTTATAACAAGGTCGCACTAATCGGGGAGTTAGCGGTGCCCTGTACCTGCAATCCGCTATAGCAGGGGTGAATTCCCGCACCCGGGCAAGTTTTGTATATCGTCGGACCTGCGTAAGTGGTGTTGAGAGATCGGTCTTGCGCAACGAGATCCCGTGAACCATGTCAGGTGGGGAACCAAGCAGCATTAAGCGGATCTTCTCGTGTGCCGCGGGGTTGCCGTTCTTGAGCTAACTGCGCAGGTTACGGATATTCAGCTTGTTCAAATGTGGGTGTGCGATCTTGTTATGAGCCGGCAGCTTTTTTCTTGTGATTTAAGTGGAAAGGATGAGGACGTTTGGCAACCTATCAGGCCCTGTATCGCAAATACCGGCCTCAGACTTTTGATGATGTATCCGGCCAGCTGGCAGTAACCCAGACTCTGAAGACCCAGCTGATAACCGGGAAAATGAGCCATGCATATCTGTTTACCGGCTCCCGAGGTACGGGTAAAACCAGCTGCGCCAAAATTCTGGCTAAGGCTGTCAACTGCCTGCACCTGGATAACGGCAATCCCTGCAACTGCTGTGAAGCCTGCAAAGCCATTGATTCCGGTTCCTGTATGGACGTGCTGGAAATCGATGCTGCATCCAATAACGGCGTGGATAACGTCCGGGATTTGCGGGATGATGCGGTGTATACCCCTTCTCAGGTAAAGATGCGGGTGTATATCATTGACGAGGTGCATATGCTCTCCATCTCGGCTTTCAATGCTCTGCTGAAAATCATTGAGGAGCCGCCGGAGCATTTGCTTTTTATCCTGGCAACTACGGAGCTGCACAAAGTTCCGGCAACGATTCTGTCCCGATGCCAGCGGTTTTCCTTCCGGCGTATCAGCCAGGAGGACATTGCCGCCCGGCTGCAATATGTTGCCTACCAGGAAAATATCGACCTGGATGACAGCGCTGCCCGGGTTCTGGCCCGGCTGGCGGATGGCGGCCTTCGGGACGGCCTGAGCCTGCTGGATCAGTGCGCCTCTGCTACTACCGGGGAGCTGACTGCCCAGCGGGTTTACGCCTGCCTGGGAATCGCTGGAGAACAGACCTGCGGCGAACTGATGGGCTATGTAGCGAGTCACGATACCAAACGGGCGCTGGAACTATTTAACCGCCTCTACACCGAGGGCAAGGATTTAAGCGCCATGCTGGACGAAATGGCCTGCCTGACCCGGGATCTGCTGGTGATGAAAACCGCAGGAAACGGGGGTATCACCATGCTTTCCGGTGTTGCCGACGATCAGGAAGTGCTGCAGCTGACCAAAGCCTTGACCAGCGGAGAACTTGTGCGGATTATGAACCTGCTTCAGACAACACTGGCAGGATTTACCCGCAGCGCCAGCCGCCGGATGGATGCGGAGCTGTGCATTGTCCAGATGTGCCAGCCGGAACTGGATCTGGACGCCAAAGCACTGAATGCCCGGTTGACCCGGTTGGAGGAACAGATCAAAAGCGGCAGCTTTACCGTTGCTGTGCAGCCCCAGAAGGTACAAGCGGCTTCTCAGGATGCAGATGACGACCGCCCGCCTATGCCGGATGATGCCGACGCACCACCGGAGCAGGATGTTCCGGCACCTGTCCAGACGGATACACCGGTAGGGTTCTGGTCGGATCTGTGCAGTGGGATTCGCAAGGAGCTTGGTCCTCCCACCAGCGGCTTTTTTGTGGCCACGCCCAATGCGCCGGTGCAGGGATTCCTGGTGGATGACCGGCTGGAACTGCGCTGCGGCAATGATTTTACTGCTGTGATGCTGGACAAGCCGGCTATCCTGGAAGTGGTCTCCCGGAAGGCCAGTGTCCTGCTGAATCGCCCGGTTAAGGCGGTGGTGGTGGACATGTCCGCAAAACCCAAAAGCAATCCCAGAATGGAACAGCTGATGAACTTCGGCAGAAATCATCCGGACATTGTAAAAATCAAGGAATAATATAAACTTTCAGATAGGAGAATGTACAAATGGCAAAAGGTGGATTCCGGGGTATGCCCGGTGGAATGAATCAGGCGGCTATGCTCAAGCAGGCTCAGAAGATGCAGCAGGAGATGCTGCGGATGCAGCAGGAACAGGAGAGCAAGACCTTCACTGCTGCTTCCGGCGGCGGCATGGTGTCCGCAACTGTCAATGGTAAGCACGAGCTGGTAAACCTGGAAATCAAGCCTGAAGCAGTGGACCCTGATGATGTGGAAATGCTGCAGGATATGGTAATTGCTGCTGTTAACGAGGCGATGCGCACTGCTGATGCCGAGGCGGCCAACAATATGTCCCGCCTGACCGGCGGCCTGAATCTGGGCGGCCTGTTCTAAGGAGGCAGTATGCAGTTTTTCCCTGCTGCGTTGCAGAATCTGTCAGACCAGTTTGCCCGCCTTCCCGGCATCGGCGGCAAAACCGCCCAAAGACTGGCCTTTCATGTGTTGAGCCTTCCCTTGGAAGAAGCGGAGGAGTTTGCCCAGGCAATCGTCCAGGCAAAGCGGGAGGTGCATACCTGCCCCCAGTGTCAGAACCTGACAGATCGGGAACTGTGCCCCATCTGCGATGACGATACCCGGGATGCCAGCACCATCTGTGTGGTGGCAGAGCCCAAGGACGTGATTGCCATGGAGCGCTCCCGGGAGTACCGTGGGGTATATCACGTCCTGCACGGTGTGATTTCCCCGCTGAATCATGTGACCCAAGACGACATCCGGATTAAGGAATTGCTGCGCCGGGTCGGTACGGGAACTGTCAAAGAAGTTATCATGGCCACCAATCCGGATACAGAAGGGGAGGCAACGGCCATGTATATCTCTCGGCTGCTGCGGCCTATGGAAGTAAAGGTCACCCGGTTGGCTTACGGCATCCCCGTGGGCAGCCAGCTGGAATATGCGGACGAGGTAACCCTCTCCCGGGCGCTGGAAGGTCGTCAGGAAATTTAAACAAAACAATTCGGGCCGCAGTAACCAAAGGGTTACTGCGGCCCAGCCCTTTATTTTGTTTTGGCCTTTTGGAACATACCTGCGGGCATCTGGGAGATTAACACTGCCAGGAAAACCAGCGCGCAGCCCAGCAGTTCCCAACTGGTCATGGTCTCTCCCAACAGCCACCAGCCGCCCAATGCGGCAAATGCTGACTCCAAACTCATAATCAAAGATGCGGTGGTGGGCTCCAGGTGTTTCTGACCCAAGATCTGCATGGAGTAGGCAATTCCCATGGACATCACACCGGCAAACAACAGCGGCCCCCAACAAGCAAAGATATCCTGTACAACCACAGTTTCCGTCAGCGCAATAAACGGTACTGACAGAAGCGACACCACCAAACACTGGATACAGTTCAGCCGGAATCCATCCAGCCCACCGGCAAAACGGTCAATGCAGGTGATCTGGATGGCGAAGGCCAGGGCGCATGCCATCAGCAGCAGGTCGCCCCGATTGATTCCGGTGGCACCCATACAGCTCAGAAGGTATAGTCCCACAACAGCCAGCAGCACGCTGATTACTGCGGATTTGCGAATCTTCTTTCCCAGAACCAGCCCCAGTACCGGTACCAGGACAATATACATGGCGGTAATAAAACCGGCCTTTCCGGCATCGGTGTACACCAGACCCACCTGCTGGAGACTGGCAGCAACAAATAACGCACAGCCGCACAGCAATCCGGTTTTCCACAGCTTCGGGCTGAACCACTTTTTTACGGACTCTTTTCCGGAGCACCGGCCAATGTCCAGGATAAACCCACAGGGAATCAAAAATGCCACCGCCAGGCCACAGCGAATTGCCTGGAAGGTAAAGGGGCCAAGCAGTTCCATGCCAACGCTCTGCGCCGTAAAGGCAAAACCCCAGATTACGGTTGCTGCCAGCAGGCAAAGACTGCCCCGAACTTTATTTCTCATCTTCATCACCGCCGGATACTGTATCATATTTCCAGGGAAAAAGCAAGCGGCGTTGCATTTTGTGTGTTTTGTGGTATAATGAATAAGCATCAATTCCAGCAGCCGGATACACGTTTGATGAAACTGTATTTTCTGCTGAGGAAATGGAGGATATCGTTATGGAACAAGTAAAGAAAATTCCCGCCCGAAGTGAAATTCCCGCTGAGGATAAGTGGGCGATTGAAGACCTGTTTGTGTCCGATGAGGCATGGGAGCAGGAACTGACCACCCTGGAGCAGGCCAGTGCTACAATGGCAGACTACGAAGGTCTTCTGGCAGAAAGCGCACAGACGCTTTTCGAGTACTTGCAGCAGGTGGAGCAGGTAGATGTAAAGGCAGATCGGTTGGGCAACTACTGCTATCGCCGTTCGGACGAAGATACCCGGGACTCTGCCACCCAGGCTATGTCTGGCAAATATATGGCTGCGGTTGTAGCTCTGTCCGCTGCTTCCAGCTTTGCTACGCCGGAGATTATGGCAATCGACGAGCAGACATTGCAGAGCTTCTATGCCGCCTGCCCGGAACTGGAGCGTTACCGCCGGTATCTGACGGATCTGCGCCGCCGGAAGGCCCACACCCTGTCTGCTCAGGAAGAGCGCCTGCTGGCCGCCGCAGGGGAGATGGCCCAGGCTCCTGATACCATCTACGGCTCTTTTGCCGATGCGGATATTTCTTTTGCCGATGCTGTGGATGCGGCAGGGAACCAGCATCCTCTGACCCAGGGCACGTTTGTCAGCCTGGAGGAGAGCCAGGATCGGGTTTTGCGCCGCAGCGCCTATGAAAATCTCTATGACGGCTTCGCCGGTTTTAAAAACACCGCTGCCGCTTTGCTGAATGCTCAGAACAAGCAGCTGAAGTTCTTTGCGGACGCCAGAAAGTACGATAACGCCCTGGATGCTTCCCTGGATGCCACCAACGTTCCCACATCTGTGTATCATAACCTGATTGAGGCTGTTCATCAGAATATGGACAAGATGCACCGCTACGTCCGCCTGCGCAAGAAGCTGCTGGGTGTTGACGAACTGCACTTCTATGATGTCTATACCCCGCTGATGGCGGAAGTAGACCGCCGCATTCCCTACGCCGAAGCCAAGCAGACGGTATACGATGCCCTGGCACCTTTGGGCAAGGAATATCAGGCAATTTTGAAGGAAGGTTTTGAAAACCGCTGGATCGATGTCTATCAGAACCAGGGCAAGCGCAGCGGCGCCTATTCCGCCGGTGCCAAGGTGCATCCTTTCGTTCTGCTGAACTATACCGGAACGCTGGACAGCCAGTTTACCCTGGCCCACGAAATGGGTCATGCCATTCACTCCTACCTGTCCAATCGCACCCAGAATCCCATTGACTCTGACTATGTGATTTTTGTGGCAGAGGTAGCTTCTACCTGCAACGAAGCCCTGCTGATGCAGCACCTTCTGAGCAAGACCCAGGATAAGAAGGAGCGGGCTTACCTGATTAACCATTTCCTGGATCAGTTCAAGGGTACGATCTACCGTCAGACCATGTTCGCTGAGTTTGAGCGCAACATTGGCCAGATGACCGCCCAGGGCAAGACTCTGACCGCTCAGGTTCTGTGCGATGAGTACAAGCGCCTGAACGAACTGTACTACGGCCCCGATATGGTGGTGGATGACCGGATTGCCATGGAATGGGCAAGAATTCCGCACTTCTACTACAACTACTATGTATTCCAGTATGCTACCGGCTACTCTGCTGCCATTGCGCTGTCTACCCGGATTTTGAAGGAAGGGGAGAGCGCTGTGAAGGATTACCTGAACTTCCTGTCCGGCGGCTGCTCCAAGAGCCCCATCGAGCTGCTGAAGGGCGCCGGTGTGGATATGACCAGCCCCGACCCGGTGAACCAGGCCCTGGAGCTGTTTGGCCAGCTGCTGGATGAGATGGAAACTCTGGTGTAATCCATGCCCGAATTGTTTTTGCCAACGCTGCATACCTTTGCCATGAATAACATCTTTACCGGCTCGCTGGGGCTGTTTCGCTTCCGTGCGAAGCCCAATGTGGTTATGGCAACGGCCAAAGAGGTGGACTTTGAACAAAGCAGCATTTTCGTAGAGTATTGGCACGGCCTGTACTGCTACGAAAAAAGCCAGATGGAAGGTCAGGAAACCTTCCCTATGACCGAAGAAGGCCGTCAGGCCATGCTGCAATGGCTGACCAGTAAGATCTGATCCGCTTCGGCAGCAAAATACGAATTGTTTCCAGGCTGTTCCCAAAAAGTTAACATCAAAAGACTTTCCTTTTCGTCTCAATGTGGTATACTGTTATGTAAACAGACAGAACAGAGGTTGACAACATGGACAAACGAAACAGATATCGTCGGCACTCTGGTGCGGGGAAAGTGATTGCAGCTGTGCTGCTGGTTTTGGTGTTGCTTTGCGGAGCAGCCTGGATTGTTCTATTCCGGATTAATCAGTTTTCCCTGTCGGTACAGCTGCTGGGGGACAAAGAAACCACCCAGGAATACGGGCAGCCTTATCAGGACCCCGGCGTGATTGTCTCTATGCGGGGCAGTCTGTTCTGGAAAAAAGGCTTCCGGCCGAAACGCGCCAAGCTGGAGGTATCCGGATCGGTGGATGAAAACCACTTGGGGAAATACACATTGTCCTATTCCGTATCCATGCTTCATTGGCGAGGCAGCGCCCAGCGCAGTGTGCAGGTGGTAGATACCCAGTGCCCAGTGATTACCTTGGAAGAAGATACCCAAGGGCAGCCGCATCCAGGCGGAAAATACCAGGAGCCGGGGTATAAGGCATGGGACAACCACGATGGAGATATTACTGACCGGGTAATTCGCAAAGAATCCCATGGGAAAATTACCTACGCTGTGGTGGACTCCTCCGGCAATCCTGCCGTAGCAGAGCGGGAAATTCCCTATTATGACCCTCAGCCGCCAGTGATCAGTCTGGAGGGTGGGGAAGAATATGCTATTACAGTAGGAACATTTTATGAGGACCCTGGATATCATGCTATGGATGATGTTGACGGCGACCTGACCAGCCAGGTAACGGTAGAAGGGGAAGTGAACTGGCTGGAACCCGGGGTATATCCGGTGGTGTATACTGTTTCGGATGCCTATCAGAACGTGGCAACGGTTACCCGAAATGTGGAGGTAGTGGCTCAACCCCGCCCTGAGAAAATCTGGCCTGAGGAAAAAACCATTTATCTGACCTTCGACGATGGCCCCGGCCCGTATACCGAGCAGCTGCTGGACGTACTGGATGCTTACGGAGCGAAGGCGACATTTTTCGTGACCGACAGCGGGTATGATTCTGTTATGAAAGAAATTGTTGACCGGGGACACAGTATCGGTATTCACACGGTTTCTCATAAATATGATGAGATTTACGCCAGCCCTGAGGCCTACTTTGCGGATTTGCTTGGCATGCAGCAGATCATCTATCGCAATACTGGTGTCAAAACGACGCTAATGCGTTTCCCTGGAGGCAGCTCCAATTTGGTTAGCCGGAAAAGCTGTGAGGGAATTATGACGATTTTGAGCGAAGCGGTTCAGAACGCAGGCTTCCAGTATTTTGACTGGAATGTCGACAGCGACGATGCCGGAAGAGCTAGAAAAGCGGAGGAAGTTTTTGATAATGTGGTGGAAGGGGTAAGCCAGGCACGGGTCAGTGCAGTACTGCAGCATGATATCCACGGATTCAGCGTGGAAGCTGTAGAGAAGATTCTGAAATGGGGCCAGGAAAACGGATATACCTTCCGCCAATTGGAGCAAACCAGCCCGGGATTCCATCATGGTATCAACAATTAATAAAAGGCAGCGGAACCAACCGCTGCCTTTCCTTACCGGTCACTGGGGCCACCGGCATCTTCGTCGAAGATCAGATCATCCAAATCCATTCTGGGATCGTTGCTCTCCCGCATATCTTTTTCTCCTTTCAAAAGTAGACTACCGGACAGTATATGCTATACTGGATGAAAAATGTGTCATATTTTCTTGACAGAATCAAAAAATATAAGTAAAATAAACAGGCATATCCCCAAATACATACGCCCCCGTAGCTCAGTTGGATAGAGCGGTCGCCTCCTAAGCGACAGGCCACTGGTTCGAACCCAGCCGGGGGTGCCAATAATAACCACTGTAATCGGAATTGCGGGGAGTCCTGTGGCGGTGAGGCTCCCTTTTCTCCTGGGAGAAGTTCAATGGATTCGGTAAAGCTCTTGCCGAAAAACTCCATGAGAAAATCAATGGGGCCGCCGCTCTTGCTCTGGCTGTGGCGATACCACTTGTTGCCCCGGAGGGACAAGTTATCATGCAGTTTTCATCGATATTCCCGTTCGGCGCGTTCCAGCGATTCTCCCTGCGATTACAGGAACAAAATAAGGGCGACTTGGTTTTCTCGGTCTATCTGTTCTTGGGTGTAGTACATGGTTGACACCTGGCTTCCTGTGATTGAATTGTTCATAGTTTTGTGTATAATAAAAATAAAAAAATTGGAAGCTTCAGAGGGGGAAAATTGTGGTAATGAAGAAAATCAATTTGCTCAATAACATTTTTTTGATTGTTGCACTTATCGCAACAATCCCATTAACGATAGAAGTATTTGGAGATAGGAACCCTAATGTTATTAGGATTTCGGCAATCCTTATTGGGATAGGGCTGGCTGGAAATCTTATATGTGCCATTATCAGAGCGATTGTTGAATCAAAAAAGTAATAAAAACCCTATTTATCGGGAATATATTGGGCGGACAAATGTAATTACTTGTCCGCCCTTTGTTTGATCGTCTTGCTTGTGCCGCATAATCAAACAACATAATGCTGTTTTGGGTGCTGTCTATGAACATAACTGCGGTGCTATCGGCATTCCGGTTTCTGCCATCGGCAAATCCTCAGAGGACGGCTCTGTGGCTTTTGTTCACGAAAGGGTCGATTCTGTCGGATTTGGATCGGTGCTGGGGGATGGTTTCCGCTTGGGATACTTCGATTGGGGGAACGGTTTCCTGTGTGTCTGCTTTTCGTGCAGATACTCCGGGTATCAAGTGACACTCTGTGGATTGTTCAGGTCGCAATTGCCTGGTCTAATTATGTCTAACAAATTCACAGGTGGCGTGTTTGCTGGCGGTATCCAGTACCAGAATGCCCTTATCCCAGAGACGTACCTGGATCTCTGCACTGCAGCATTCTCGGATGGTGTAAGACATCTGACCGAGTTTCGGTGCGTAAAGTGGGTGGGCGAAAGACGATGGCTTCAGGTCAATTTCCAGCAGGGACTGACCTTGAGCCAGACGGATGTGCTTGCTGTCTGCTGCCAAAATTCGCACACCATCATACGTGGCAAATCGATAGCACTTTTTTCCCAGTACGATAACGCAGATACAGCCACGAAACCGAATGCCATAAAAGGGAACCCGGGCAATGGAGACCATAATGGAGCAGGGAAGTGGGAAATCGTTGCATTGTACCCACTGGTAGGCACTGGGAAAGGATGTGCCGCTGTCTTTTTCGATATACCCCATGCCTCCGTCAAAATGGTGCATCTGCCTATCCAGACAAATGGAGCCATATAGAGAATGTCCCATGCTGATGACGCCATGGCGGCATTCCATAGGAAAGAAACGAAATGGCCCCATAATGTCGGAAACCAGGGGAGTTAATGTCCCATAGGTAATTTCTCCATGAATACCGGGCAAATCCACTTTGCATCCGGAAGAAGAAAAAACACAGTTTCCTACCCGAATGAAGCCGTCCTGCTGGACAAGCTCCGGCATCGCAAAAAAGCGAGAACCCAGGGGAGAAATCATTTGTACGAAGGCACCGCTTTCTGCCCGACCGGGGATAAATGCGATAATGTCCTCACCTTTTTGGTGTTTAAAATACCATCCTTCAAAATATGGTTTGCCCATGCTTCTGCCTCCTGGATTGGGGAATACCAAAGTATAGCCGAAAATGCCCGGATTTCATACAAGTTAGGAAACAGAAAACTGCCATTGCAGCTAACTTTTCGGGCTTGCTGCAATGGCAGTTTTGGGCTTATTCATAAAGCAGTGATTCCTGCTTCGTTGTGTGCACCGTCCCAAAGGGATGCTGGGGCGGAGCGTAGACAGAGAATAGCTTTAATGGCTTGGAACCGATATTTTTTATATTGTGCCAGGTGCATGCTGGAATCACAATGGCATGGCCTGCACAAGCCCGCCGCTGAAAGGACAGAGTGTGTTGGTTTTTACCCATTTGAATCAGAGCGCATCCTTCCTCAATCCGAAGCAACTGATCCAAGTTGTCGTGCATTTCCAGCCCAATTTCTTCCCCTACCGGAATGCACATCAAAGTTACTTGTAAGTGTTCTCCGGTCCATAGGGCTGTGCGGAAGTTCTGGTTACGATTGGCTGCCTGGTGTATGTCCAGAGCCAAAGGATTCTTGCCGAAATCCGTTACTGGTCTGCACCCGGATGGGCCGCATCCGTTTCGGTTCATCCGCGTCACCTCCTACAAAGTCAGTATATGCTGTGCTTATTAGAGATGTGCGGAAATAGCAGTGTCATTTTCCCAGCCGCATTTTAAAATCCTGATAGCCAAAGCTGGTCAGTTTGGTAAAGGCACCGTTTTTGTCCATGCGCCAGATATCTGGCAGAGGCATGCCGTTGAAGGTATTATTTTTACATGTGGTATAAATTGCCATATCACCAAAAACCAGAAGATCTCCTTCTGTCAGTTCGCAGGGGAAAGCGTAATCTCCAATGACATCCCCAGCAAGGCAGGTTGGACCAGCAAGACGGAAGAAAATCCCATGAGAAGGGTCTTTGCTTGCCTGATAAATTGGAGGCTGATAGGGCATTTCCAGAACGTCCGGCATGTGACAGGCGGCGCTGGCATCCAAAATGGCAATGCGAATGCCGCTACTTTCCACCACGTCCAAAACTCGGCTCACCAAATATCCGGCGTTCAGTGCAACCGCTTCTCCTGGCTCCAGATAGACTTGCACGCCCCATGTGGTTTGCGCGTGGGAAATGGCCTGTTCCAGACCGGCCAAATCGTAGTCATCCCGGGTAATATGGTGCCCGCCGCCCATGTTCAGCCATTTCAACCGGGGCAAAACGTCACCAAATTTGGCTTCCACTGCTTCCAAAGTTTTCACAAGGTCATCGGAATTTTGCTCACAAAGGGTGTGAAAGTGCAGCCCATCTAGAAGGCAAAGCAGGTCTTCTGTCATTTCCAGATCCCAGACCTCTCTGGTAACACCAAGGCGGCTGCCGGGAGAGCAAGGATCGTAGATGGCGTGTCCTTCCTGGGTGGAGTATTCTGGATTGATGCGCAGGCCAAGGCTTTTCCCTTTTGCCAGGGGACCGAATTTTTCCAGCTGGTGAATGGAGTTGAACACGATGTGATCGGCATAGTTCAGAAGCTCAGAAAATTCTTCCTCCCGGTAGGCACCGCAAAATACATGTACTTCCCGATCACCCATTTCTTCTCTGCCCAGCCGGGCTTCATACAGGCCGCTGGCTTCGGTACCGGCTAAATACCGGGAAAGTAAGGGGTAGAAATCGTAATTGGAAAAAGCCTTTTGCGCCAACAGAATCTTGCATCCGGTACGCTCCGCAAGAGTGGCCAAACAGGCAGCATTTGTTTCCAGCCGGGCCTCGTCGATGACGTAACAGGGGGTAGGAAGGGAGGAAAACAGAGAGGGAATCTGATAAGGCGACAGCCCCCGGAAGGGGGCTGCGCTGCAATCTAGGTATGCCATCAGTCTACCAGCACCGGGTTATGGCTTTCGCTGCGGGGAAGACCATAACGATCCAGAGCGTCCAGGAACGGATCCGGATCAAACTCTTCCACAGTGTGTACGCCAGTCTGGGTCCATTTGCCAGTGAGCAGCATCAGAGCGCCGCACATGGCAGGCACACCAGTAGTGTAGCTGATGGCCTGGCTGGCCACTTCCTTGTAGCATTCCTGATGGTCACAGACATTGTAGATGTAGTAGGTCTTTTCCTTTCCGTCCTTCTTACCGGTGAAGATGCAGCCGATGTTGGTCTTACCGTGGGTGCGGGGGCCAAGGCTGGCAGGATCGGGCAGCAGGGCTTTCAGGAATTTGATAGGAACAATCTGCTGGCCTTCAAATTCCACGGGGGTGGTGGACAGCATGCCCACATTTTCCAGACACTTCATGTGGGTCAGGTAGCTCTGACCAAAGGTCATGAAGAAACGGATACGCTTGACTTCCGGGATGTTTTCTGCCAGGGACTCGATTTCCTCATGGTGGAGCAGGTACATATCCTTGTGGCCGACCTGGTCAAATTCATACTCCCGCTTGATGCTCATGGCAGGAATTTCTACCCAGTGTCCATCTTCCCAGTAACTGCCGGGAGCGGAAACTTCCCGGAGATTGACCTCAGGGTTAAAATTGGTGGCAAAGGGATAGCCGTGGTCACCGCCGTTGCAGTCCAGAATGTCGATGGTGTCGATGGTGTCAAATTCGTGCTTCTTGGCATAGGCGCAGTAGGCCTGGGTAACACCGGGATCAAAGCCGCAGCCCAGCAGAGCAGTCAGACCGGCCTTTTCAAACTTCTCCCGGTAAGCCCACTGCCAGCTGTAGTCAAAGTAGGCAGAGAAGCCTTTTTCCTTGCAGCGCTTGTCATAGGCGGCACGCCAGGTGGGCTCTTCAATATCCTCCGGCTCGTAGTTGGCGGTGTCCATGTAGTTAACGCCGCAGGCAAGGCAGGCATCCATGATGGTCAGATCCTGATAGGGCAGGGCAATGTTCATTACCAGATCCGGCTGATAGGAACGGATCAGGTCAATCACCTGGTTCACATCGTCCGCATCTACCTGTGCTGTGGTGACTTTGGTTGCGGTTTTACCGGCCAGTTCAGAGGCCAATGCATCACATTTCGATTTGGTACGGCTGGCTATGCACAGTTCGGTGAATACCTCACTGACCTGGCAGCACTTGCGGATTGCTACGGAGGCCACGCCGCCGCAGCCAATAACCAATACTTTGCTCATAAATTACGTCTCTCCTTTTTATTGATTCTGTAGGGCAAGCAGCAGTTCCCGCAGCACCTTGCAGGCGGTGGCGGTGGAAACGCCGCTGGTATCCAACATGGGGGCCAACTCATTTACATCGGCTGCCACAACATTTGTCCGGCAGACCATGAAAATAGCATCCAGCAGTTGGGGGAAGGTCACGCCTCCGGCTTCCGGAGTACCCGTACCGGGGAACAGGGAAGGGTCCAGACAATCCAGGTCAATGGTCAGGTAAACCGGCGCTTGGTATTTGACAAGCTGATTGATCAGTTCCTCCAGACCATCAAACCCGAAGGGGTGAAAGTTGGTATGTTTCTTGGCAAATTGGAATTCCTCTCGGTCACCGCTGCGGATGCAGAACTGATGAATCCGCCCATCTCCCAGCAGATCATGACACCGGCGGATGACGCAGGCATGGCTCAACTCTGCTCCCAGATAGTCATTGCGCAGGTCTGCGTGGGCATCAAAGTGGATGATGTGCAGATTGGGAAAGTGCTTGGCTACTGCCCGAACGGCGCCAAGAGTCACCAGATGTTCTCCGCCCATCAGCAGAGGAAGTTTCCCGTCGGACAGAATTTCAGCTGCCCGATTTTCAATGTCAGCCAGGGCCATTTCCGCACTTCCGAAACACAGCTCCAGATCGCCGCTGTCAAAGACTGCATAATCTGTCAGGTCTTTGTCCTGATAGGGGCTGTAGGTTTCCAATCCAAAGCTTTCATGGCGCATGGCGGAAGATCCGAAACGAGCGCCGGGACGGAAACTGGTAGTGGAATCAAAGGGGGCGCCAAACAGAACAATACGGGATTCCTCGTAAGTTCCGTCGCAGCCAATAAAGGTTTCAATGTTAGGTCCCATGGTTATTCAACTTCCTCCAGCATTTTTTCCAGGAAAGCGGGCAGGAAAAAGGCACCGCAGTGGAGCCGCACGGTGTAGTACTGGGTTTCCAGATGCAGGGAAAGCCACTTTTCCCGGTCAAAGTCGTCAATGGGGTGGTACTTTTTGCTGGCAAAGCCAAACAGCCAGTAACCGGCAGCATAGGTGGGGATATGGGCCTGGTAAACCCGGCTGATGGGGAAGGTGCTGACGATTCGCTTGTGGCTTCGCTGCATGGCCTCCGCGTCGTGCCGGTAGAAGGGGCTGCCTTGCTGATTCACCAGAATGCCGTCGTCCCGCAACGCATTGTAGCAAATTCCGTAGAATTCTTTGGTAAAATACCCTTCGGAAGGGCCAAAGGGGTCGGTTGAGTCCACAATAATCAAATCGTATTGGGCTTTCCGGCGGCGAATGAAACGCAGGGCGTTGTCGAAGTAGATATGTACCCGCTCATCGTCCAGCCGGCAGGCGTTTTCCGGCAGATATTGCCGGCAGGCTTCCACCACTTGAGCGTCCATCTCCACCAAATCAATGGAGCGGATGCAGTTATATCTTGCCAGCTCCCGGACAACGCCGCCGTCGCCAGCGCCGATGACCAGTACGTCCTGGACGTTGGGATGAACGGCCATGGGGACGTGGGTAATCATTTCATCGTAAATAAATTCATCCCGCTCCGTCAGCATGACATTTCCGTCCAGGGTCAGAACTCGTCCAAATTCCGGGGTGTCGTAAATGTCAATTTGCTGATATTCGCTTTTCTGAGAATACAGGTGCCGATCTACCCGGATGCTGTGTTTGACATCAGGGGTATGAAATTCACTGAACCATAGTTCCATCACAATACCTCCTGCTTTAATATGTTGATATGTTCAATTTCCGGGTCTTCCGGACCGGTCATGGAACAGCCCTTTGCCTTGGCATAACGGATGTAATCCAGAATTTCAGCGGTGATCCGTTCGCCCGGTGCCAGAATGGGAATTCCGGGAGGGTAACACATGACGAATTCACTGCACACTCTACCCACACTTTCGTCCAGAGGAACGCTAATTTTATCTGCATAGAATGCTTCCTGCGGGCTGGTGACCACTTCCGGATCGATGTACTCCTGGCTCATCAGGCCGCTGCTGTCCTTTTGAAACCGACGACGAATTTCCGCCAGTGCGCTGACCAGACGTTCCAGTTCCTGGGGACGGTCACCAATGGAAAGGTAAGCCAGAATATTGCCGATGTCGCCAAATTCAATCTGGATGTCATATTCGTCCCGGAGCAGGTCATATACCTCAATTCCGGCAAGGCCAATGTCCCGGGTGTGGACGCTGAGTTTGGTGGGATCAAAATCGTAAATGGAATCACCGTTTATCAGTTCCCGACCAAAGGCATAGTAGCCGCCTACTGCATTGATTTCTTCCCGGCTGTATTCTGCCATGGCAACAACCTGCTTGAAAACTTCTTTGCCCCGCAGAGCCAGATTCCGGCGGCTGATATCCAGACTGGACATCAGCAGGTAACTGGCAGAAGTGGTTTGGGTCAGGTTGATGATTTTGCGAACGTGGCCTTCCTGAATGTTAGGGCCAATGAGCAGCAGACTGGACTGGGTGAGACTGCCGCCGCTTTTGTGCATGGAAACCGAAGCCATATCCGCACCGGCTTCCATGGCAGAAACCGGCATGTTTTCTCCAAAATAAAAATGGGTACCGTGGGCTTCATCTGCCAGGCAGAACATTCCGGCATCGTGTGCCATTTTTACGATGGCTCGCAGATCGCTGCAAATACCATAATAGGTTGGGTTGTTGACTAAAACCGCTACAGCGTCGGGATTTTCTGCAATGGCCTTTGCTACTTGCTCCCGCTTCATGCCCAGAGAGATACCCAGATGGTGATCTACTTCCGGATTGACATACACAGGCACGGCACCGCACAGAACCAGTGCGTTGATGACGCTGCGGTGAACATTCCGGGGTAGAATGATTTTGTCACCATACTTGCAGGTGGACAGTACCATGCTTTGGACGGAGCTGGTGGTTCCTCCTACCATGAGGAAGGCGTGGGCAGCGCCGAAAGCATCAGCAGCCAGTTCTTCTGCCTGACGAATCACAGAAATGGGATGGCAGAGATTGTCCAGCGGCTTCATACTGTTGACATCAATGCTGACGCACTGTTGACCCAGGAAGGCTGTCAGCTCAGGATTGCCTCGCCCCCGTTTATGACCGGGAACATCAAAGGGAACCACACGCATCTGTCGGAAAGTTTGCAGAGCTTCAAAAATCGGCGCTTTGCTCTGATCCAACTTATATGTTTTGTTCATACCCAGCACCTCGCTAATAAAAAACGCAGACTGCGAAAACACAGTCTGCGAAAAAATCAACAACCAAATCTCCGATATTTCGACAATCCAACAGGGGAAAGCCGACACCCTTCTAAACTAAAAAAGGGAACCACCGGAACAGGGGAATATGGTACATAGAGTCTATATAGCAACAAAATACTTTTACTACTCTTTATTGACCGTTTCACAAGTCTGCGCCATGACGCATTTCGGTTATAAAGTAACCAACTTATAAAATTTGAGCTTCTAACTCAATCAATAAGGCGGTCAAGCCGCCAATCGGCAGTGGACCCGGCTGTCCGTATGGCCTCAACTCCCTAAGGAGTGGTCCCAGTATTCCTCGCTAGATTACTCTATGCGGTTACTGCGAAATATAGCATATGGAAGGAGGTTTGTCAAGAGTGGTTTCCAAAATTGGAAATGATTGCAAAAAACGTATTTATTGGAGCGTCCCAGAGAGAAGGGTTGCAGGGGGAAGCTATAAGAAATTTCCCTGCCGAATCCAAAAGTCGGCAGGGAAACAATAGGAAAAATAATCAACCAAGCACGTCACTGCTTATTATCAGCCGTTTCCGGTGGGAATGTAGGGACGGATGGAAGCGGCAACGTTGCAAATCGGCATGGTCTGCAGCCACACTCTACCGGGGCCGGTAAGTACGGTGTTGAATAGACCTTCGCCGCCCAACAGCATATTTTTGACTCCGGGAACCTGTCGGATGTCCATTTGGACGCCCTGGGTAAAGCCTGCTACGTTTCCTGTATCTACGATAATTTGCTGGCCGGGTTTTAACTCATATTCCACCAACTCACCGTCTATTTCCACAAAGGCCATGCCTTGTCCGGAGAGCCTTTGCATAATGAAACCCTCGCCTCCGAAGAAACCAGATCCCAATTTTTTGTTAAAATGAACAGACAAGCTAACACCAGACTCTGCAGCCAAGAAAGCACTTTTTTGCAGAATCATTTCCTGGCCCGGCGCAATGGAGATTGCTTTAATCTGGCCAGGGAAGCTGGAACCGAACGCAATCATACCGGGTCCGCCTTTGGCCGTATAGGTGTTTTGGAACATGCTTTCGCCGGAGAAAGCTTTGGAGAACATTCTTCCTAGTCCACCGCCATGGGTTTCCATCTGCATATTTGGGCTCATCCAGACCATGGAGCCTTTCTCTGTGATCATCTGCTCACCATTTTCCAGATTGCACACCACAACGGGAAAATTTCCGCCTTTGATTTCGTAGCGCATAGGATTGCACCTCCTGTTTTTGCGTGTAGGATTGCTTGGGGATACATTCATTCTACACAATGGGTATGAATTAGTCCAGAAGGAAATGTCAGCTTCTTTTATCGGGGGCCAATTTTGTGAAACTTCACTGAACTGTTTAGCAAAAAAGAAAATTGGTGAATAGAATACAGTATTAGCATGTAGGAGATGATGAGATGCCAATTCGTATTTTTATTGACCAAGGACATAACCCCAGCAGCCATAATACTGGAGCAGAAGGAAATGGACTGCGAGAGCAGGATATCACATATGTAGTGGGTATGTATCTTGCCAAACTGCTGAAGCAGGACCCCAGATTCAGTGTACGCGTATCCAGGCCTACGCCAGAGACTGTGCTGGGCATCAATAACCTGACAAGTTTACAAACCAGGGTGAACATGGCCAACTCCTGGCCGGCGGATTACTTTATCAGCATTCACGGCAACGCAAATGTGAATCCTGCCATTAATGGCAGCGAAGTGTATGTCTATCAGGCGTTTACCCAAGCATACTGGCTGGCACAGCATATTTTGATTGGATTGGTGGAGCAAGCGGGAACGCGAGACAATGGCGTTCGTGTGAATCCATCGCTGCTTGTCTTACGACGTACCGCCATGCCGGCAGTGTTGGTAGAACTGGCATATCTAACCAATCCATCCGATGCGCAGAAATTAGCCAATGATCCCCAAGGATTTGCCAGAGGAATCTATTACGGAATGCTGCGATACTTTGGCCTAAATATTCTTTGATTCCGTCCGTAAGCATGGTCTTTTGTACTTGTGCGTTTCGATAATTTGTGATAATGTGAAAAAGAATTGAAAAAATTTTTTAAAATCATGCAACATCTCGCGCTATTTGTCTAGTAGATAGGTGAAGGACACAGAAAGAGAGGGCTGTACTATGGAAGACAGCGCAATTATTGACCTGTATTTTGAGCGCTCTGAAGAGGCAATCACGGCAACTTCGGCAAAGTATGGCAGCTACTGCTACAAAATTGCTTATCAGATCCTAGCAAATCGAGAAGATTCCGAAGAAAGCGTAAGTGATACATACTTAGCCGCCTGGAATAATATTCCACCCCGGTATCCTTCGGTGCTGGCAACCTTTCTGGGGAAGATTACCCGCCATATTTCTTTGGATCGATGGAAATCCCGCACCGCTCAAAAGCGGGGTGGAGGGGAAGTCCCTTTGGCTCTGGAAGAGCTGGAAGAGTGCATTTCCAGTATGGAAAGTACGGAAGATACCTGTGAAAGACGGGAGCTGCTTCGGAGCATTAACCGCTTCCTGGGAAGCCTTTCGGAAACAGAGCGGAAAGTGTTTGTCTGCCGGTACTGGTATCTGGATAGTTCGCAGGAAATTGCGGAACAGTTTGGGTTTTCTCAGAGTAAAGTTGTCTCCATGCTTCACCGTACCAGAGGAAAGCTGAATAAATACCTGCAAAAGGAGGGATATTGATGACCACTATGGATTTCCTGGAAGTGTTTGGTTCCATTCGGGACTCGTATATTTTGGAAGCAAAAAACGGCACGCAGCCCCCCAAACGACCGAAGCCGGAAAATGCGCAAAAAGAGAAACCCAAACAACCACTGACCTTGGTTCCTACAGAAGAACAATATCCCTACCAGGCAAGAAAAAATGAAAAACGGAAGAAAAAAGGATTTCAAAAATTCCTGATTCTATCAGCGGCAGCCGCATTACTGCTGGCAACTTTGGCAGGAAGGGGATACTTTACCCAATGGACAGAGTACTTTGCCACATTCCTGGAAAAGACCCAGGAGCAAAACCAGTATGCCGACCCCACGGAAGAGACAACAGGAGAAACAACAGAAGAAGCGCAGACGGAACCAGGTTTCACAATGGAGTTTGAATCTACCTACCAGATGACCCAGGAAGATGGCGTTTACTACCTTCGCCCCATTCAGGAAGTAACACCAGCCTGCGAAATGGAGATCCGGGAACTGCCAAACCGGGAACCTATGGAATTGGCGGAGGAGACCCGTGAGCAAATGGCCGGAGACTGGGAGACAATTTCCTATCTTTGGCAGGGCAAAGAAGATTCCTGGACTTACTTCTCGGCTCAGAACGGAACTGCTTGGGATTCGCCGATAGAATATCACTACTTCCGGAAAAATGGAGAGCAGGGCACCTACCACATCATCATCCGGTATTTTCTGGAAGCCGCAGAAGGCCATGGTATGCACTTCCAGCGCATTCTGAAAACCTTTGAACCCAATGCAAATGATTTTGCATATGGGGATAAGGATGCCGCTGTGGAAGCAGCTCGCCAGGAAGTGGGAAAGGCGAAAGAAGAAAGTGAGCAAATCACAAATACGTTAATGACGGATGGAAGCCTTACCCAGGCCGATATGAATACACTTGCTGGACAGCGCCATACCTTGTGGTTGGAAGCCCTGGAGAAGCTGTGGACGGTTTTGGAGAAGACACAAGATGGCGAGACGCTGCAGGCAATTTTTGTGGAGCAAATGAACTGGAGTGCAGAAAAGAAAACCTTGGTGGAACAAAAAATTGCGGAATTTGACGGTGGTTCGATAACTGGTTTGGTGGTCAATGGTGATGCAGCGACGATGGTGCAAGAGCGGGTGGATACGCTCCTGCAATACTTGGAAGGAACAGCTGCCTTGCCCCAAACCGATGAGAATGCATTGGCTGACCCGGAAACCGTTGCAAACCAATTCACAGAAGCTTATTTGCAGAATGATACCAGTTGGATGGCACAATACGTTTCTTCTGATTTCTCGCAAACTGTATTGGGCTATGGAAACGGGGAGAAAGTAGAATCCTGCACGCTGAAAGGAATGGACAACATCGTTTCAGACATGGCAGAAAATGGCTGTCTGTCCGTCTCTGTGGAGTTCCGGGATTTTCCGACAAGTGACTTTTTTACTTATTTGCGTTTTACGCTGGTTTGGGAGAACGGACAATGGAAGGTATCCGATTATGGTTTGGAGTTATAAAATCAACTGAAATAAAAAACTTTCTCCTTTACACCAGGGCTCAATCGGGGTACAATGGTGCCATGAAGACGCGGTTTTACCGATGAAAGGAAAAGGAGATACGACCATGAAAATGATTACCGCAATTATCAATAACAACGACAGCGACGCAGTTTGCAGCGGCCTGCGCGAAGGCGGATTCTATTTTACCAAGATGAGCACCACCGGCGGTTTCCTGCGCAGCGGCAACACCACGCTTTTGATGGGTACTGAGGACGACCGTGTAGCCCAGGCGCTGGATATTATCCGTGCCAACAGCCGCAAACGGACGGTGGAGGCTCCGCTGCCCATGATGCCCGGTGGCATGGATCTGGAGATGGGCCTTCCCATGTCCTCGGTGGCGGTCGGCGGCGCTACGGTTTTTGTTACCGCTGTCGAACAGTTCGAGAAAATGTAAGCCTTACCCCATCAGCGCCTGACCTTCTTTGGAAGGCCGGGCGCTTGTTTCTGAGAAAAAATTTTTTATTTGTGTGAGATATCCACGTTTCAATCCGCACTATATAGGTGTAACGGAAAGGATGTGTTGTGTTTGAAAGATCAAGAAATCCTTGACCTGTTCTTTGAGCGCTCGGAACAGGCAATCACAGAATTGATTCTCAAATACGGAGCGGCAATCAGAAACGTGGTAACCAATATTCTGAAAAACCACCAGGACGTGGAAGAGTGTACCAACGATACATACCTGCGTGTCTGGGACCAGATTCCTCCACAGCGGCCAAAGTATCTGGGAGCTTACGCCTGCCGGATTGCCCGGAATGTAAGCCTGAGCCGATACCATGCCAATACCGCCGCCAAGCGCAACAGCTACTACGATCTTGCCCTGGATGAACTGGAGCAGACTATCCCTGCCTTATCCACCGTGGAATCGGAGTACGATGCCAAGGAGCTGACCCGGTATCTCAACGCATTTCTCAAGGGATTATCCAAGGAAGACCGGTATCTGTTCCTGCGGCGTTATTGGTATGGAGACAGCATCAGCCAGATTGCCCAGAATCTGGACTGGAAGCCCCATAACGCCTCTGTACGTCTTTTCCGTTTGCGTAAAAAATTGCAGGACTATTTACACAAGGAGGGGATGATTGCGTGAATCGTAAGTGGATTTCCAAAGCCTTGAGCGATATTGACGAAAAGTACATAGTTGAAACCATGACCGCTCCGGAGAAAGCTGCGCATCATGCCCCGGAAAGGACGGCAAAAATGGGTAAGTATGAACATAGAACAAGAGGAAGTAAGTCCAGAAAATTCCTGGCGCTGATTCTGGCAGCGTGCCTGGCCTTTGCCTTGGCGGCAACAGCCTATGCAGCCAACCTCTGGGGCCTGCGGGAACTGTTCCGGACGTACAATCGGGAGCTGCCGGAGGAAGCGGAACCCTACATCCAGCAGCAAACGGCAACGGCAGCAGCAGAAGAAGGGTGGAGTGCCAAGGTAACGGAGTCGCTGTGTGATATTGGCAAGATTTATGTGACTGTGACCGTTTCTGGTGGCGACAAGTATATCGTAGCCCCCGAAGTTATGCCCCAAGACAGTGTTGGTGTAATTGGCTTGGAAGGAGACCAGACTTTGGAAGAGTATGCCCGGGCTCAAGGAAAAGAATTGTTGATGGTAGGCGCAGATGTTGGAGATCGGGAGGCACTGGGTATTTCGGTGGCCAGCCAGACCACTGTCAATGTTTCGGATTCGGAAATGAGAATCCTGATTGAATCAGACAAGACCGTCACGGATACGGAACTGGAAGCTACTTGTACCGTATATGCCAGTAACGAAGCCGGAGAGGTGGAGCGGCTGGAGCTCCCCATTACCCTGACAGCGGTTCCCGAATCGGAAGTCATTACACTGAAGGCTGTTGACCCCGATGCCGTACCTGGTCTGCATGTGGAGGAAGTTACCATATCGCAAACACCTATGGGTATTACCCTCCGTTATCAGGAGACGGTAACCGATGAGCAGGCGCGTGGCGAAATCATGAAAGTGGACAGCGACCAGATTACCATCTCTGCCGGTGGTGCCATGATGGGCCCTGACGGGAACTGGTATGCTACCTACTCTAACTGCCAGGGTACGGTGACGGATACCTTGACCCTCCACTTCTACGACTGGGATAAGAATCTGATCGGAGACATGGTCTTTGAAAAACCGTAAAAAACCGGCACGCAGCTGCGTGCCGGACTCTTTTCAGAAAAAAAGATTATGTTCGTTCAAACCCCAGATACCGGGTGCCCTGGAAGCTGAGATTGCCCCGGTCGCCCTCTGCCAGCAGACCGAATTGGTTTCCTTCCAGCTCCAGTTCCATCCGGTCGCCGCTTTCCACCTGGAAGGTGGCATAGTACCGGGTAGAGGAGAAGGTGTGGTGGTTGTCGATGCTGCTTCCGTGCCGCCGGGTGACATCGGTGCGCTTAGCCACAACGGTGGCGCTGACCGTCAGACGGGGAGAAGCGTTGTTTTTGCCCCATTGCATAATTCCCTTGATGATGGTGGCCAGTACAATCCCCAAAATCAGAAGGAAAACGATGGTAAAAATCCCGGTAAACAGAGAAAATGAGGAATCAAAAGAATTCATCGAATAACCAAACGTCATAGCATATCCCTCCTTCAGGCACGCCTGTTTCTAACTGCATTATACTCTACATTGTGATAAAAAGCTACAAAAATATCATGGCCCGGCGAATAATCTTCGCCGGGCCGATTGGGTGATTACTGCACTTTGTACTTTTCCTGCATCAGAATCAGAATCCGCTTCCAGAATACCGATTCTTCGGCGCAGTACACCTGTGCGTGTTCCATGGTGCTGAAAGAAATGATTCGATTGTTTTCGTCAATCCAGACGGTTTTCATGGGAGTTGATTTGTTTTCCGATGCCATAAAATCACCTTTTCTATGTCAGGATTGTTCTGCCTGTATTTGTTCTACCCAGGCCTGAATTTCGCTTTCCGGCGTATCTGTGACGACATACCGGGTTATGGTGCCGCCCCACATAGAATCACAGTATTCTTTCTGAATTTCTATCAGATTGCCGCTTTCATCAAAGCGATAGGTGTACATCTGGGCAGGATTGTCAGCGGAAACTGAAGAATAACTGTAAATGAAGCGGATTTCCGAATCGCTGATCACACTGTAGCCTTTCGGGAAGTAGATGCTGTCGTAATCGGACTCGAACAGATCCCGTTTGGCCCAGTCCTCATACATAAAATCTCCCGGTTTTGCCGCATAACTGTGGGAGTAGGTGTTGGAAAAATAGTAATCGCCCACTGTGATTCCGTTGTATTTCCAGAAGACCTGATCCATCATGGGGGTGGAGTCATATCCGGGGCCTGGATAGGACCACATTTCCACCCGATAACTGCCGCTTTGCAGCTTGGCAATGGCTGCATCCACCCGGGCAACGGCTTCCTCTCCGCCTTCGCCGTAGATGCCGCCTACCGGGTAAATGGCAAACTCAGAATACTGGATGATGGACTCGTCCCCATTGTAGAAGTGTTTGC
The DNA here is from genome assembly GCA_944382965.1 of uncultured Oscillospiraceae bacterium. GTDB lineage: Bacteria > Bacillota > Clostridia > Oscillospirales > Oscillospiraceae > Faecousia. Next base: position 9,883 of record CALWOA010000004.1, on the reverse strand, counting down.
CCATCCGGTAGATGCCGGGCTCCAATTCGCCGTAGGTGCTTGTCCAATCCACCTGCCGCATTTCCGTACGGCTGCGAATGGAAATGGTTTCCTCACCAAAGCTGGCTTCCGTAGTTTCACTGCCAAGACGTTCCCATCGGGTGCCGTTTTTCTTTTCCAGCCAGTATTTTCCATCGGTATAGTAATTGGAGACGCCAACAGCATCACAACTGAACCACACTTCTCCACCGGCGGGGGACAGCAGGTCATCATCTACTCTGAAGAGGATTCCCCAGGGAGAATTTCTCATATCGTCAAAAGAGTCTGCATAAGCATATGTCTCTTTGTCATACAGGATAGAACCGGATACACCTTCCTTTTCAACGCGATTGATTTTCTTGGATACTACGGTTCCGTTTTCATCAACGGTTTCTTCCAGATGTTCAATGGATTTCAGACTGCCATCTTGATTAAACAGGAAGGTATCCGTACCCCGGTAGGAAGTTCCGGCATAGTCTGACCACACGGAACGGAAGCGGACTTCGTCCTGGCTGATGGTGGACTGTCCTTCCGGGAACAGGTAACGACGGTTCTGGTCGAGACGGAAAGGCGCATCCCATTTTTCCTCAGAATAAATCGGCATATCCTGAACAGAGCTGGCGATACAGAATTCACCATAAAGATACTCTACACTATAATGACTGGAATCTCGAATGAGCCGCATGACCGGGGAAACATTGCCTTCCAGGTCATACTCAGAGAAGAGCAGGGAGTAATATTCGCTGTTATAAAGTGTATCCAGTGCGGCGGTGCACCGTTCCAGGGCAGCTTCTTCCACCGCAGGCAATTCTTCCCGATAAATGTGGAAAGCTGTCTGGAATTCTGCAGAGTCCGATACACTATCAATGGTTACACGAAGCCGGTAATCCCCGGCGGGCAGGGAACCATAGACCATAGACCAGTCCAGCTCGTGCGGGAAATAGTTTACAGCATCGTCCCGGCTGGCGGCAAAACCGATTCCGCTGTCATCTCGGATCAGAGGCCTTTGGGTGATGCCCGGCACCGGCTCCCACTGGGTTCCGTTCCAGCGGTCAATGGCGGCATCATGCAGTTTCATTTCCTCGGAAGCTGCAGCAAAGCGCTCTTCCACTTTGTAGACCAGAGTGCCGCTGGAGGGAGAGGCCACATCCATAAAGATATCCACACCCCAATCCGGATTGGGCTCTACCTCCGGCAGCACCGCTGGAGTAAAGTCGGCGGGATCTTCCTTGCTGTTTTCCTCAAGCTGTTCCTGAGGATCCACATACACCTGCTCGGTTTCCTTGGGACTGGTTACCAGGCACAGCGCCACAAAACAGATGGCCAGTACACCCAACAGGCTAATCCAGAAGCTGGGCTTGCGGTAGTTCAGTACGGACTTGATGCGGTATTTTACACTGACCTCACCGAAGGCAACGGGACAGGCGGCGTAGTGTACCTGCTTGGTGCTGCATTTGAGCAGGGCGGCGGAGTAGGCCTTCCGCTCGTCCAGCTCCATGAATTGAACCACCCGTTCATCACAGGCCATTTCAATGTCCTTGCACAGCAGGATATAACTGACCCACACCAGAGGATTGAACCAGTGCAGCGCCAGGGCCAGAAAGCCGACCATTTTGATCCAGTGATCGCCCTTGTCCAGATGGGTGCGCTCGTGGGCCAGAATCTGATCCCGGGTATTTTCGGACATGCCGGTGGGTATGTAAATCTTGGGCTTGATAAAGCCCAGCACAAAGGCGGTGTCAATCTGGTCAGACTCCCATCCGCCGGGAACCGGTACCGCATCATGCACCTTCTTGCGCAGATGTACATAAGACCAGAAGCTGTAAGCGGCGATGACCACCGCCACTGTCGCCCATACAAAGGGCAGCGCTTTGGTTAGGTTCAAAGAAATGGGAATGGTAATACTTTGAGGCTGCAAACTGAAGCTGCTCTGTACGGGAATGGGCATCAGCAGCCGCACTCCTGCCAGCACCCACAGAAAACAGATGAATTTTCTCGGTGTCTTCCGCAGAACCAGCCGCAGCAGCAGAACCGCCAGAATGACGATGCTGCCATGAAAGCTGGCGGTCAGCACATTCTGAAAAAAGGCAGTCATAGTTTATTCCTCCTGATAGCTGTCAATCAGCGCCTGCAGCTGGTCAACATCTTCTTGGGACAGTTTCTTGCTTCGGGAGAAAGCGGCGATAAAGGCGGGAATGGAGCCTTCAAAGGTTTCCTCCACCATCTCTTCCAGCCGGGATTTCTGGGCATCCTCTTTGGAAACCAGGGTGCTGACCATGGTGTTTTCATTCTTGACCACACCCCGCTCCGACAGACGGCGGATCACGGTGTAGGTGGTAGCTTTGGACCAGCCCAGCTGCTCTTTACACAGAGCCACCAGTTTGGTGGAATTGATGGGTTCATTTTCCCAAAGCAGCAGGCAGAAACGGTATTCGCTTTCAAAGATTTTTGGGGTTTTCATTTGGCATCTCCCTCTATCATGTCATATTCCGCGGACCTCCATCCCGCAGATCTTCGCCGTTGCAAGTGACTTTGCCACAACTGTATACCCTGAATTCTGTTCCTGGAAATTCTTCAGTACCCAAATTACGGAAGGTATTGCAGTCAGCGTTCACATCATCACAGTTGTATAGATCGATACCGCCGCTGCTGCAATCGTAGATATCATTGTAAACGATTTGCATATTCTTGCTGCTTTCTCCAATTACACCCCATGTTCCGCAGCCGAACAAGCCACAGTCCTGTACCAGAATGTCCTGGCTGTTGATAAACTTAAGGACACCACCCACGCAGTAGCCGGGCTCTTCCGCATGACCTACGGTAAATCCGGTAACCATAATGTTGGAGCAGTTTTCAAAGTTCAGAACATCTGCGTAACGAGGAGCTGCGGAAATTACATTGTCATCGTGGGTTTCCCCGCCGCCGCGGATGGTCAGATTGGACAGACCTGTGATGTACAGTTCCGGTCCGTCAAACTCTTCAAACCAATAATAGGTATCAGTGCTTTTGATACCGTAGCCGACGGAGGTGCTCAGATCGATCATCTCTGCATCCAGAATGATTTCTGTGTCCGAAGCCAGGGCTGCCAGGAATTCATCAGCGGTGGAGACGTGTACCTGGGTTTGTTCTCCGGAAATCACCGGGGTGATTTCCGGCTCATAGGCAGCCGCAGCCTCTGTGGAAGCCTGGGTGGCGGGGAGTGTAGTCTCAGGAGGAGTGGTGGTTTGGGGGATGCTTGTTTGAGTGGCGGCCTCTGTGGTGGCAACCGGTTCTGTCGTGGAAGCGCTGGGGGCACAGCCTGCCAGCAGGGTAAGTACCAGACAACTTGCAGTGATGAAGGATACTGTCTTTTTCATAGGTGAAACTTCCTTTCCATGTCGTTTGTCAACGGGGATGGTGCGTAGGCTTATAGAATTGGTTTAATGCATTGAACCTTTGCAAGATAAGTTTAACATATTAAACTTATCTTGTCAATTATTGTTTCTAATTTTTATTTCTAAAGACATATCACCCGGAAGGTAAGCCGCCATTCCAAGAAATTTTCTCCAAACCGATGACAAGAGTTTTTTTATGTTGTATAATATCAAAAAACGATTAGGAGGAATCCAATGCGCATTATGGGAATTGACTACGGCGATGCACGTACCGGTGTGGCGATTTCCGACCTGTTATGTACTTTGGTCGGTTCGGCCAGGGTTGTGCCCAGCCGTAATACAGACAAAGCCATAGCCGATATTGTCAAAATTGCTGAGGAAAATCAAGTAGGGGAGATCGTGGTAGGGCTTCCCAAAAATATGGATGGCACCGAAGGCAGCCGGGCTCAGCTGTGCCGGGAGTTTGCGGATAGACTGGGCCAAGCCACCGGACTGCCTGTGGTAATGTGGGACGAGCGCAGAACCACGGTAGAAGCCCACAATATTCTATCCCAGCACGACTATCACGGAAAAAAGCGAAAAGACACGGTGGATGCCGTTGCCGCATCTTTGATTCTGGAAGGATATTTGAACTTCAAAAATCGATAAACTTCACGGGTCTGCACACATCCTGGTCGATAGGGTATGGGCAGGCCCGATTCTCGTTAAGATGCCTTTTTCTCGTGAAAGAATACTTCTTTAATTCCCACAAGAATCAGCAGCACGCCGAATGCCTTTTGAATCCCCTCCAGATCCCAGCCGGCACTGATTCTGGAGAGCAGGATGCAGGCAAAACAGCCACCTATGATAGCGGGAATTACAATTTTCCAGCAGATGTGTTTCTGACGTACCCGGAACAGACAGGACAGAAATGCAGCAGGAAGAAAAAACAGCAAATTAATCTGCCTTGCAACGGTATATTCCATATTTGCCACAAGTGTCAGCCACAGAATCAGTAAACTCCCGCCGCCGACCCCAATGCCGGAGAAAAATCCCAGAATTGCAGCAATCAGCACGACCACCGGAAAACTCTCTAACATAAATACCGAATGCCTCCCCACAATACAAATGCCCCCAGAATCCGATGCAGCCAAGGGATCGGTATTTTGGTACCCAGAATTCCCGCAGCCAGTCCGCCTGCGGCACTTCCCAGCAAATATGGCAGAATCTGTGACATCTCCAAATGAACACCTGGTGTGGAAATTAGCGTAACAATGCACAGCGGCAGAGTTACACAGATGGAGCAGGGAAAGATTTCTTCCTCTTTTGCCGATGTCAGCAGCCCAAGAAGCGGAACCAGCACCATTCCACCGCCGGTACCGAATAACCCGGTGACGATTCCGGCTCCGATTCCAGCTAATATAGCTCCCCAATATTGGTGACGAATCATAAACATAGCCTCCATATACAGTATACAGTTTTTCCAGCGGAAGCGTTCTTATCCGGGATTTTCCATCCTATGGAAAATCCCAATACAGCGCCAAATAGGAAAAAGTGATTTTTAAGGTTGACATTTGAAATATTAATGAGTATAATATACTGGATTTCGGGGTGTGGCGAAGCTTGGTATCGCGCTTGGTTCGGGTCCAAGAGGCCTCGGGTTCGAATCCCGACACTCCGACCAGGCAGGGCCTGGAGCCAATGTGCTCCGGGCCTTTTGCTTTGCTTGGGATTTCCTGCCCGGTAACGGGACAAATCCTGTAATTACACTCGGACAAAACAATGATAATCCGAACTGCATTATCCAAGTGGGTAATGTAGTTTGGAGCCTAAACTCTCCCGGAATTATCCTATACAAAATAAAAACGCTTAAAACTTAATGAGAATTCAACAACAAGCAAGAAAAGCAGAACAAATCGCAATAAAAAACGGCTGGATTACCAAAACCAAGGTAATCCAGCCGAAATAATTTTATACGCGATTTCTTGAAAGAGCTATTTTGAGACAGCGCCTTTCTTTTGGAGATTTTTTACAGCCCCGTCTCTGACTTTTTGCGGTTGTCAGCTGCGGGGCATGACTTTTCTCCAGCCATGACGGTGCAGATCATAGTAAATCTGGCTGGTGCCAATGGAGTGGCTGCATTTGGGGGTGATCCCATATACTATGCCTTTTTTCTGTCGTGCGGAATTGTTAATCCAGCTCCTGCGCAACTCTGCGCATTTTTGCGGCTTCGTTGTTCCAATAGGTCTGGAGCTGAACCAACTGGTCGCCGATGCAGAAGTGACGGACCCCCAGCTTGATGTAGTATTCAGCAGCTTCTACAGACTGGATTTCGCATCTGGGCTGCACGCCGTGGGCCAAAGCGACTTCAATCATGTGGCGCTCTGCAGCTTTGAATTCGTCCAAGTGATCCTTCGTGTTCCAGCCACAGCTCATGCAGTAATCAGAGGGGCCAAACTGCACCATATCCACACCGGGGATGGAGCAGATCTCTTCGATGTTATCCATGGCCACTTTCTTTTCAATCATGAATGCAAGAACAACATCACGCTGGCGGGCAGCGTGATCCATCTGAGACAACTTGGGCTGGAAGCCGATAAAGCGGCGGTTGGGGTACCCAAAACGGCCGCCGTCGTCAGGTGTCTCAGGCTTGACAAGGCGCACGGATTCCCGAACATCATCAGGGGTCTGACAGTCTGTGAACAAAATGGCTTGGAAGCCGGAACCGATGGCCTTCTGTGCCACATAGGCACGGTTCTGGAAATCGACCTTGATCATGCTGCCCATACCGTGCAGCTCTGCGGCGCGGCAGATATCGTCCAAATCGCGCTGGGTGAATGCACTGTACTCAGCAAGGAACTCGATATAATCAAAGCTTCCGGAAGCACCGGCGGCTTCAGTGAAGAAGGGGTCTGTGCTCCACAGACGTGTTGCTACTGTAGGACGTCCACTGTTGAGGATCTGTCGGATTTTGTTGGTCTTCATGTAGTTTAACTCCTTTTCTTAGTTTGGTATTTTGTAACTGAATTTCGAACCTGCGGTTACAAGTATATCAGTATAGAAATAGAAATGCAATAAAATATGTAAAAAAAGTCTTGGATTTGCGTAGAATTGTAGAATATGATCAAAATTGAAGGAAAAATTTGTTGAAATCAAACTACGAATTTTAAGCAAAAAATATTGAAATAATACTACATGATTTGTATAATAATCCTGAGTTGAAGTAAACCATCTACACTCTGCCATCTATATAATACGAGGAGGACAATTATGAAAATCGTGGTTCTTGACGGTTATACGGAAAATCCTGGCGATTTGAGTTGGGAACCCCTGGCTGCGTTGGGGGATCTGACGGTCTATGACAGGACCAGCCTCACCAATCCCCATGAAGCAATTGCTCGCATCGCAGACGCTGAGGTGGTGTTTACAAATAAAACACCGATTACAAAGGCAGTCATGGATGCTTGTCCCAACATTCGGTTTATATCTGTACTGGCGACAGGCTATAACGTAGTGGATACTGCTTATGCCAGAGAGAAGGGAATCCCGGTGACCAATGTTCCTTCCTATGGTACCGCTTCGGTGAGCCAGTTTTCCATTGCTCTGTTACTGGAGATTTGTCACCACATCGGCCATCATAACACCTCTGTTCATGAAGGAAATTGGGAGAACTGCGCGGATTGGTGCTACTGGGACTATCCACTCATTGAGCTGGAAGGAAAAACGATAGGAATCATCGGCTTTGGACGAATCGGCCAGGCCGAGGGACGGGTAGCCAAGGCTCTGGGAATGAAGGTGTTAGCCTATGACCTGTATCCCAATGACACCGGACGGGCTATTGGAGAATATGTGGATCTGGATATGCTGCTGGCTCAGGCGGATGTGATCACGCTACACTGTAATCTGACACCGGAAAATACTGGTTTTATCAATAAGGATACCATCGCCAAGATGAAGGATGGGGTCATCCTTATCAACAATGCCCGAGGTCAGCTGATCCACGAGCAAGATGTAGCAGATGCGCTAAATTCCGGAAAAATGGCCGCGGCAGGTCTGGATGTGGTGTACACCGAGCCGATCCGCGGGGATAACCCTTTGCTGAAGGCTAAAAACTGTATAATCACGCCTCACATTTCCTGGGCGCCGAAGGAAAGCCGTCAACGAATCATGGATTGCGCAGTGGCTAATGTGAAGGCATATCTGGCAGGTTCACCTGTCAATGTGGTAAATCCCTGAACTATTTTCAAAGGAGGCATTCAGCCCATGAAACAGTCTTTGCATCAGGATGGCAGTATCATCATCCATCAAGCCATCCAGGAAGTGCTGCCGGATGAGGCGGTTCGCCGCGCTCTTCAGGATTTTCGGTCATCTGGCCGCCTGACTGTCATTTCCGTGGGAAAAGCGGCGTGGCAGATGGCAAAAGCAGCCTATGATTGCCTGAGAGACCGGATTGGACAGGGAATTGTCATAACAAAATATGGCCATGCCATGGGTCCAATCCCCGGTTTTGACTGTTATGAGGCTGGTCATCCTGTACCAGATGAGAAGTCATTTCGAGCTACTGCCAAGGCACTGGCTATGACTGAGCACTTGACAGAAGCGGATACAGTGCTGTTCCTGCTTTCCGGAGGAGGCAGCGCATTATTTGAACAGCCGTTGGTGTCCGGTGAGGAGCTTCAGAGCATTACCAGTCAGCTGCTGGCCAGCGGCGCCGATATTGTGGAAATGAACGGTATCCGCAAACGGCTGTCGGCTGTCAAGGGCGGGCGCTTTGCCCAGTGGTGTGCACCTGCCCGAGTGTTCAGTATTATTCTCAGCGACATACTGGGAGACCCTCTGGACATGATTGCCTCTGGACCCACAGTTCCGGACAAATCCACTTGTGCGCAGGCAGTTCAAACCGCTGAAAAATATCATCTCTGCTTGTCAGAGAAGGCCAGGCAGCTGCTCAGCCAGGAGACGCCCAAGGAGCTGGAGGGGACAGAACAGAAAATCATGGGAAGCGTTCGTCAGCTTTGTCAGGCAGCGGCGGAAGCGTGCCGCAGCCTGGGCTATCAGCCAATCGTTCTCACAGATCGATTGTGCTGTCAGGCCAGGGAAGCGGGCTCTTTCCTGGGCAGCATTGCCAGGTCGCATGCAGATACGCAGATCCCAATGGCATTCCTTGCAGGAGGCGAGACCGTGGTGAAGCTTACCGGAACCGGCAGAGGTGGGCGGAATCAAGAACTGGCACTGGCAGCGGCAGAGGGCATACAGGGACTGGAGAATGTGCTGATTTTCTCTTTTGGATCAGATGGTACCGACGGACCTACAGATGCGGCAGGAGGCATGGTCGATGGCAATACGCAGAAAAGGCTTTGTGACATGGGAATCTCCATCCACGCTGTGCTGGCCAACAACGATGCCTATTCTGCACTGGAAAAGGTGGATGGCCTGATTGTGACCGGCCCAACGGGAACCAACGTGAATGATGTAGCTGTGGTATTAATCCGACCAAAGACATAGGCATTGAGGAGCCATGCAAAGACACAACAAAGATAAATTTATCGCTGTTTGGGAATGGAAAGAAAAATTGTGTAGTTTTCACAAGAAACTGAATTTCTTTTTTGTAAATATGATTGTAGTAATTTTACTACAAATATGTTATTATGGTGGTAGTGAATTTGAAGGAAGAAAATCAAAGCCCTCCGAAAAAGGCTGTAGGTTTGGGAAGGATTCCACACTCAAGATAGGAGGAATTTCATAGTATGGATGAAATCTGTTCTCTCATTCTAAAGGAAAAGCTCATCGTCATTCTCCGGGGAATTCCCAAGGATTGTCTGGAAGACGTGTCTAAGGCAGTTATCCGAGGCGGCGTCAAGCTTATGGAGGTCACATTTAACCAGAAGAGCCAAGATCCCATTTTGGAGCTGACAACTCAGTTGGAAACCATTCGTGAGGCAGTGGGTGATCAGCTTTGCTTAGGGGCAGGCACAGTGCTGACGGTTGAGCAGGTGGAAGCAGCTTACCGTGCCGGCGCAAAGTACATTATCTCCCCGAACAGCTCCATGGAAGTGATCCGGCGCACCAAGGAGTTGGGTATGGTATCCATCCCCGGTGCAATGACCCCCACGGAAATTGCCAACGCGTGGCAGTGGGGTGCTGACATCATCAAACTCTTCCCGGCGGATGACTTGGGCTGCCACTACATAAAGAATGTGAAAGCGCCTCTGTCTCACATCCCGCTGCTGGCAACCGGTGGTGTGAATCCCGATACGATCCCTCTGTTCTTGGAGGCTGGTGCAGTGGGTGTAGGTACTGGCATTTCCATTGCCAAACCGGAGCTGATTGCAGCCCGGGATTTTGACGGCATTGCAGATCTGGCCAGAGCCCACGTGGAGGCCGTTCATCGGGCAAGGGTCTAATGCTGTTATGAAATGACTTTTGTCAAGAGGTAAAAGTGAATTCTCCTGAGCAAAAGGCAAAATAAATCCAAGGACATCTGAAAAGAGACAGGACAACAGAATCCCGGC
>CALWOA010000003.1 GCA_944382965.1 uncultured Oscillospiraceae bacterium | reverse complement strand
CTTTCTGATTTTGGAGCGTTTCTTTTCTAAAAATTGAAATGGGCGGGAAGCCATTTTAGGGCTTTCCCGCCTTGATTACCCTTTAGCAAAGACGGGCGTGACTGTCAACGGCGGCGCATGAAATGCGCCGTTCATCTTGACCGTTGACTGGCTCGGCTGGCTTTGCTACTTGCTTGTATCAAGTATTAGCTTTTTGTTAAAGCAAGACTTTTGGCTAAATCAAAAGGAGTACAGAATGCTTTTTGAGCATTCACTCTATTTCCAGCACCCCATTTTGCTAATCCAAAGTTTACATTTGCATGTTTAGCGCACTGCATGTCGTAGATACTATCGCCAATGTACAGTAACTCATTTGCTTGACATTTTGTCCATTCCATATATTTCAAAAGCGGGTCTGATTCTGGTTTGTGTTGTAGCGTATCATCAGCACAGACTACGGTTTCAAAGTAAGATGATATATCAAATTTCTGAAAATCGCTTCTAAATTCTTCATGGGTTTTAGAGGTAACAATGCCTATGCCTAATTTTAATTCCGAAATAGTCTCAAGCAATTCTTTTATCCCGTGAAATACAGTAATCGTGTCCCTGTATTTTTCCATGTTTTTGTCCCACATGGATAGTGCTGACGCTATATCACTCACTCCTAAACGCCGCAAAGCATTTTCGCCGGTAATTCCTAAAGCAAATGTTAATTCTTTATCGGAGATTATCTTTCCGTTTATTGCTCTTATAGTATCTTGCAAAGAATGAATGACGGCATATTCTGTATCAATCAGAGTTCCGTCTACATCAAAAACAATCTGCTTATAACCCATAGGACTGTTCCTCCTTTTCCCTCGGTCTAATCAAAAAGAGTTGACCAGTTTTTGGTTCGATATGCTTCAAAACACATTTTTACTTGCTCTTCATTATTCTTTTCCGTGGCCAGTTCCGGCAGTTCATTTTCTGAAAAATATGCAAAGCCCGTAGTTTCTATATTTTCTTTGAAGGCACCTCCGATAATGGTGCAAAGTACAAATATTTTACATACGCCATAAGCATATACTGGCAAGTTATGTTTAGAGCGGTCTTGAATTGCAATCACTTTATCAGCAGTTACATCTAAGCCCGCTTCTTCTTTGACCTCCTTAATAGTATTTTCTTTGACAGACACATTTACATCAACCCAACCTCCGGGAAGTGACCATTTTCCGCTATTCTCTTTAACAAGAAGAATTTTTCCATTTTGAAAAATAGCGGCTCTGGTATCAAGTTTTGGCGTCTGGTATCCTGTTTCATTACAGAAAAGGTCTTTCGCTTTTTGAACGGGTATATCTGTCTTATATGCCATTATCTCAGCAGAAATTTCCCGTATCCTTTCATAGCGTTCTCTATCAAAAATGTCTTTTCCATAGGTCAATCCTGCTTGTGCAAGACTCTGTAATTCTATTGCCCATTCCAGCCATTGTTCTTTCATGGCTATCCTCCCTTGCTACTGCGATTTTCTCTGATAAAATATCAGTCATTTTTTTGGTTCATCACTTTCTTTAACAACTTTTGGAACAAGTCGGCAGTTTCTTCATCCATCGGTGCAAGCTGTCCGATCTGTCCGGCTATCATCGCCGTTACATCGTCAATGGAAAGCGGCTTTTGTTTCTGCTCCGCCAGTGCGTCCCGCATGGCTTGGAACATAGCGGCGGTCACAGCTTCCCCTGGCTGTTCCCCGTTGTCAATATCTTTCTTAATATCCCGCAGGATAGCCAGGAACACATTTTTGATTTTTTCAATCTCTGCTTCATGTTCCCCCATCTTTTGGGCGTTCAAAAGCTGTAAATCCTGCTTTGCTTCCGCCCGGTGTTCCGGGTGTTCTTTCATCAGGTCGGACAGGGAAGCCGTTGCTATCTCGATAAGCTGGTTTCTTGCTGTTATCCCCTTTGCCGCCGTGTCCTGAAAATAAATCCGTATCAAATCTATCAGCTTGGGAAAATTCCTGTGTTCCAACAGGCGGTTGAGGATAAGCTGTCCGGGCAATATTTATTCCATGCGCCGTCTGTCCTGAGCGTAGAATGACTTTGAAATCTTCATAATAAAGCAGAATTTATTTCTTATTCTCTTTGTAAATGACCAAACCACATATCAGATAATAGATGCAAAGTATTATCCCCAAAGGCCTCTCAATATCGATTGCTTGTCCGGTGTATTGCGTACTCATATAAATTAACATGCACCCAACAACAAAGCCACCTGCGCATCCGTACCACTTTCTCTTAAGCATAACAACAGCAGATACAAACATAATAGCAATCCATAACCAAACAAAAGGATTGATTGCACCAAAACTGCCTGTAAATCCCAATATGATATACAGGAGCAGCGCAATTATCGTGGGAACAAAATAGATCATTTTCTTCATATTGGTGCCTTCCCGGCCTTCCGTTCTTTGTCCCGATCCCAAGCCATACTCACACCTCCAGATAGCCCTGGAGGACTTTCAGGGTGCTGTACACACCGTCCATGTGGCTGCGTTCGTAGCCGTGGCTGGCGTAGACGCCGGCACCGATCAGGCCGTGGCGCAGGTCGTGACCGGAGCGCAATGTGGCTTCCACGTCGGAGCCGTAGTGAGGGTACACATCCACGGCGTAGTCAGCGCCGGTTTTCTTGGCGGCGTCAATGAGCTTTCCGACCACTTCGTAGCTGTAGGGGCCGCCGGAATCCTTGGCGCAGATGCTCACCTGCCGCTCGGTGCAGCTCAGGCCCTCGCCCACGCAGCCCATATCCACGGAAATGGCTTCCGTGACCCCGGCGGGGACAGAAGCGGAACCGCCGTGGCCCACTTCTTCGTAAACGGTGATGTGAGCGTAGGTTTTCCGGGCGGGGGTGATGTGGTTGTCGGAAAGATACTTGGCAAAGCCCAGCAGAATGCCCACGGACAGCTTATCGTCCAGGAACCGACTTTTCAGATAGCCGGAGGCAGTGCGCCGGGTGCGGGGGTCAAAGCAGACGTAGTCGCCCACCTCGATGCCCAGTTTCCGGGTATCTTCGGCAGAGGAAACCTCCTCGTCCAGCACCACTTCCATGGTGGCGTACTCCCGCTTGGTATCGCCGTAAGCACCGTTGACATGCACCGAAGCGTTGCACAGCTGGAAGGTGCCTTCCATGGTTTTACCGGAGCGGGTATAGACGGTGACGTTTTCCGCCTCACCATTTTCTGCCCGCATGCCGCCGATGGCGGTGAGCTGGAGCCGGCCGTTGCCCTTGATCTGGCTGACCATGCCGCCCAGGGTGTCACAGTGGGCTTCCAGCAGAAGACCATCGTCCTCTGCCTTGCCGCCCAGGTCTGCCAGCACGCCGCCCTTGGTGGTGATTTCCGCTGCAAAGCCCAGCTTCTGGAAGGCTTCCTTTACCCAAATTGCAGCGCTTCCGGTAAAGCCGGAAGGGGAGTCAATGGCAAGCAGCGCGGCAGTCTGCTCCCAGGCATATTCTGCATAGTTACGATCAATCATATTGTCCTCCTAGTAATATAAAGTGCCAGACGCCAGCTACTTCCCGCATGAAGTGGTTAATCATCTGTCCGGGGCGAGATGTCCGGGCGGGAATGCCCACAAACTCCACACCGCATTTTTTCGCAAACAGGCTGGCCCGGAACAGGTGGTACTCGCTGGAAACCACACCCAATTTCTGGGGCCGCTGGCCGGTTTTTTCTTCAATGAGATCCAGGGTAAAATTCAGGTTCTCCCAGGTGGAGGTGGCCTCATCCTCCATCCAGATCCGTTCCGGATCAATGCCCAGGTTAATCAGTTCGTCGTACATGGACTGGGCTTCCGTGATCGGCTCATCCTCGCCCTGACCGCCGGAGACAATGGCAATGGCGTCCGGGTGAGTTTCCAGATAGTTGTAAGCGCCGTAAATCCGATCCCACAGGGAAGCGGAAGGGCCGGTGACCCGGACTTTTGCGCCCAACACCACCACATAGTCTACAGGCTGCTCAGGGCTTCCGAAACTTGCGTGGATGATAACGGCTTCGGTAGAACCCGCTACCAGCAGACCGATCACCAGGCACACCGTAAAAATCCGGCGAAGCAGCCTGACGGCCTTGGGATATTTGCCCCGGAGCATCCGGGTAATTTCGTAAAAGGCGATAATGCCAATGAGGCAGCAGCACACCAGGGCGGAAAAACTATAGCCCCACAGCACAAACCGCAAAATAAAGGCAGCCACTGCCAGCACGGCGCAGATCAGCCAGGGCAGGGGGCGAAACAGGGTGTTTTCTTTCATAGGGAAACCTCGCAAAATTTCAGATAAAAGTCCTCAGGGGGAAACAGCAGTGACCTGGGGCGCAGAAATGCCCAGAATCTGGGCGAAACTGTCGGCAATCTCCTCTGCTGTGCCCTGCTGGGGAACATCCGGGCAGAGCAGGAAGCAGCCGCTGGCGCTGACGGCGCCGCCCTCTCCGGCGGTAAAGCTCACGGCGATGGGGCAGCCGGTTTCGTATTGGTACAGGTACAGCATATCCTCCGTAACATTGGGGGCCACGAAGGTTTTGCCCATGGTGCAGACGCTGGCGGCTGCCAGGGTTTCGGCTCCTGCTGCGGCATTGAGCTGAGAGACCAGCGTTGGCAGCAGCCGCTGACGGCAGGCTTTCGCCAAAGGCTCCGGCAGGGTATCGGTTTCCACCGGGAGGGAAGAAAAGCGCAGTTCATAGACGGCCTTGGGGGATGAATAGTCCCCTTGGGCGGCATCTTCCAGAATTTCCCGAAGAGAAGAATTGCCGGAAAGCTGATCCAGATAGGCATCACTTTGGGCTGCCTGTACCACAAGATTGGCCACATCCAGACCTTGGGCGTATAAAGAACTGTCCTTTGCGGCGACATTGCCGCATCCGCAAAGCGCCAGGGTCACCAGCACGGCCAGTACGATGATCATATATTTTTTCACAAAAACCGCTCCTTTACGGACATGCATAAAAGAATTGCTGCCATTTTACCACACTTCACCCTAAAAAACAAGCCGCCCCGGGTGGGGCGGCCTGAATTGTAAGGGAATCTTAAACTTCTTTCTTCTTGGTGTCGATTTCCTCACGGCACTTGGCGATGAAGGCTTCCATGGTCATGGCGCCCAGATCCTCGCCGGTACGGGTACGGACGGAGACGGTGTTGTTTTCCACATCCCGGTCGCCGACCACCAGCATATAGGGGATCTTCTGCATCTGGGCTTCCCGGATCTTGTAGCCCAGCTTCTCGCTGCGGTAGTCGCCCTCGGCCTGGATGTCGGCGTCGGTCAGCTGGGCAACCAGGCTCTTGGCGTACTCGTGGGCCCGGTCGGTAACCGGCAGCACCTTCACCTGGACAGGAGACAGCCACAGGGGGAAGGCACCGGCAAAATGCTCGGTGATCACGCCGATGAACCGCTCGATGGAGCCCAGAACCACCCGGTGGATCATCACAGGGCGATGCTTCTCACCGTCGGCGCCTACATACTCCAGTTCAAACCGCTCCGGCAGCTGCATATCCAGCTGGATGGTGCCGCACTGCCAGGTCCGGCCCAGGGAGTCGGACAGATGGAAGTCCAGCTTGGGGCCGTAGAAAGCGCCGTCACCTTCGTTGATGACGTAGTCCTTGCCCATCTCCGTCACCGCCTGTTTCAGGGTTTCGGTGGCGAAATCCCAGTCCTTCTCGTCACCCATGTGGTCCTCGGGCATGGTGGACACTTCGATCTGGTAGCTCAGGCCAAAGACGGAGTACACCTCGTCAAACAGCTTGACCACGTTCTTGATCTCGTCTTTCATCTGGTCCCAGGTCATGAAGATGTGGGCGTCGTCCTGGGTGAAGCAGCGCACCCGGAACAGGCCGTGCAGGGCGCCGCTGAGCTCGTGGCGGTGCACCAGGCCCAGTTCGCCCACCCGCAGAGGCAGGTCCCGGTAGGAGTGGGGCTCGGAAGCGTAGACCAGCATGCCGCCGGGGCAGTTCATGGGCTTGATGGCGAAGTCTGTATCGTCAATGACGGTGGTGTACATGTTGTCCTTGTAGTGCTCCCAGTGGCCGGAGCGCTCCCACAGCTGCCGGTTGAGCATGATGGGGGTGGAGATCTCCACGTAGCCGTAGCGCTTGTGGACCTGACGCCAGTAGTCGATCAGGGTATTGCGCAGCACCATGCCCTTGGGCAGGAAGAAGGGAAATCCGGGGCCTTCATCCCGGAGCATATACAGGCCCAGCTCCTTGCCCAGCTTCCGGTGGTCCCGCTTCTTGGCTTCCTCAATGCGCTGCAGGTAGGCCTCCAGGTCCTCCTTGCTGGGGAAGGCCACGCCGTAGATCCGCTGGAGCATCTTCCGGTTGGAATCGCCCCGCCAATAGGCGCCGCAGGTGGAGGTGAGCTTGAAGCCGTTGTGCTTGACCCGGCCGGTGTGATCCAGGTGAGGACCGGCGCACAGATCGGTGAACTCGCCCTGGGTGTAGAAGGAAATGGCTGCGTCTTCCGGCAGATCCTCAATCAGCTCTACCTTGTAAGGCTCATTCTTTTCCTGCATATAGGCGATGGCTTCGGCACGGGGCTTTTCGCTGCGCTCAATGCGGACACGCTCCTTGCAGATCTTCTTCATCTCGGCTTCAATCTTGCTCAGATGCTCCGGGGTGAAGGCGAAGGGAGCGTCAAAGTCGTAATACCAGCCCTCGTCAATGGCGGGGCCGATGGCCAGCTGCACCTCGGGCCACAGCCGCTTGACGGCCTGGGCCATGATGTGGGAGCAGGTGTGCCAGTAGGTTTTCCGGTACTCGGGATTTTCAAAGGTGTACAGATTTTCTTCAGACATACGATAACCTCCTTATTGCGTATGCGGCAGTGTGGCGGGGAGGGTATAAAAAATACCCACCCCTGAACAAATCAGGGGTGGGATACAAAGCAGTATTCCACGGTTCCACCCTGGTTACGGCCATAGGCCGTCACTCATTGACGCAGTAACGGGCGCACCCGGCATGGCATTTCCGCACATGCGGCTCAGAAGTGGTGACCTGCCCCGGCAGGCAAACAGAGCCATTGCAGCAGAAAGGCTCCTCTCTGGGAATCTTACCGGGAAGGCATGTCTTCATCACAGCCTTTGAGATAGTGAAAAAATAGCACATTTTTTCCCGAAAGTCAATCCCTCGGCGCCGGGAAAAAGCTGGTCGAAAATGGAATTTTGCCGTCGGAGGAAAAATGCGGGGGCGCATAATGGGTTGGTAACTGATTTTTACAAGAGATTACATAATGCGACAGCTTATGTAAACAAATGTAACTTTTTGACACAGGATATCGCAAAATCAGACGGGAGACGACGAATATCCCGGTTTTGAGTTTACATAATTTTTGAAACAATTATCTGTAAAAAGTTGACGAAAAATGCGAAAAACAAAGAAAAGCTTGACATTTTAGAACTATTTGATATAATAAAGCCACCAAAGGAAATGAGGAAAACAAAATGTAACATTTTGATACCTTTTATTCTGGAGGGATACGTTTGCCGCATTTTGCAGGAGGGGCCGCCATGTTAAAGCTGAAACCATCGGGAAGAAAAAGAAGATTTTCCATGATCCGTCTGTATCTACTGGGGATGACGATGCTGCTGCTTCTGTCTGTGATGGGGCTGCTGGCTCAGATGACATTTGCCTGAGCCCATGGGATTACCCACGGCCGCCAGGTGAGGATCTGCACCACCACTGCCATAGGAAGATCACGGGGACTGTCCGATTCTTTGCCCCAGCAGGGGAGCGCTGGGGCGAAATGGGCAAATGTCCGGAGAGGCCGGGATCTTCCTTGGCTGTGGGATTTGCGCCGGTATGGCGCTGCCTATTGCCTCGCCGCCGGGGTGAACTTTCCATTGCAAAACCGCCTTTGTTCTGCTATCATGAGGGCAGAAGAAAGGCGGTTTGTGTTATGGTTGACGTATGTGATATTCAGGTGATGAAGCCCCTGCTTGCCCAGCATGGCTTCCACTTTTCCAAGGCCAAGGGGCAGAATTTCCTCATTGCCCCCTGGGTGCCCCGGTCCATTGCAGAGGATGCCGGTGTGGACGAAAGTGCCGGTGTGCTGGAAATCGGCCCGGGCATCGGCCCACTGACCCAGCAGCTGTGCCTGCGGGCGGGGAAAGTCTGCGCCGTGGAGCTGGACAGCCGCCTGAAACCCATTCTGGATCTGACGGTGGGAGAATTTTCCAACCTGGAAATCCTGTGGGAGGATGTGCTGAAACTGGATATTCCGGCGCTGGTAAAGGAAAAATTCCCCGGCCTGCGCCCCATGGCCTGTGCAAACCTTCCCTATTATATTACATCCCCCATCCTGACGGCGCTGCTGGAGGCGGATTGCTTTGACTCTGTTACCGTAATGGTACAGAAGGAAGTAGCCCAGCGGATTGCGGCGGCTCCGGGCAGCGCTGACTACGGCGCGTTTTCCGTGTTCTGCCAGTATTACGCCCAGCCGGAACTGCTATTTGATGTGCCGGCCCACTGCTTCCTGCCCCAGCCCAAGGTGACTTCGGCGGTGATTTCTCTGAAAACTTACCGGGAGCGGCCCTGGAAGGTGGACAATGAAAAGACCTTCTTCCGGCTGGTGCGGGCCAGCTTTGCCATGCGGCGCAAGAAGCTGTCCAACGGCCTGGCCTCCGGCTTCCCGGAACTGGGAAAAACCGGGGCGGCAGAGGTGATTGCCGCTGCCGGATTTGACGCCAATGTCCGGGGAGAGACTTTGGGCATTCCGGAATTTGCCCGGCTTGCGGCGGAAATTGACCGTTACGGAATGCAATGAGGTGAGAGGCTTTGCAGTTTGACGCCGGTTTGCTGGAAACTTACAGACAGTTGGTGCAGACCACATCCCTGGCGGAGAGCTATGGGGAATTTGTGCGATTATTCCGCTTTTTGCGGGTTCAGATGGAAAAAGAAATGCCCCAGTTTCAGTTCCAGGGCAATATTGCGGAAAATGCCATGGATTATTCCTATTTTCAGTTTACCAGCCAGGCGTTGAAAAGCCGGGGGCTGAAAATCGCAGTAGTATTCCTGCACAGACAGTTCCGGCTGGAAGTGTGGCTGTCCGGAGTCAACCGGAGCAGTCAGAAGCGGTGGTTTCCTCTGCTGGCGACTAAGGACTGCCCCTTTCAGCAGACAGAAAATCCGGAGCGGTCGGACTACATTTTGCGTGCGCCTTTGCCGGAAGACTGGAATCTGGCTGATGGAGATGGGACGGTTTCTGCCCTGAAACAAAAGGCCATGGAGTTGCTTGCCTGGTCAGAAGGGGAAACGGTATGAAAGGATTTGTTCGGGAGAATCAGCTGCTGAGCCTGTGCGGCTTGAACTGCGGATTGTGTCCCATGTTTCTCGGAAAATACTGCGGCGGCTGCGGAAACGGCAACCAGTCCTGCCCCATCGCCCGGTGCGCCATGGAGCACAGGGATGTGGAATACTGTTTCTGCTGCCCGGAATATCCCTGTCAAAAGTGCGGCCAGCCGGACGCATATGACTCTTTCATCACCCATCAGAGAAGAACAGCGGATTTGGAAAAAGCCAAATGCATTGGCATCGAAGCCTATAACCGGGAACAACGGGAAAAAATGGCGATTTTAACCGAGCTGTTGGAGCAATACAACGACGGGCGGAAAAAGACCCTGTTTTGCCTGGCGGCAAATCTGCTGGAATTGCCTTCCCTGCGGCAGGGGATGGAAGCCATTCGCAGCCAGGGACAAGATTTGGATATCAAAGCCCGGGGAGCCCTGGCATCTGCAGTGCTGCACCGGATTGCCGCAGAGCAGGGCGTGGAACTGAAACTGCGCAAGCCCAAAGCAAAGACAAAAGGAGAAAACCATGATTGAATGTGTGATGCTGGATCTGGACGATACCATCCTGGACTTTCACAAAGCCGAAGCCATTGCCATTTCCAAAACCATCGGGGACTTCGGGGTGGAGCCCACCCAGGAGGTTCTGGATCTTTACCACGATATCAACCGCTGGCACTGGCAGCAGCTGGAACTGGGGAAGATGACCCGGGATCAGGTGCTGGTGAACCGGTTTGGAGCGCTGTTTTCCCAGCTGGGGAAGCAGGCAGATGCAGTGGCCTGTGCCCGCAGTTATGAGAAAAATCTGTCCCAGGGGCATTATTTCCTACCCGGCGCCCAGGAAGCTCTGGACCGGCTCTATGGCAAATACCGGCTGTTTCTGGCCAGCAACGGCACTGCCAGGGTGCAGCACAGCCGCTTGACCAGTGCGGATCTGTACCGGTATTTTGAGCAGGTGTTCATTTCTCAGGAACTGGGATTCAATAAGCCCTCCAAGGAATATTTTGACGCCTGCTTTGCGAAAATGCCGGGGTTTTCTCCGGAGAAAACGGTGATGGTAGGCGACAGCCTCAGCTCAGATATCCAGGGGGGAATCAACGCCGGAATCACCACCATCTGGGTCAATCCCAAAAAAGAAAACTGCGGCAGCATTCACCCGGATTACCAGATTGAAAACCTGACCCAGCTGGAAGGGCTGCTGGAAAAACTGTAAAAGGAGTGTTTGACATGGCGGAATATGAACTGGTGCATGAAATCAAAAACCTGTGCCGCAACAATCAGATGCGGGACGTTTTCTTCGAGGAAATTGCCTGCGACGACCCAGTAGCGTACCTGAAATCCCGCCTGGCGGGAAAGCAGCTGGAACTGACCGTGGAACCGGGGGCGGAAGGCACTGTCACCATCCATGCTTTGGTGGATGGAATGATGGAGAAATTTGTCTTTACACCCCTGTGAGGCAGCTCGGGAGCATCTGGCAAAATTTTATCAAATATCGTAAATTTTGGGTTGAATTTAAGATGAAATTATGATACGATATCGTTGTATCGATATGGACGCAGTGCGCCCATGCGATGATATACCGTTATCCATTGATGTAAATATTAGGAGGTAAAAAAGTATGTCTGTTATGGATATCCTGGACAAGCGCGCTGCGTTCTCTTTCGAGGTGTTCCCTCCCAAGACGGATGTGGGCATGGAGAAACTGTGCGGTGAAGGCGGCGTTCTGGACCAGCTGTACACCCTGAACCCCGACTACATCTCCTGCACCTACGGCGCAGGCGGCACCAATGTCGGCAAGAACCTGGAAGTCCTGGACAAGATCGTCAAGGACGGCAAGACCACCGGCGTGACCCATTTCACCTGCATCGGCAACACCAAGGAAGGCATCAAGGAACAGCTGCAGACCTACCTGGACCATGGCATCAACCACATGCTGGCCCTGCGCGGCGACCTGCCCTTCGGCTGGACCGGCACCGGCGGCGACCTGCATTACGCTACCGAGCTGGTTAAGTTCGTTCGTCAGGAGTTCGGCGACAAGTTCACCATCGCAGTTGCTGGTTCCCCCGAGGGCCACATTGCCTGCCGTTCCCTGGAAGCAGACATCGCCTTCCTGAAGCAGAAGCAGGACAACGGCGCTGACTACATCATGACTCAGCTGTGCTGGGATATGGATCAGTTCCGTTACTGGCTGGACGCCATCCGTGCCGCAGGCATCTGGATGCCGGTGGACGTGGGTATCATGCCCATCCTGGACCAGGCTGCCACCATCAACATGGCTCTGTCCCGCAACGGCTGCGTCATGCCCCGTGCCCTGTGTGAGATCATCTCCAAGAACTGGATCTTCCCCAACCCCTTCGTCAAGGATCCCTTCGATGCCGACGTAGAGGGCAAGAAGGCCTCCTTCAAGGCTGCTGGTATCGAGTACACCATCAACCAGATCGACGAGTACCGCGCCTGCGGCATCAACGGCATCCACCTGTACGCACTGAACAAGTACGAGGATGTTGCCTACATCGCCAAGGAAGCCGGCCTGCTGGACCTGATCTAATCGCCTCAGTTCCATACCAAACGAATCTTGCCCCTTCGGGGGCAGGATTCGTAACCTGATTTTACGCAATTTTCTATCTTAAGGAGAACCGAAACTATGGCACCTCATACCATTGCCGTTGCCGGTAAGGGCGGTGTGGGCAAAACCACCACCTGCGGCATGCTGATTGACTACCTGTGCAAAAAGAAGAACGGCCCCGTCCTGGTGGTGGACGCCGATGCCAACTCCAACCTGAACGAAGTTCTGGGCGTGGAGGTGGAGACCTCTCTGGGCCAGATCCGGGAGGAAATGGCACAGGCAGAGCTGAAAGGCACCATCCCCAAGGGCATGACCAAAGCCGAATACGCCGAGCTGAAGTTCAGTTCCGCCCTGATCGAGGATGACGACTTTGATATGCTGGTCATGGGTCGGACCCAGGGCAAGGGCTGCTATTGCTATGTCAACGGCGTGCTCCAGTCCCAGGTGGCAAAGTATGCCGCCAACTATTCCTACGTGGTCATGGACAATGAGGCAGGCCTGGAGCACATCGCCCGGGGAACCCTGCCCCATGTGGACACCATGCTGCTGATCTCCGACTGCTCCCGCCGGGGCGTCCAGGCAGTGGCACGGATTGCCGAGATGATTGGGGAAATGAACCTGAATCCCGGCCAGATGGGTCTGATCATCAACCGGGCACCGGACGGCGCTCTGGATGACGGCATCCGGGAAGAGATTGAAAAGCACGGCCTGAAGCTGTTCGGCGTGCTGCCTCACGACGAAGCGGTTTACCGCTGCGACTGTGACGGAAGCCCCTCTGCCCGCCTGCCGGAAAACGACCCCATGAAGACCGCACTGAAGGAAATCATGCAGAAAATCGGCCTGTAAGCCGACTATTTTCGTAATTGCTGCGCTTTGCCTTATGCGGGGCGCATGATTAAAAAGTCCATTTTATTTATCAAATAACAAGGGGGATAATTCATTATGGCTTTCACTCCCAAGACGGCTCCCTTCAGCGGCAAGATCAATGCCGTGACCCTGGGCACCGGTGACAAGGCAATCGTCATCGGCGGCCAGAACGTGATGCCGTTTTACACCTTCGATGCACCCATCGAAAACGCACCCAAGATTGGTGTAGAAATTTCCGACCTGGCGGGTTCCTGGAACGCTCCCGCTCTGAAGGAGTTCTACGCTGGCTGCACCACCATGGCTGACTACGCCAAGAAGGCCGAGACCATGCCCGGTGTTGATTTCCTGTGCCTGCACTTTGAGTCTGCTGACCCCAACGGCGCCAACCGCTCCGTTGCCGAGTGCGTGGCGGATGCCAAGGCTGTTGCCGAGGCTGTTTCCATGCCCATCGTCATCATGGGCTGCAAGAACATGGAGAAGGACGGAGAGCTGTTCTCCAAGATCTCCGAGGCTCTGCAGGGCAAGAACATCCTGGTCATGTCCGCTAAGAACGAGGACTACAAGACCGTAGGTGCTTCCGCTGTTCTGGCTTACGGCCAGAAGGTCGGCGCTGAAACCGCTGACGATATCAACCTGGCTAAGCAGCTGAACATCATGCTCAAGGGCCTGTCCATCGCTCCTGAAAACATCGTTATGAACATTGGTACCGCTGCTGTTGGCTACGGCTTCGAGTATGTGGCTTCCACTCTGGACCGTGTCCGTCTGGCTGCTCTGGCTCAGTCCGATGCCGATCTGCAGATGCCCATTGTGGCTCCCGTGTCTCCCGACAGCTGGAGCGTGAAGGAGTCCACCGCTTCCGAAGAAGATGAACCCGCCTGGGGCTGCCAGGAAGAGCGCGCGATCGAGATGGAAGTCTCCACTGCCGCTGCCAACCTGACCGGCGGTGCTGACGCTGTGATTATGCGCCATCCCGCTGCCATTGCTACCATCAAGAAGTTCATCACG
Organism: uncultured Oscillospiraceae bacterium; assembly: GCA_944382965.1. Taxonomy (GTDB): domain Bacteria; phylum Bacillota; class Clostridia; order Oscillospirales; family Oscillospiraceae; genus Faecousia. The sequence goes on along the minus strand of CALWOA010000003.1, from coordinate 129,445 downwards.
GAACTTGTCTAATTCGGAAGGAGGATACATACAATGGCTTTGAAAGGTCTTGACATTTTTAAGCTGTCTCCTAAGAAGAACTGTAAGGAGTGCGGCAGCCCCACCTGTATGGCTTTCTGCATGAAGGTGGCTCAGGGCGCTGTTTCCATTGACAAGTGCCCCTACTTCTCTGACGAGGCGAAGGCAATGCTCAACGAGCAGACCGCACCTCCCATGAAGACCATCACCGTCGGTGATCACAAGATGGGCGGCGAGACTGTTCTGTACCGTCACGAGAAGACCCTGGTTAATAAGAACCTGTTTGCCGTTGCCATCAGCACCGACATGAGCGAGGCTGAGGTTGACGCCAAGCTGGCTGAAATGGCAAAGGTTGACTACGAGCGTATCGGCGAGCGGATGTACGTTGAATTCCTGTTCGTCCGCAACACCGGCAGCGACGCCGCTGCTTACACCAAGCTGGTGGAGAAGGCTGCTGCTACCGGCCGCAGCCTGGTACTGGAGTGCTGGGACGCTGAGTGCGCCAAGGCTGCTCTGGCAGTTGCCGGCAAGGACGTGATCCTGGACGGCGCTACTCCCGCCAACTGGGAAGCTCTGAACGAGGTCGCCACCGCTGCCGGTGTGACCCTGGGCGTCTGGGCTGAGAACCTGTCCGATCTGTACGACACCGTGAAGAATCTGGAAGCCAAGGGCAACAAGAACCTGGTTCTGGATGTCACCGGCAAGACCGCCAAGGAGACCCTGGCCAATGCTGTTCTGGTGCGCCGCACCGCTCTGAAGGACGGCGACCGTTCCTTCGGCTATCCCTCCATCGTGAACCTGGCCAAGCTGGCTCAGGGCGACGACCGCCTGCAGACCGCTTACGCTTCCATGTTCGTGGAGAGGTACGCTTCCATCATCGTCATGGAGAACATGACCTACGCTCAGGCTCTGCCTCTGTACGGTCTGCGTCAGAACATCTTCACCGATCCTCAGAAGCCCATGAAGGTGGAAGCCAAGATCTACCCCCTGAACGGCGCCGATGAGAACAGCCCCTGCGCTTTGACCGTGGACTTCGCTCTGACCTACTTCCTGGTTTCCGGCGAACTGGAGCGTTCCAACCAGCCTGTGAACCTGATCATCACCGACGCTTCCGGCATGTCCGTTCTGACTGCCTGGGCTGCCGGCAAGTTCTCCTCCTCCTCCGTCAAGAAGACCTTCGAGGAGCTGGACATCGCTAACAAGATCAAGAACCGTACCCTGATCATCCCCGGCAAGGTTGCCGTTATGAAGGGCGAGATTCAGGAGAAGCTGCCTGACTGGCACGTGGTTGTTGGTCCTACCGAGGCTGTGCAGCTGCCCAAGTACATGAAGGATAAGGAATACGAAGCCGCTGCCAAGGTTGCTGCCGCTGAGGCTGCCGCCCGCGCCGCTGCTGCTCCCGCCGAAGAGGTCAAGGAGCTGTCCTTCGACGAGCTGCTGGCTACCAAGGTGCCCGCCATCGAAGTTGTGGACATGGGTGTTACCTACAAGGGCCACAACCCCGAGAGCAAGACCTTCGTCACCATCGGCGAACGGATCCACTGCATCTCTCCCGCTATCCGCAAGGCTATGGACGAGCGCGATCCCGCTCCTATTCTGAAGCGTGCTGCTGAGCAGATCGCTGCCGGCGCTACCTACCTGGACGTCAACATCGGACCTGCTGAGAAGGATGGTCCCGAGCGTATGATGTGGGCTGTCAAGCTGCTGCAGGAGAACTTCAACAATGTGCCTCTGGCTCTGGATACCGCCAACAAGAAGGCTATCGAAGCCGGTATCAAGGTCTACAACCGTGCCAACGGCAAGCCCATCGTCAACTCTGCTGACGCCGGCTCCCGTATCTCCTACATCGACCTGGCTGCTGCCAACGACGCGATCTGTATCGCCCTGTGCTCTGCCGACGGCATTGCAAAGGACAATGAAGAGCGCATGAAGCACTGCCACAACATGCTCGAGCGCGGCCTGAGTCTGGGCATGACCTCCGACGACCTGTGGTTTGACCCCCTGTTCCTGGTTGTCAAGGGCATGCAGGACAAGCAGATGGACGTGCTGAACGCCATCAAGCTGTTCGCTGACGAAGGCCTGAAGTCCACCGGCGGTCTGTCCAACAACTCCAACGGCGCTCCCAAGAACGTCCGTCCCATCATGGACTCCGCTCTGGTTGCCATGGCTATGATGCAGGGCCTGACCTCCGCTATCGTCAACCCCTGCGACCTGCGCCTGATGGAGACCATCAAGTCCTGCGATATCTTCAAGAACCACGTTCTGTACTCCGACTCCTACCTGGATCTGTAAGGCTGGACTGCTGTAACAGAACAAATCCCACGCATTTACGGCTGGGAGGGAACCTCCCTCCCAGCCCCTTTGTATCTTACCCCAGGAGAGGAACGCACAATGGAATATTGGCAGTATTTGTCCGGATTTGCCGCAGTGATTCTTGCGGCGCTGGCTATCCGGTCTGCCGTTGTGAAAAAGCGCAAACGAAAAGAGCGGGATTTTACCCGGAAGCTGGAGACGGTGCTGCAGCCCCGGGAGAACGTTAAAGTAATCTGCCCCAACCATGGCAGCCGCTGGATTCTGACCTCCCGCCGTCTGCTGCTGGATACCAAGGATGGTTTTCTGGCCATTCCCTTTGGCAAAATCAAAAAGCTTCAGGGCTTTGACAGCACCGGAAAAGCAACGACTTCCTCCAAAAAAATGTGGAAAATAACCATCGTAGCAGATCAGGAGTATACGCTGTGCAACGCTTCGGAGGGATTTCCGGAGTTGGTGAAACAGCTGAGGCAAAAGGTCAGTCAAAAGAAAAATAGCAAAGCCAGGCAATAAAAAATTCCCCAACCAATGGCTTGATGCAGCACGAAAATTGGAAGAGCCTTATGGTAGTTGGAGAAATTGCGGCAAAGAAGGAGTCGTTTTCACAATGAAGTTACGCAAGTGGATTCAACCAGGAAGAATACACAGGATCAGTTTGGGGTGTATCTTCCTGTTGATGCTGCTTTTGAATATGCATACGCTTTATTTGGCGGATGATTATACCTATTTTTTTAGTTTTGCTGATGGAAAACCCATGGAAAGTGTCCTGCAAATCATTCCATCTATGCAGGCGCATGCGGGAATTTCCAATGGCCGACTGATTGCACATAGTTTTGTGCAGTTCTTTGCAATCCTGCCCAGATGGGTTTTTGACATTGTCAATGCCGGTATGTTTACGGCGCAGATTGCGCTGCTTTGCTATATAAGTGGATATGGTGTGAAGCGGAATGCATTTTTTTCGGCCGTCGTTTTTTCTGCAATCTGGATGTATCAGCCTTTGTTTGGACAAGTGAACCTATGGCAGGATGGTTCCTGCAATTACCTATGGGGAATTGTGGTTTGCCTGCTGTTTCTTTTGCCGTTTATACGGATGTTCTGTGCCGAAAGCGGCGAGCTGCTGTCTGGAGGATGGAAAAAGGCTGGATTTTTACTTCTGGCATTTGCTGCGGGGGCTTACTATGAAAACACTTCTGCCGCAGCAATCTTTATTGCCATGCTGCTGACGGCTATGACGGCGTTTTTTCGGAAACGGAACGTCAGCGGCTATGTGTTCGTTGCCGTATTGTGTGCCTGCATGGGTTATATCAGTATCTATATGGCCCCTGCCCAACTGGAGAATAAGGCAGCGGAAATGTCTTTCTATGTATTGTTTCAAAACCTGATCCGGGCAGTGGAAGTATACGAAGAATTTGGTATTCTTCTGCTTGCGTATGCGGTCATGCTGATCCTGAACATATCCCAGAGAACAGATCTGAAAAGGAATTTGCTTTCGTTGGCATTCCTGGCAGGCTCTTTGGCAGCCAATTTCATTATGGTTTTTGCCAGCTATTATAAAGAGCGGACGGCAGCCAGCGCGGTGATTTTCCTGGTCGCCGCAGATGGAATTGCATTGTATTCTCTGCTGGAAAATTTGCGATACCGAACCGCTGGGGTATGTATTATGGCGGTGACGCTTATTGTGTGCATACCTGATTTTTTGGTGGGAGTTGCAGATATCCGGGACAACTATGTGCGCATGAAAAACAATGAAGCGTACATTTATGCGTGTAAGGATCAGGGAAAACTGGATATTGAATTAGAAAATGTAGTGGGTTCTACGGAGCAAAGTCCGGTGTTTGAAATAAAATATTTGGACACAAAATCTCCTGACGAATGGCCGAACAATGATATGGCCAGATACTATGGCTTAAATTCCATTACTGCGATTCAACCGAAGGAATAACCCACCGGGTGATAGTTTAATAAAATCTAACCGAAAGGACTTGCGTGTATGAAAGTAACTTTCCAAATCCAGGGAGCCAATCCCGTAACCATCGATTGCAACGCCGGAGATAATTTGCTGGAACTGGCCCGGCGGGCCAACGTGGCCATTGACGCGCCCTGCTCCGGCAACGGCTCCTGCGGCAAATGCCGTGTTCAGCTGGTAGAGGGAGAGTTGGAGTCCATACAGAGCCGCCATATCAGTGACGAAGAGTACGAAGCCGGCTGGCGGCTCAGCTGCAACAGCCGAATTGTAGGCGACTGCACTGTGTTTGTGCCGGATATTGCCAGCGCATATCAGTCCCGGATGAAAACCGCTGACCTGAGCAGTCCCAAGGAGATTGCCATTTTCCAGGAATGCCAGGAACAGCTGAAGGAAAGCGGCATCCATTTTGAAAATTCCTTCCTGGCAGTGCAGCTGGACCTGGCTGCACCCACTTTGGAAGATACCATGCCGGATAACGAACGGCTGACCTGGGCCATTGAGGATGCTCTGGGGGTATCCCATGTGGAGATTCCCTTCTGCGTGATGGTGAAGCTGGCTGCCACGCTGCGGGAAGAGAATTTCTCCGTCTGCGTCAAGGGCTACCGCAAGGAAGATACCTTCTGCTGCATGGAAATCTGCGGCAAAGATGATACCGCCATTGTAGGTGCCGCCATCGATATCGGTACTACCACCGTGACCATGGTGCTGACAGATCTGGCCACCGGCAAGATTCTGGCCAAAGGTTCCTCCGGCAACGGCCAGATTCGCTACGGCGCCGACGTCATCAACCGGATCATCGAGCAGGGACACCCTGGCGGACGGGTGAAACTGCAAAAGGCCATTATCAAGGAAACCCTGAACCCTATCTTAGGCAACCTGTGCAAGAGCGCCGGCATTACCAAACGGGATATCCTTCGCCTGGCTGTGGGCGCCAACACCACCATGAACCACCTGTTTGTGGGCGTGGACGCTGAGTCCGTCCGGATGGAGCCGTATGTTCCCAGCTTCTTCTCCTGGGAGGGAATGCGGGCAGGGGATGTAAACCTGCTGGCAAACCCTGTGGCTCCGGTGCTGATTGCGCCCAACATCGGCTCCTACGTCGGAGGTGACATCACCGCCGGTACTCTGGCTTCCGGGATCTGGGACAAGGATGAAATGAGCCTGTTCATTGATCTGGGCACCAACGGCGAAATCGTGTTCGGCAACCGGGACTTCCTGATGAGCTGCGCCTGCTCGGCAGGTCCAGCCTTTGAAGGCGGCGACATTTCCTGCGGCATGCGTGCCACCGACGGTGCGGTGGAGGCCTGTACCATTGACAAAGCTACCATGGAACCCACCTTAAGCATTGTTGGTGACGAGGGACAGAAGGCGGTAGGTATCTGCGGCAGCGGCATCATCGACATCATTTCCGAATTGTTCCGCACCGGCATCATCAATGCCAAGGGCCTGTTTGTCCGGGAGGGCAGCCGGGTGAAACGGGACAGCCACGGTATGGGCCGCTTTGTGCTGGCACACGCAGAGGAGAGCGAAACCGGTCGGGAAATTTCCATCAACGAAGTGGATATCGACAACTTTATCCGGGCCAAGGGCGCTATTTTCTCCGCCATTGACACCCTGCTCAAGAGCGTGGATATGACGGTGGATATGATTGACAGCGTCTATGTTGCCGGCGGCATCGGCAGCGGCATCAATATGAAAAATGCGGTAAATATCGGCATGTTCCCGGATGTGGACCTAAGCAAGTTCCATTACATCGGCAACTCCTCCCTCAGCGGTGCCTACGCTATGGTGGTCAGCGATGAAGCCGCCGCCAAGACCGCCGAGGTGGCCGCCAACATGACCTATCTGGAACTGAGTACCTATCCTGGATACATGGATTCTTTCGTGGCAGCCTGCTTCCTGCCCCATACCGATGCCCGACTGTTTCCCAACAGCGTGCAGGAGAAGTAATATGCAGCTGGATCAGATCCACCATGTGGCGATTATCACATCGGACTATCAGGCAGCGAAAGAGTTTTATGTAAATAAACTGGAACTTCCCCTGTTGCGGGAGGTCTACCGCCCGGAGCGGCGGGACTACATCCTGACCCTGCAGGTGGGGGACGTGGAGATAGAACTGTTTGTAGAGGAAAATCCGCCCATTCGTGTCACCAATCCGGAGGCTCGGGGGCTGCGGCACTTGGCTTTCCATGTGGACAATGTGGAAACGGCAGCGGCATGGCTGCGTGACAAAGGCATTGAAACGGAACCCATCCGTGTAGATCCATATACCAATCGCCGGATGACCTTCTTCCGGGACCCGGACGGTCTGCCGTTAGAACTGCACGAATAAAGGCAATACCTACGATACAGACTGACAATACAAGAGGAAACAATATGCAGATTGAAAATCATAAAGAAGAAGTACCCTTTGCCCACTACCAGGAGAAATTCCGGGAGTTGGACCCGGAAAGCGTAAAGCAGCGTCTGCAGGACGTATCCTGGGACGGTAACGAGTTTACCCTGACCATGCTTGGCAGAACCTTCGCAATTTCCCACCCGGACTACGCTATCCGGGCGCTGGATGGGGGCGCTCTGCCGCCTCTGCCTACCCAGACCTTCCTGCTTCGCTACCTGCTGGAAAGCCGGGATGTATTCTGGGCGGGCCAGTGGAAAACCTTCCGGGAAATGCCCTGGGGAGAAATGTACATCCAGCCCTATACCGGGCGGGTATTGACCCGGGCGGCTTATACTTTCGGTACCCGGGTGGCGGCATTCCGGGCAGCAGCGGAGAAAATGGGCGCCCAGCCTGTTGCCCATGGAGACGCGGGCTTTGAATTTTCCCTGATCGGCGGCTACCGGATGCAGCTGCTGGTGTGGGAAGGGGACGAGGAATTCCCGCCCAATGCCCAGGTACTCTACTCGGACAACTTTGCCGAGGGCTTTGCTGCCGAGGACCGGGTGGTGGCCGGAGATATTCTGATTTCCACCATCAAGCAGTATATGTAAAAGAAAAGCCTCTTTGCGCAAGCAAAGAGGCTTTCTGTGTTGCAGGCAGTTGGGGAAGCAACTGGATGAAAAACAGAATTTTTCTTCGTAAATTTCACCAAATATCTTGCAAAACTTTTGGTTAGGTGCTATAATTTTCAGTCGAGAGTTTCAAAGATCTAACAACCCGAAGGAGCGTTTATTATATGGTACCTCAGGAGAAAATCCGAAATATCGCCATCATTGCCCACGTTGACCATGGCAAGACCACCCTGGTGGATGAGATGCTGAAGCAGGGCGGCATCTACCGGGAAAATCAGGCCACCGTGGAACGAGTGATGGACTCCGGTGATCTGGAACGGGAACGTGGTATCACCATCCTGGCCAAGAACACCTCTGTACACTACAAAGATTACAAGATCAACATTGTGGATACCCCGGGCCATGCCGACTTTGGCGGCGAGGTGGAACGGATTCTGAAAATGGTCAACGGCGTTATCCTGCTGGTGGATGCTGCTGAAGGCCCCATGCCCCAAACCCGGTTCGTGCTGCAGAAGGCCCTGGAGCTGGGCCACAAGGTCATTGTTGCCGTTAACAAGATTGACAAGCCTGATGCCCGGATCTCCGAAGTAATGGAGGAAGTTCTGGAGCTGCTGCTGGATCTGGACGCTACCGACGAGCAGTTCAATTCCCCCACGGTGTTCTGCTCCGGCCGTCAGGGTACCGCTTCCTACGGCCCCGATGTGGCAGGCACCGACCTGACCCCCCTGTTTGAAACCATCGTCAACTATATCCCCGCACCCCAGGGCGATGCAGAGGCTCCTTTGCAGCTGCTGGTGTCCTCCATTGACTACAATGAATATGTAGGCCGGATTGCGGTGGGCCGTGTGGAACGGGGTACCATCAAGGTTAACCAGGAAGTGACCATCTGCGACTACCACAACCCGGAAGTACGGCAGAAGGGCAAAGTGGTTGCCCTGTATGAGTTTGACGGCCTGGGCAAGAATCCCATTCAGCAGGCCAGCGCTGGTGAAATCGTGGCTCTGAGCGGTATGGCGGACATCACCATCGGCCGTACCCTGTGTGCTCCCGAGTGCGTGGAGCCTCTGCCCTTTGTGAAGATTTCCGACCCCACCATTGAGATGACCTTTGCCGTCAACGATTCTCCCTTCGCCGGCAAGGAAGGCAAGTTCGTCACCTCCCGGAATCTGCGGGATCGGCTGGAGAAAGAACTGCTGAAGGATGTGTCCCTGCATGTTACCGAGCAAGGTACCGATGCCTTCAACGTGGCAGGCCGTGGTGAAATGCACCTGTCCATCCTGATGGAAACCATGCGCCGGGAAGGCTATGAGTTCTCCGTATCTACCCCCCGTGTGCTGACCAAGGTCATCGACGGCAAGGTGTGCGAGCCCATCGAGCGGATGGTGGCCGATGTGCCGGAAGCCTGCATGGGTTCCGTAATTGAAAAAATGGGCCGCCGGAAGGCAGACCTGCTGGGCATGACCCCTATGGGCAGCCGTTACCGTCTGGAGTTCCTGGTACCTTCCCGGGGACTGTTCGGCTACCGCAACGAATTTTTGACCGATACCCGGGGCGAAGGCATCATGTCTTCCGTCCTGGAGACCTACGCCCCCATGAAGGGCGAAATTGAGCGCCGGCTTACCGGCTCTCTGATTGCCTTTGAAACCGGTGAGGCTGTGACCTACGGTCTGGCCGCCGCTCAGGAGCGGGGCAGCCTGTTCATTGGCCCCGGCACCCCGGTGTACGCCGGTATGGTGGTGGGCATTTGCAGCCGGAATGAGGATATGACGGTTAACGTCTGCAAGCGCAAGCAGCTGACCAACATGCGTGCCGCCGGTTCCGATGAAGCCCTGCGGCTGACGCCCCCTAAGGTATTCTCCCTGGAGCAGTGCCTGGAATTCCTGGCAGACGATGAGCTGCTGGAATGCACTCCCAAGAGCCTGCGGATTCGCAAGCGGGAGCTGGATCACGGCCTGCGGATGCGCAACCTGATGAAGCGCCGTGCTCAGGAAAATGGCTGATTGGAAAAAGTTGGGCACAGCCACTGCGGGGCTGTGTCTGGTGTTGACGCTGGTCTCTGGCTGCGGCTGGCGGCAGCTGATTCCCACAGCTACCACAACCCAAGCCGTGCAGACGGAGCAGACCGTGCCCACAGCCGCGCCGACTACCCAACCGATTCCGGAAACCACCCAGCCGGCTCCCACGGAGCCCCAGCCGGAGACTTTCCTGCTGACCTTTGTGGGGGACTGCACCTTCGGCACCAATCAGGTCAATGCCTACGCCGAATACGGCTTTACCAAAACGGTGGGTCAGGATTATGGATATCCCTTCCGGAATGTGGCGGATTATGTTAACACCGATGACGGAACCTTCCTGAATCTGGAAGGCCCATTGTGCGATGAAGGCAATCCCGTTCAGAAAAAGCACACCTTCCGGGGCCCGACGGAGTATGGCAGCATCCTCACGGAAAACAGCATCCAGGCGGTGACGGTAGCCAATAACCACGCCTTTGACTATGGGCAGACCGGCTACGATTCCACTCTGGCGGTTTTGGAGGAGGTTGGAATTCCCTACGTCCAGCGGGACAGCTCCGTGCTGCTGACGTTGGAAGGCGGCCTGAAAGTGGGCCTGTACGGCATGGTGTACTACTTGCTGGATGTGCAGGATATGACCCAGGAGATTCAGGCCCTGCGGGAGCAGGGTGCGGAACTGGTGATCGTGGCCCCCCACTGGGGCACCGAAGGAAGCTACCGCCCCACCCAGGAGCAAATTGACGTGGGTCATGCGGCCATTGACGCCGGGGCGGATATTGTGTGGGGATCTCATCCCCATGTGCTGCAGCCGGTGGAAGAATACGGCGATGGGGTGATTTTCTACTCCCTGGGCAATTTCAGCTTCGGGGGCAACGGATATCCTCAGGATTTTGACACGGCACTGATTCAGCAGGAAGTGATCCGCCAGAGCGACGGCAGCATTTCTCTGGGCCAGCGTACTCTGGTGCCCGCCAGCGTCAGTTCTGTATCCGACCGGAACAATTACCAGCCTACGCCTTACGACCCGGGCAGCGAAGCGTATGACCGGGTCATGTCCAAGCTGGACGGAACCTTCCAGGGGCCGAACCTGCAAATTTCCGGATAGATTCCAAAGTCTTTCCCAAAGCCATAAAAATCCGAAAAAAAGATTGACCAAACCGCATTTTTCGGTTATAATGGTCAAGCATGACTGTTATCGTCATTACCTATGTGTTGCTGCGGCCTTTTGGCTGTCGAGCATATTGATTTTTGACAGGAGGTGTATCCGATTATGAAGCGTACCTATCAGCCCAGCCGTCGTCATCGTTCCAAGGTTCACGGTTTCCGCCAGAGAATGGCTACCGCCAACGGCCGTAAGGTTTTGGCCCGCCGCCGTGCCAAGGGCCGCAAGGTTCTGTCCGCCTGATGCGCTTAACGATGTGGGTCAAGGAAAATAAGCGCCAATGAGCGAAACGGGAGCTACAGCGGGGTGAATGAAGTATTCGCCCCGCTCCCTTTTTAGGACGCAATGGGGTTGGAGAGAGGTTATGAAGTATTCCAGTGCATTAAAACTCAACCACATTTTTCGCCGGCTGTACCATACCTCTGGATTTGCTGACGGATACCTGGTGCTCTATGCCAGGAAAAACCGAACGGCTTGCAACCGGGTGGGCATTACCGTCAGCAAGAAGCTGGGCAAGGCCCATGTGCGCAACCGCACCCGCCGTCGTCTGCGGGAAATTTACCGGCTCCATGAGGAGCAGTTCCAGCCAGGCTGGGACATTGTGGTGGTTGCCCGGAGCAAGGCTGTGGATGCGGACTTTCAGCGCCTGACCAGAAGCTATCTGGCTTTGGCGAAAAAAGCCGGACTCCTGAGGGAGCCCTTGGAGGCGTAAGCGGTCCTATGGTTAAAAATCTTCTGTTGTTTCTAATTCAGATTTATCAGCGCTATATTTCCCCGGGACTGCCGGCCCGATGCCGGTTTCGGCCCACCTGCAGCGCTTACGCTGCCGAAGCAATCCGCAAGTATGGGGCATGGAAAGGCGGCTGGCTTGCCCTGCGCCGCTTTCTGCGCTGCAATCCCTTCTACAAGGGAGATGTCTATGACCCCGTACCCTGACTTCCATAATTTTGAGGAGGAAAGTCAATGTTTCTTGCATTCCAGTTATCCGACATTGTAACCGTGCCCTTCGGCTACCTGCTGAACCTGCTGTACCACTTCACCGGCAACTACGGTGTGGCCATGATCCTGTTCGGCATCCTGGTTCAGCTGATCCTCATGCCCATTAACGCCAAGGGCAAGAAGAGCATGATGAAGATGTCCCGCCTGACCCCTCGGGTTCAGGAGATTCAGGCCCGCTATGCCGACGACCCCCAGAAGCAGAATGAACTGGTTCAGAAGCTGTACCGGGATGAAGGCGCTTCCATGGGCGGCGGCTGCCTGTGGAGCTTTATCCCCCTGCTGATTCTGTGGCCTCTGTTTGCGGTTATCCGGGAACCCATCACCTACATTCTGATGGAGTCTGCCGATGTGGCTCAGCAGATTGTGGCGGTTATCAAGGACAATGCCCCCGGAATCTTCTCCGGCAACAGTTACTATGACCAGGTAATTGCCGCCCAGGCCATCCCCCAGTTTACGGAAGAACTGAAGGCTGCCATCCCTGCCATCAGCGAAGCGACTCTGGCAGGTATCAACTTCAATTTCCTGGGCATTAACCTGGGTGCGATTCCCCAGTTCAATATCTTCTCCGCTTCCTGGGCTTGGGACTGGGCGCACATCGGTGCCTTCCTGATTCCTGTGGTGTCCTGCCTGTCTCAGGTGGCCCAGATGTGGATCGCCCAGAAGACCAACAACTCCGTTATCACCAACGAAAAGGGCATCCAGGACGAGGAAACTGCCAAGAAGTCTCAGCAGAACCAGTCCATGCAGGCCATGATGTGGATGATGCCCCTGATGAGCTTGTGGATTGGCTTCACCGTCTCCGCCGGACTGTCCCTGTACTGGTTTGTCGGCGGCGTGGTGCGTATGATCTCCGACCCCATCATGACCAACCACTACCGCAAGATCTACGATGCCGAGGACGCTGTGCGGCTGCAGAAGGCTCTGGAAGAGGAGCGCCTGGAAGCCGAGAAGGAGCGTATCCGTGCCGAGCGCCGGGCTGCCAACCCCGACGGCATCACCACCAATACCAGCAAGAAGAAGCTGCAGAAGCAGCAGCGTGACCAGGAGCAGGCTGCCAAGGCCGCTGCCGCCAAGGAATATGCTGCCAGAAAGGGCATCCTGGAGGAAGAGGAAGAAAAGACCACCCTCTCCGGAATCGCCGATCGTCCTTACTGCAAGGGCCGCAGCTATGATCCCAACCGCTACGCTGCGAAGCCTACGGAGGAATAAGCTATGGAAAAGACCATTGTTACCACCGGCAAAACCATTGACCTGGCCATTGAGGCAGCCCTGACCCAGCTGGGACTGGATCGGGACAGTGTGTCTGTTACGGTTCTGCAGCAGGCAAAGGCAGGCTTCCTGGGCTTCGGCGCACAGCCTGCCAAGGTGCAGGTCAGCTATGAGGCACCGGACCCGGTGCCGGAAGCTCCCAAGGTGGCCCTGAGCTCCGCTTCTCGCTCCAAGCCCAAGGTAGCCGCCCCGGTGAAGAAGCCGGAGCAGCCCAAGGAAATGCCCAAGCCGGAACCGGCTGCCAAGGAGCCCAAGGCGGACAAGCCCAAGCAGGAACCCAAGGCTGAGAAGAAGTCGGAGGCCCCCAAGCCTCCCAAGACCCCCAAGGAGCCCAAGCCTGCCAAGGTGAAGGCGGAACCCAAGGTGTACGCCCCTGCCGAAAGCGGCTCCACCGAGGAGAAGATCGAGCTGTTCCTGAAGGGCCTGCTGGAGCATATGGATTCCAAGGCCGTGCCCCACTGCTGGAAGGTAGAGGGCAATACATACAAGGTTGACCTGGTAGGCGATGACCTGGGTTACCTGATCGGCCGCCGGGGTGATACCCTGGATGCCATTCAGCACTTGGCCAACTACACCATCAACCGGGATTTGGACGGCCACATCCGTATCAACGTGGACGCGGAGTGCTACCGGGAAAAGCGGGAGGAAAGCCTGCGCCGCTATGCCCGGAAGAAAGCCCAGCAGGTGCTGAAGGCCCGCCGCCGCACCACCCTGGAGCCCATGAACGCCTATGAGCGGCATGTGATCCACGCTGCTTTGCAGGATATGGAGAACATCACCACCCATTCCACCGGCGTAGAACCCAACCGCCGGGTGATTATCGAGTACGTTCGGTAATCTTATGAATAAAGATTCCCTCCTGACCGGAATGTATCTGGTCAGGAGGGATTTTTTGCTGTTACATTTCTTTTTCAAGCTGAAACCGGTAGTAAAGAGCTAGGCCGTGAACAAGTAGATAAGCGAAGACAAGCAGAAGAAGAGGAATCATATCCACTCCCATCAGGGCAAAGCAAAGCATCAAAGCACTGAAAACAAAGGTCATTGCGTCAAACGCCTTGCTCTTGGCCTTGCTTGCAATTGCAATATTGCGCTCATCCTTCTTTTCGATATCCAGTCTTTTCTTCAGCTCCGGATCACTGCGTAGTGCCCGCTGGGAAATCCGATTCCCCATCCCTTGACCAAACAGGCCGCAGCCAACCCCAATACAGACATAGGGCAATGCCAGCATTACGCCTTGGGGATCAGCGATTGTTTTCAGCAAAAATAAGCCAATAGCCAGCAGACACAAACCGAGAATCATGGCTACAGAGTTTGCGATCTTCGATTTCATGATTCGTCCTCCTCATAAATAAAGATTTCTTCAATGGACATTTGGAAATAGCGAGCGATTTTGAAGGCCAACAAGATGGAAGGATTATATCGGCCGTTTTCCAAGGAGCCGATGGTCTGGCGGGATACCTCCAGGGCGGCGGCCAGATCTTCCTGCTTGATTCCTCGCTGCTTGCGAAGCTGCTCCAGTCGGTTTTTCATGAGATTCTCCTTTCATATGGAAAGTTTCTTTTCCGTAGCTTCAATATAGCATGGCATTTTTAAATGTCAAGCTTCCTTTCCATTTTGGCCGTAAAAAACCCGGGCAGCAATTTCGCTGCCCGGGGGATTTGTGTTGTTTTTAGGAGGACCCTTACTGTTCGTCTGCCAGTTCTACGGATTCAATGTCCTCCAGACGCATCATTTTTACGACTTTGCCGCCTTTTTTCTGGTCCAGACGAATTTTGACCCATTCTTCATCGCAATCCAGGATTTCGCAGGTAAATTCACACTTTCCGGCGATGGACAGGCCCTTTTCCGAAATGAGGGTACAGGTTTTTCCGATCAGTTGCTGCATCAGTTTCGACATAGCGTATGCACCGTTCCTTTGTTTTTCCAATCGTTTTACTTTTGCCTCCAGCTTTTTTACCTTGCCGGGAACGGAAAGATAGCACATAACCAGGACAAAAGCAAATACACCAAAATATTCCATGATGGTTCTCCCACAATTTCTGTGTGACACAATCCCCGGACAGATTTCTGCCCGGGGATTTGCTGCTTACTTAAAGTACTTCACTGCGGCCTCAAACATCCGGATGTCATATTCGCCGGGGACGTTCTTGTACAGTCCCTTGCCGATACGTTCGCTGTGGCCCATCTTGCCGAAGACACGGCCGTCGGGGGAGGTGATGCCTTCGATGGCATACAGGGAGCCGTTGGGGTTGAAGTGCACGTCAGCGGTGGCATTGCCTTCCAGGTCCACATACTGGGTGGCAATCTGGCCGTTGGCTGCCAGCTGGCGGATCAGCTCTTCGGAAGCCAGGAACTTGCCTTCGCCGTGGGAGATGGGCACGTTGTACACATCACCTACGTTGGTCAGCGCCAGCCAGGGGGACTTGTTGGAAGCCACCCGGGTGCGGACAATCCGGCTCTGGTGACGGCTGATGTTGTTGAAGGTCAGGGTGGGGCAGGTCTCGTCGGTGTCGATGATCTTGCCGTAGGGCACCAGACCCAGTTTAATCAGAGCCTGGAAGCCATTGCAGATACCGCACATCAGGCCGTCCCGGTTCTCCAGCAGGTCGGTGACCCCTTCCTTAATGGCTGCGTTGCGGAAGAAGGCGGTGATGAACTTACCGGAGCCGTCAGGCTCGTCGCCGCCGGAGAAGCCGCCGGGGATGAATACCATCTGGGCGTTCTTCAGTTCCCGGGCAAAGCGCTCTACGCTGCGGGTAATGCCCTCGGCGGAGAGGTTGTTGATGACGATGATCTCCGGTTCGGCGCCTGCATCCCGGACAGCCTTGGCAGAGTCATATTCGCAGTTGGTGCCGGGGAAGGCGGGGATCAGCACCTTGGGCTTGGCAACCTTTACAGCCGAGGCCTTGCGCTGGGAAGCGACGTAGGAGAAGTTCTCCATCTTCTGCTCCCGGGTGGGGATGTTGCAGCTGTAGACGGATTCCAGCTTGTCCTCGTAGGCATTCAGCACTTGCTCCTGGGAAAGAGTTTCTCCATGGTAGGAGAAACTGCCGTCCTGGGTAACGGTGCCCAGAACCGTGCCTACGGTGTCCTCTGCCATTTCCAGTACGAAGCAGCCGTAGCGATAGCCGAAGAGGGTATCCAGGGTTACATCCTCAGCGAAGGCCATTCCCAGACCGTTGCCGAAGCCCATCTTCATCACTGCTTCTGCCACGCCGCCCATGCCGGGTGTGTAGCAGGCAACGGCCTTGCCGGATTGCAGCAGCTCATGCACCAGGGCGAAATTCTTCAGCAGGTCTTCCGTCACCGGCAGACCGTTTGCGTCCTTGGCGGTTTCCAGCAGGCACACGGTATGACCGGCGGCCTTGAATTCGGGGGAGACCACGTCCTGGGTTTTGCCGGTGGTAACGGCGAAGGAGACCAGAGTGGGGGGCACATCCAGCTTCTCGAAGGAGCCGGACATGGAGTCCTTGCCGCCGATGGCGGCGATGCCCAGATCCATCTGGGCCTGGAAGGCACCCAGCAGAGCAGCCAGAGGCTTGCCCCAGCGGCTGGGGTCCTTGCCCAGGCGCTCAAAGTACTCCTGGAAGGTCAGGTAGGTATCTTCAAAGGAAGCGCCGGAGGCGATGAGCTTGCACACGGATTCCACCACTGCCAGGTAAGCGCCATGGTAGGGGGAAGCGGAGGTGATGAAGGGGTTGTAGCCGAAGGACATGAAGGAGCAATCGTCTGTGTGCTTCTTCTCCACGCTGATCTTCTGCACCATGGCCTGAATGGGAGTCAGCTGATTCTTGCCGCCAAAGGGCATCAGCACGGTGCCGGCACCGATGGTGGAGTCGAACCGCTCGGACAGACCCCGCTTGGAGCAGGTGTTCAGGTCGGAGGCAACTGCCATGAAGTTATCGGTAAAGCTGCCGGACACAGCCTTGTCATAGCCCTGGGGAACTGCGGCGGAGGCGGTGATGTGCTTGTCCGCACCGTTGGAGTTCAGGAACTCCCGGCTGATGTCACAGATGGTCTTGCCGTTCCAGTTCATCACCAGACGGGGCTCTTCGGTAACGGTGGCCACGGGCACAGCGTTCAGGTTCTCGGTGAGGGCCAGTTCCAGGAAACGGTTAACGTCCTTGGCTTCCACCACCACGGCCATACGCTCCTGGGATTCGGAGATGGCCAGCTCGGTGCCGTCCAGGCCTTCGTACTTCTTGGGCACGGCGTTCAGGTCGATGACCAGGCCGTCTGCCAGTTCGCCAATGGCAACGGAGACACCGCCGGCACCGAAGTCATTGCAGCGCTTGATGAGGCGGGAAGCCTCGGCGTTGCGGAACAGACGCTGGAGCTTGCGCTCTTCCGGAGCGTTGCCCTTCTGCACCTCGGAGCCGCAGGTTTCCACGGACTGGGTGTTGTGGGCCTTGGAAGAACCGGTGGCACCGCCGATGCCGTCACGGCCGGTGTTGCCGCCCAACAGGATCACCACGTCACCGGGATCGGGACGTTCCCGGCGGACATTCTCCGCAGGAGCGGCGGCAATGACGGCGCCGATTTCCATCCGCTTGGCAGCATAGCCGGGATGGTAGATTTCGTCCACAATGCCGGTAGCCAGACCGATCTGGTTGCCGTAGGAGGAGTAACCGGCAGCAGCGGTGGTGACCAGCTTACGCTGGGGCAGCTTGCCGGGAATGGTTTCGGAAACGGGCTTTAAGGGGTCGGCAGCGCCGGTGACACGCATGGCGCCGTAGACATAGCTTCTGCCGGACAGAGGGTCCCGGATAGCGCCGCCGATGCAGGTGGCAGCGCCGCCGAAGGGCTCGATTTCCGTGGGATGGTTGTGGGTTTCGTTCTTGAACAGCAGCAGCCAGGGCTCTTCCACGCCGTCCACGGTAACGTTGACCTTCACGGTGCAGGCGTTGATTTCCTCACTCTCGTCCAGCTTATTGAGCTTTCCGGCAGCTTTCAGATGCCGCACGGCTACGGTAGCCAGATCCATCAGGCAGATGGGCTTTGCCTGGCGGCCCAGGGCGTTGCGGGTTTCCAGGTAGGTTTCATAGGTCTTCTGCAGCAGTGCGTCCTCAAAGTGGACGCTGTCAATGATGGTGCCGAAGGTGGTGTGACGGCAGTGGTCAGACCAATAAGTGTCGATCATCCGGATTTCCGTGATGGTGGGGTCACGGTGCTCGCTGATGAAGTAGGACTGGCAGAAGGTAATGTCATCCAGGTCCATGGCCAGGCCATACTGACGGATGAAGTTGTCCAGCCCTTCCCGGTCCAGCTTGGTAAAGCCGTCCAGGGTTGCAACCTGGGTGGGAATCTCGTACTGGATAGCCAAGGTTTCGGGGACTTCCAGGGATGCTTCCCGGCACTCCACGGGGTTAATGACGTACTTCTTGAATTCGGCGATTTCTGCCTCCGTGAGCTTGCCGTACAGGGCGTAGACCTTGGCGGTGCGGATCAGGGGACGCTCGCCCTGGGAGATGATCTGGATGCACTGGGCGGCGGAGTCGGCCCGCTGGTCGAACTGACCGGGCAGAGATTCCACAGCAAAAACATAAGCACCGGGCAGGGATACGCTTTCGCTGGCGGTATCCAGCTGGGGCTCGGAGAACACGGTTTTTACGGCGTAGTCAAACAGCTCCCGGGAGATGTTTTCCGCGTCATAGCGGTTGAACAGCCGCACATGCTCCAGATTCGCCATGCCCAGAAGATTCTTGGCTTCGCTGAGCAGGCCCCGGGCTTCGTTGTCCAGGCCTTCCTTCTTTTCTACAAATACACGATAAACCATGGGGTAATCCTCCTAGTTTCTCTATTGTTTCCTTACTTGAGAGCCTGCAATGCCCGCTGGCCGATGTCGCTTCTGCGGTAGGCGTTTTCAAAGCGGACACCGTCGCTGATCCGGTAGGCTTCCCGGATGGCCTGCTCCAGGGTGTCGGCAATGGCGGTGGTGCCGGTGACCCGGCCGCCGGAGGTGAGAAGCTGGCCATTTTCCAGTTTGGCGCCGGCAACATAGGTGTGCTGGGCGGCTTCCTCGGTCATGGTGATGGGGAATCCCTTCTGGTAGCTCTGGGGATAGCCCTTGGAGGCCAGAATCACGCAGCAGGCATGCTTATCGGCAAAGCGGACTTCGGTGTCTGCCAAAGTGCCGTTGGTGCAAGACTTCATAATGGTCAGCAGGTCGCTCTCCAGCAGGGGCAGCACCACCTGGGTTTCCGGATCGCCGAAACGGCAGTTGTACTCAATGACCTTGGGTCCGTTGGGGGTCAGCATCAGACCAAAATACAGGCAGCCCCGGAAGGTGCGGCCTTCGGCGTTCATGGCGGCGATGGTGGGCAGGAAGATTTCCTGCATGCACCGCTGGGCAATTTCGGGGGTGTAGTAGGGGTTGGGGGCCACGGTGCCCATGCCGCCGGTGTTCAGACCGGTGTCGTTGTCTCCGGCCCGCTTGTGGTCCATGGAGGAGACCATGGGCTTGACCACCTTGCCGTCGGTGAAGGCCAGCACGGACACTTCCGGACCGGTGAGGAACTCCTCAATGACCACCCGGCTGCCGGACTTGCCGAAAACACCGGCTTCCATCATGTCCCGAACGGCGGTTTTGGCCGCTTCCCGGGTTTCGGCGATGATAACGCCTTTACCCAGAGCCAGACCGTCGGCCTTGACCACCGTGGAGATGGGGGCGGTGTCCAGGTAGGAAAGTGCAGCATCCATCTGGTCAAACACAGCATACTCGGCGGTGGGAATGCCGTATTTGTGCATCAGGTTCTTGGAGAAAACCTTGCTGCCTTCAATGATGGCGGCGTTGGCCCAGGGGCCGAAGCAGGGGATGCCCTTTTCTTCCAGGGCGTCCACACAGCCCAGAACCAGAGGATCATCCGGAGCCACCACAGCGTAGTCAATGGCGTTTTCCACGGCGAAGGATACGATCTTGTCAATCTCCGTAGCGCCGATGGGGACACAGGTGGCATCCGCTGCAATGCCGCCGTTGCCGGGCAGGGCGTAGATGGTTTCCACCTGGGGATTTTTCTTCAGGGAGCGGATGATGGCGTGTTCCCGGCCACCGCCGCCTACAACCAGTAATTTCATAAGCACCTCATTTTCTGTTTATCCAAAAACGCACCGATAGGGGGCAGCCTTTTTGGGGCTGTCCCCTATGAAAAACGGGCTTAGTGATGGAAAAGCCGCATGCCGGTGAAGGCCATGACCATGCCATGCTTATCGCACTCGGCAATGACCAGGTCGTCCCGGATGGAGCCGCCGGGCTGGGCAACGTACTTGACGCCGGAGGCCCGGGCGCGCTTGATATTGTCGGAGAAGGGGAAGAATGCGTCGGAACCCAGGGCAACGCCGTCGAAGCTTGCCAGGAAAGTCCGCTTGTCCTCTGCGGTCAGCCGCTCGGGCTGACGGGTGAAGTAGTTCTGCCAGATACCGTCGGCGCACACATCTTCTTCGTTGCCATTGATATAGCCGTCAATGACGTTGTCCCGGTTGGGACGACTCAGATCTTCCCGGAAGGGCAGATTCAACGTCTTGGGATGCTGGCGCAGGAAGAAGGTATCGGCCTTGGAGCCAGCCAGCCGGGTGCAGTGAATCCGGGACTGCTGACCGGCGCCCACACCCACAGCCTGACCGTCATAGGCAAAGCAGACGGAATTGGACTGGGTGTACTTCAGGGTAATCAGGGCCACAATCAGGTCAATTTTGGCGCTTTCCGGCAGATCCTTGTTTTCGGTGACGATGTTCTCCAGCAGATGGGGGCCGATCTTGAAGTTGTTGCGGCCCTGCTGGAAGGTGATGCCGAAGACCTGCTTGGTTTCCTGCTCGGCAGGAACGTAATTCGGGTCAATGGCAACCACGTTGTAGCCGCCCTTGCGCTTGGTCTTCAGAATAGCCAGAGCCTCGTCGGTGTATCCCGGGGCGATGACGCCGTCGGAAACTTCCCGGGCGATGAGCTTGGCGGTGGTAACGTCGCAGACATCGGACAGGGCTACCCAGTCACCGAAAGAGCACATCCGGTCGGTGCCTCTTGCCCGGGCGTAGGCGCAGGCCAGAGGGCTCTCCTCCAGTTCCGGAACATCGTCTACAAAGCAGGCCTTCTTCAAAGTATCGCTCAGGGGTTTGCCCACGGCTGCGGAGGTGGGGGAGACATGTTTGAAAGAGGTAACGGCGACCATGCCGGTGGCTTCCTTCAGCTCTTTCACCAGCTGCCAGGAGTTCAGGGCATCCAGGAAGTTGATGTAGCCGGGGCGGCCGTTGAGGATGGTCAGGGGCAGGTCGGAGCCGTCGCTCATGTAGATCCGCGAGGGCTTCTGGTTGGGGTTGCAGCCATATTTCAGGGCAAATTCATTCATGAAACATTCCTCCCTAAATCGTTCTTTGGTATTTCAGCCGTGCTTGTTGAGGATCCGCTGCTCGTACTTCCGGGTCTCCAGATCGGTGTAGCGGACAAACAGGGAAATCTTGTTGTTTTCATCCAGATTTTCCCACAGTTCCTGGGTAAAGGCATCAATGTCTGCCGGGATGCTCACCCGTTCCGGCTCGCCCTGGAAGGTGGGAATCACAGGGTTTCCGTCGCAGACATAGGTGTGCAGGAAATGACCCAGACCGGGCAGGCCGGGATACTCGAAGGTAAACCGGGCGCAGTCGGTGCCTTCCGGGTCGGCGGATTTGAGAATGGACATCTTGTAGCTGCCGTCGGGGCTGAGCAGGCCGGAGATCCGGGGGGTCCAGTTGGGGCCGTCGTGCTCAAACTTCCGGCTGCGCAGAGCCTGCTCCATGGGAAGGCCGTTTTCCAGGTATTCCCGGATGGTGTCGGTCTGGTCACCGTTGGTGACGATCAGGCCCCGGCCGAATTCCCGGACGGGATGATAGATAATCAGACTGGGGTCCACCATTTTGCTGGGGTCGTAGGCTTCCGTACGGATGCCGTCCGGCTCCTGAATGAATACCCGGTTGCGGCTGTTGACGCTGCGGCCCATGATGAAGTAGGCGGCAACGGAAGTTTTGCCATCCGGGGTCAGGCCCAGCACAATGCCCCGGCCGGGGTAGGTGTTACCGGAAAGACGCTGGGACATGGATTTGACTTCATAGACATTCATGTACAATCGCTCCATTCCTGAGAAAAATCAAAGAGTTTGCAGTTGGGCGCAAATAGCTTCCGCCGCCTGGGGCAGCAGGACCCATTCCGCCTGCTCCATCACCCGCCGCTGGAGGGTTTCCGGGGTGTCGTCGGGGGCAATTTCCACTGCCTTTTGGGCGATGATCTGCCCGCCGTCGGGAATTTCGTTGACAAAATGGACGGTGGCGCCGGTGACCTTCACGCCGTAATCCAGTGCGGCCTGATGCACCCGCAGCCCGTAGAATCCCGCACCGCAGAAGGAGGGAATCAGGGAAGGGTGGACGTTGAGAATCCGCTTGGGATAGCAGCGGGTGAAGTTCTCGGTGAGAATGGTCATAAATCCCGCCAGGATGATGACCTCGATCCCATACTGGGTCAGCAGGGCTTTCAGCTTTTCTTCAAAGGCTTCCTGGGAGCCGCAGTCTTTTTTCAGCACCACGGCGGTGGGAATGCCGGCCTTTTTGGCCCGCTCCAGGGCGTAAGCACCGGCGTTATTGGACACTACCAGCACAATCTCACCGCTTTGCAGCACATTCCCCTGGGTATCAATCAGTGCCTGAAGGTTGGTGCCGCCGCCGGAGACCAGAACGGCAATTTTGGTTTTCACGCCAGAATCACCTTTTCTTCGCTTTCCACAATGGTGCCGATGACATAGGCATCTTCGCCGTTGTCCTTCAGGGTGGACAGGGCCAGCTCAACCTGGTCAGCCGGTACCACGATGCTCATGCCCACGCCCATGTTGTAGGTGTTGAACATATCCCGCTCAGGGATGTTGCCAAACTTTGCAATCAGGTCAAAGATGGGCAGAACCTTGACAGCGGACTTGTCGATCTTGGCACCCAGTCCATCGGGGATGGAACGGGGAATGTTCTCGTAGAAGCCGCCGCCGGTGATGTGGCTGATGCCCTTGACGTTGACCTTCTCCAGCAGGGCCAGAACCGGCTTGACGTAGATCTTGGTGGGGGTCAGCAGAGCCTCGGCAATGGTTTTGCCGCCCAGTTCCTCACGAGGGACATAGAGCTGGGGATTGTTGTTGTCGATGTCAAAGACCTTCCGGCACAATGAGAAGCCGTTGGAGTGAATGCCGGTGGAGGGCAGGGCGATGACCACATCGCCGGCTGCCATGGTGTTCTTGTCCAGAATCTTCTTCTTGTCCACCACGCCCACGGCAAACCCTGCCAGGTCATATTCGTCTTCCGGCATCATGCCCGGATGCTCGGCGGTTTCGCCGCCAATCAGGGCGCTGCCAGCCTGGACGCAGCCTTCTGCTACGCCGCCGACGATCTCGGCAATTTTCTCCGGGACGTTCTTGCCGCAGGCAATGTAGTCCAGGAAGAACAGGGGCTTGGCGCCCACACAGATGATATCATTGACACACATGGCCACGCAGTCGATGCCAATGGTGTCGTGCTTGTCCATGAGAATGGCCAGCTTCAGCTTGGTGCCCACACCGTCGGTGCCGGAGACCAGCACAGGCTCTTCCATTCCGGCGATGGGCAGACCGAAGCAACCGCCGAAGCCGCCCACATCATCCAGGCAGCCTTCGTTGCGGGTGCGGGCAACGTGCTTTTTCATCAGTTCCACGGCCTTGTAACCGGCGGTGATGTCCACACCGGCGGCGGCGTAACTGGCGGAGTAGGAATTGGTATGTTCCATGGGAGTGCTCCTTTATCGTTGGTAATGGGACTTATTCTTCGCCGGTCCAGCAGTAGGTGCAGACCTTGCTGCGATCCAGACCGATGGCCTCCAGCAGACCGTCCAGGGACTGATAGCCCAGGGAATCGAAGCCCATCTGCTGGCAGATGGCCTGCCGCATGGCTTTGCCCCGCTGGGTCGAGCCGTCGGCGTATTCTTCGATGTGCTTCTGGCCCTCGTCGCCTTCCAGCTCCTGGATCACTTTCCGGGCCAGCAGCTCCATTTCGGAATTGCTCCGGGAGAAGTTCAGGTATTTGCAGCCGTACATAATGGGCGGGCAGGCAGAGCGCATATGCACTTCCTTGGCGCCGCTCTTGTACAGAAATTCCACGGTTTCCCGCAGCTGGGTGCCTCGGACGATGGAGTCGTCCACCAGCAGCAGCTTCTTGTCCTCAATCAGTTCCGGTACGGGAATCTGCTTCATCTCCGCAATCATGTTGCGCATCTGCTGATTGGAGGGCATGAAGGAACGGGCCCAGGTGGGGGTATATTTCACGAAAGGACGGGCGAAGGGCTTGTGGGACTGGTTGGCATAGCCAATGGCATGGGGCAGACCGGAGTCCGGCACACCGGCAACGTAGTCCACATCCGGCATGGTGCCGTTTTTTTCTTCGTCCCGGGCCATGATCTCACCGTTGCGGCAGCGCATGACCTCCACGTTTTTGCCTTCGTAGTTGGAGTTGGGGTAGCCGTAGTAAGTCCACAGGAAGGCGCAGATTTTCATCTTCTCCCCGGGAGCTGCCAGCTGGCGAATGCCGTCGGGAGAGATTTCCACAATCTCACCAGGGCCTAAGTTGTAGCAGACCTGGTAGCCCAGCTTCTGGCAGGCGAAGGACTCAAAGCTGACGCAGTGACCGCCCTCTTTCTTGCCCACCAGAACAGGCAGACGGCCCACCCGATCCCGGGCGGCGATGATGGAGTTGGCGGTCAGCAGCAAAATGGTGCAGGAGCCGTCAATGACGGACTGGGCATAGTGGATGCCGTCAATCAGATTGTCACAGCGGTTAATCAGGGCCGCGGTCAGTTCCGTGGCATTGACTTTGCCGGAGGACATGGCCATGAACTGATGGCCGGGACCGGAGAAGGTCTTTTCCACCAGCTCCTCGGCGTTGTTGATAATGCCCACGGTGGACAGGGCAAACAGTCCCAGATGGCTGCGGAACAGCAGCGGCTGGGGATCGGTGTCGGAAATACAGCCGATGCCGATGGTGCCGCTCATCTTGGACAGGTCATTTTCAAATTTGGTGCGGAAAGGGGTATTTTCAATGTTATGAATCTGGCGCTGGAACCCTTTCTCCGGGTCGTAGAACGCCAGACCGCCCCGGCGGGTGCCCAGGTGGGAATGGTAGTCCGTGCCGAAGAAAACGTCATGGACACAGTCATTGTGGGAAATTGCTCCGAAGAAACCACCCATAAGGGAATATCCTCCTTGATTCTATGTGCAGATTGAAGGTAACAGGGAATCATGGGTCACGGCAGCTGTTTCAGGCTGCCGTGACCGGAGAGGGAAATCAAGCGAAGAACAGGGTGTTCAGAGTCATGGGGTCGATGTACTTGCCGTCCTTGTAAACACGCATGTTGCCGGAAGCAATTTCGTCGATGAGCATGACCTTGCCGTCGGCGTCGTAGCCGAACTCGAACTTGATGTCGTACAGATCCAGGCCCTTGGCCTTCAGATCGTCGGCAACAATCTTGGTGATGGCCTGGGTCATTTCCTTCAGGGAGTCGTACTGCTCGGCAGTCATAACGCCCAGGTCTACCAGACCGTCCTTGGTAACCAGGGGATCGCCCTTGGCGTCGTTCTTGAAGGTGGTTTCTACGTAAGCGGGCAGGTCGGCGCCTTCTTCGATGTAGTCGGAATAGCGGCGATAGAAGGAACCCACAGCCTTGTACCGGCAGATGACTTCCAGACCCTTGCCGAAGACCTTGGCGGGCAGCACTTCCATGGTGGTGTCGTCTAGGTTGGCGGAAACATAGTGGGTGCGGATGCCGGCGGCGTTGATCTTTTCAAAGAAGTAGATGGACATGCGCAGGTTCACATCACCTACGCCCTCGATGGTCAGGCCGACGCTGTTTTCACCGGGATCAAAGACACCGTCCTTGCCGGTGCAGTCGTCCTTGAACTTCAGCAGGCAGTTGCCGTTGGGCAGGGCGTAAACATTCTTGGTCTTACCGGTGTAGAGCAGCTTGAGATTTTCCATGATAATTACCTCTTTCTGAAAATAGATGTTTATGTTGAAAGAATGGGCTTACGCATTCAGCTCCGCCTGGAGGGCGGCGTCCTTTTCCAGAACCTTTTTGGCATCGGCGGCGCGCTTGGCATCCAACTTGGCGGCCAGATCCTTGTCCTCCACCGCCAGAATCTGGGCGGACAACAAAGCGGCATTCACGCCTCCGTTGATGGCAACGGTGGCCACCGGAATACCGGAGGGCATCATAACCGTAGAAAGGAGTGCGTCAATGCCGTCGAGACAGGTAGACTTACAGGGTATGCCAATCACAGGCAGGGTGGTGTTGGCTGCAATGGCGCCAGCCAGATGGGCAGCCATACCGGCTGCGGCAATGATGACGCCAAAGCCATTTTCCCGGGCGGACAGGGCAAAATCCCGGGCCTCCACCGGGGTGCGGTGGGCAGAATAGACGTGGCACTCGTAGGGAATGTCCAAAGAGGCCAGAGTGTCCATGGTCTTGCGCAGGATAGGAAGATCACTGTCGCTGCCCATGACGATACCGACTTTTTTCATGTGTTACCTCCAAAGAAAAGTAAATAAAAAAGGGCGCACTTGTCCCAAAAAGAAGGGAAAGTGTGCCCAGACGGTCGGCTATTGAAACGCCCTTACTCCGTGTGGTGCTCCACTGATCCGTCAGTCATAAGGGGTTGTAGAAACTACATCCACATTATACCATGGGGCAAAAAACACGTCAAGTCGCAGAAAGCCAATTTCTGTCGGATTTTTGCCGGGGCGGCATGTGTATGTTGCCAAAATTCCGCGTAGCTTTTCCATCCGGCAGGCAGCCGGAAAGAAAACCACCCCAATATATTCATACTATCATCCTTTTCGCCACTGGTCAACAGAAAAAACGGCATTGCGCCCAATTTCTGCGTTTTGTATGGAAGAAAACTGGACAGTTTGTACACAATTCCATCTTGCGTTTTTGGTAGGACGTGGTATAGTTAAGGCATAAAAGGAATGACCAATTGGATTGGTAATCCTTGGTTCCGGAGCAGCCGCTTTGGAATCTGACAGGCACCGCTTCCGTTTCCTCAACCGCAATATTATTGGAAGGGATTCAATTTTTGTCAGCAGAAGCCGTGTCTGATCCTGCAGAAAGAGAGGTTAATCAAGGATGTTAGATATCAAGAGTGAACAGAGATAACCCTTGGCTGATTCGATTGGGAAGACAGCCAAGGGTTATTTCTTTTTTATGTTCCATTTTTGGTAAGTCGGAGAATGGTCTGGACGATTTCGGGAACGGTGGCGCAGGAGGTGTCGATTTTTATCGTGTCCAGGGCATCATACAGGGAAAGCCGCTGGGGACTTCTCAGCAAAATATCCGGCTGCCGCAGCCCGACGGACACATCCTGATTCAGCCGCTTTAGCAGCACCTCCCGGGTACATACCAGGGATACCGGAACCACCGTCACATCGGTCAGGTCCAGTCTGCCCAGAATTTCATCCAGAATGGCCTGCTGGTGCATCACCCAGCAAAAAATCACATGGTCGTAAGCAGAACACCGGAGAAAATTTCCCAGCAGGGTCGTAATATTGTCCAAGACCATGGCTTTGGTCTCTTCGGTGACAACAAAAGGATTCATGTCCCAGCACCAGTCGCCGTCTAAAAAGACGCTGCCCGGCAATTGATTTTTCAGTTCCCGGCACACGGTGGTTTTTCCCACACCCATGGTGCCGCCAATGAGATAAAGCGTCTTCATAAAGAAGCCTCACAATTCTGAAACGGAATTTCGCCGCCCCGACGTTGACAAGTCTGCCGCCGGGATGCTAAGATAGCCCGGAAAGGGGGGCTATCCATGGGAATTGCCCTGAAAGAAAGAACCGGCCTGACCGGAAATCAGCTGAAACTCATCGCCATGGCGGCTATGACATTGGATCACATTGGGGTGTACCTGCTGCCCCAGATGCTGATTCTGCGCATCATCGGGCGGCTGGCGCTGCCGATTTATGCTTACATGATCGCCGAAGGCTGCCGCTATACCCGTAACCGGAAAAAGTATCTTTTGCGGGTGCTGATGCTGGCGGCGGTGTGCCAGGCGGTGTATTTTTTTGCCATGGGGTCACTGTATCAGTGCATTCTGGTGACCTTCAGCATGGGAATCGGTTTCATTTATGCTCTGGATTATGCCCAAAAGCGGAAAAAATGGGGGATAGGCGCAGCGGCACTGGCATTGGCGGTGTTTGTCTGTGAAATACTGCCGGATTTGCTCCCGGGTACGGATTTTGCCGTGGATTACGGCATCTGGGGCGTACTGCTACCGGCGCTGGTGTATTTCCCGCAAAGTAAATGGAAGAAACTGGGAATGTTCGCCCTGGGACTTGGTTTGCTGGGATTTGCCTATGGGTGGGCCCAATGGTTTGCCCTGGCGGCGGTGCCGCTGATGATGGCGTACAACGGTCAGCGGGGCAAACATGCCATGGGTATGGTATTCTATCTGTATTATCCGGCCCATCTGGTGGTGATTTATCTGCTGGGATTGGCGCTGTATGCTTAATCGAAGGGAAAACCCAGATACCCCGGCGCCTGGGCCGAAGGGTTCAGGGGCAGGAACATGGCCAGCATGGTCTCATTTCCCGGAGTGCGGAAGGTTCCTTCGGTGCAGCCCAGGGCGGCGGTAATTCCGCCGGCAGCCTGGGTATTTCCCAAAAGCTCCACACCTTGCAAGGCGGCTCCTTCCACGGAAGCGGCCAGCAGAAAGTCGTCCCCTGCGTAGAATTTGGCAAAGCTTGCAAGATACGTTAAATTTTCCCCTTCCTGGATAACCCCGTCTTCCGGCAGATACTGCCGCCGAAGGCGGGTGTATTCGTCTATGCCCACCGGGCGCAGTACTGCAGGCTCGGCAGCGGCGGGAACAGACAATTTAGCGCAGTAACAGCAATCCCGGTAGCCCATGCTGCCATACATTTTTCGCAGACCATCGCTGGCAGGGGACAGCAGAGCACCTGCATACCCCTGGGCTTTGAGCAGTTTTTCGGTGTGGTTCATCAGGGTGCGGCACAGTCCCCGGCGGCGGAAATCCGGATGGGTGGCAACGGCGTAGAGGTAGGCAAGCTTCTGCCCCCGGTACTGGGTGTCCAGCCAGTGAAGCGCTGCCACGACCCGGTCGTCCTCCATCAGGACCTGGCACCGTGCCGGGCTGTAAGCGGTGGAAAAGAAGGCGTTGATAGCCTGGGGAGAATCGGCAAAGGCCAGCTGCCAAAGGTCCTTGAGCTGCTTAACGATCATGGACGATTTCCTCGTGGAGGTAAGCCCAGGATTTTTCTACCATGAAGCTTGGATTGTAGGAGAGCTTGGCCTTGCGAAGACCTTCCAGGCCCATGTCATCCTCCCGATCCAGGAACTTTACTTCCGGATGCTTCAGACGCAGATACCGGGCAAATTCGCAGTTGATGGCGTTGTAGGCACCGTCCACATCTTCCCGGGCCTTTTCAAAGTGGACATCAAAGGTATCCGGAGCCATCCGGGAGCCCATGGTGACTGCCAGAATTTTTTCACCCTCCATCAGCATCAGACCCTCCATCTCCAGGCCGGAGTAGCACCGGAAGGCCCGGGACATGGCGATATTTTCCAGCATATAGTCACCGTGAGGGTCTTCCTGTACCCGGTGGGTGTACCAGTCTTCCACCATGCACTGGGCCTGGGGGATATTCTCCGGGGTCAGGGGAACCACGGTATAGTCCGGGTGCTCTGCCCGGAAGCGGTTGAAGTGGTTGCGCTTTTTCTGGAATTTCCGGCCCCGCAGATCTGCCAGGTCATCTACAGCGTAGACGTAGTCAAAGCCGTCCCGGTCGGTGCGGCGGAAGAAGCGGTCGGGAAACCAGCTGTTCAGTTCTTCCCAGTCCGACGGCAGCATGTTGGTAATCCGGCAGGGAATGCCCCGCTGCTGGGCGTCTTCCATAATCAGGGAAATCACCGCCCGACGGTCACCGCTACCGATGGGATAGGGGTAGACGCTGCGGCCGTAGAAGTGGGAGAAAAAGGCGGCGCAGCCATGGACAAAAGCCACCTTCTGGTGGCCCCAGAGAATCAGGTTGGCAAAGGAATACTCACAGCCCCGGTTGGGAACGCTGAAGAGAATGGATTCGTATTGTTGTTTCTGGTCTACTTGCAATCGTTTAAAATCGATCATAATTTCACTCCTTCAACAAGGTATCATACCATAGTTTGTCCATAAAAACAAGCCGGGAACCCATTTGGGTTCCCGGAAAAATAGGTTTATAGACGAAGCAGCGCCGCATCCAAGTGGCGCTTTTTTACAGCGTAGTACAGAACGCTTCCCAAGCTCAGCAGCACAGCCGCTTCGCCCAGGGCCACATACAGCGCATTGATCCAGAAGCCGCCGCCGATGTACACCGACAGCTCCCAGCCGACGAAAATGGCATTGCTCAGGGCGGGCATCAGCATGCCCAGCAGGGGATAACCCTTGACGGTTACATTCCGGGTCAGCCACATGATTTCCGCTGTTGCCAAGGTGGCGGCGGAACCGATGACAAAATCCAGCGGCAGTGCGGCAGCGTAGGTGATGTTGAACACCAGGCAGCCCAGGGTCAGGCCGGGAATAGCGGCGGGGGTGAAGAAGGCCAGCACGCACAGGGCTTCCGACATGCGCATCTGGATCATCCAGGTGGTGCTGCCGGGTACCAGCAGGTTCTGCATATGGGTCAGTACAGCGTACAGGGCGGCGATAATCGCAGCCTGGGTCAGGAATCGAATTTGTTTGGTCATTTGGCATTGCTCCTTTGAAAAATGGCGCAGCTGTGACCAGAACAACAAAAAAATGAGCGCACTGCGCCCATCTGAAATTCCCTAGTTTTGTTTACCGACAGGATGGTCACGAACTGTCCTATGAAATTGGAGATATTATACTCTGGGGAAGAGAAAATGTCAAGACGGGAGAAAATGTGGAGTTTTTGCTCACACGTTATTGCAATCCGGAACGGCCTTTGCTATAGTAGCAATGGATACAAAAAAGAGAGGAGAAACCATTATGGCAAACAAAACGGACAAACCCCAAAAAGGTACCCGGGAATACTGGGAAAACAAAATGCGTGGCGGAAGGTACAGCCTGATGCTGGTGCTGATCTTCACAGTGGTCAATGTTGCATTTCTGCTGCTGGATTTCAACTCCTACTTCCTGTTTTCCGCATCCCTTCCTTACTATCTGACTGCCTTCGGTAAGGGAATTGACAATGCCTTCACCAACGGCAGCTGGGACGTCACCGGAACCTACACGCTGACTGCACTGGGAATTAGTGTGGTGATTCTGGGAATCTTCCTGCTGTGCTGGCTGCTGAGCAAGAAGCGCTACGGCTGGCTGGTGGCGGCACTGGTGCTGTTCCTGCTGGACACGCTTTTTCTGGCGGGCTTTACCTGGCTGCTGATGGACAACCCCGTGGAAAACCTGGTGGTGGATTTCCTGTTCCATATTTGGGTGCTCTGGGAGCTGTTCCAGGCGGTGCGGGCCGGTAAAAAGCTGAGTATGCTGCCGGAGAATCTGGAAGGTGTTCCGGGCGTTTACAGAGGCGGTCCGGAATTGTAAAAACATACATAAAATTCGCGCGGCGTTCGTCCCAAAGTGAGACGGCGCCGCGCGAAGTGCGTTTTTATCAGGCGTTGTAAATTGCCTTGCAGGCCAGCATGGTTTCGTAGCAGTCCAGCTTGGAAACCAGCTCAATGGGAGCGTGCATGCTCAGCACCGGAACACCGGCATCCACGGTGACGATGTTCCGGTTGGCCATGTAAGCGGCCACAGTACCGCCGCCGCCCTGGTCAACCTTGCCCAGGGTAGCAATCTGCCAGATGACACCGGCATTGTTCAGCGTAGTACGCACATGGCCCATGGCTTCGGCGGAAGCATCGGAAGCGCCGCCCTTGCCCCGGGAACCGGTGTACTTGCAGATGGCAACACCGTAGTTGAGCTGGGAGTTGTTGCGCTTGTCGCTGACCTCGGGGAAGTTGGGGTCGAAGGCGTTGGACACGTCGGCAGACAGGCAGAAGGAGTTGGCAAAGCAGTCAGCCAGTTTCACACCCTGGGCATCGCACAGGCCGCCCACAAAGTGCTCAAAGAACTGGCTCTGCATACCGGAGATGCCCACGGAGCCGATCTCTTCCTTGTCAGCCAGAATGCAAACGGCAGTCTTGGCAGGATTCTCGGTGGCAAACAGGGCGTCCAGCTCGGCGTAAGCGCAGACCCGGTCGTCGTGACCGTAGGCGCCCAGCAGGCTCCGGTCCAGACCAACCTCCCGGCAGCGGCCGGCGGGGACAACGGTCAACTCGGCAGACAGGAAGTCGGACTCGATCAGGCCGTACTTCTCGTTGAGCAGCTTCATGATGTTCAGCTTCACCAGGTCGGCGCCTTCGCCTTCCAGAGGCTCGGTACCCAGCAGTACGTTCAGCTGCTCGCCTTCGATGCCCTTGGCCAGAGTCTTCTGCATCTGATCGCCGGCCAGGTGAATCAGCAGGTCCGTGACCATCAGCACGGGATCATTGTCATCTTCGCCGATGGTGATGGTAATGACGCTGCCGTCCTTGCGGTACACCACACCGTGGAGGGCCAGGGGGATGGTGGGCCACTGGTACTTCTTGATGCCGCCGTAGTAGTGGGTCTTGAAGTAGGCGATTTCGCCGTCCTCGTACAGAGGATTGGGCTTAATGTCCATCCGGGGGGAGTCCACATGGGCGGCGCAGATGTTGATGCCCTTTGCCAGAGACTCGGAGCCGATCACCGCCAGGGCGATGGACTTATCCCGGTTGTTGTAGTAGATCTTGTCGCCGGGCTTGACATCCATGCCAGGGACAAAGGGGCGGTAGCCCCGCTTTTCTGCTTCCCGCACAGCCCAGGCGGTTGCTTCCCGCTCGGTCTTGCAGGCATCGATAAAGGCCATGTAGCCTTTGCAGTAGGTTTCCATTTCTTCACGCTGCTGAGGATTCAGCTGACGCAGGCCGTTCTTGGGCTTCATCAGCAGAGATTCCCGGAGTTCTTCAGTCGTCATAAATCAATCTCTCCTTTGGGTATGATTTCTTCTCCTATTATACCGAGTTGCTGTAAAAAAGCAAGGCATTTGTCACGGAACTGTGCCGGACTTCCGTCGTTGTTCAGAACATAGCCGCATTTTTCCCGGAACCAGCTTTCTTCCGGCTGGGCGGCAATGCGGCGGCGGGCATAGTCTTCGCTGATGCCATCCCGGGCCATGAGCCGCCGCACCCGGTCTTCCGTGGGGGCGGTGACGGCTACGGTAATGTCGCACAGCTGATCCAACCCGCTTTCAAACAGGGCAATGGCGTCAATGGCAGCCAGGGCGGGTTTTGGGGTCAGACTGCGGTGCACCTGGAAAACCACGGCGCTGTGGGTGATTTTATTCAGATCCTTCAGAGCGCCGGGGTCAGAAAAGACCAGGTTTCCCAGCTTTTTCCGCTGCAAAATCCCATTTTCCACAGTGCCCGGGAACCGAGTCTCAATCTGGGCCAGGAGCTGGGCATCGGTGGAAAGAAGCTGATGGTAAATGGCGTCGCAGTCCAGCACAATCCCGCCTTGCTTTGCAATAAGCCCCAGCAGGGTGGTTTTTCCGCAGCCGGTGCCGCCGGTGATGCCCAAAATCATGCTTCTTCCTCCGCGTCCACAATGTGGAAGGCGGCGGCCTTGCGCAGCCGGTTCTGCACGGCGTAGGCTACGCCCCCGCCTACCGGGCACCGGGCATAGACCTGGTGAATTTTGGGGTCATCCAATTCCCGCAGGGCGGCAAACAGTCCGGCGGAAAGGGTGTTCACATCCGCTTCCTGACCGTAGGACAGGGGATTGCAGCCTTCATACAGGGGCAGCTCTTCTTCAAAGCACAGCACCCGGTCTCCCGGGGTGAAGTGGCGGTGAATATAAGCGGCGGCCTTTTCCCGGCTGCCGGAGACAATGACCACCGGCTCCACGGGAGCATAGTGGCGGTATTTCATGCCGGGGGCTTTCACCACGGTATCTTTGTCAATCTGAGCAGTGACGGCTTTGTCAATAACCAGATCTCCCAGAACTTCCAGCAGCTGCTCCGGGCCGATGCCGCCGGGACGCAGCAGCCGGGGCCGCTCCTCGGTCAGATCCACAATGGTGGATTCCACTCCCACCCGGCAGGGCCCGCCGTCCACAATGGCGGCGATTTTGCCGTCGTGGTCGTGGAGCACATGCTCTGCGGTGGTGGTGGAGGGTTTGCCGGAAATGTTGGCGGAGGGAGCCGCAATGGGAACCCCGGACAGGCGGATGATTTCCCGGGTGACGGCGTTGTCCGGGCAGCGCACCGCTACTGTATCCAGTCCGCCGGTGGTACGCCGGGGAACAACATCCCGGGCAGGCAGCACAATGGTCAGCGGGCCGGGCCAGAAAGCCTGGGCCAGATCATAGGCGCTTTGGGGAATGTGGTGGCAGAACAGTTCGATCTGCTCAGCACCGCAGATATGCAGAATCAAGGGGTTATCCTGGGGACGGCCCTTGGCAAGAAAAATCTTGGCCACTGCCTCCTCGTCCAGACCGTTGGCGCCCAGACCGTAGACGGTTTCCGTGGGAATGGCCACCAGTTCCCCTTTTTGAATCAGTTCCGCCGCTATGGCAGCCGTCTGGGGCTGATCGGCGGAAAGCAGTAAGGTTTGCATGGGTATCCTCCATAAAAACGCAAGGGAGCAGCCATGGGCTGCTCCCTTGAGAAAGCGAAATTACACGGTGGGCTGGTTGGCAGCTTCGATGATCTTGACGAACTTCTCGGGAACCAGGGAAGCGCCGCCGATCAGGCCGCCGTCGATGTCGGGCTGAGCCAGCAGCTCGAAGGCGTTCTTCTCGTTCATGGAACCGCCGTACAGGATGGAGATGGCGCGGGCGTTCTTGGAAGAGTACAGCTTGCGCACCACGCTGCGGATCATCTCGCAGACTTCCTCAGCCTGCTCGGGGGTAGCGGTCAGGCCGGTACCGATGGCCCAGATGGGCTCGTAGGCGATGATGACCTTGCGGATCTTGTCTTCGGGCACGCCAGCCAGACCCAGCTTGATCTGCATGGTGATCCACTCAGCGGTAACGCCGCTGTTGCGCTGCTCCAGGCTCTCGCCGCAGCACAGAATGGGGATCAGGCCAGCTTCCAGAGCGGCCAGAACCTTGGCATTGATATCGGCGTCGGTTTCGCCCATGGCGCGGCGCTCGGAGTGGCCGATGATGACGTACTTGCAGCCGGCATCGGTCAGCATGTTGGTGGCGATTTCGCCGGTGTAAGCGCCGGAGGGATTGGCGTTGCAGTTCTCGGCGCCGATACCCACGCGGGTCTCCCGCATAGCGCGGACAGCAGCGGGGATGCACACGGCGGGAACGCACAGAGCTACATCGCACCAACGGCCCTTGGGCATAATAGCCTTCAGCTGGGTCATAAACTCCTTGGTTTCGGAGGGGGTCTTGTTCATCTTCCAGTTACCGGCAATGACGGTCTTACGATACTTACGATTCATTTTCTTTTCTCCTTTTATTAAACATGGATGTGCTAACACCATGTGAATATACTGATTTAATGGTTACTCTAAGAAACACAGATCCCAAACAGGGGAAAGGCAGACCGGGGAAAGGGGCCGATGCACGCACCGGCCCCTACAAAACGCGAAATAGAAGCCTTACTTATCCTGCAGGCAGGCAATACCGGGCAGCTCCAGGCCTTCCAGGAACTCCAGGGAAGCGCCGCCGCCGGTGGAGATGTGGGTGATCTTGTCAGCGAAGCCCAGCTGCTCGCAGGCAGCAGCGCTGTCGCCGCCGCCGACGATGGTGATGGCATCGGAATCAGCCAGAGCCTGGGCAACAGCAATGGTGCCGGCAGCCAGGGTGGGGTTCTCGAACACGCCCATGGGGCCGTTCCAAACCACGGTCTTGGCGCTCTTCACAGCGTCAGCAAACAGAGCACGGGTCTTCTCGCCGATATCCAGGCCTTCCTTGCCGGCGGGGATGGAGTCCACATTCACGGTTTCCACGGAAACGGGGCCGTCAATGGGAGAGGGGAAGCCGTCAGCTACCACGGTGTCGATGGGCAGCAGCAGCTTGACGCCCTTGGCTTCTGCCTTGGCCATCATTTCCTTGCAGTAGTCGATCTTGGTCTCGTCCAGCAGGGAGTTGCCCACGGAGTAGCCCTTGGCAGCCAGGAAGGTGTAAGCCATACCGCCGCCGATGATCAGGGTATCCACCTTCTCCAGCAGGTTGTTGATAACATTGAGCTTGTCGGAAACCTTGGCGCCGCCCAGGATAGCAACGAAGGGACGCTCGGGGTTGGCCAGAGCCTTGCCCATGATGGAGACTTCCTTCTGCACCAGGTAGCCGCACACAGCGGGCAGGTAATCAGCCACACCAGCGGTGGAGGAGTGGGCACGGTGAGCGGTACCGAAAGCGTCGTTGACAAAGATGTCGGCCATGGAAGCCAGTTCCTTGCTCAGCTCGGGATCGTTCTTGGTTTCGCCCTTCATGTAACGGGTGTTCTCCAGCAGCATGACCTGGCCTTCGCCCAGAGCGGCGGCCTTGGCCTTGGCATCCTCGCCTGCTACGTCGGCAGCCATGATGACTTCCTGACCCAGCAGCTGGCTCAGACGGTCGGCAACCACCTTCAGGCTCAGCTCGGGCTTCCATTCGCCCTTGGGCTTGCCCATGTGGGAGCACAGAATGACCTTGGCCTTGTGGGCGATCAGGTACTGGATGGTGGGCAGAGCGGCAACAATCCGCTTGTCGGAGGTGATGACACCGTTCTTGGTGGGAACGTTGAAATCACAGCGGCACAGCACGCGCTTGCCGGCTACGTCGATGTCTTCAATAGACTTCTTGTTGTAGTTCATAGTTACTCCTCCATAACATTATCGGGGATCTTCCGGGCAGGAGGCAACGCTGCCTGAAAGGTCAGACCCGCATTTTTCCATAATCCTGCAAATCGGGGAAAGACAGCTGCCGCAGAGCTTCATATACGGTGATGGCCACCGCATTGCTCAGGTTCAGACTGCGGGCATCGCTGCGCATGGGGATGCGGACGCACTGGTCGTAGTGCGCTTCCAGAAACGGTTCCGGCAGACCTTTGGTTTCCTTGCCGAAGAACAGGTAGCACCCATCATGAAACTGGGCCTGGGTGTAACTGCGGGGGGCCTTTGTGGAAAGACACCACATTTCCTCCACGGTGTTTTTGGCAAAGAAATCGGCAAGGTTATCGTAAACCGAAACCGACACCAGGTGCCAGTAATCCAATCCGGCCCGGCGGACGGCTTTTTCCGAGATATCAAAGCCCAGGGGGCGGATCAGATGGAGCCTTGCTCCGGTGGCGGCACAGGTGCGGGCAATGTTGCCGCAGTTCTGGGGAATCTCCGGTTCCACCAGTACGATATTCAGCAAAAACCCTCACCTCGGCAGGACAGAACTTGGACAGACTATTTGAATCCGTTCGCCACCTATTGTAAGACAAATGTGCCATAAAATCAATTGTGAAAATTCCATTTTTTCAAGTTTTTATAGTATTCACATAAATTTGGGGGCAATAGACGGAAATTTGTTGAAAATGCAGAAGTTGGCCTGGGAGGAAAGAAATCTACCGAAAATGTGCTGGGGTAAAACCGGGAAAAATGGAAGAAAAGCGGATGTTTTTCTCATTCTTTTTCCCAAAATGTGGATTTGGTCAAAATGCAAAAGGTACCGCTGCCAAGAGCGGTACCTTATTCGCTGTTAAATTGAGAAAATCAGCCCACAGCCAGCAGCAGTTCTCCGCCGGAATAGTACCAAGTACCGCCCGGAGCGGAGAGAATCTGATCGTTGGACAGCGTCACATCCAGCCGCAGATACAGCTGATGATCTTCCTCCATTTCCGGTATCGGGAAGGATACATCGGTCAAAGCGCAGCCGTAGCGGTTGGAGCCGTCCGTAGAAGTCAGGGTAATGGCCTGCTGGGCTACGTCCTCACCGTCCATGGTCAGGATCATCAGTGCCTCCTTGGGGGTAATGGCCTGGCCGTCGTTGGTGATCCGGGGCAGCTGCACCTGGACTTCGCCCCCGGTGAGGGTCAGGTTCTTGCCGTCAAAGTCGGAAGATTCCACCAGCACATTGCAGTAAGAATCCAACGCCGAGGCCATATTGACCAAAGTCTCATCCGTAAGCTTGGTGGGGGTATTCAGGGCAATTTCCGAGGTGGTGCCGTCGGCGGAAATCAGGGCATAATAGCAGTAGCCATCGGCGGCATTCAGGTCCGCGGAAGCCACATAGTTGCTGCCGTCCCGCTCACAGGGAACGCTGGCCACATCTTCGCCCTCCAGGCGAACCACAAAGGTAACGCCGTCATAACTGTCATCCCCCGGGGTGAGGGTCAGGTTGACGGTGGCACCGTTGGGGCTGCTCCAGGTGGTGGCATTCATGGACCAGGACATTCCGGCTTCGTTGGATACAACGGCTTGGGAAGCTGCCTGGGTGGGCTGGGTAGACTGGGCTTGCTCCTGCTTCTTGCCGCAGCCGGTCAGGGCCAGGGCCAGCAGGGTTACCAGGGCAATCCGTGTCAGAAGAGGCTTGCGATTCATATAGGTTCCTCCTTGCATAAGGCTCAATTTCCGAATGTCCTCCCATTATAACGCAAAAGTTTACAATTTGCAACCTTTTTTCAGTAAATTCCCCGTAGCTAAAAGAAATACCGGGAGGCCCCTGGGGGCCTCCCGGTGAAAAATTATACGATTCTCGTCCATTCGGTAACCAGCAGTCCCGGAATTGCCCAGACCAGCTGATACAGCAGAATGTTGGTGGGAGTCAGCAGGTCGGTGTTGCCCAGCAGGGCCAGCACCAGCATGATCAGCATACCCAGAATACCACCGATCAGATGGATGGTGACACCCAGCTTTGCCGCGGTGCGCAGGGCACGGGCACCGGTGACGGCATAGGCTGCACTGACCAGCTCTTCCCGGGTGGTCATAGCCAGTACCGGGGCTTCCGGAGCGGGCTGAACCTGACGCAGCTGCTGGGAAACTTCCCGATCGGGGAAGGCCATACGGCGAGTTTTGATGTCAAACTTGGCTTGCAGGAAGCTTTCGGTTAACATAAAGTCGTCGCAGAGCATTACCGGGGTCAGCTTGGAGTAGCCGCACAGGGTCACCAGACCGGCAGCGGAGGAGCGCATCTTGGCGTAGGTAATGGCATAGACGGCACACAGCTGACCATCCACTGCCACATAGACCGCCTGGTTGACCATGGTGCCTTCCGGAATTTCCACGCCCATATCCTGCAGGAAGTTCAAACTTCCCAGCAGAACCGGTTCGCCGCAGATTTCACCGCCGATGCCGCCGTCACCGTAGTTCTGGAAATTTTCCACAGGATATTCGGAAGCGCCCCTGCTGGACAGCAGCTGCTTGAATACCGGCACCAGATCGCCGCCGGCAATGCTGATCAGGGAAGTGGAATAGCTGACTACGTCATCCGGATTGCGGTTGCCGTAGAATTTTACGCCGTTGAGCTTGGTGCTACCCTGGGGGAACAGATCGTGGTCATTCAGAGGGAAAGCCACTTTGCCGCCCAGACCCTTCACACCCTGCCAGCCGCACAGCACAGCGCCTACCATATGCAGCCGCTGCTCCAAAATAGCGGTGGGGCGGGAAACGGAGATGAAGAACGTGGCGGGCACTGCCACCAGCAGGCTGGTGGACAGAATCTGCACGCCCATGCTAAGGCCGTGGAACAGACCGGCAAATACGGCGATGCAGATGCAGGCCAGCAGGCTTAGACCACCGTAAATCGACTGCACCAGCTGAGGGCCGGAAGTGCGGTCATAGGTTTCCATAAAATCTTCCACTTCGCCTTCGGTACGCAGCAGGCCGTCCTTGCCCTGGAAGTAATCGCTGACCCGCACCAAACCATGCAGACGCACAGCCTTACGCATGGTGTCCATCTGAGACAGCTCGGTATTGCGCTGCTGCAATCTTGCCCACAGAGCCATGGTCATTTCCAGGCAGAAAGCGGCGCAGCAGGGAACCCGCAGCTCCATCAGACAGAAAGCACCGTCAACCATGCAGGCGGCAAAGGTCAGTGTCAGCAGGGTGTTCAGGGTGAAGTGGCCTTTCAGAAGGTCGCCGATGCTGTCCATCATCAGGGAACTGCCGAACAGGGCAGAGAGCATCATGCAAAGCACCTGGCTGAAAATCACCAGCCGCAGCCGGTTTTCCGGAATCATATCCAGCACAAACAAGGTGGTCACGCCGGCGCACAGGGCTACCAGCAGTACGTTAATCAGCAGGGCAATCTGCAGCTTGGTGGTGCCCACCTCCGACAAAGCGTAATACCGCTTTTCCGGGCCGGCTACCAGCTTCTTTTTCAGTTCTTTCAGCCGGGAGCGGGGAGTGAATACAATGGGGGCCGGGATGAAGGTTTCTTCCGTCTGGAAAGCAGGCTCTGCCGGTGCGGAGTGAGACTCCTCTTCCGACAGGTCAAATTCCAGGGTATCATCCTCAGAGGCCGTCACTTCCTCGGAATCCTCGGAGAAAGGCTCGTAGGCTGCGGTGTCGTCCGCTGTTTCGTCGGAATCCATATCGGCTTGTTCCAGTTCCGGCAGATCCAATCCGGACAGATCCAAGTCGTCATCTTCAGCGTCCTCAGCACCCTCGGCGTCTTCCG
The DNA here is from genome assembly GCA_944382965.1 of uncultured Oscillospiraceae bacterium. Lineage (GTDB taxonomy): Bacteria > Bacillota > Clostridia > Oscillospirales > Oscillospiraceae > Faecousia. Next base: position 89,047 of record CALWOA010000003.1, on the reverse strand, counting down.
GGGCAGACAGATCCGGCAAGTCCAGGTCATCCTCCTGGGAGTCCTCGTCGGAAGATAATTCCGGCATGTCGGTCAGTTCCGGCAGTTCCGGGGCTTCCTCCTGAGGTTCTTCGTGAAATTCGTTGAGAATGTCATCCAGGTCAAATTCCTGGAGTTCGTCTTTGTTATCCATCATTGGGTATCCTCCTGGTTATCGGCGCTGGCGTACCGCCTCGTACAATAAAATAGATGCGGCGGCGGACGCGTTCAGGGAACTGATGCGCCCATTCATGGGAATGTGTACCATTACATCGCAGTTTTTGCGAACCAGCTGGCTCATGCCGTCGCCTTCGTTGCCGATGACAATAGCAGAAGGTCCGGTCAGGTCAGCCTGGTACATGGGAATGGAGCCTTCGGCGGCGGTGCCGTAAATCCACACGCCTTTCTCCTTTAGTTCGGCAATGGCGTTGTTGATGTTGGTGACCCGGGCCACCTTCATATACTCCATGGCACCGGCAGAGGCCTTGGCCACCGTGGCGGTGAGCCCTACGCTGCGGCGCTTGGGGATAATGACACCGTGGGCACCGGCGCATTCGGCGCTTCGCAAAATGGCACCCAGATTATGAGGATCGGACAGTTCGTCACAGATCACCAGCAGCGGTGCCTGGCCCCGGTTGGCAGCCTCTTCCAAAAGGTCGTCAATGGTGTAGTAATCGTGGGCGGCTACCAGGGCAATAATACCTTGGTGGGAGCGGGTGGTGGACATGGCGTCCAGCTTCCGGCGGTCCACCGGAACCACCACGGCGCCGGCTTCCTTGGCCTGGGCGGCCAGTCGCTGCAATCCCCGGTCGGTATCGCCGGAGGCCACAAAGACCTTATCAATGGTACGTCCGCTTTTCAATGCCTCCTGGATGGCGTTGCGGCCTTCCAGCTGGCCCTCTACTTCTTCTACGCTGCTTCGCTCAGCAAACCGGTCTGCCCGGCGTGGGACATCCCGTCCCTGGGGACGGCGTTTTTCATTCATAGGTTTCAACTCCAGAATCAGCTTCCTCTCTATGCCGGGAAAAGTGAGGAAACCTCTGTGTAATACTCCCTGACATAGCGATAGATGATAACAGTATAGCAGATTATTTTCTATTGCTCAACTCTTTTTTTCGGGCGAGACGGACAAATGCAGCTTTTTCCACCCATTCACAGAAAGTTTACGGCAAATCTCAGAATCCTTCGTTGCCTACAGCGGAAAAATATGCTATGATGGGAAAAATGTAACAACCCAAGGAGGCGAGCGGATATGGATCCCAATCGCGGAAATGATTCCAATAATCCACAAAAGCCCGACGGCAACCGGCCAAAGGGCAGTTATTTTACCCCTTTAATGATCGCACTGGCTCTGGTACTGGTATTCAGCTGGGTGATGAACCTGGTAGAAAGCAGCCAGTATACACAGACTACCTACGATCAATTCCTGAAAGCCAAGGACTCTGGACAGCTGGCAGAAGTGGAATTTCAGACAGACCGGGTATTGTATATGACCAAGGAGGAGGCGGCTAAGCCCCCTGCGGAGCAAAAGGCCTGCTACACCGGCCTGCCGGACGGCGGTGACTGGGCCGCCATGGGCGCGGAATTGGCAGCCCAGGGTGTCACGGTCAATGAGAAAATTGTGGAGGACAACTCCCTCATCATGATGATCCTGTCTTACGTCATCATGATCGGCGGACTGTTCTTCATCATGAACATGCTGACCAAGCGCATGGGCGGCGAAGGCATGATGGGCGGCTTCGGAAAGAGCAAGGCCAAGGTCTATATGGAAAAGCAGACCGGTGTCACCTTCAAGGATGTGGCTGGTCAGGACGAAGCCAAGGAATCCCTGCAGGAAATCATTGATTTCCTCCACAATCCCCAGAAATATACCGCCATCGGCGCCAAACTGCCCAAGGGCGCACTGCTGGTTGGCTCTCCCGGTACCGGTAAGACCCTGCTTGCCAAAGCGGTAGCCGGTGAGGCGGATGTGCCTTTCTTCTCCATCTCCGGTTCGGATTTTGTGGAGATGTTCGTGGGCATGGGCGCCAGCCGGGTGCGGGATCTGTTCCAGCAGGCGGCGAAGGTGGCGCCCTGTATTATCTTCATTGACGAAATTGACGCTGTGGGCCGTTCTCGGGATAACCGATTCGGCAACAACTCCGAGCAGGAGCAGACCCTGAACCAGCTGCTCAGCGAAATCGACGGCTTTGAGCCTTCCAAGGGCATTGTCTGTCTGGCAGCAACCAATCGTCCTGAAGTGCTGGACAAGGCGCTGCTGCGGCCCGGCCGGTTTGACCGGCGGATCATCGTGGACCGTCCCAACCTCCAGGGCCGTCTGGATACCCTGAAGGTGCATACCCGGAAAATCCGGCTCAGCGAGGATGTGGATCTGCGCAAGATTGCCCAGGCCACTGCCGGTGCTGTGGGCGCAGACCTGGCCAACCTGGTCAACGAGGCTGCCCTGCGGGCTGTGCGTAAGGGCCGCCAGGCGGTGAACCAGGAGGACCTGCTGGTGTCCTTTGAAACCGTCATCGCCGGTACGGAAAAGAAAAACACCGTGCTTACCGATATGGAAAAGCGGCTGGTTGCCTACCACGAAGTGGGACACGCCCTGGTGGCGGCTCTGGAGAAGCACTCCCAGCCGGTGTCCAAGATTACCATTGTGCCCCATACCTCCGGCGCTCTGGGCTACACCATGCAGATGCCGGAAGAGGAGAAGTTCCTCAGCACTGCCGACGAGCTGCGCACGGAGCTGCGGACCCTGGTGGGCGGCCGTGCCGCAGAGCAGGTGGTGTTCGGCATCCAGACCACCGGCGCTGCCAACGACATCCAGCGTGCCACATCCCTGGCCCGGAACATGGTGACCCAGTACGGCATGAGCGAGAAGTTCGGCCTGATGACCACCGCTTCCGTCCAGAACCAGTACCTGGACGGCCAGGCCTATATGGACTGCGCCCAGAGTACCGCTGCCCAGGTGGACGAGGAAGTCAAGCAGATTCTGGAGAACGCCTACACCGATGCCAAGCGGATTCTCACGGACAACCGGGGACTGCTGGACGAGATTTCCGAGTTCCTGCTGGTCAAGGAGACCATCACCGGCGACGAGCTGATGGCCTTCATCAACGCCGACAAGAACAAGCTGCCCCAGTCCCAGGAATCTGAGGAAACCCAAACTGCGGAAGAATAAACCAAGCACCCCCACAAAAGCGGATAATCTGCTCTTGTGGGGGCTTTGCTGTATCTTAACCGGTGGCGCATTGACACTGGCCTACCCCTCTGGTATAATACAGACAATTTTATTTTAAGGAAGGTGATAGATTCAATGGACAGTTGCGGTAGTACAGACGGCGGTAACCCTGACAATTTGCGTTTGTTTTCGTGCGGCATGCCTGTGTCCCGTTTGTAGGGATGGGTATGTCTTTTTTTGTTGCTTTTACGAAACAAACCGGAATTGAAAGGAAGAATTTTTTATGATTACGGAACATATCGGAAGTATTGTGGGGATGCTGGTGTGCGTGATTCTGTCGGCGTATTTTTCCGCTACAGAGACCGCCTTCGCATCCTTGAATAAAACCAGGCTGAAGGCCCTGGCGGAAAAAGGAAACAAGCGGGCCAAGCAGACCCTGGATCTGGCGGAAAGCTATGACAAGCTGATTTCCACCGTGCTCATCGGCAACAACATTGTCAACATTGCTACTGCCTCCATCGGCACGCTGTTTTTTGTGGATTTGCTGGGGGATATGGGCGCTACCGTGTCCACGGCGGTGATTACCGTTGTGGTGCTGATCTTCGGTGAAATTACCCCCAAAAGCATTGCCAAGGACTACCCGGAAAAGTTCGCCATGTTCTCTGCACCGCTGATTCACGGCCTGATGGTGGTACTGACTCCCCTGAATTACCTGTTTTCCCGGTGGAAAGACTTGGTCGGCGCCTTGTTCCACTCCGGTCAGGAGGAGAAGATGTCTCAGGAAGAGCTGCTGCTTTTGCTGGAAGAAGTGGAGCAGGAAGGGGCCATTGATGAAAGCGAAGGGGAGTTGCTGCGCAATGCTGTGGAATTCGGTGACCTGGAAGCCCGGGATATTCTGACCCATCGGGTGGATCTGGAGGCTGTCAGCATTGACGCAACCAAGGAAGAGGTAGCCAAAGCCTTCACCGAATCCCGGTTCTCCCGGCTGCTGGTTTATGAAGGCAGCGTGGATAAGATCGTAGGCGTGATTCATCAGAAAGACTTTTATCAGGGTATGGGCGTGAATCCCAACCCCATCAGCCAGATTATGACCCCGCCTCTGTTCATCCACCAGTCGGAAAAGGTAGACGATTTGCTGCAGCTGCTCCAGTCCAGCAAGTCCCACCTGGCGGTGATTATTGACGAGTACGGCGGCACCTTGGGCATCGTCACCATGGAGGATATTCTGGAAGAGCTGGTTGGCGAAATCTGGGACGAACACGACGAAGTGAAAGAGCCGATCCGCAAGCTGGATGAAAACACCTACTCTGTGGACTGCACAGTGACATTGGATGATTTCTGCGATTTCTTTGACATTGAGACGGACTCCGAACGGGTATCTCTCGGCGGCTGGATTATGGAACAGATGGAGGGCATCCCCCGGCAGGGAGACTGGTTTACTTATGAAAACCTGACCATCACCGCTACCCAGACCGACGATCACCGGGTGGAACTGGCTACCGTCAAGGTGGGAAAAAAAGAACCGACCCAGGAGCAGGAGACTGCGGTGAAAAAAGCATAACAAATCCCGGCGCAGCCATTTGGCTGCGCCGGGTACTTTTTTCAGTTTAGTCGTCGTTCTTGGCGTCGGCAATAATCTTGGCCTGGTTGGCCTTGGGCACTTCCTCGTAGCGGACAAAGTCCAGAGTGAAGCTGCCCCGGGCCTGGGTCATGGCCCGCAGATCAATGGCGTAGCTGCCCATTTCTGCCATGGGGACTTCTGCCTCGATGACGGTGTTGCCGTCACGGTCGGGGTTCATGCCCATGGGACGGCCACGGCGCTTGCTCAGATCGCCCATGACGTCACCGACGTAAGCTTCGGGGACGCTGACCTTCAGAGAGCCGATGGGCTCCAGCAGGGTGGGGCTGGCGTTGGGCATGGCTTCCTTGTAGGCCAGGATGGCGGCCAGCTTAAAGGCCATTTCATTGGAGTCCACGGGATGGTAGGAGCCATCGTACAGCACGGCCTTCAGACCGACCATGGGATAGCCAGCCAGGGGGCCCTTCTGAACGGCTTCCTGCACGCCCTTTTCTACAGCGGGGTAGAAGTTTCTGGGAACGCTGCCGCCGAAGACTTCTTCTGCAAAGATCAGCTCATCCTGCTCGTCCTGGGGCTCGAAGCGAATCCAAACGTCACCGAACTGGCCGCTGCCGCCGGTCTGCTTCTTGTGACGGCCGTGAGCCTCCACCTTCTTCTTGATCTTCTCCCGGTAGGCAACCTTTGCCGGGGACAGGACGGCGTCTACGCCGAAGCGGCTCTTGAGCTTGGAAACCAGCACATCCAGCTGCTGGTCACCGGCGCCGGAGAGCACCAGCTGCTTGGTCTCGGCATTGTTGACCAGGGTGAAGGAGGGATCTTCCTCGTTCAGACGGTTCAGGCCGGTGCCGACCTTATCTTCCTGACCCTTGATCTTGGGGGCAATGGCCATGGAGTAGCAGGGCTGGGCGTAGGGAATCTGCTTCAGGGAGACCACCTTTCTGGGGTCGCACAGGGTGTCGCCGGTCTTGACCTTGTCCATCTTGCCGAAGGCGCCGATGTCGCCGCAGGTCAGGGCCTTGACTTCTGTAGCCTTTTTGCCGCACATGGTGTACAGACGGCCCAGCTTCTCGGTTTCGCCGGTACGGGCGTTGATCAGAGTGGTATCGGAGGTGATTTCACCGGAGAGCACCTTGACGAAGGAGTACTTGCCGTACTGGTCGGATACGGTCTTCCAGACGAAGGCGCAGGGAACGCCGCCGGGGGAGACAACGAACTCCTCTACCTTGCCGTCGGCAGTGGTGGCCTTGTGGTAGTTGCCCTGAACAGGGTTAGGCAGCAGGTCGATGATGTGATCCATCAGCATCAGGCTGCCCAAGCAGGTCAGGCCGGAGCCGCAGAATACCGGGAACAGGCTCAGTTCGCTGACGCCCTGATGCAGTCCGGTAATCATTTCCCGGTAAGTAAAGTCGTCGCCTTCAAAGAAGCGGTCCATCAGTGCTTCGTCGGTTTCGGCAACGGCTTCCTTCAGTGCGTCGTTGAACTCTTCCACCACGGAAACCTTGTCTTCGGGAACGTCGATTTCCACGCGCTTCAGGTTCTGCATCTCGTAGGCGCGCTTGTTCAGCACGTCGATGATGCCGGTGACCTTGTGGCTGGCGTCCCAGATGGGAACTACGACGGGAGCAATCTTGTTGCCGTACTTTTCCCGGAGGGCTTCAAAGGTGGCGTTATAGTCAGAGTGATCCTCGTCTACCTTGGAGATGTAGACAAAGCGGGGCATATTCCGCTCTTCGCAGTACTTCCAGGCCTTCTCAAAGCCGACGGTAATACCGTCCTTGGCGGAGCAGACCAGAATGGCGGCATCGGCGGCCCGGAGGGCTTCCATTACGGCGCCGGAGAAGTCAAAGGCACCGGGAGTGTCCAGCAGGTTGATGCGCACATTGTGGTAATCCAGGGGGATTACGGAAGTGGAAATGGAAATATTGCGGCGGATCTCCTCGGGATCATAATCAGAAACGGTGTTGCCGTCGGCATTTTTGCCCATACGGTCGATGGCACCGGTCATGTAGAGTAAGCTCTCAGCCAGGGCGGATTTGCCGCTGCCACTGTGACCGAGCAAGCAGACGTTGCGGATGGAATTAACGGTGTACATGTTGATCTAACTCCTTTCGGGAAGGGGAATCCTTCCAAGTGGGCGAAGACACCCGAATGGTGACATTATACACGAAAGGAACCCCGATTGCAATGCTTATTTTCGTCACAATGCAAAAATGCGTAAATTTCCTGGCGGACACCTGTTTTCCTATACAAAACACACAAAAATTTACCCTGCAATTTTTGCAGGGTATACAAAGCAAAGGAGAGCTTAAAAAGTCTGCCGGGAACCTGCGGAAGGCTCCCGGCAGAGAATCAAGGAGGAAAGAAGAAAGTGGTCTCAGCCCTGACCGATGGCCAGGAATTCGGACGGGTCGATGGGCTGGTCATTCTGGGTGACACTGAAATGCACGTGGCTGCCCAGGGTGGTTTCCACAATGGCGCTGGAGCCGGCATAGCCGATGGTCTGCCCCATGGTCACCTGGTCGCCGGGGTTGACGGCGATGTTTTCATCCAGGCTGGAGTAGCAGCTGGTGTAGCCGTCACTGTGTCGGATCACCACGGTATAGCCCAGAATGTCATCTTCATAGGTGGTGTACACCTCACCGTCGGCGGCGGCACAGACTTCGGCGCCTTCCTCGGCAGCCAGATCAATGCCGTTGTGCACCCGCCAGTCCCGGGTGGTCTGGTTGTAGCTCAGCGCTTCCATGGAATAGCCGCTGATCATTTCCCCTTCGACCGGGGACATGGTTTTCAGGGGCTTCTTTTCCGTGGTGGCAGGAGCCGTGGTTTCTGTGGGAGTAGTGGTGGGCTTGGTCTGGGGCTGGGTGGCGATGACTGCCACATCTTCGGTGCCCATGGTGCCCACCAGCACTTCCTGCGTTTCCTGGAGGGAAACGTTTTCCGTCTGGCTTGCGTTCTGGTAGTACAAATAGCCGGTGATTCCGATGGCCGCAGCACACAGGATCAGGGCTATGTAGTAGCCCTTACCAGCAAAGCCGCAACCGGTGTGTTTGTTGTCGTTCATGGTAAATTAGCACCTCCGAAGCTGAGTATAGCCCTATTTCCTGCCGCTTAAACAATCCCCGGCAGAAGAATTTTACATTTTTTTCTCAGCTGAAAGGTGGAGACGGAATTGCGGTGGAAAAAAGCGCCCGGCTGTGGTATAATGCTGCTATCTTACAGAAATGGAGAAGTGTGTATGCTGCCGAAAGCCTTTCTTGACCGAATGCAGCTTCAGCTTGGGGAGGAATATCCTCAGTTTTTACAGACTTTGGAGCGTCCCCGGGCGGTTGCTCTGCGGTTTAATCCGCTGAAAGGGGAGCGGCCCGATCTGTCCTTTGCCCAGGAGCCGGTGCCCTGGGAGGAAGCGGGAGTTTACTATGACCCGGAATCCCGGCCCGGCCTGCACGTTTACCACGAAGCCGGCGTATACTACCTACAAGAGGCCAGTGCCATGGCGCCGGTTTCTCTGCTGGATCCCCAGCCGGGAGAGCGGATCTGCGACCTCTGCGCCGCCCCCGGGGGGAAAAGTACCCAGATTGCCGGCAGAATGCTGGGAAAAGGGTTTTTGCTGTGCAACGAAATTCACCCAGCCCGGGCAAAGATTCTCTCCCGGAACATCGAACGGATGGCGGTGCCCAATGCGTTGGTGACCAATGAACATCCGGCGACTCTGGCCAGCCGATTCCCGGGCTTTTTTGACCGGGTACTGGTGGACGCTCCCTGCTCCGGGGAAGGCATGTTCCGAAAGGAAGAGGCCGCAATTACCGACTGGAGTCAGGAAGTGGTAGAGATGTGCGCCCGCCGCCAGGGGGAGATCCTGCACAGCGCTGCCCAACTGGTGCGCCCCGGAGGACGGCTGGTGTACTCTACTTGTACTTTTGCCCCGGAAGAAGACGAACAGGCGGTGGCGAACTTCCTGGAAAGTCACCCGGAGTTTCAGCCGGAGCAGGTGGAGGCTCCCTGGTTTGCTGCCACGGACCCGGGCTGCTACCGGATGTGGCCCCACAAGCTGAAAGGAGAAGGACACTTCGCTGCGGTGCTGCGCAAAACGGACGGGGAAGCGGAAGAAGTACCCCTCAGCCAGGGAAAGTCCCTGCCTCAGCAGTGGCAGAACTTTGCGGGGGAACTGGGAATTTCTCTGCCGGCAGGGAAGGCGATTTCCTTTGGACAGAGCCTGTTCCTGGCACCGGAAGAAATGCCGGATATTGCCCGGCTGAAGGTACTGCGCCCCGGCCTGGAGCTGGGAACGGTGAAAAAAGACCGGTTTGAGCCTGCTCACGCGTTGGCGCTGTGGCTGAGAGACTGTGCCAATACGGCACGTTTTGAACCGGACAGTCCTCAGATTGGGGACTATCTGCATGGGGATGTTTTGGCATCTTCTATCAAAGGATGGTGCCTAGTCTGTGCCGGAGCGTACAGCATTGGCTGGGGCAAAGGCGATGGACGGGTGCTGAAAAATCACTATCCCAAGGGCCTGCGGCGGTGATTTCCCCGGCACAGTCCCAGGGGACGGCCCCGGTGGGGGAGGATTTTTGGACTTTACATAGGGCGATTTCTATGGTACAATAGTCTAGCCTTTATGCGGCGATTGAATCTTTCATGCAACAAGGAGAGGATATTCCTTGGCCAAATACGAAATCAACGGCGGCAATCCCTTGAACGGTACCGTCACCATCAGCGGCGCGAAAAACGCAGCCGTGGCAATTCTGCCTGCGGCGCTGCTGGTCAGTGGCAAGTGCCGGATCGAGAATGTGCCCGATATTTCCGACGTCCGGATTTTACTGAGCATTCTGGATCGGATGGGTGCAAAGATTACAACCCCGGAGCAGGGGGTCGTTGAAATTGACTGCTCTGAGGTTCAGTGTACGCAGCCGGAGGACCGGTTGGTTACCAAAATGCGGGCCAGCTACTATCTGATGGGTGCGCTGCTGGGCCGGTTTGGAAAAGCCCATGTGGCTCTGCCCGGCGGCTGTAATTTTGCCTCCCGGCCCATTGACCAGCATATCAAGGGCTTCCTGGCCTTAGGTGCTGAGGTGGACGAAGCGGAGGACTACATAGCCCTGTCCCCCAGTGAAGAGGGACTGCAGGGCGGACGGATCTGCCTGGATATGGCTTCGGTAGGCGCCACGGTGAACATCATGCTGGCGGCTACCTTGATTCCCGGCCAGACCATCATTGAAAATGCGGCGAAAGAGCCGCATATTGTGGACCTTGCCAACTTCCTCAATACCATGGGCGCCCGGATTACCGGCGCCGGTACGGACACGGTGAAAATCCGGGGTGTGAATTTCCTCCGGGGCGGCAGTTATGCCATCATTCCCGACCAGATCGAAGCCGGTACCTACATGGCGGCGGTGACGGCGGTGGGCGGCAATGTGCTGGTTCAGAACGTTATCCCGAAGCACATGGACTGCATCACCAGCAAGCTGCGGGAAATGGGCGCCAAGATCATCAACTACGACGATTCCATCCGGATTATCCGGACTGGAAAGCTGCGCAGAACTACGGTCAAAACACAGCCCTATCCTGGTTTCCCCACGGATATGCAGGCTCAGGTCTGCGTGTGCATGGCCTTGGCCAATGGTACCAGCCGTTTGATGGAAAGTGTATATGAGACCCGGTTCTTTGGTTACTGCACCGAATTGGAGAGCATGGGAGCCAATATCCGAATCGGCGGCAAAACTGCGCTGGTCACCGGCGTGGAGAAGCTGACCGGTGCTACCGTCTGCGCCCATGACCTGCGGGCCGGTGCGGCGCTGGTCATTGCCGGACTGGCGGCAGAGGGCACCACCTACGTCGAGCATATCCACTTCATCGAACGTGGCTATGAGAATCTGGTGGAGAAGCTCACCGCTCTGGGTGCCAGCATCCGCAGAATTGAAGACTAATCAAAAAGCGGCTTCGGAGGGATTCCAAAGCCGCTTTTGCATACCATAAGAAAAATCATTTCGGAGGAGGCCATGATACACGAGCAATTTTACCGTACCCAGATGCTGCTGGGAGAATCTGCCATGGAGCGGCTGCAAAATGCCCGGGTTGCAGTATTCGGCCTGGGAGGCGTTGGGGGCTATGTGGTAGAAGCTCTGGCACGCAGCGGCGTGGGGCGGTTGGATCTGATCGACAACGACACCATCAGCATCTCCAACTTGAACCGCCAGATTCTGGCAACCTACGCAACCCTGGACATGCCCAAGACGGAGGCCGCCCGGAAACGGGTAGCGGAAATCAATCCGGCTTGCGCTGTCAGAACCTATGCGCTGTTCTTCGGGCCGGACACGGAAAGTCAATTTGATTTTGCCCAATACGATTACATTGTGGACGCCATCGATACTGTTACCGGCAAACTGGCACTGGTACAGAAGGCGCATAACGCAGGCACGCCCATCATCAGCTGTATGGGCACGGGAAACAAGCTGGATGCGGCGGCTTTCCAGGTGGCGGACATTGCCAAAACCTCCATGTGCCCCCTGGCCCGGGTGATGCGCAAGGAACTGAAAAAACGGGGCATTGCCCATCTGAAGGTGGTCTATTCCCAGGAAGAAGCCAGAACCCCCACCGGCTGGGAGGAAGAAGCCGCCGCCATCGGAAAGCGCCAGATTCCGGGAAGCCTATCCTACGTCCCAGGAGCCGCGGGACTGATTCTGGCGGGGGAAGTGATTAAGGATATTGCGGGTATTTGAAAACATCCAAAAATCTGTCGGGACCAATGATTTGATGTTTGGCGGCAAGCATGTGAGAAAAACAGAAGGAGATCGTGTTATCCAAATGAAGAAGGCGCTTACGTTTCGGTATGCAGAGCGAAAAGACACCCATCTGATACTACAATTTATAAAAGAACTTGCCGATTATGAAAAGATGTTACATGAAGTGGTTGCGGATGACGCAACTTTGGAAGAGTGGATTTTTGACAAGCAGAAAGCGGAGGTCCTTTTTGCTGTTGTAGACGGAAAAGAAATTGGGTTTGCGCTTTTCTTTCATAACTTTTCCACCTTCCTTGGCCGTGCAGGGATTTATCTGGAAGACCTGTTTGTGAAACCGGAATACCGCGGCAACGGCTATGGAAAAGCGATCCTGAAAAAATTGGCATCCATTGCCATTGAGCGAAAATGTGGACGCTTGGAATGGTGGTGTCTTGACTGGAATAAACCCAGTATCGATTTTTATTTATCCCTCGGAGCAGAGCCAATGTCAGATTGGACAGTGTACCGCATTACAGGCGATACACTTACAAACCTTGCGGAATAAGGCTTGTAGGGATTGTTTATATAAAACAGCATACTAAAAAAGGCCGCTGATTTACAAAAATCAGCGGCCTTGCTATTGGTATTTTACGGCAGGGGAGGAACGGCGTTATTTCTGCCCTTCCCAGAAGGGTTCCGGCTTGGATTCACATTTGGAGCAGTCGCCGGGGCAGTTGCGGGGTTTGAACTGCAGTTCCTGGCTCTTGACACTGACGGTGGTGCAGGCGGGGATGGAGTGGGTGATAAAGACGTTGGAGCCGATGACGCTGTCCCGTCCGATCACAGTGCCGCCGCCCAGAATGGAAGCACCGGCGTAGATGGTTACGTTGTCCTCAATGGTGGGGTGACGCTTCTTGCCCCGCAGGCTCTGTCCGCCCCGGGTGGTCAGAGCGCCCAGGGTGACCCCCTGGTATACCTTTACATGATCACCGATGACGGTGGTTTCTCCCACCACAATGCCGGTGCCGTGGTCGATGAAGAAATACTTGCCGATGGTGGCGCCGGGGTTGATGTCAATGCCGGTGATGCAGTGGGCATGCTCCGTCATAATCCGGGGCAGCATGGGTACATTTAATGTGTACAGAATGTGGGCCAGCCGGTAAACGGTGATGGCATACAGGCCGGGATAGCAGAAGACGATTTCATCTACACTGTAGGCCGCCGGGTCGCCGTCGTAGAAGGCTTCCACGTCGGTCTGAATCACAGACCGGACACCGGGAATGGCCCGGAAAAATTCCAGGCTCAGCATCTGGGCTTTGTCCTGGGCTTCCTGAGCCGACATAGAACTGCGCAGAACAATGGCAATCTGCTTGTTCAGATTGTACATCACATCTTCAATCAGCATGGACAGGTTGTGCTTGGTATTGTAGATCCGGTAGGCTCTGTCCCGGGAAAAACCGGGATAAACAATGCGCAGGAGCTTGCCGATCATGTCGATGACCACGTCTTTGTCCGGGTGCTGGAAGGGGTCCAGCTTGTCGATATCCCGGCCGTTGTGATAATCTTCCAGAATACTGTCAACAATGCCTTCAATCTGTTCCTCAATGGGGGTCATAGATGCATCCCTCCTTTTTATGCCATCAGTTTAGCATAGCCCTGTGTCAAAGTCAATTGACACGAGGAAGGCCGGGGTGTATAATTCCCACTAAGAAAACGCTGAATCAGGGAGGATTTGTTATGGCAAATATTTACCAGTCCGCATCCCAGCTCATCGGCAGAACCCCGCTGCTGCATCTGGGGAATATGGAAAAAAATAGAAACCTCCGGGCTACCGTTCTGGCAAAACTGGAAGGGAAGAACCCTGCCGGTTCCGCCAAAGACCGGGTGGCCCTGTCCATGATTGACGATGCCCAGCGCCGGGGTGTGCTGAAAGAGGGCAGCGTGATTATTGAGCCTACCTCCGGCAATACCGGCATTGGCCTGTGCAGTGTGGCGGCGGCCCGGGGGTATCGGTGCATCATCGTCATGCCCGATACCATGAGCATGGAGCGTCGGCTGCTGATGAAGGCCTACGGCGCGGAGCTGGTGCTGACTCCCGGCAAGCTGGGCATGTCTGGCGCCATTGCCAAGGCCGAGGAACTGGCAAGGGAAACGCCCGGCAGCTTCCTGGCGGGGCAGTTTGTCAACCCGGCCAACCCGGACGCCCACTACCGCACCACCGGCCCGGAAATCTGGGAGGATACTGACGGAAAGGTGGACCTGTTTGTGGCGGGCATCGGCACCGGCGGCACCATCACCGGGGTGGGACGCTACCTGAAAGAACAAAATCCCAATGTGAAAATCATCGGTGTGGAACCGGCGGATTCCCCGGTCCTGACCCAGGGCCGCAGTGGCCCCCACGGCATCCAGGGCATCGGTGCCGGATTTGTACCGGAGATTCTGGACAGAACCGTTGTGGATGAAGTGATCCCCGTTGCCACAGAGGACGCCTACCAGACAGGCCGTCAGCTGGGCAGGGAAGAAGGAATTCTTACGGGCATTTCCGGCGGTGCGGCTCTGCACGCGGCGTTTACATTGGCCCAGCGGGAGGAAAACCGGGGCAAGACCATTGTGGTGCTGCTGCCGGACTCCGGCGAGCGGTATCTGACCACCCCTATGTATCAGCAATAAAACAATTCCCCGGAACAGCGTTCCGGGGAATCAGTGTGTCAAAAAGCCTCGCAGAGTTTGCCGCTACAGCGGCAAATAGAGTTAAAACCGTTTTCTGCCGGGGCATGTACCTGGCAGAAAACACTTCTCAGACTGCAAGTGTGGAATTTGTCCCCCATCGGGGGACAAATTATGCGCGCAGCAGACTGCTTTTAGTTGTCGGAAAAGCCCTATGGGCTTTTCCGACAGTTTTAATCCCCCGGAACAGCGTTCCGGGGGATATATGCTTATTCCTCGAAGGTCAGCACATCTTTGTACTTTTCCTTGAACAGACCGTAGACGGCATCCAGAATGGCTTCGTCCTCCACAGCCAGGTAGTTTTCGTTCTCTTCGTCAATGGGCTCTACTTCCAGAATGACGATCTCGCCGGACTCGTCCTCGGTGGGCATCAGGATCAGGTATTCCTTATCCTGGTAGGTCATGCAGTCCAGGTATTCAAAATTGGTATCCTGACCGTTTTCGTCGGTGAGGGTCAGAATGCTGACTTCTTCCTCAGGAAGCTGATTTTCGTTTTCCATGGGGTTCCTCCTGTATTTGGTAATTTCATTGGGATTATACCCCAGATGTTCGGGAATTGCAAGCAGGGAAATGGGAAAAAAGGCGTGGACTTTATGGAATCTTAAGAAGACACCCCTGGCGCAAGTCTTGAAAAAACCGGGATAATATGGTAAACTAAACAAAATATACAATTACGAAAAGGAAGACCATGGTATGACAAAGCGATGGGCTGCCCTGGTGCTGGCGCTGCTGCTGGTATTGTCGGGCTGCGGAAAGAAACAGGATGTGCAAACGGCAGCGCCTGCCGACCAGGATGACCCGGTGTCTCAGTCTGCGCTTTCTGAGGAGGCTACCACCCCCGCAGATGGAAACCCTGAGGATGTGACCTGCAAGGGAAGTTACACCGGACAGGGAAGCGCAGATGTGGTAGTGGCTACCGTAGGAGAGAAACAGCTGACCAACGGTTTGCTGGGGGCCTATTACTGGGCAGAGGTTGCCCAGTACCGCAGCGAAAATCGGGAACAGGCGCCGGATTTTGATGCACCGCTGGATACCCAGGTCTGCACGGTGGATTCCAGCGTAGCCAGCTGGCAGCAGTATTTCCTGAAACGGGCCATCAATTCCTGGTATACTGCCCAGGCAATGGCTATGGAGGCAGAGGAAAAGGGCCTGCCCAAGGAAGAGGCTTATAAGCCCAATCTGAAGAACTATGAGATTTACCTCACGGATATCCCGGCAACCAAATTCCTTTATGGCTACAGCGATACATTCCAGCTCAATACCATGCACCAGGAGTACCTGGACAATCTTCCTCAGACTCTGGAAACCCTGGCCCAGGAGAAGGGGTATGCCAGTGCGGAAGAGATGGCCCAAAAGGCTTTCGGCACCACAGTGCAGGATGTGCAGGACTTTGCCTGGCTGTATAACTATGGTTACATGTACATGACTTCCCTGTGCTATGATCTTGCCCCTACCCAGGAGGAAGTGGAAAGCTACTTTGCCCAGCAGGAAAGCGACTACCAGGCCCAGGGAATTACCAGAGACAGCGGAAAATATGTGGACATCCACCATGTTTTGGTGGTGCCGGGTCAGGAGCCGGAAGCGCAGACAGCGCAAACCACTTCTGCTGCTACGGATTCTACCCAGCCTGCCCAGTCGGTGACCATTGCTTCCGACGGCAAGGTAAGCTGCTCTGAGGAAGCTTGGCAGGCATGCCAGACCAAAGCCGAGGAGCTTTTGACCAACTGGAAAAATAAAACCAAGGGAACGGAAGCCACTTTCGCGGAAATGGCCAATAAGAATTCCCAGGACACCGGCACCACCCTGGACGGCGGTGCATATCACCAGCTGCGTCAGGGACAGCTGATCCCGGAATTGGACAGCTGGTGCTTTGACCCGGAGCGTCAGCCGGGAGATACCACCATTATCCGCACGGAGTACGGCTGCCATATCCTGTACTTTACCGGCAGCACCGACATTTGGTACGCCCAGGCGGAGCAGGACTTGAAAAGCCAGATGCAAAACGAGATTCTATCGGGAGCTCGGGAAAACCATCCCATGGATGTCGATTACAGTGCCATTGTGCTGCCCGAGGCGGAAGGAAGCGTGGGCACCGGAGATGTGCTGTACCCGGACGTAGCCCATGAGCGATTCCCGGAAGTGCCGCTGTATTTGCAGCAGGACTACGCCGGAACCATGTTCGGCGGGTTCAAGCTTGCTACCAACGGCTGCGGCATTACCTCCATGGCTATGCTGGCGAGCTATCTGGCAGATGAAGAATGGACGCCCCCGGAAATGTGTGCCCGCTATGGCAACTACAGCTTCCGCAACGGAACCGATGGCATGATATTCACCAATGAACCGCCGGTACTGGGTTTCTACCTAAGAGAAAAAACCTATGAGACTACAGTGGCGAAACAAGCGCTGGATGAAGGGCATATCGTCATTTCCATTCAGCACAAAGGGTATTGGACCAAGGGCGGACATTACATCGTTCTGGAAAAAGTAAATGATGACGGAACCATCCAGGTTCGCGACTCCAATATCTATAACTACGGCCGCATCGCCTCCCATAAGCAGGATCGCCATACCTGGGAGAGCATCACCAGTGCCGGTTCCGGATACTGGATTTTCGAGTATAAGATTACCAATATTCCCGTCTGCGCCCGCTGCGGCGAGCCGGAGAAAATTGCCCCGCAGATGCTTACACAGGATTATACCTGTCACAAGTGTGCCAAAGCCCTGCTGCGTCGGCAGACCTATCTGAACGCCAGCGATTTTTAATTCAAACAAACAGGAACTCCCGGTTGATTGCTTCTATCAACCGGGAGTCAGCTTATCAAAAAAGCCTCGCAGAGTTTGCCGCCTGCGCCGGCAAATAAAATCCAAAAAATACACCCGGTTGATCGTCTTCATCAACCGGGTGTATCTTTGTATATCTAAAACTGGGCTGCCTCTGCGCTTTTCAGCTGCAGCTGGAGCTTGTCCGCAATCAGGGCAATGAATTCGGAATTGGTGGGTTTTCCCTTGGTATTGGATACGGTGTAGCCGAAGAAACGCTGCAGCGTGTCCAGGTCGCCCCGGTCCCAGGCTACCTCAATGGCGTGGCGGATGGCCCGCTCTACCCGGCTGGGGGTGGTCTGGAAGGTCTTGGCCACCTGTGGATAGAGTACCTTGGTGATGGCGTTGATTACATCCATGTCGTTGACGGCAATGATAATGGCTTCGCGCAGATACTGATAGCCTTTTATGTGGGCGGGAACGCCGATTTCGTGGATGATTCCCGTGACCATGGATTCAATGCTGGTTTTGTCTGCCCGGCGCTTTTCCGGATACCGCAGGCTCTCCCCACCGCGGATCTCCTCCAGCCGTTCTACCAGAGCGGTCATATCGCAAGGTTTCAGCATCAGATACCGAACGCCCAGATTGGCTGCCGCCGAAGATACATATCCCGTGACGAATGCGGAGGTAGCCAGTGTGATGGGTTTGCGGTCCATGCCGGCGATGCTCTTGAGTACGCTGATGCCATCCTGCTTGGCAAGCATCAGATCCAGTACCAGTACATCCGGTTTCTGCTCTTCAATCATGCGAATCGCCAATTCCCCGTCGTTGGCGGTTCCCACTACCTGAAACCCATCGGCACGCTGCAGTGCGGCTGTAAGACCGGAACAAAAGTCCTCCGCACTGTCCGCGATAAATACGGTTGTTGTGTGTTCCATACGATCCTCTCCTAACATGTAAAATTCTCCCCTTGCCACGGGAAAAACCCGTGTGCGACAAATAAAGCATAGCATGAAGTGCGGTGATTTGCAAGGTAATTTCTAAATAATCGCTCGTCAAAAATCGACGTTTTTAATCATCTACGGATATAAAATAAAACTTTTCGACAAAAATCGACAAAATCGGATGCCCAATGGGGCGGTTGACGCAAGGCTGCGCAGCGTGTAAAATAGCCCTGAGAACTTGCTCCATAGGAGGATTTGTGTTATGGATGAGAGAATTGAGGCGCTGAAGGGCTTTCTGGATGAGGCCCACAGCGTTTATCATGCCCTGAACGCCATTTGCCGGCAGCTGCAGCAGCAGGGCTATACCCGGCTTGCCGAGGAAGCGGACTGGGATTTGGTGCCCGGGGGCAAATACTACCTGACCCGAGGCGGCACGGCGGTGGTTGCCTTCCGGATTCCGCAGCAGGAGCCTACGGGCTTTCTCATGAGCGCCAGCCACAGCGACCGGCCTACCTTCAAGGTCAAGGAACACTTTGAACTGGCCGGAGCCAGCACCCGGGTGGCGGTGGAACGCTACGGCGGCATGCTGATGCACACCTGGCTGGATCGACCTTTGTCCATTGCCGGACGGGTGGCAGTGGAAACCGAGGAGGGGATTCAGACCAAACTGGTGGACATTGACAAAGACCTGCTGCTGATTCCAAACCTGGCTATTCATATGAACCGCCAGGTCAATGAGGGCTATAAATGGAATCCGGCGGTGGACATGCTGCCCCTGGCGGGAACCAAGGAGGCTGCCGGCAAGCTGGAACAGCTGCTTTCCCAGCAGGCCGGGGGAGAAATCCTGGGCCATGACCTGTATCTGTATGTACGGCAGAAAACCAGCATCTGGGGCGCGGCAGATGAGTATATTTCCGCTCCGGCGCTGGATGACCTGGAGTGCGCCTGGGGCTGCACCCAGGGTTTCCTGAAAGCCCAGGACAGCCGAGCTATTCCGGTGCTGTGCGTGTTTGACAGCGAAGAGGTGGGCTCCGGCTCTGTCCAGGGCGCTGCTTCTACACTGCTGTACCAGGTACTGGAGCGGATTTGTCGGAAGCGGGAGTTGGACCTGAATCGGATGCTGGCGCAGTCGTTTATGATTTCTGCGGACAACGCTCACGGCGTTCACCCCAACCATCCGGAATTTGCCGATCCCAGCAATGCCCCTGTACTAGGCGGCGGCGTGGTGCTCAAGCAAAACGCGAACCTGAGCTACTGCACCGACGGTGTGGCGGCGGCCATTTTCCGCAAGGTCTGCCGCAAGGCAGGCGTGCCGGTACAAAGTTACTACAACCGGGCCGACCTTCCCGGCGGCTCCACCCTGGGACGGATTTCTTTGGGCCAGGTCAGCGTGCCCACGGCGGATATCGGTCTTGCCCAGCTGGCAATGCATAGCTGCTATGAAACTGGCGCTGTGGCAGATGCGGTGTATCTGGAAGATGCCATGGCGGCTTACTACAGTACTTCCCTGGAAGCGTCCGAAGACGGATATGTTCTTCGTTGACAGACAAAGCCAGGGAAACGGAATTTTTGACGGGGGGAAACGGTCAAAATGCCCAAAAATTACCGCTTAAAACTGTGATTACCCACCATTGCCCGAGGTTGAAAAATGTGGTATGATGTTGCTATCCCGGTGGATTGCGTCTACTCCACGAAATAGGCCCAGTCTGCTAAATTTAAGGAGGAAACATCCGTCTGACTCACGGTGCGGCAGTGTGGAGACCTGTCGTAATGCTCCCGGAAGTTTGCTTTCCGGGTATGCGAGAGCACACGCGAAAGGCTCGGTGTGTTCTGAGTCAAAAAAGTATGGCAAGTTTGACCCTGAAGAACGTAAAGAAGATCTACCCCTACAGCGGCGACGACGCAAAGAAGAAGAAAAAGAAGGGCGAGCCCGAGAAGAAGACCAACCTGCAGATCACGGACAAGGGTGTCGTGGCTGTGCAGGAGTTCAACCTGGAGATCGCGGACAAGGAATTCATCGTCCTGGTCGGCCCCTCCGGCTGCGGTAAGTCCACCACTCTGCGTATGATCGCCGGCCTGGAAGAAATTTCCGAAGGCGAACTGTACATCGGCGACCGTCTGGTGAATGACGTGGCTCCTAAGGACCGCGACATCGCCATGGTCTTCCAGAACTACGCTCTGTACCCCCACATGACCGTCTATGAAAACATGGCTTTCGCTCTGAAGCTGCGTCACACCCCCAAGGATGAGATCGACAAGGCTGTCAAGCAGGCTGCGGAGATTCTGGACATCACCCAGTACCTGGGCCGTAAGCCCAAGGCTCTGTCCGGCGGTCAGCGTCAGCGTGTGGCCATCGGCCGTGCTATCGTTCGTTCCCCTCAGGTTATGCTGATGGACGAACCTCTGTCCAACCTGGACGCCAAGCTGCGTAACCAGATGCGTGCAGAGATCATCAAGCTGCGGGAACGGATCAACACCACCTTTATCTATGTTACCCACGACCAGACTGAGGCTATGACCCTGGGCGACCGGATCGTCATCATGAAGGACGGCTTCATCCAGCAGATCGGCACTCCTCAGGAGGTCTTCAACCATCCTTACAACCTGTTCGTTGCTACCTTCATCGGCACTCCCCAGATGAACATGTTCGAAAACGCCAAGCTGGTTAAGGTCAACGGCAAGTACGCTGTGAAGCTGGACTGCCTGACTGTTGAGCTGAGCGAGGAGAAGCAGGCTGCTCTGGCCAAGAATGACGTGGCTGAGCAGGATGTGGTTCTGGGTGTTCGTCCTGAGCATATTGAGCTGGGCACCGGCATCGAAGGCAAGGTTGACGTTTCCGAAATGATGGGCTCCTCCGTCCACCTGCACGTCACCTCCATGGGCCGTGATGTGGTTATGGTTGTGTCCACCATGAATATGACCGGCGCTGAAGTGGCTGCCCTGTCCAACGGCTCCACTGTCAAGTTCGCATTCCCCGGTCATGTCTGCCATGTCTTCTCCAAGGAGACCGGCATCAATCTGGAAGCCTAAGTCCATATCGATTCTGCCAGCCTCGCCTGTCCGGCGGGGCTGGCTTTTTCACTACACCGAAAAAACTGCGGAGCACGCTTCTGTAAGGCAGGGTATATGTGCCGAAAAAGTTGGGCAGAATCTGAACATTCTGCCAAAAATAGGAAATGTTATGGCTTTTGTACAGGGTTTTACTTGACAAAAAGCTGGAAAAGTATTACTCTGTAGAAGTGTCTTGAAAAATTGTGGAAACGTTTCAGGACCATTTGCAGCCCGGCACGGCATTTCCGGCGCTGCAGAATCTAACAGCAATTGCGGTGTTCCGCTTTAAGAATGGAGAGCGAGTATGAATATAAATTGTGTGAATATCCTGAAATGGACGGAGGCACAGCTGAAGTATACCTATGACGTGTCCTTGAAGGAGGCGACTCCCCAGGAACTGCATGAGGCTTTGGGTCAGGCTGTGATGATGGCCATTTCCGACAACTGGAGCCGTTCCAAGAAAACCCGTATGCCCAACCGGAAGGCTTACTATATTTCCGCTGAGTACCTGATCGGCCGTCTGGTTTACAGCAACCTGTTCAATCTGGGCATCCTGGATGAGATGAAGACCCTGTTTGCCGAGCGGGGTGTGGATCTGGCTGTGCTGGAAGAGATCGAGGACGATGCTCTGGGCAACGGCGGTCTGGGCCGTCTGGCAGCTTGCTTCCTGGATTCCGCTGCTTCCACCAACATTCCTCTGTCTGGCTACGGTCTGCGCTATAAGTTCGGCCTGTTCAAGCAGAGCTTCGACGGCAACGGCAGCCAGGTGGAGAAGGCTGACGACTGGACCAAGTATGGTGACCCCTGGTCCTACCGCCGGTATAACCACACCGTGAAGATCAAGTTCCCTGAGCATACCGTGCTGGCTGTGCCCTACGATGTACCGGTTATCGGATACGACACCAACAACGTGGGCACCCTGCGTCTGTGGCAGTGTGAAGCTGAGCAGGAGCTGGACTTCAACGCCTTTAACGACCAGGATTACCTGCGGGCATTGGATGCCAAGAATAAGGCTGAGGACATTACCCGTGTCCTGTACCCCAACGACTCCACCTGGGAAGGCAAGCGCCTGCGCATCAAGCAGCAGTATGTGCTGTCCTCCGCTTCTCTGCAGGATATGCTGCGGACCTTCAAGCTGGCCCACGGAGGCGATCTGAGAAAGTTCAGCGACTACTATGCCGTACAGCTGAATGATACGCACCCTGCCATGTCCATCCCCGAACTGATCCGGCTGCTGATGCTGGAGGGCCTGAGCTTTGACGAGGCATTCTCCGTTGCCCAGAAGACCTTCTCCTACACCAACCACACCGTTATGGGTGAGGCTCTGGAAAAGTGGCCTCTGGATCTGCTGCGCTCTGTGGTGCCCGAAATTGTGGACATCATCTGCCAGATTGACCAGAAGCTGAAGTGGGAGCATCCCAACCTGTTCATCATCCGGGACAATACCGCCCACATGGCAAACCTGTCCGTGTATGTAGGCACCTATGTCAACGGCGTGGCAGAGATTCATTCCCAGATTCTGAAGGACGACTGCTTCAAGGATTGGTACCATGCCTTCCCCGAGCGGTTCCAGAATAAGACCAACGGCATTACCCCCCGCCGCTGGATTGGTCTGTGCAACCCCGAACTCACCACCATGATCCGGGAACTGGTGGGCGGCGACTTCCTGAAGGATCTGGAGCTGATTTCTAAGCTGAAAGATCACATCAACGACGAAACCATTACCCGCTTCAATGCCATCAAGCGGCAGAAGAAGCAGCAGCTGTGCGCCGTGGTTGCCAAGCACGAAGGCGTGATGCTGAATCCGGACTTCATTTTCGACGTCCAGGTCAAGCGTCTGCACGAGTATAAGCGTCAGCTGCTGAACATCCTGGCAGTGGTGGATATCTACTTCCGTCTGAAGGAAGGCCGTCTGCCGGACTTCCATCCCACGGTTTACCTCTTCGGCGCCAAGTCTGCCCCCGGTTATGCCCGGGCCAAGGCCATTATCCGCTATATCAACCGGGTTGCCCGGATGATCAACAACGATCCTGCCGTGGCGGATAAGCTGAAGGTGGTCTTTGTTCAGAACTACAACTGCTCCTATGCTGAGCATATCATCCCTGCCGCCGATATTTCCGAGCAGATTTCTCCTGCTGGTACAGAGGCCTCCGGCACCGGCAACATGAAGCTGATGCTCAACGGCGCTGTGACCCTGGGAACCCTGGACGGCGCCAACGTGGAGATTGCTCAGGAGGCCGGCATCGAGAACGAGTATATCTTCGGTCATACCGTAGAGCAGATCAACCAGGCCAAGGACAGCTACTATGCCCGGGGCATCTACGATACCAACGCCGATCTGCGCCGGGCCATCAACACTCTGGTGGACGGCACTGTGCCCACCGACGACGGTCAGCGGGAGCTGTTCCACGCTCTGCTGGATGGTACCGCCTGGCACAAGGCTGACCACTACTATCTGCTGCTGGACTACCAGTCCTATCTGGACGCCAAGCTCCAGGCCAACCGGGATTATGCCGATCGGATGGCCTTCGGCCGCAAGTGCCTGATGAACGTGGCCTCCGCCGCCAAGTTCTCCTCTGACCGGACCATCCGTCAGTACGCTGAGGAAATCTGGCACATCAAGCCCACTCAGTACTAATATTGTTTTCTTTGCCCCCGACTTCTTCGGAAGTCGGGGGCTTTTTTATGGAAATTTTCCTCATAATTCCCGTATTGATGGAAATACTACCTCTGAAAAGGCGGTGGATAGTTATGGAGGAATTCTCCTGCAAAACTAGGTTGATTTCCGGCAGCGGAGCGGTTTCCATGCTGGCAAGTCTGGGAGGGCAACGGCTGTTTCTGGTGACGGACCCCTATTTTATGAAAAACGGTACGGCAAAACGCATTGCTGACCAGGCAAAATGTCCGAAAGTGGAATATTTCGACAAGGTACAGCCGGACCCAACGGTGGAACTGGCGGCAGAAGGAACCGCACGGCTCCGGGATTTTAACCCGGACCTGGTGGTGGCCTTGGGCGGGGGTAGTGCAATGGACTGTGGCAAGGCCATGGCCTACTTTGCCAAGGGAGACTATACCTTTGTGGCCATTCCCACCACCTCCGGCTCCGGGTCGGAGGTGACGGATTTTGCTATTTTGACCCACAATAAGGTTAAGCACCCCCTGGTTGACCCCCGGCTGCGGCCGGATGTGGCGATTTTGGACAGCGACTTGCTCCAGCAGCTGCCCAAGGGACTGATTGCGGAGACGGGATTTGACGTGCTGACCCATGCTTTGGAAGCTTACGTTGCCAAGGGAGCCGGGGCGGTAACGGATCTGTACGCCCGGGAGGCATTCAGCAGCGCCTACGCATCGTTGCCCGCTTCCTATGCAGGAAATCAGGGAGTCCGGCTGAAGGTGCATCTGGCAGCCACCATGGCGGGAATGGCCTTTACCCAGGCAGGACTGGGACTGTGCCATGCCATGGCCCACTCTCTGGGCGGGTTATTCCATGTGCCCCACGGGCGACTGAACGCCATACTGCTTCCCTCGGTGATTGGCTGCAACGCTCATGTGGCGGGGAAAAAGTATGCCGAACTGGCAAGAGCCGCCGGGATGGGAGGAAGCGCCGACACCATTGCGGTGCGGAATCTGAAAAACGGCATTGTCCGGCTCCGGCGGGAACTGAACCTGCCGGAAACCCTGGCCCAGGCGGGGGTAGATCCCCGGACCGTGTGGGAGAACGTGGGGCAGATTGTCCAAGCGACCCTGCATGACCCTTGCTGTGACAGCAACCCCATGGTGGTGGAGGATTTTGTGGTGCGGCGGATTCTGGAAGAGGTGACCGGGCGTGTCTGAGCGGCTGTGCAGCGTGGGCCTGGATGTGGGAACCACTTCCACCCAGCTGATTGTGTCGGAACTGGTGGTGGAAAACCGGGCTTCTGCCTTTGCCGTGCCGGAGCTGGAAATTGCCCAGCGGGAAATCCGGTACAAAAGTCCCGTTTATTTCACACCGCTGCTGGATGAAAGCCATGTGGACGGGGAGAAAATCCGGGAAATTGTCCAGGAAGAATACCGAAAAGCGGGACTTCAGCGGCAGGATGTGGACACCGGGGCCATTATCATCACCGGCGAAACCAGCCGCAAGGAAAATGCCCGGGCGGTGTTGGATGCTTTGTCGGATTTCGCCGGGGAGTTTGTGGTAGCTACCGCCGGGCCGGATCTGGAAAGCGTACTGGCAGCCAAAGGAGCGGGGGCCGCGGCTTATTCCGAGCAGGAAGGAAAAACCGTGCTGCACATGGACATTGGCGGCGGCACCAGCAATCTTGCTTTGATTCGCAAAGGGCAGATTGTGAACACCGGATGCCTGAATGTGGGCGGACGGCTGGTCAAATTCGGGGAAGATGGGATTATTTCCTACGTTTCCCCGGTGCTTTCCGGGTTATGTAACCTGAAAGTGGGGGACAGGGTCACCCAGGAGGACCTGGAACCGGTAGCGGACATGCTGACCCAGGCCCTGGAAATGGCGGCGGGACTGCGGGAAAAGACGCAGCTGCTGGACAAACTGACCACGGCGGAAGCTTCCGGCGGATTTGCCCCGCCCCAAGAATCGGTGGTACTGTCTTTCTCCGGCGGAGTGGCAGACTGCATCGGAAACGACTTCCCCTGGCCCCAATTCGGGGACATGGGGCCGATATTGGGGCAGGCGATTCGCCGGAGCCGACTGTGCCAGGGGCAGTTTCGCCTTGGCAGCGAAACCATCCGGGCCACGGTGATCGGGGCGGGCTGCCACAGCACCCAGCTGTCCGGCAGTACAGTGTTTTACCAAAATGTACAATTTCCCCTGAAAAATGTTCCGGTGGTGAACATCCGGAATCCCCAGGACATTGG
Source organism: uncultured Oscillospiraceae bacterium (assembly GCA_944382965.1). Lineage (GTDB taxonomy): Bacteria > Bacillota > Clostridia > Oscillospirales > Oscillospiraceae > Faecousia. Next base: position 63,214 of record CALWOA010000003.1, on the reverse strand, counting down.
CCGAGAACTGCGCAAGCAGGAAGGCACGGCGATTCTAGCCATGCAGGGCAAGGCTGCTCCTTCCTACCGAGAAGTCACGGCCTTGGCGGAGGAGATTTTGGGGCAGACCCAAGCGCCGGTGCTGCTGTGCCTGGAACAGGACATGGCCAAAGCTCTGGGTCAGGCCCTGGCGGTCCGGACACCCCCGCAGGCCCAGATTCTGTGCATTGACCGGGTGAAGGTCAGCGCCGGAAGCTATCTGGACATCGGGGCTCCGGTGGCCAGCGCCTTGCCGGTGGTGGTGAAAACCCTGGTTCTGGAACAGTAGGAGAAATTGGATTGGATGAGGAGATGCGTATGAACAAACAGGAATTGGCTGCCATGGTTGCCCAGATTCTGGGAACCATGGACATGCCGCCCATGGTCAAGGCCGGGGAGTACCATCCCACCGCCCCCCAGCCGGAGGCAAAGGAAACCGGCTATGGCGACGGGGACTTTGTGCCGGATGTAACGGCTTTGGATTTACGAAAGCTGTACCTGACGGAAAATCCGGAAAACGGGGAGAAATTCCGGAGCATGAAGGAGCGAACCCCCGCCCGGCTGGGCAGCGGTCGGGCAGGCCCCCGGTACAAAACCCTGACCATGCTCCGCTTCCGGGCGGACCATGCAGCGGCTCAGGATGCGGTATTTTCCCAGGTCAGTCCGGATTTTGCTTCCCAGAACGGCATGGTGGAGGTGCAGACCCGGTGCAAGGACAAGGACGAATACCTGACCCGTCCGGATCATGGCCGGTGCTTTGACGCGGAAAACCAGCAGAAAATCCGTGCCGCCATCCCAGGCAAGCCCAAGGTGCAGATTGTGGTGGGGGACGGGCTCAGTTCTGCCGCCATTACCGCCAATGCCATGGATTGCCTCCAGGCCATTCGGGAGGGACTGCAAATCCGGGGCATTGACCCGGGAACGCCCATTTTTGTCCGCTACTGCCGGGTGGGTGCCGGAGACGCCATCGGAGACGTGACCGGCTGCGAATTGGTGTGCATGCTGGTGGGAGAGCGGCCCGGTCTGGTGACGGATAAAAGCATGTCCGCCTATATCACCTATCAGCCCCACACCGGGGTTTCCGAATCCGCTCGGACGGTGGTTTCCAATATCCACGCCCAAGGCACCCCAGCGGTGGAGGCCGGCGCTCACATTGCCGGGCTGATTGAGACCATTCTGCAGAAGAAGGTTTCCGGCGTGGGACTGCATCTGGAGGGAGCCGTATGATTCCCGTGAAGGTTCTGGCGGTGCGGTATCTGGCCAATGCCAGTCCCGCTCTGTGCAAAGCCCTGGGTGCGCCGAAAGGATATCCTGCTCTGGCGCTGCTGACTACTGACTGTGACGACGCTACCTATATTGCCCTGGACGAGGCGACCAAGGCAGCGGAGGTGGAGGTAGCTTACGGTCGCAGCTTCTATGCAGGAGCGTCCAATGCCTCTACCCCCAACGCCGGGGAGGTCATCGGCATCCTGGCGGGGCAGACCCCCGGGGCAGTCAGAAGCGGCATGGAGGCTGCTGTCCGGTCACTGGAGCGGCTGGGATTTGAAGAAACGAATAAGGTTCCTTATCTTGCGCACACTGTAAGCAGTGCCGGTTCTTTCCTGTCCCGGGAAGCAGGGGTACCGGTGGGATCGGCGCTGGCCTATCTCATTGCCCCGCCCTTGGAAGGGATGTATGCCCTGGATGCGGCGCTGAAGGCGGCGGATGTGCGGCTGTGCAAATTCTACGGCCCGCCCAGTGAAACCAACTTCGGCGGCGGATTGCTCTCAGGCACCCAAAGTGCTTGCGATGCAGCCTGCGCTGCCTTTGCTGCAGCGGTGGCAGAAGTGGCGGCGGCTCCCACCCGGGGATAATCGGGATGATACCACTATTTTGAAAAGGATGGAACAATATGGATACGAATTCTCTGGGTATGATCGAAACCAAAGGCCTGATCGGCGCTATTGAAGCAGCGGATGCCATGGTCAAATCCGCCAACGTGCAGCTGGTGGGCAAAGAGCAGGTAGGCGGCGGTCTGGTGACCGTGATGGTCCGCGGTGATGTGGGCGCGGTAAAAGCTGCCACCGATGCCGGCGCAGCTGCGGCAGAGAAGGTGGGCGAGCTGATCTCCGTCCACGTCATTGCCCGGCCCCACATGGAAGTGGACGCCATTTTGCCCAAGGGCCGCACCAACCCTCCCGCCAGTAAGTAATGCTGCTGGATGAGCAGGCCGTCCGGGCCAATATTCGCAACCGGGACGGAAAACGGGTCTACTACCTGGGCAAAGGGGACCAGCTCACCAGCGGGGCAAGGGACTATTTAAGCCGGGAGCGGATCGCCATTTTACCGGCGGAGCAGGCCAAGGTCGAACGCTACCGGCTGCTGAGCGGGGGATTTCTGGAAGAAAAGCCGGAGCATATGACCCATCTCAACGCCCAGGTATTGGTGCCAAAAAACCACAGTCGGATTCTCTTCCGGGGAAAGATGGACACCCTGGAGGCAGAGCTGATTCTGTGCCAGCAGGCGGACAAAGACTTGGAAAATCCGGTGGGGGAGATCCTGGCACTGGCCCGGCAGATTATTCGCTGTGACGTGCTAGAAGAGAAGCTGCAGTGGGATACCCTGTGCGGCCTTACGGAGCAGGAGCAGCGCAGACGCAGTCACTTTCCCCAGGAGTACTACGGTCAGCCCCACTTTATGCCGGAGGCTGGGGATGGGCCGGTGATTGCCCGGCTGAACCGGGCCCGGTGCGCTGCCCGGGAAGCAGAACTCTCGGCGGTGACGGCCTTTTCCGACCGGGAGGGCAACCCCACACGGGTGGATCTTCTCCGGGCGCTGAATCGGATGAGCAGTATGCTCTATATTTTGATGGTGCGTAAAAAAGCGGAACATCCGGGCACGGTCTGACCGTGTCCGGAATGCCCGGACGCCCCATGGACAAAAGGATGAACACTATGAAGCTGAAAACCACCCTGTTGGGGAAAACTTACACATTCCGGGATATCAAAGAGGTACTGGCTAAGGCCAATGAGGAGAAAACCGGAGACAAGCTGGCGGGATTGGCGGCGGAAAGCGCCCAGGAGCGGGTGGCTGCCAAGGTGGTACTGTCGGCACTGACCCTGGGTGACCTCCGGGAAAGCCCAGCGGTACCTTATGAAGAGGACGAGGTAACCCGGATCATTCAGGATGACGTGAACGAAACCGTCTACAACAAAATCCGGGGTTGGACGGTGTCCGACCTGCGGGAGTGGATTCTCAGCGAGTCCACAACCGGCGCGGATATCCGCAAACTCAGCCGGGGACTGACGGCGGAAATGGTGGCGGCGGTGTGCAAGATCATGGGCAACCTGGATCTGATTTACGCTGCCCAGAAAATCACCGTCACCGCCCACTGCAATACCACCATCGGCCTGCCTGGCACCTTGAGCTGCCGGCTTCAGCCCAACCACACCACCGATGACCCCGAGGGCATCACGGCCTCTACTCTGGAAGGGCTGAGCTTCGGTGCCGGTGATGCGGTGATTGGCCTGAACCCGGTGACGGACAGCCCGGAGCAGGTGGGCAAGGTATTGCGCCGGTTCCAGGAGATCAAGGAACATTGGCAGATTCCCACTCAGATCTGTGTTCTGGCCCATGTGACGGCCCAGATGAAGGCTGTCCGGGCGGGAGCGCCCTGTGACCTGATTTTCCAGTCCATTGCCGGCAGCCAGAAGGGCAACGAAGCCTTTGGCTTCTCGGCGGCAACATTGGAGGAAGCCCGACAGCTGCTGCTGAAAGAAGGCACCGCCGAAGGGCCGAATGTGATGTACTTTGAAACCGGGCAGGGCTCCGAGCTTAGCTCCAACGCCCACCACAACACCGACCAGGTGACCATGGAGGCCCGGTGCTACGGCTTTGCCAAGCGGTTCCAGCCCTTCCTGGTGAATACCGTGGTGGGCTTTATCGGGCCGGAATACCTGTACGATGCCCGGCAGGTCACCCGGGCGGGACTGGAAGACCACTTTATGGGCAAGCTTACCGGCATTTCCATGGGCTGCGACTGCTGCTACACCAACCACATGAAGGCCGACCAGAACGATATTGAGAATCTGGCAAGTCTGCTGACCCTGGCGGGGTGCAATTACTTCATGGGCATTCCCCATGGAGACGATATCATGCTCAACTACCAGACCACCGGCTTCCGGGAAACGGCGGCCCTGCGGGAGCTGACGGGGAAAACCGCCATCCCGGAATTCCAGCGCTGGCTGGAAACCATGGGTTTCGTGGAAAACGGAAAGCTGACGAAAAAGGCCGGAGACGGTTCCAGTCTGCTGTTCTAGGGAAGGGGAGAAAAATATGGAATTTGACAAGGATTTGGCTGCCCGGCAGGAAGCCCGCAGTGCTGCCCGCCAGGCCCAGATTGCCCAGCAGGAGCTGGCCGCAATGCCCCAGGAAGCCCTGGACGCCATCGTAGAAGCGGTAGCCAAGGCCTTTGCCGGGGAAGCGGCGGCCCTTGCGGAAATGGCGGTAAAGGAAACGGGCTTTGGCAATGTGGAGGACAAAATTACCAAAAACCGCTTCGCTTCCGAAACCCTGGCAACAGCCATTCGGGGGATGAAAACTGTGGGGTTGCTGAAGGAAAACCAGCAGGATAAGCTCTGGGAAATCGGTGTGCCGGTGGGGGTGATTGCCGCCATTGTGCCCAGCACCAACCCAACCTCCACCGTCTGCTACAAGGCCATCATCGCCCTGAAAGCGGGAAACAGCATTGTCTTTTCCCCCCATCCCAAGGCTCTGGCCTGTACCCGGAGGGCGGCGGAGATTGTGGCTTCGGCAGCGGAAAGGGCCGGAGCACCCAAAGGCAGCGTGGCCTGCCTGAGCATTCCTTCTCTGGACGGATGCCAGGAACTGATGAAAGCGGAGCCGGTGCGGCTGATTCTCGCCACCGGCGGGCCGGGAATGGTGAAGGCGGCCTACTCCTCCGGAAAGCCTGCCATCGGCGTGGGAGCGGGCAACGGCCCGGCGTATATCCACCACAGTGCGGACATTTCCCAGGCCCTGTCCTGCATCACCCGGTCGAAAACCTTCGATAACGGTACGGTCTGCGCTTCGGAGCAGAGCATCATTGTGGAAAAAGCCCTGGAAACTCAGGTAAAAGCGGAAGCCCAGCGCCAGGGATTCTATTTTATGGATGCGGAGCAGGCGGGGAAGCTGGCAAAGCTGCTGTTCCGGCCCTCCGGTGCACTGAATCCGGAGATTGTGGGAAAACCGGCGGAATACCTTGCCAAACTGGCAGGATTCTCCGTACCTCAGGGGACGAAGATTCTGGTAGCCCGGGAGGAAGAGGCCGGCCCTGCCCAGCCTTACTCCATGGAAAAGCTCTGCCCGGTGCTGGCGTTTTATGTGATGGAGAACGAGGAAGCAGTGCTGAATATGTGCGTCAAAATTCTGACCCACGAAGGAAGCGGGCACACCTTTGCCATGCACGCCACCGACGAAGGGGTAATCCGGCGCTTCGCAGCGAAAATCCCCGTGTCCCGGTTCCTGGTGAATACACCGGCGGCACTGGGGGGCATCGGCGCTACTACGGGACTGTTCCCGGCGCTGACCCTGGGCTGCGGGGCTGTGGGCGGCAGCAGCTCCTCCAATAACATTTCTCCCATGGATCTGATTAACATTCGCCGGGTGGCCTGGGACACGGGGGAGCAGCCCGCCCAGAAGTCGCTGACGGTGAATGACGAGTTGGTGCAGCTGCTGACGGAGAAAATTCTGCAGCGGCTGGGATAAGGAGGTTGGGTACCCATGCAGGAATTGGACGCGCTGGTGCAAAGCGTGGTAAAGCGGCTGTTTGTGGAGCTGGAAGCTTCCGGACGGCATGTGCATGTGACAAAAGAACAGGCCCTGGCCCTATTTGGACACCCCCTGACTCCCAAACGGCCCCTTTCCCAGCCGGGCCAGTATTTGGCGGAGGAACGGGTCACAGTGATTGGCCCCAAGGGAAAATTTGAAAATGTGGCGGTTTTGGGGCCGGAACGGAAAGAGGCCCAGGTGGAGATTTCCCTGACCGATGGACGGACACTGGGCATTGATCCGCCGGTGCGGCTGTCCGGGGATGTGGCGGGCAGTCCGGGAGCGGTTCTGGTTGGTCCCCGGGGACGGGTGGAACTGACCCAGGGGGTGGTTGCCGCCAAGCGGCACATCCACCTGACCCCGGAGGATGCTGCCCGGTTCGGGGTGCGGGACAAGCAGGTTGTGAAGCTGCAAGTCCTTACCGACCGGCCTTTGATGTTCTCCGACGTGGCGGTGCGGGTCAGCCCGGAGTTTGCCAGTTTTGCCCATCTGGACTATGACGAAGCCAACGCCTGTGGCTTCCGCAAGGGCGATCTGGGGAGGATTGTTCCATGACCCGGGCGCTGCTGATGGGCAAGGAGCCCATGGCGCAGCTGGGCTATCAATATGTAACGGAAGAACCCTATGATGCGGTGGTGATCGGCTCGCTGAGCCTTTCCCAGCTGTTGCGGTTTCAGGAAGAACGGGTATTGCAGGCCCTGGCGGAGGGAAAGCCGGTGTACCTGTACACTCCCGGACTGCCGGAGGCTCCCAAAAACCGGGCACTGTCCGGAAGTCTCACTGCTGCCCAGCGGGAGCTGAAAAACTGGGGCGTTCTGTTTACCGACGGCGGTCGGAAAAAACTGATTACGGCGGAAGAAGCCCGGATTTTGCGCTCTACCGGGCAGCAGCCCAGCCCCGGGGCGGTATTGACCCCCCTGGCCAGGGAAATTATGGAGGGAACAAAATGAAGGTAGGAAATGTGATCGGCGCCATCTGGGCCACCCGGAAAGCGGCATGTCTGCAAGGGCAGACTTTCCTGGTGGTGGAAGCCGACGGGCAGACCATTGTAGCGGCAGACCAGGTGGGAGCCGGAACCGGCGACCGGGTGCTGCTGGCTACCGGCACGGTAGCATCGAAGTACTGTATGGACGCTCCGGTGGATGCGGCAGTGGTGGCCATTGTGGACGAAAAATAGAATCCGGAGGAGGGAAAGGATATGTCCTTTCACGAAATACTCATTGCGGTAATGGCGGCTTTTGCGGTGCTGGGTGCCATTGACCGGATTCTGGGCAATCGATTTGGACTGGGGCAGGAGTTTGAAAACGGCATTCTGGCCATGGGCTCCCTGGCCCTGGCCATGGTGGGAATTGTGTCCCTGGCGCCGGTACTGGCGGCGATTCTGCGGCCGGTGGTGGTACCGGTGTTCCGGCTTCTGGGGGCAGACCCTGCTATGTTCGCCGGGTCCTTGCTGGCCTGTGACATGGGCGGCGGCGCTCTGGCCCAGCAGATGACGGACAATCCCCAGGCGGCATTGCTGGGGGGCGTGATTACCGGCTCCATGCTGGGGGCGACCATTGTGTTTACCATTCCCGTTGCCATGGGAATTCTGGAAGAATCCGACCGCCCGGTGATGGCCAAGGGAATCCTGTGCGGCATTGTGACCATCCCAGTGGGCATCCTGGTGGGTGGTTTGGTGGCAGGGTATCCCATTATGATGGTGCTGCGAAATCTGCTGCCCATTGTGATTCTGGCGGCGCTGATTGCCTTGGGACTTTGGAAGGCGGAAAGCGCCATGGTCCGGGGCTTTGCGGTATTCGGCAAAGGGGTTGTGGCCCTGGTGACCATCGGTCTGGCGGCTGCCATTGTGGAGGCGCTGACCGGATTTGCCCTGATTCCCGGGATGGCCCCGATTTCGGAAGGCTTTGCCACCGTGGGAACCATTGCCATTGTGCTGGCGGGAGCCTTCCCCCTGGTGTTCGTCATCACCAAACTGCTGCGAAAGCCGCTGATGGCGGTGGGGAAAACCCTGGGCATCAATGATGCCGCCGCGGCGGGACTGATTGCCAGCCTTGCCAATTCCATTGCCACCTTCGGCCTAGTGAAGGAAATGAACTACCGAGGCAAGGTGGTCAACATTGCCTTCGCCGTGTCGGCAGCCTTTGTATTCGGCGATCATCTGGGTTTTGCCGCCGGGTTTGCGCCGGAAATCATGGGGGCCATGATTGCGGGCAAGCTGGCAGGAGGCGTCAGTGCCATTGCGGTGGCGCTGTGGCTGACCCGGAAAGAAGAAGGATAATGGGTGTTGACAAAATGCCCCATTTCGGGATATAATAACCAAAATAGGTAGAAGGCTGTGAAGAGAAGAGTAGGCTTTGCGCCCCGTTCAGAGAGCCCCGGCAGGTGAGAGGGGGTACGGCTGCGGAAGCGGAACATGGTCTCGGAGCCGGAGCGTCGATAGGTAGCCGCTCCCGGGGACGCCCGTTACAGCGTATTTGTGAGGCGGAAAGGCTTTTCCGCGAAACAAGGTGGTACCGCGTCAATTTTTGTCGCCCTTGGGTTATCCCGGGGCGATTTTTCATATGTTAGGAGGATTTTTATGTGCGAAAAATGCAAGGGTAAATATTACATTACCACTCCCATCTACTACCCCTCTGCCAAACTCCATATCGGTCACGCCTACTGCACCGTAGCTACGGATACTATGGCTCGGTTCAAGCGGCTGCAGGGTTACGATGTGATGTTCCTTACCGGCACCGACGAGCATGGCCAGAAGATTGAGGACAAGGCCAAGGAAGCCGGCGTGACCCCCCAGCAGTTCGTGGACAACATTGTCACCGGCGAAAAGGGCGTGCTGGATCTGTGGAAGCTGATGAACATTTCCTATGACCGGTTCATCCGCACCACCGACGATTACCATGTGGCTGCCATCCAGAAGATTTTCAAGAAGATGTACGAAAACGGGGACATCTACAAGGGCAAGTACACCGGTAAGTATTGCAAGCCCTGTGAGTCCTTCTGGACGGAAAGCCAGCTGGTGGACGGCAAGTGCCCCGACTGCGGCAGAGAAGTGCAGGATGCTGAGGAAGAAGCCTACTTCTTCCGGCTGAGCAAGTATGCCGACCGGGTGCAGGATCTGCTGGAAAATACCGACTTCCTGGAGCCCCGGAGCCGGGTCAGCGAAATGGTGAACAACTTCATCAAGCCCGGTCTGGAGGATCTGTGCGTCTCCCGTACCAGCTTCACCTGGGGCGTGCCGGTGGACTTTGACCCGGGCCATGTGGTCTACGTCTGGATTGACGCTCTGTTCAACTACATGACCGCCCTGGGCTTTGAGAACGATAAGTACAACGACCTGGACAAGTTCTGGCCCGCCGACGTGCATTTCATCGGCAAGGAGATTGTCCGCTTCCACTCCATCATCTGGCCCGCAATGCTGATGAGCCTGAATCTGCCCCTGCCCAAGAAGGTCTACGGCCACGGCTGGCTGCTGTTGGACGGCGGCAAGATGAGCAAGTCCAAGGGCAACGTGGTGGACCCCTATGTGCTGTCCGAGCGGTTCGGCGTGGACGCTCTGCGGTTCTTCCTGCTGCGGTCCTTCCCCTTCGGCTCCGACGGCAACTTCTCCAATGAGCTGCTGATCAACACCATCAACGTGGATCTGGCCAACGACCTGGGCAACCTGGTGTCCCGTACCGTGGCCATGGCCCAGAAGTACTTTGGCGAGCACCTGCCTGCCGAGCAGCTGGCAGACGAGGAAAAGGACGCCGAGCTGATTGCCATGGTTTCCGGTCTGCGGGATGCATACGAAACCCAGATGGAAAAGTACGCTTTCCAGAACGCCCTGGCAGAGGTGTTCAAGGTGATTTCCCGGGCCAACAAGTATATTGACGAGAACGCTCCCTGGGTGCTGGCCAAGAGCGAGGAGAACAAGCCCCGGCTGGCAAGAGTTCTGTACAACCTGCTGGAGACTGTCCGCATCTGCGGCGGCCTGCTCAGCCCCTTCATGCCCGACACTGCTGCCGAAATCGGCAAGCGTCTGGGCGGCGCCGCTATGGACTGGGACAGCCTGAAGGCTTTCGGCACCCTGCCTGCGGATGTGGCAACGGTAGCCGGAAATCCCCTGTTCCCCAGAATTGATCTGGAAAAGGAACTGGCGGCTCTGGAAGAGCTGCAAAAGGCTTCCGCCGAACCTCAGGAAGATCCCCTGCCCGAACCGCTGCCGGAGATTACCTTCGATCAGTTTGAGAAGGTGGAAATGACGGTGGTGAAGGTTCTTGACTGTGAGAAGGTAAAGAAGTCCGACAAGCTGCTGAAGTTTACCCTGGACGACGGCACCAAGGAGCCCCGGCAGATTCTGTCCGGAATTGCCAAGTACTACCAGCCGGAAGAGCTGGTGGGCAAAACCCTGGTGGCGGTGACCAACTTGGCCCCCCGGAAGATGATGGGCCAGATGAGCTGCGGCATGCTGCTGTCCGCCGAGCGGGGGGACAAGCTGAATCTGGTAATGCTCAGCGACAACATCCCTGCCGGTTCCCGGTTGGTGTAACTTCAAAATATCCCCGCTGAATAATTGAACAAGTCCAGTTAGAATGGGCAACAAATAAAACAACCCCTGTATAGGAAAACAAACCTATACAGGGGTTGCTGCTTTTTTATAAAACCAATACAGGAACGGCACCGCTGACGCTGTGTTTCCCACAAAAAATGGGATGATTAAAACAATACGCTTGGGGCGTGTGGCTACAGGGAATACGTTAACCATGCTGCTGCATCAGCACCTTTGTGCTGATCTGGATGAAGTCCCGGACATAGCGGGGGACAAACTCATCCTTGCGGTAGCAGGCGTAGAAATGCCGGTTGTTTTCAAAATCCCGCAGGGGGAAAAACTCTGCCTTGCGCTGGTGGACGTACTCATCCACATAGATATCGGACAGAATCATACAGGCACCGGATTCGATGGCTACCCGACGGCCTACCTCCAGGGAATCTGTCTCCAGCAGGACATTGGGGGAGAAACCATAGCGGCGGAACAGCTTGTCCTGGATCACCCGGGAAGAATGGCCCTTGGTCAGGTACACGAAACTGTCACCTTCCACCCGATCCAGGGAAAGATGGGTGCCGGAGCGGAACCGTTTGGCGGTGTTGGAGTCCCGTCCTGCCAGTATGCCGATGGATTCCTTCTCAATCAACTCATAGGCAAGGTTGGTGCTGGTGGATTCCAGGGCTGCCAAAGCCAGGTCAATGCTGCCTGCCTGCAAAAGTTCCTCCAAGGTGGCCGAACCGCTTTCCGTGAGCTCCAGGGTGACGTTGGGATATTGGTTGACAAACAGGGGAAGAACCAGGGGCATCACCTGCATGGCACGGGTGACGCTGATGCCCAGCCGGAGCCGTCCGGCGTGCTGCTGCTTGATTTCCCGCAGCTGACTTTCCAGTTCGCTGTTGGCAGCCAGAATGCGCTCGGCGGCATACAGGTATTTTTCACCGGCATATGTCAGACGAAGAGGGGAGGTGCTGCGGTCAAAAATAGGCAGCCCGATTTCTTGCTCCAGCTGCCGCAGCATCTGGCTCAGGGAGGGCTGACTGACAAACAGCTTCTTGGCAGCGGCGGTGATGCTGCCGCATTCGGCAATGGTTTTGACGTACTGGGCTTGCTTCAGGTTCATAAAATTTCCCTTCCTGATTAGAGATGTTGCACAAAAGATATTATGGGTACTCTATCTGCATTATAACATTGCCCTTATGAAAGTCAAGAATTATGTCGATATATAGGCCCTACGTTATGGTAAAGATTCAAGAATATATATTTGCGTTTGTGAGGGGAACATAGTAAACTGTCGTCAAACGACGTGAAAAAATTGGAATGGAGGAGAACCAAATGGAAATTTGTAAAACTGCATCAGCCGGAACTCTGGAATCCAGCGACTGCCTGGTAACAGTGGAACCCGGCAACGGCATTTCCTTGGAATTGAGCAGCAGTGTGATGAACCAGTACGGCCGCCAGATCAAGGCCACGGTGCTGGAAACCCTGCAGCGGCTGGGAGTGGAGAATGCGGCTGTGACCGTGGTGGACAAGGGAGCACTGGACTGCACTCTGAAAGCCCGGGTTGAGTGTGCCGTGTTCCGCAGCTGCGACGCATCTGCGGAAAATATCCCCTGGGGAGGTATTGTCAGATGATCAAAAGACCCAAGCCCGAACGGTTCCGCCTGCGCCGGACCATGATGTTCATGAACGCCCAGAAGCCGGGCCTGATCAAAGACGCCTATATTTACGGCTGTGACTCCATTATGCTGGACCTGGAGGACGCGGTGGCAGAAAACCAGAAGGACGCCGCCCGATTCAGCCTGTACCATGCCTTGACCACCATTGACTATGGCAGTACCGAGGTAATCGTCCGGATCAACGGTCTGGACACCCCCCACTGGCAGGAAGATATCCGGGTCTGCGTGGCAGGCGGTGCCGATGGCATCCGCATTGCCAAGTGTGAAAGCGCCCAGGATGTCCGCACCGTAGAAGCTGCCGTGGAAGCAGCGGAAAAGGAATTCGGCGTGGAAGTGGGCCGGACCCTGCTGATGGCAGCCCTGGAAAGCCCCAAGGGCATTCTCAACGCTTACGAAATCTGTTCTGCTTCTGATCGGATGTTTGGCGTGGCCATTTCCGGCGGTGACTTCCGCAAGTGCATGCAGACCACCTTCCAGCCCGACGGCGTGGATATGCTGGCTGCCCGGGGACAGATGCTGCTGGCTGCAAGAGCTGCCGGCATTCAGTGCTTTGACACGGTGTTTACCGATCTGGATGACGATGCCGGATTTGAAGCCGAAGTCCGCCAGAACAAGGCTATGGGCTTTGACGGCAAGAGCCTGATTAACCCCAAGCAGATTCGCCTGGTACACCAGGTGTTTACGCCCACCGAAAAGGAAGTTCGGCAGGCAGAGAAAATCGTGCGGGCCATTGAAGAGCAGGCCAAACTGGGTATTGGTGTTTTCACCGTGGATGGCAAGATGCTGGACATCGCCTTCGTTCCCGGCGCAAAGCGGACACTGAAGCTGGCAAAAGCCTGCGGTATGTATGAGGGGGATCTGGTATGAAAAATGCAGTAGGACGTGAAATCCCGGATTTCCTGCTGGTTGACGGCAAGGAAGTTTACCAGGGAAAACAGTATATGGATGGCAAGTACATCCAGAAAGTTGGACCCCGTACCCGCCGCTATGAAACCCCCCAGGAAACCAAAGTGGTTGCCTCCCTGGTGGATGCGCTGAAGCTGTGTGGTGCCAGAGATGGTATGACCTTCTCTTTCCACCATGCCCTGCGTAACGGCGACTTCGTGGCCAACATGGTAATGAAAGCCGCCATTGAGGAAATGGGCCTGAAAGATCTGACCATTGCTGCCACTTCTCTGGGTGATGCCAATGACCCCATTGCCGATTACATCGAGCAGGGAAAAGTAATCGGCATCCAGACCTCCGGCATTCGCGGCCGGATGGGTGAAGTGGTTTCCGCCGGTAAGCTGAAAACCCCTGCCATTATCCGCAGCCATGGCGGTCGTCCCCGGGCGATTGAGGCCGGAGAAGTCCACATTGACATCGCTTTTGTGGCGGCTCCCACTTCTGACTGCGTGGGCAACTGCCGGGGTATCGGCGGCAAGTCCAACTGCGGCAGCCTGGGTTATGCCATTACCGACTCCCGGTTTGCTGACTACGTGGTGGTTGTGACGGACTGCCTGGTGGATTTCCCCAATTTCCCCGCTTCCGTGGAGGCCATCGACGTGGATGCAGTGGTTGTGGTGGATTCCATCGGCAACCCCAAGAAGATTGCTTCTGCCGCTGCCCGGATCAGCCAGAACCCACGGGATCTGATGATGGCGGAAAATGTGGCAAAGGTGATTGCCTCTACCCCGTATTTCAAGGACGGATTCGTATTCCAGACCGGTGTGGGTGGTCCTTCTCTGGCTGCCAACCTGTTCCTGGAAAAGTATATGGATGAGCGGAATATCCAGATGGGACTGGCTGTAGGCGGCATCTGCAAGCCCATGGTGGAGCTGCTGAAAAAGGGCAAGGTTCGTGCCGCAGTAGACGTGCAGGACTTTGACCTGGATGCGGTCAACTCCATCAACCAGACGCCCGGTCACTTTGAAATGTCCGCTTCTCAGTACGCAAACCCCGCCAACAAGGGCGCTTTTGTCAACAAACTGGACTTTGTTGTGCTGGCCGCACTGGAAATTGACACGGACTTCAACGTCAACGTTCTGACCGGCTCCGACGGTGTTCTCCGGGGCGCTCCCGGCGGCCACCCCGATACCGCCGCAGGCAGCAAGGTGTGCATCATCGTTACACCCCTGATCCGCGGTCGGATGGCAACGGTCTGCGAGAAGGTTGTCACCGTTACCACTCCCGGCGACTGCGTGGATGTGCTGGTTACCGACTACGGCATTGCCGTCAATCCTCTGCGGCCCGACCTGGTGGAATGCCTGGACAAAGCAGGAATTCCCCATGTCAGCATTGAGAGCCTGAAGGATAAGGCCTACTCCCTGGTGGGACGTCCCGACGACCTTCAGTGGGAAGACCAGGTGGTTGCGGTGCTGGAAGCCCGGGATGGTACCATTCTGGATGTAGTCCGCAAAGTCAAGCCTTTGGAGCTGTAACATAATTTCTTACCGGGAAATTCCCGGTGGAAAATACCGGCTGCTTGCCGGGGAAGAAAAAGCGGTTGGTGCATTCCTAACTTTATAATAAGTATTCAATTTTGTCACTTTAAGCCAACTGCTTGCTTCTTCCTGTTCCGGAAGCAACAACAAGAAGAGAGTTAACTTGGAAGAACAGAAATGCCGGAGCTGTTTGTACAAGTTGCCGATACACAAATTCACAAGGGGGAACTACAAACCTATGACAATGACGATTATCGCCTGGGCAATGATCATTGTGTTCCTGGCACTGGTCATGACCAAGAAAATGCAGCCCTTCACTGCGTTGCTGCTGGTTCCGCTGGCATTTACCCTGCTGGGCGCCTTCCTGGGACAGTATACCGATCTGGTAGCTGCTGCCAACGGCGTGGATGCCGCCAGCGTAACGCTGTGGGATCAAATCAAGATTATCGGTGACTGGACCGTAGCTGGCGTAGGCCAGACTGCCAACACCGGCATCATGCTGTTGTTCGCTATTTTGTACTTCGCCATCATGCTCAATGCCGGCCTGTTTGATCCGGTGACCCGTGCCATGATCCGCTTCGCTAAGGGCGACCCGGTGAAGGTTCTGCTGGGTACCGCCATTGTGGCTGCCTGCGTTTCCCTGAACGGCGACGGTACCACCACTACCCTGATCTGCTGCACTGCCTTCATTCCCATCTACAAGAAGCTGAATCTGAAGATGATGAACCTGGGCGTTCTGGTGATTCTGATGAACACCATCATGAACCTGCTGCCCTGGGGTGGCCCCACCGCTCGTGTTATCTCCGTGCTGCAGGGTCAGCCTGGTGTGGACGAGCAGACCATCCTGCGGGCTCTGATTCCCGGCATGGTGCTGTCCGTCATCTACATGCTGGGTGTGGCTGTGTTCCTGGGCATGAGAGAGCGCAAGAGAGTTGGCATTCAGCATCTGTCCAATGACGAACTGACTGCCCTGATGGCTCCTGAGTCCGAAGAGGATGCCGCTCTGAAGCGTCCGAAGAACGTATGGATCAATGCTATTATGACCATCGCCATTGTGGTGATGCTGGTTCTGGGTACCTTCCCCTCCATGTTCCTGTTCCTGGTTGGCACCGGCCTGGCGCTGATGATCAACTACAGGACCATCAAAGAGCAGAAGGCTCGTATCTCCGACAATGCCGGCGATGCCCTGCAGGTGGTTATCCTGGTCTTCGCTGCCGGTATCTTCATGGGCCTGTTCACCAACTCCGGCATGTCCGATGCCCTGGCTTCCAGCCTGATCTCCCTGATTCCGCCTCAGCTGGGCCGGTTCTGGGGCCTTATCATGGCAATCGTTTCCGCACCCGGCACCTTCCTGCTGTCCAACGACGCATTCTACTATGGTGTTCTGCCTGTATTTGCTGAGGCTGGTTATTCCTACGGCTTTACCGCTCTGGAAATCGGCACCGCATCCCTGCTGGGCCAGGCATTCCACCTGCTGAGCCCCCTGGTCGCTTTCATCTACCTGCTGCTGAACCTGACCGGTCTGGATATGGGCGAGTGGCAGAGAGAATCTGCAAAGTGGGCCGTTGGCATCTTTGTGATCTTCATCCTGACTGCTGCCGTTACCGGTGTTGTCCCGCTGATGAAGTAATCTTTCTCTCCGGCGTAACCACGGGACCTTCGGATGGAGCAACTGCCCAAGGTGCTTTCTAAGGGCCTGATCTTTCCTCTCTTTGCCCCGGTTTCCCTGAATGCCGTTTGGGGAAACCGGGGCGCATTCTATATTGTGCTTTTTTAAAAATTGTGGTATAATCCAGGTGCTTTCTATGGTTTTGAGGTGATATTTACGAAGAAACAAAACAAATATGGCACGCTCTTGCTGGAATTTCTCCGCTTTGGGGTCTTTACCTTTGGCGGGGGGTGGAGCATCATTGCCCAGATGCAGCAGCTGTACGTGGAAAAGAAGAAGGTGATTACCTCCCAGGAACTGCTGGATTTGACCAGTGTTGCCAAGAGCCTGCCGGGGACGATGATTGCCAACGTGGCAATGCTCTACGGCTACCGGGTGGGGGGAATTCTGGGAGGTTTGACCTGTGTTTTCGGCATGTGTTTTCCGCCCATGGCAGTGCTGATTGCCATTAGCTTTGCCTATAATGCCTTCCGGCAGAATCCCTGGGTACATGCAGCCATGTCCGGTATGCAGGCGGCGGTGGTGCCGATTATTCTGTGCGCCGCCCTGGGACTGGCAAAGGGCAGTGTGAAATATCCGCCTTGCCTGCTGGTGGTAGTTGCCTGCCTGGGAATCTATCTGTTTACTTCTGTGAACCCGGTATTGTTGGTGGTTCTGGGAGTGGTATCCGGTTTGGTAATCAGCGGTATTTACGAGCGGAGGGAGGCAGAGAAGCATGGTGCTGCTTAAATTGTACTGGAGCTTTCTGCTGATCGGGTTCGGCAGTTTCGGCGGCCTGTCTATGATTCCCCAGATTTCCAATCAGGTAATCAGCAATGGCTGGATGACGGTGAACGAGGTAACGGACATTGTGGCCATTGCGGAAATGACACCCGGCCCCTTGGGACTGAACTGCGCCACCTTTGCCGGAATGCAGGCAGCGGGCATTTTCGGTGCAGTAGCTGCCAACCTGGGGGTGCTGACACCCACGCTGACTTTGTGCGCTCTGGCGGCCATCTGCTTCCAGAAATTCAAAGACAGCCGCCTGATGCAGCGGATTCTGGTAGGCGTTCGGCCTGCCTGCTTCGGCATGGTACTAGGGGTTTTGATTTCTTTGAGCATGAGCAATTATATTTCCGCCGGGACACTGCGGCTGCCCAGTCTGGCCATCGGCATTGTGGACAGCGTGCTGCTTCTGAAATACAAAATCAGCATTCCCAAAATTCTGCTGCTGAGCTGTGGCGCCGGACTGATTCTGTTCGGGGTGCTGCACCTGGCATAACGTAAGCGGAAAGGAGAAACACTTGATGAGCGACGTAGTAGAATCCATCTCTTCCAAAAGCCGGGACATGGCCCAGGTAGAAGCCCTGCTGGAGCAGGAAGGCATTCGCCTGGACGGCAATCTGGACTACACCTGCGGCATCTTTGACGATGACGGCAAGCTGATTGCCACGGGAAGCTGCTTTCAGAATACCCTGCGCTGTCTGGCGGTTTCCGGCAGCCACCAGGGGGAAGGACTGATGAACCGCATTGTCAGCCATCTGACGGAGTACCAGGCAATGCGGGGCAATTTCCGGCTGTTCCTCTACACCAAAGTCAAAGCATCGAAGTTTATGTCGGATTTGGGATTCTATGAGATCGCCCGGGTGGACGGTAAGCTGGTTTTTATGGAAAACCGCCGCAATGGGTTTGCCGGTTATTGCGCAAATCTTGCCAAAATCCGCCGGGATGGGGAGCGGATTGGAGCAATCGTGATGAATGCCAACCCCTTCACCCTGGGACACCGGCATTTGGTGGAACAGGCGGCGGCGGAAAATGACGTGGTACACCTGTTCGTACTCAGTGAAGAGGCGGGGCCCATCCCCTTTGCCGTCCGCAAACAGCTGGTACAGGCGGGAGTGGCAGATTTGCCCAATGTGGTGTGCTACGATTCCGACGCGTATATGATCAGCAGCGCCACCTTCCCCAGCTATTTCCTCAAAGATGCGGACGAGGTGATCCAGACCCAGGCGGCGCTGGATCTGGCGGTGTTTGAGAAAATCGCCAAAACTCTGGGCATCCAGCGGCGGTATGTAGGGGAAGAACCCAACAGCCATACCACCAGCCTGTATAATCAAGTCATGGCAAAACAAATGCCCCAAATGGGGCTGGAATGCTGCATCATCCCCCGGCTGTGTACGAACGGGCAGATTATCAGCGCCAGCACCGTCCGGCAAGCCATCCACGATGGCCAATTGGAAGCGGTGCGGGATATGCTGCCCCCAAGTACCTATGCCTATTTTGCCGGAGCGGAAGGGGAAAAAACCGTAGCCGCACTGAAAGCAGCCACCAATCTGATCCACCACTAAGGAGGTGCGTTTCGTGGAGGTTACCTTGCCCCAGATGCTCTTTGCCCGGGAGCGCAGAGCTGGGGAGCAGCAAGCGCTGCTGCGGCAATACAATCTGCCGCTGATCAGCTTCACCATGAACATTGCCGGCCCGGAAAAAGACACGCCCCTGATTCGCCGGGGCTTTCAGGAAGGCTGCTGCATGCTGAAAGAAGCGCTGAAACGGGAAAAAATGCCTGTGGTGCACCAGCAAATCCGCCAGGAAGTGACCGGGTGCGAAGCCTTCTATGTGGTGCAGGGCAATTCGGAGCGAATCAAAAGCCTGTGCGCCAAAGTGGAAGATTCCTGCCAGCTGGGCCGCTTGTTTGATATGGATGTGCTGAGCCCTCGGGGCGAGCAGCTGCGGCGCCAGACCGTGGGCAGACAGGAACGAGGCTGCATCGTCTGCGGCGCCCCTGGCCGGGGGTGTGCCTCCCGGAGAGTTCATTCCGTACAGGAGCTTCAGCAAGTAACCCAGCGCATCCTTTCCGATCATTTTCAGCAGCGGGACGCGCAGAAAATTGGGACCCTGGCGCTGCGGAGTTTGTTGGATGAGGTCTGCACCACCCCCAAACCGGGGTTGGTGGACCGGGAAAACAGCGGCAGTCACCGAGATATGGATATCTTTACCTTTACCGCCAGTGCCAGCGCCCTGGCACCGTACTTTTTGCAGTGCGCCGCCATCGGTCAGGATACCCGTACCCAACCGCCGGAACATACCTTCCAGGCATTGCGGGCCGCGGGAATCCAGGCGGAGCAGAGCATGTTTGCTGCCACTGGGGGCGTCAATACCCACAAAGGGGCCATTTTTACTTTGGGTACCGTGTGCGGCGCAGTGGGTCGGCTGTGGACGCCGGAGTTGCCCTGCCGGGACCTGAAAAAAATTTTGGAAGTCTGCGCCCAGATGACGAAAGAAGCAGTGGAGCAGGATTTTTCGGCAATGCGTGCTTCCGGTCAGGGAGTGACGGTGGGACAGCGGCTTTACTTGGAACACGGCCTGACGGGCATCCGGGGAGAAGCTGCCGCAGGCTTGCCTTCCGTGGAGAAAGTGGGCCTTCCCGCATTCTGCAAAGCTCTGGCTAGGGGAAACAGCCGGAACGATGCTGCTGCCATAGCCTTGCTGCACCTGATTGGGGCGGTTACGGATACCAATATGATTGCCCGGGGCGGTATGAAACTGGCCCGGGAGGCCATGGAGCAGGTGAAGAATTTGCTGAAACAAAATCCCATGCCGAAGCCGGAACAAATCCGGCAGCTGGACAGGGCCTTTGTCCAGAAAAACCTATCCCCTGGAGGCTGTGCGGACCTGCTGGCAGTGACGCTGTTTCTGCACGACTGGTGCAGCCAGGAAGCATAATGAAAATACAAGCGCCGATTCGGAAATCAATCGAATCGGCGCTATTTTTCGGAAAAGGGAGAGATAAATCAAACCGGATCGGAAAGCCCCAAAGCCCCCAGCAGCGCAGCAATCTGCTCCCGGGCTACTTCCGGGTCAAAGGGGTCCCGGGAACGAACAAAGTGGACAAAATAGTTCACACTGGCATGGGTAATGAAAGAGACCACAAAGGTTTCATTTTCCGACAGCTGGCTTTTGTCCGGATACAGCCGCTGGACGATCCAGGGGCGGAAAATGTTTTCTCCGAATTCCTGGACAAATTCCGGCATGGCTGCATTGATTACTTGCCGATAAAAGACCCGGTCTTCATTGAGAAGCTGCAAAGCATATAAAATCCGCTCGGAAAACGGCGCCTGGCAGGCTTCCAGCTTTTTTCCTAGTTCCTGACGGCAGATCCAGGCCAGCACATCCCGGGTGTCCTGAAAGTGGTAGTAAAAGCTTTGCCGCTTCATATTGGTTTCGTCCATCAGGCTCTGGACGCTGATTTTTTGAAAAGGGTGTTTCTTCATCATCCGACGAAGGGTCGCCGCAATTTTTTGTTTGGTGTTGTTGCACATAGGCTGCTCCTTTACAGGGATTCGAGAATACACACAGTAAAGGAATTATACCAAAATGCACAGTTAATTGCAAGCAAATCCAGGTCAGCTTTGTGTAAATCCCTGGGATGCACAAACAAACATGGTAAAATTTAGCAAAAAGACCGGAAGGAAAGCCCGGCAGAAGCCGGGCTTTTCTCAACAAGCGTCTACATTCTTTGTGGCAATCACCGGAACGCCGGTTCCGGCAATGTCAGCAACGATGACCTGCCCCATATGAACCGGGGCCGGAATGTCCACACTTTTTAGCGCCTTTACGCAGTCGAAAATCTTTCCTTTGGGTACATCGGATGCGGTTTTTACCGAGACCATCGCCAGTTTGCCTCCGGTGACCCGGACAGTGCTGGTAATCACGCGGGTGGGATTGGTCATCTCTTTCCGGGCGTATTTATCGCCGTTTTTGCAGGTATTGCCTGTGACGGACAGAACCTGATCCCCTTCCATTTCCACGGTAAGAGGACAGCCCAGAGGACAGCCGATGCAGATTAAATTTACCTTTTTCATATCAGGCATCCTCCAACTTCACAAGAATTTCCGGAGCATCCCCATGCTCTTGCAGCACGCTGGCCTTCAGATTCACGGTTTCCATTTCGCCGGGAGCCAGAACCCGGGCTTTGCGCTGGAAAATCTGGGTTTCTCCGGCGTATACCACAATCCGTTTGTTCTGGTAGACATTGCCTACCCGGAAGCGCAGGGGAACCACTGCATCCGTTTCCAGTTCCTGGGGGCGAATGGATACAGGGACGGTATACCGCACGCCGCCTTCACAGCGAATGGGAATTTCCTTTCCGGCGGGAGACTGGCCCTGGGAAATGTACCGGGCGGCGTGGACGCCAGCAGCGGCGGCTTCTTCGGAAACGTAGTCCACCAGATCGTGAACGTGGAGCACGTTGCCGGCGGCGAATACGCCGGGAATGCTGGTTTCCAGAGATTCGTTAACAGCGGGGCCGTTGGTCACAGGATTAATGGTGACGCCTGCGCTGCGGCTCAGTTCGTTTTCCGGAATCAGTCCGCAGGACAGAAGCAACGTGTCACAGGGGTAGTGTTCTTCCGTGCCGGGGACGGGCTTGCCGTTTTCCACTCGGGCCAGGGTCACCCCTTCCACCCGCTCTTTGCCCTGAATGTCCACTACGGTGTGGCTCAGTTTCAGCGGGATGCCAAAGTCATCCAGACATTGGACGATGTTCCGTTTCAGACCGCCAGAGTAGGGCATCAATTCGGCAACCACATGGACTTTGGCACCTTCCAGGGTCATACGCCGGGCCATGATCAGGCCAATATCGCCGGAGCCCAGGATCACCACATTCCGTCCGGGCAGATAGCCTTCCATATTCACCAGCCGCTGGGCAGTACCTGCGGTGTAGATGCCGGCAGGACGGAAACCGGGAATATTCAGTGCGCCCCGGGGCCGTTCTCGGCAGCCCATGGCGAGGATTACAGCCTTGGGATGAATCTGGAACAGACCGTCCTCGGCGTTCATGGCGGTAACGGTTTTGTCCGGCGCCAGATCCAGTACCATGGTTTTCAGCTTGTAGGGAATCTGCAGCTGCTTTACCTGGTCAATGAACCGTCCGGCGTATTCCGGGCCGGTCAATTCTTCCTGGAAGGTGTGCAGGCCGAAGCCGCTGTGGATGCACTGGTTCAGAATGCCGCCCAGTTCGTTGTCCCGTTCCAGAATCAGGATGCTTTCCACACCTGCTTTTCTGGCGGCCACTGCCGCAGCCAGTCCGGCGGGGCCGCCGCCGATGATAACAAGATCATATTCTTTCATAGCGGAGCCTCCTTACAGGGAATCTTTGTTGGTGCCCACAATGAGCTTGGAGTTACCACCGGATTTGGTGACCTGATCCATGGGGATTCCCAGTTCCCGGGACAGAATTTCCATGACTCTGGGGCTGCAGAATCCACCCTGGCACCGGCCCATGCCAGCTCGGGTGCGGCGCTTGACACCATCCAGGCTCCGGGCGCCGGGGGTGCGGTGGATGGCATCCACAATCTCCCCTTCGGTGATGGTTTCGCAGCGGCAGATCACGTTGCCGTAAGCGGGATTTTCTCGAATCAGAGCAGCGTGGTCTTCCGGGCTCAAGGTCTTGGGGTCGAGGATGCCTTTGCGGGTACCGTCAAAGTTGGGGTTGTCCTCCAGGTGGAGGATACCGTTAACAATATCCGCAACCATCACGCCAATGGCGGGGGCGCTGGATAGGCCGGGAGATTCAATGGCGGCGCAGTCCACAAAACCGGGGGCGATTTCCCCGATGAAGAATTCGTGCCGGGCTTCATGGGCGCGCAGACCGGCAAAGCTGGTGATGGTCTGCCGCAGAGGCAGGTTCTTTACGGCAATGCCGGACTTGCTGCGCACGTCGTCCAGTCCTGCCTGGGTGGTGGCGGTGCCGTCTTTGTCCTCTATGTCAATGGCGGTGGGGCCGACAATGGTATTGCCGTGTACCGTGGGGGCAACCAGAACGCCCTTGCCGTATTTTCCGGGAAGCTGGAAGATGGTATTTTTTACAAAGCCCTGGGTTGCCCGATCCAGCAGGAAGTAATCGCCCCGCCGGGGGGTGATGGTCATGGTTTCGGAAGACACCATGTTGTGAATTTTGTCGGCGTAGACACCGGCGGCGTTGACAACGGCTTTGGTTTCCAAGGTGCCCTTGGCGGTGACAACCTTCCAGCCGCCATCGATTTTCTGAACATCGGTCACTTCGCTGTCAAACTGGAACTGCACCCCATTCTTGGCGGCGTTTTCCGCCAGAGCAAAGGTCAGACCGAAGGGACAGACGATGGCACCGGTGGGGGCATAGAGAGCTGCCACCGCATTGTCGGAGATGTTGGGTTCCATGGCCCGCAGGGCGTCCCGCTCCAGAATCTGCAGCTGCTCCACGCCGTTTTTCAGACCGTTTTCATACAGAGCCATCAGCGCCGGACGGTCTTCTTCGCTCATCATCACCACCAGAGAGCCGTTGTTTTCGTAGTGGAAATCCAGCTCCTTGGCAAGCTTCGGCATCATCCGGCTGCCTTGAACATTTAGTTTTGCCATCAGGGTGCCGTGCTTGGCATCGTAACCTGCATGGACAATGGCGGAATTGGCTTTGGAAGTGCCGCAGCACACGTCTTCGGCACGCTCGACAACCAGAATCTTTCCCTTCTTGCGGGACAGTTCCCGGGCAATGGCGCAGCCGGAGACACCTGCGCCGATTATGATTACATCGTACACGAAACGACCACTCCTTTCATCGATGAAGAAAAACCGGGCTTGCCCCCTCCCGACAGGAACGCAGGGCAGCCCGGTGTGCAGTTCCTCACGCCGGGGCCATGAATCCGGGAATCCACAGCCGCCGGCTCAGAGGAAGAATAGAGTTACCAGGGGATGATTTGGTACAGCAGCACAGCAACGATACCGCCCAGGATGGGTCCCAACAGAGGAACGATGGCGTAATCCCAGTGGGAGGAGCCTTTGCCCTTGATGGGCAGCAGAGCGTGGGCAATACGGGGGCCAATGTCACGGGCGGGGTTCAGAGCATAGCCGGTCAGGCCGCCCAGAGACATACCGATGGATACGATGACGCCGAAGACCAGGAAGTTGCCCTGAGCACCGTTGAGGCCAGCCACCTGACCCATGCCCTTAATGGCAAAGACCAGAACGAAGGTGGCGATGGCTTCGCAGATCAGGTTGCGGCCCTTGTTGGGGATGGAAGCGCCGGTGGAGAATACACCCAGCTTGGTGCCGGGATCTTCGGTTGCGTCGAAGTGATCCTTGAACATGATGTAGACCAGGCAGGCACCGACGAAGGCACCGGCGAACTGGGCGATGATGTAGCCGGGAACCAGGCCCCAGGCCAGGGTGCCGTCCAGGGCCAGGGCGATGGTAACGGCGGGATTAAAGTGAGCACCGGAAGCAGCACCGAAGATAAAGGCGGGCAGCATAACTGCAAGGCCCCAGGCAAAGGTGATCTGGACGGAGCCCGCGCCCTTCATGCCGGACTTATTCAGCGTGACGTTGGCAACAACGCCGTCGCCCAACAGGATCAGAAGCATCGTACCGATAAATTCCGCAATGTATGGTAACATAAGAATATCCTCCTTTATTCCTCGTTGTGGTGAATGAATTTCCGATCAGAATGCGCAACAGGAAATTAATCTTCCTTTGCCCAGCCGTAAGCGGACTTGACAGCCTTCTTCCAATGCTTGACCCGGGTTTCCCGCTCTTCGGCAGGAATGGACGGCTCGAAGGTGCGGTCGATGGCCCAGTTCTTGATAACGTCTTCCTTGCTGGCCCAGTAGCCAACAGCCAGACCTGCCAGATAAGCAGCGCCCATGGCGGTGGTTTCCACGCAGCGGGGACGCTGTACGGGAGCGTCGATCAGATCCGCCTGGGTCTGCATCAGGTAGTTGTTGGCGGAAGCGCCGCCGTCAACCTTCAGGGCAGCCAGCTCAATGCCGGAGTCGGCCTTCATGGCCTGCAGAACGTCATTGGTCTGGTAGCACAGGCTGTCCAGAGTGGCACGGATGATGTGATACTTGTTGACACCACGGGTCAGGCCCACGATGGTGCCCCGGGCGTACTGATCCCAGTAGGGAGCGCCCAGACCGGTGAAGGCGGGAACCACGTAGCAGCCGTTGGTATCCTTGACCTTCAGGGCCATGTACTCGGAGTCGGGGGAGGAGTCGATCAGCCGCATCTCGTCACGTAGCCACTGAATGGCGGCGCCGGCAACGAAGATGGAGCCTTCCAGTGCGTACTCAACCTTGCCGTCCAGGCCCCAGGCGATGGTGGTGACCAGGCCGTTATTGCTGAATACGGGTTTTTCGCCGGTGTTCATCAGCATGAAGCAGCCGGTGCCGTAGGTATTCTTGGCTTCGCCGGGGGTGAAGCAGGTCTGGCCAAACAGAGCGGCCTGCTGGTCACCGGCAGCGCCGGAGATGGGGATGGGTGCGCCGAAGAACTGAGCAAGAGTTTCACCATAGACGCAGCTGCTGGGCTTTGCCTCAGGCAGCATGCACTTGGGGATATTCAGCTCTGCCAGAATCTCGTCGTCCCACTGCAGGGTGTTGATGTTGAACAGCATGGTACGGGAGGCGTTGGAGTAGTCGGTGACGTGGGCCTTGCCGCCGGTGAGTTTCCAGATCAGCCAGGTTTCCACAGTGCCGAACAGCAGTTCGCCCCGCTCTGCACGCTCTCTTGCGCCGGGGACATTTTCCAGAAGCCAATGCAGCTTGGTGCCGGAGAAGTAGGCGTCGATCACCAGACCGGTCTTGGCCCGGAAGGTGTCGGTCAGGCCCTTTTCCTTCAGGCTGTCGCAGTATTCACTGGTTCTGCGGCACTGCCAGACGATGGCGTGATGAATGGGTTCGCCGGTGGTTTTATCCCAGACAATGGTGGTTTCACGCTGATTGGTGATGCCGATGGCGGCAATGTCCGCGGCGGTGACATTGAGATTTGCCATGGCCTTCTGTGCAACCTCCAGCTGGGTGGACCAGATTTCCAGAGCGTCATGCTCAACCCAACCGGGCTTGGGGAAGTGCTGGGTGAATTCCTTCTGGGCAACGGAGCACATCTCACCCGCTTCGTTGAACAAAATGCAACGGTTAGAGGTTGTACCTGCGTCCAATGCCATAATGTACTTTGCCATTGCGTAATTCCTCCTCTGTTATGCTGGTTTGTTTTGCTTGGTTCCGATACCAAACCAAGCGCCTTGTATTCAGTGTAACGCATCTTGACGGAAAAGTCATTTGACACATTTCGGCATTTGTAAAAAATGTCGAAAATTGTACATAGATTTTACAAAATTTGGTTAAAATTTATAAATAGCGGTGATAATGCTGAAAAACGCTCAAAAAGCAAGTTGCTTTTTGAGCGTTTTCGATAGAATTCAGTATTTTGCAAGCAATGTGGTCAGTTCCGCCATGGTTTTTCCGCCGGGAATGGCAGTGCTGCCGTCGATAACCATCAGGGGAACCCGGGTGATGTTGTAGGCGCTTACCAGCTGGGGATAGAGGTTTGCGTCGATCATGTGGGTGGTGACCAATGGGTTTTCCCAGGCGACGCGCTGGGCATGGGCCACCAGTTGGGCACAGTGCTGGCAGCTTAAGGAAACGCACACCTGCAGCACCATGGGCTTTTTCAGCTTGCCGATGTCTTTCAGGGTGGGCTTGTCCAGGGGCTTGGCTGCCTGTCCAGCGGCCAGCACAGCGGCGGCAAAGGCGGTGATTTCCTTCCCGCCGGGGATGCCGTGGAAAATCATCCGGGGCATTTCACCGGCAGGGGCTACACCGGTAGCCGGCAGCAGGGAGGCGTCCAGTTTGTCCGCCAGTTCCGATTCCTGAGCAGGATCAGGGAAAGTGCAGCTGAGTTTTGGAGACAGGGAAGCAAGGTGATTCAAAAAGCAGACCATTTCCCGGCTTTTCTCATCGGTTCCGGCAAAGCAGGTCAGTTCTACCGGGGCGGTCAGCTTTTGCAGCAGAAGCGTCAGCTGGGATTCCAGCTCGGGGGAAATCAGCGGGCTTCGTTCCATGCTTTTCCTCCTTACAGCAGACCCACCAGATCCAGACTGGGGGTCAGGGTTTCCGCGCCGGGTTCCCAGCTGGCGGGGCAGACCTGGTCACCATGTTCGGCAACAAACTTGGCAGCCTGAACTTTGCGCAGCAGTTCCTTGCCGCTGCGGCCGATGCCCAGGTCATGGATTTCATACAGCACCACTTCTCCGGCGGGATTGAGCAGGAACGTGGCCCGCAGAGCCTGGCCTTCCGCTTCAATCAGCACGCCGAATTGGCGGGCCAGCACCCCTGCCGGGTCTGCCAGCATCACAAAGGGCAGCTCCCGGATGGTCTCGGAAGCATCTGCCCAGGCCTTGTGTACGAAATGGGTATCCTCGCTGACGGAGAAAATCTGGCAGCCTTCCCGCTGAAATTCCGGATGCAGCTGCCCCAGCTCTTTCAGTTCTGTGGGACAGACGAAGGTAAAGTCGGCGGGGTAGAAGAACAGTACGCTCCACCGGCCCAACAGGTCGTCCTGGGTATATTGCCGGCTGCTTCCCTGGCAGTAGCCGTAAACGCAGAAGGGCTCCAGGGGCTTTCGAATCAGATTGGTCATAGCAGTGCTCCTTTCAGTTTAGTTTGGATACTGCTATTATATCCGCAGGCGAGAATTGGCGCAAGGGTGGATAGCGCCAAAATCTGGAATGGGCCTTTGTCACTTTTAAAGCAGTGTCAAAAGCAGGGGGAAAATCCCTTGCTTTTTTCCTTTTCCGTTGGTATACTCCAAGAAAAGGGGTAGGATGGAATCAGCTCCTTTTTCAAAAACAGGAAATCCACAAAGGAGGAGTATGCAGTATGAAGGACGAAAACAAACGCAGCCTGGGCCTGACCAATATGAATGGAATTACCGAAGAAGATGATCGTACCTGCGGCCTCAATGACATGAATTGCCTGGATACCCAAGAGGAAAAGAAATACGCACTCAGTGACATGAATGCCGTTGGGGAAGATGACGATACCACCTGCGCTCTGGATGACATGAACTGCCTGGGGCAGGATAAGTAAGCCTTCTTTTTGGCAGGAGAAATGAAGATGAAATGCCCGGCTGCGAAGCAACGCAGCCGGGATTTTTTAAAAATACAGTTCCGTAGCCAGATTGCCGTGGACATAGTAGCACACGGCTTTGCGGACAAAGTCCTCCGTTACACCGAACCGCTCCGCCAGCTCCCATACCTCCGTACAGCCCTGAGCCACCGCATCGTCCAGATCATCCACGGGAATCAGAGTGGTGATCGCCCACTTGTCCGCCCGGTTTTCGTGACGGCGGCGATAGTCGATGGCGGCATAGATGTTGTAGAAACTGCCGGTGATGCAGTGCCCCAGTTCGTGGCTCAGGTGCACCCGTTCCTGGACATCCCCGTCACAAACCGCCGGGTCCATACCCACAAAGCAGGCACCATCTTCCCGCATCACGGACATGGAGCCGTTTTCCGGCAGGGGAAAGGGCAAAACCTCTATATGCTGTTGTTTGGCAATGTCATAGAGGGCTTGGGTGTGCATGGTTACTCCTTCTTTTCTGCCTCTCTTTGCTTGACGAAGGCGGCAAATTGCTTTACCTCCTCGTACATGGCGTCGGTGATTTCCCCGTCGCCTCCAAAAAGCGCAAATTTAATCTGCTCGTCGCTGACTCCCTGGGAAGAATTCCCGGGGAGTTTTTCGTCTGTCTGGCCCAAAAGGTAGTCGGTGCTGACTCCGAAATATTCTGCCAGCTTTCCGGCGGTGGAACCGTTGGGTTTTCCGCCGGTTTTCCACTTGGCAACCGCCGAGCGGTTCAGACCGATGTCGGTGCAGGCACGGTAGACGCTGATGCCTTTTTCGTCACACAAGGCTTTGAATCTGTTAAAAAACACAAAAGTTCCCCCTTACCATTTGTGCAATTCACAGAAGATTACAAAAGTAGCCTACTGTATCTTGACAGATGACTAAAGTAGCGATATAATGCAGGCAAGCAAGTTACTTAAGTAATCGAATGTGATTGAAGTAATCTGAATACGCAAATAATATACCATATTTGCTTACTTTCGTCAACATTCTACGGATACTTCTGTAGGCTTGCACAAGAAAAGGACGAAATTCTGGTAAGGGATGCCGCATCCCCAGGATACCAGAAATTCCGTCCAACAAAACGGGTACAATACAATATCATCAAATCATCAAGGAGGAAAAACGATGGATACATTACAGATGCAGGTCAATACCCTGATGCGGCTGTGTACAGCCCGGAATGAAGCGGAGCGGACGGCTTTGCGAGAGGAGCTGCGGAATCTGATGGCCGGGGAACAACCCAGGGGAACTGACCCGGAGAAGCTGATCCGTCAGATTTTGCTGGAACTGGGAGCGCCGGATCATCTGGTAGGACATCCGTACATGATTCAGGCCATTCTGCTGGTGGTGGAGAACCGGACCTACATTCACAACATTACTTTCGGCCTGTACCCGCAGGTGGCGGCCCATTTCGATACCACCGCTGCCCGGGTGGAGCGGGCGTTGCGCCACCTGATCGAGGTGACCTGGAGCCGGGGAGACTGGCAGGTGCTGGGCCGGTATTTCGGCAACACCATCAGCCAGGACCGGGGCAAGCCCACCAACGGGGAGTTTGTAGCCCGGATTGCCAATGTGGTGCGCCAGCGCCTGGAGGAAGCGGCGTGAGATTATGCGGTGCCTTTGGCCAATGCGGCAATGGCCAGAGCCAGCTGCCGGGCGGCAATCAAGGCTTCCCCGTGGGTATTTCCGGCGGCACCCACTTCAATCAGCAGCCCGCCGGGGCAAAGATCCTGATTGAACCGGGAGGAACGCAGCTGCAGCGGGCGCATCAGTCCGGGGGCCTGGTATTGCAGCTGGGTGTGGAGCTTCAGCGCCACAGACAGGTTCTGCTCATACTGCTCGTGGTTGGTACCCAGGACAATCATCAGCTGGGCCGAGGATTCCCCGTTTACCTGGGCCAGGGTTCGCAGCTGACCGGAACCGTCACCGGCGGCATCCCGGTGCAGATCCAGAACCAGCTGGATGCTGGGGTATTGCTCCAGATACGCGGCGATAGACTCCCGGGCGTGGACATAGGAGCCGTTGTAGGATGGGTAATCATGGATTTCCCGGTCCTGGATGGCGGTGATGCCGTACTGCGCCAGAATCTGCACCACCTGCGCGCCGATGGAGAGCATGTTGTAGTTTTCGTCCAGGGTTCGCCAGCCGGCGGTCTCCGTGTAATCTTCTCCGGCTTTGGTGTAGCTTTCCGTGGTATGGGTATGGACAATCAGGACGGTGGGTTCCAGGCCGGTGAGATCCCATTGCAGCGGCTGGGAAAGCAGCGCGGCAATATCCGGATCTTTGTTGGCGGCGTAGGTAATTTCCAGGGCTTCCGGCTCGGAAAAGGCCGCAGCGGGAACCAAATCCGGTAAAGAAGGGGCAGCCGGGGGAGATTCCATGAAATCCGGCGAAAAACTGGCCTTAGACGACGGAAACCGGACGTCACGTCCGGTTTCCAGGTATGTAAGAAATGCGGCGGTATCGGGCTGAATCAGCCAAAGCAGAAGCTTTTCCGGCAGCCCCATGGCAAACATCCGAAATACAATGGCACAGGCCAGGGCTGCCAGCCCCACCCGTAGGGATCTGTGCTGCTGATTCAAATTCCCCTGCCTCCTTTGGTAAATGTCCGGTCAGCCGGGATTTTTCGGCCGCCATTTTGGGCGGGTACGCAGCTGGATTCGCAGCTGCTGGAAAAACTCCGTAAGCAAGGTCCGGCATTCTTCTTCCCGCACACCCATTTCCACCTGGGGATGGTGGTTAAAAGCCATGGAAAACAGGCTGCACACGGACCCGGCGGCGCCGCACTTGGCGTCGCTGGCACCATACACCACCCGGGGAATCCGGGCGTTGATGATGGCGCCGGCGCACATGGGGCAGGGCTCCAAGGTCACATACAAGGTGCACTCCCACAGCCGCCAGCCCCCCAGATTCCGGCAGCTTTCCGCAATGGCCTCCAATTCCGCGTGAGCCAGGGCGGATTTGTCTCCTTCTCGGCGGTTGCGGCCCCGGCCCACAATTTCATTTCCCCGGACAACCACACAGCCCACCGGCACTTCTCCGGCGTCGAAAGCTTCTTTGGCCAGTTTCAGGGCCTCGTCCATAAAGTACAGATCATCCATGATATCAGCTCCTTTGCCGATATCATACCCTAAAAATCCATCTGTGAAAAGAAGAATTTTCCCTTGCTCTGCGGCTCCCAGTATAGCACAGCGGGGGAAGAAATTTTGTTGAACCACGTCCCCTTGCCCCGGAAAAATCCGGCAGCTGGGGAACCAAAACGGAAGAAAGGGAGGAGTCCATGTACCTGGAATTTCCTTATACGCTATTTTACGATGAACAGGCAGCCATTCCCGGGGGATTCTGCAAAATATGCGGCTGTGAGTGCTACGCCCCCGGGCTGCACTGTCTGCGCTGTGAAAGGAGAAGCCCATGACTCTGGCGGAATTAAGCCCCATGTATGAAGCGGCGGCGGTTCCTCTGCGGCTTCGATTGCGGCAGCTGCGGCTGATGCTGGCCCAAACTCAGGACCCGGAGGAGATCTTTCACATCAAACGCAGGATTCAGGAGCTGACGCCTATGCTGACCCAGATGAACGAACTGGCGGAACTGACGGCCCATTACTATGACAGGGGGTATTGGAGAAGTGAAAAATACACCTTATGAAGGCTACCGCGGCCCCCGACTGCCCCGGCAGGTGCAGCTGAGCCGCATCCGGCAGGTGATGCAGGAGGAACTCACCCCGCTGCAGCGGGAAACCCTGATGGCCTGTTACTTTGAGAAAAAATCCCAGGTGGAATTTGCCCGGGAGCGGGGGGTGAACAAAAGCACCGTCTGCCGTACGCTGAAACGAGCAGAAAGGAAACTGAGGCGTTTTTTGCGATATTAAAAATTCTGCCAGGCAGTATTGCCTGGCAGAATTGTGCTTTTTGAATTATTCACCAAAGTCCTTTACAGCCTGCTTCAGCATTTCCCGGATGGGCAGGTGGTAGGGGCAGCGCTCTTCACAGGCGCCGCAGCCGACACAGTCGGAGGCCTTTTTCTCCAGACCTGCGTAGCGGTCCTTGGCCCAACCGGCCAGACCGTAGCGCTGGAGGTAACCCTCAAACAGGAATACGTTGGAGATACTGATGCCCACGGTGCAGGGCTGGCAGTAATTGCAGCGGCGGCAGAACTGGGTGCCCAGCTGATCCCGGACCTGCTGGAATTTGGCCGTTTCCTCCTCGGTCAGAGGAGCGGTGTTGGAAACGGCGGCCAGATTCTGCTCCAGCTCCTTGGGCTCCGCCATACCGGGAATGACCACGGTCACGTCGTCATTGGCGCAGACGTAGCGCAGGGCCAGGGTGGCATCTTCAATGGCACCGCCGGCCAGAGGCTTCATGCAGATGAAGGCAATGTTCTTCTCGGCACATTGATGAATCAGATCCTGGCCCTGGCTCTCCACAATGTTGTAGGGGAACATAATGGTTTCCACCCAGTCCATTTCCAGAGCCATCTTGAAGGTGTCCAGAGAGTGAGCGGTAACGCCCAGGTGACCGACTTTTCCGGCAGCCTTGGCTTCCAGCAATGCTTCCAGGGCGCCGCCGGTAGCGACAACCTGCTCCAGCTGGGCGGTAGTGGGGTTGTGAATCTGATACAGGTCGATGTGATCGGTGCGCAGGTTTTTCAGACTGGTTTCGATGTCCTTTGCCATAGCCTCCCGGGTTCTGGACATGCTCTTGGTGGCCAGGACAAAATCCTCCCGGATGCCCTCCAGGGCGTAGCCTAAGTATTCTTCGCTGACGGTGTAGCCACGGGCGGTGTCGATATAGTTGACGCCGGCGTCCTTCAGCTGGTGAATCAGGGTGTTGGTCCCTTCGGCATCAATACGCTGGATGGGAATGCCGCCGAAGCCCAGACGGGAAATCTTCAGGCCGGTTTTGCCCAAAATACGATATTCCATGGAATCTACCTCCTAAAATCTATATGTGATATGTATCTTCTGTCATTATAGCGAAGGGAAAAAACAAATGCAATATCCGTTGTTGGAATTTGGAGATGTAAATTTACTCTTTCTTAGGTTTATTTGAATCATCCATTGAGGATAACAATTTGAATCATCCATTGAGGATAACATGCGCTTTACAAAAATAACAGGATTTGTTATAATAAAACGAGTCGAAGAAAGGATAACGAGAAATATGAAGGAACATATTATACAGCCGATGCGGTTGAGATGGGCAACATATCTAGGTGCCTTTGCCGTGACAATGTTGCTGGCGTTGATCTTGTTAATTGGCTGCGCTTTGTTACCTCAGGAGTTGATTTGCGAACATCTTGCCGATTCCGTTGGCACGGTAGAACGGGACACACGGGATCAGTATATATTTGACCGCAGCGCAGCATCAAAAGCGGATGTTGGAACAGATGTTCTAATGCTTCAGGCAAGTATCTCAACCAATAACAGGTACTTAGGCGCTGTGCTGACAAATCCGATTTATACCTATAGTGACTTGCCTGATTGGGAGGATCTGCACGAAGTTATAGCCAGACAGGCCTACGATATTCCTCACGACGGTGTGTGGTTATATGCCCGGTATTGGATGGGCTTTCGTGTTATCCTGCGGCTTGCGCTGACGTTATTCAACTATGCACAGATAAAACGGTACTTGGCAGTGATATTTTTCACCTTGTTTGCCCTGGTGATGACTTCGGTTGCAAAACACAGCAATCTCAGAAATGGGTTTTTATTTGCGCTCAGTGTCATTCTGGTACGGCCTCATGTGATTGCTTCATCCATGCAGTTTACTTGCTGCTTTCTGATTGCGTTTGCGGCCATGCTGCTGATTCCATGGCTGTACCGTCATCCCCGGTATGAAGGGCTGTTTTTTATGGAAGTAGGAATGGTCACCATGTATTTCGACTTCTATACGGTTCCTCTGATAACGTTTGGTTTTCCTATGCTTTACCTGTGCTTGCTGCGTCTGGAAGGCGGTGAGCGAATATCCGTCAGAGCGGTACTGAAGCGCTTTGCTGCTTGGGCGGCGGGATATGGATTGATGTGGATAGCAAAACTCACGCTGACGTCACTGCTGACTTCGGTAAATGGCCTGGCACAGGGATTGAGTTCCTTTGCGGTGAGAGTCGGGATAAAGAAGGAAGCCCACCTGGAAAAATATAATTCCGTTAAGGCTGCATTGGATGCTTTGGGAGAGGCAATTTTCTCGGATCAAACGGGGAAGATCGTCTACTTGCTGATGCTGGCGTTGGTAGTGATCGTAGTATTGGTTCAGATCGGGAAAAAGCATGTGGCGTTGGCACACATGCGTCGGGGGCTGCCGCTGATGTTTCTGGCAGCTATGCCGTTTATATGGTTTTTGGTTACCATTCAGCCCGTCGCCATTCATGCCTACTTCCAGTATCGGAGTATCGTGCTGACCTATTGGGGAGTTGGGATATATGTGCAATATCTGCTCGGTACACGTCCTGTAAAGAAACTGGAATCTCCATTGGAACAGGAAACATAACAGACAATAGCCGGACTGCAGTAACCAGTCCGGCTATGTTTTTATTTCCCCAACTCCAGGTTTTTCCGGTAGGCGGCAATCACGCAGTCCATGGCGGCGCTCCGGAAGCCTCGCTGCTCCAGAACCCGGATGCCTTCGATGGTGCTGCCCCCGGGAGAGCAAACGGCATCTTTTAAAGCACCGGGGTGCTGACCGGAGGACAGGAACATTTCGGCAGAGCCGGAGAGCATCATGGCAGCGTAAGCCATGGCTTTGGCACGGGGAAGGCCGCAGGCAACAGCGCCGTCAGCCAGGGCTTCCAGCAAGACATAGGCATAGGCCGGGCCGCTGCCGGACAGGGCGCTGGCGGCGTCAATGAGCCGCTCTTCCAACGGGTCCAGAAGACCGCAGGGGGCCATATCCTTCAGCCAGTCGGACAGAACGTCTTCCGGAACCAGCCCATTGGCGCAATAGGGGATAACACCCTTGCCCACAGCGGTTGGGGTGTTGGGCATGATGCGGATGATGGGAAGCTCCGCTCCCACAAACTCTTGAATCTGGGCCATGGTCAGACCTGCCGCCATGGTAATCAGCACAGGCTTGCGCTGGGCCAGCACCGGTGCCAGAGGGGCCAGCACACCGGCTACCATATGGGGCTTGACTGCCAGGAAAAGGCGCTGGCAGGACTGGGCAATGGTTTGGTTGTCGCCGTAGGAAATCCCCAGTTCCTCCGCCAGAGCTTTGGCCTTGCCGGAGCGGTCGGAAACCAGAATGTCTTTGCTGCTGCGGCTCAGTGCCCGGGCGACAGCGCCGCCCATATTGCCGCAGCCGATAAATCCGTATTTCATGGCAGCCTCCTTACCGGATGTGTCCGGTGCCGTGGATGATATATTTGTAGGTGGTCAGTTCCCGCAGACCCATGGGACCCCGGGCGTGGAGCTTCTGGGTGGAAATGCCCATTTCACAGCCCAGGCCGAATTCTCCGCCGTCGGTGAAGCGGGTAGATGCGTTGACATAAACCGCCGCGCTGTCAACCCCGGCGGTGAACATCCGCTCCGCTTCCGGGCTTTGGGTCACGATGGCCTCGCTGTGACCGGTGGAGTGGGCGGCAATGTGGGAAACGGCTTCCTGAACGTCGTCCACGCATTTGACTGCCAGAATGTAGTCGAGAAATTCCGTGTCAAAATCCAGTTCTCCCGCTGCCTTGCCGGGGATGATGCCAGCGGCGGTTTCGTCCAGCCGGAGCTCCACCGGATGGGCGGCGTTCACCACCAGCCGGTCATGGAGCATGGGAAGGAAGGTGGGGGCGATGGCCTTGTCCACCAGCAGCACTTCTTCGGCATTGCACACGCTGGGGCGGCTGGTCTTGGCGTTTTCCACAATATTCAGCGCCATGGACAGGTCGGCGGTTTTCTCCACATACACATGGCAGATGCCGGTGCCGGTGGCGATGCAGGGAACGGTGGCGGTGCGCACGCAGGTGTTAATTAGGCCGGCGCCGCCTCTGGGAATCAAAAGATCTACATAACCGTTGGCGGTCATCAAAGCGGTGGCGCTGTCCCGGGAGGTGTCCTGCACCAGGTTCACCGCCGTTTCGGGAATGCCCTGCTTTTTCAGCCCCGCCCGAAGGGCGGTGACAATGGCATTGGCGCTGCGGAAGGCTTCCTTACCGCCCCGCAGGATGCACACATTGCCGCTTTTCAGAGCCAGAGCAGCGGCGTCGCTGGTAACGTTGGGACGGCTTTCATAAATAATGGCTACCACGCCCATGGGGACGGAAACTTTCTGAATCTGCAGTCCGTCGCTGCGGGTGTGTTCGTCCAGCACCAGTCCAACCGGGTCGGGAAGCTCCGCTACCTCCCGGATGCCCTGGGCCATCCCGGCAATCCGGGAGCTTGTCAGCAGCAGCCGGTCCAGCATGACCTGGGACACGGTGCCTTTGGCGGCTTCCAGATCCAGGGCATTGGCCTGCAGGATAGCTTCCTGGTTGTCCAGCAGGGCATCCGCCATGGCGTTCAGTGCGGCGTTCTTTTGCTCGGATGTCAGGCAGGCAATTTGGGCCTTTGCTGCCTTGGCTTGGTTAAGCATGGTTTTCATAGTCATTCCTCCCGGGTAAAGGTTGTGCCGATGTTCTGTCCGTCCAGAATCCGGTAGAGATTTTCCGGATCATTGCCGTTGGCGATGACCATATCGCAGCCGCAGCTCAGGCAGATTTCTGCGGCCCGAAGCTTGGTGACCATGCCGCCGGTGCCCTGCCGGGAACTGCTGACCCCGGCCAGTTGGCGGACACTGTCATCCAGCCGGGTAATCCGGTGCAGCAGCTGAGCGTCAGGATGGGTGTGGGGGTCAGCGGTGTAAAGACCGTCAATATCCGACAGCAGAATCAGAAGGTCGGCCCCGATGCTCTGGGCTACAATGGCGGCCAGGGTGTCGTTGTCGCCGATGACGATTTCTTCGGTAGCTACAGTGTCGTTTTCGTTCAGGATGGGCAGGGCACCCAGTTCCAGCAGCCGGTTCAGGGTGTTGATAAAATTGGCGTGGCGGCGCTCATTTTTGGTATCGTCGCCGGTAATCAGCAGCTGGGCCACAGTGTGGTGATATTCTCCGAAAATCTTGTCGTAGAAGTACATCAGCTCGCACTGTCCCACAGCGGCGGCAGCCTGCTTGGTTGGGATGTCTGCGGGCCGCTGCCGCAGTCCCAGCTTGCCAACGCCCATACCGATGGCACCGGAGGAGACCAGGATCAGCTCGTGGCCTGCATTTTTAATGTCGCTCATGACCTTGCAAAGCGCCTCCACCCGGCGGATATTCAGATGGTCCGTGGGGTGAGCCAGGGTGGAAGTGCCAATTTTCACTACTATGCGCATACGCATCCCTCCCGGAGAAAAAAGAATTTTCTGCAATTATAGCACCGGGCCACAATAAAATAAAGAGGAAGACGAAAAAATGGACACCTTTTGGTGCCCATTTTTTCGGAAAATTAAGATTGATGTATCCCGAACAGCGGCCTTGCCACCCGCTTGTACAGCAGCAGCGTCAGCAAGGAAATGACCGCACCTTTGATCAGGTTCAAAGGTGCCACACAGAGAATCACGAAGCTGGTGACGCTGTTGACGCCGCCCCGGATTTCCGCACCCATGGCCAGGATGGCTTCCAGGGGGATGCCGTACAGTTCGGCAAATTTCGGCAGCAGATACTCTGCATTGAAAGCAGTGCCGAAAATGGTCATGGAAAGGGTGCCCAGGATCATGCCGATGATGGCGCTGTGCTTGCTCTTGTGGGCATGATACCAGATGGTAGCCGGCAGGACAAAGGCGCAGCCCACCACAAAGTTGGCAAGATCGCCTACAAAGGCGGTGGAAGTGCCTTTCAGCAGCAGTTTCAGCAGAATTTTCACGCCTTCACAGACCACCGTAGCGCTGGGGCCTAAGTAAAATCCGCACAGCAGCACCGGCAGTTCCGAAAAGTCCAGCTTGTAGAATTCCGGCGCAATCAGCAGCAGAGGGAAATCCAGCATGTGCAGCACGGCGGCAATGGCGGCGCAGATGCCGATCAGGCACACCCGCCGGGCAGGGGTTACGGTGCGTTTCTGGGGCAGGAACCGTTCCGCCAGATGGGCCAGCAAGGTCAGAACCACAACCAGCACCACACACATCAGCACAAACGTTACGTTGCCCTGAAACTGCTCCCAAAGGTTTGTCATAATTGGTCACCTCGTAAAAAGAATACGCCCTGGGGATAGACCCAGGGCGCGAAAATAAACGCAATTGTGTGCAATATGGCACATTTGCGTATCTTCTTCCATCCAGACTATACTGTCGGTTCCGGAGTTGCACCGAATCAACGCCTAAGCGCTCGCGGACTATACCGCCGGTGGGGAATTGCGCCCCGCCCTGAAGATACTGTTCAGTTCCCCTACAGGATAGCACGGCGTCCCCCTCTTGTCAAGAGGGAGACGCTGTAGTAGAATAAAAACGAAAAAGCCCCAAACCATCCCTTTTTCGGGGACAGTCTGGGGCGCGGGTATCAGCGGGCGGTATCCGGATTGCCGGTTGCCTGGGGTACGGTAGTGGCGGCAGCTGCGGAGGTAGGAGCCGTGGTTGCCGCAGTGGGTGCCGAAGCGGTGGTGGCTGAGGTGCCGGACTGGGGCATTTTGAAGCCGCGAATGTGACCCTTTGCCGCGGTGTCCGTTACATCTCCGCCGATGATCTCGTTTTTATACACCAGAACCGTGGCGTATACCGGTTCGGTGGCGCCGGGATAGTTGTTGAGCTGGTAGACATAACGCATCACGTTTTTCCCGGCGTATTTGCTCAGATCGTAGCCCTGGCTCTTTTGCAGCTGGTTGTAGCGGTCGAATACTTCGCTGGTTTCCTGTGGAATTTTCACCTGGCTGGATTGTACCGGGGAAGTGGTCACATCCCAGCCGAAGGTTTTCAAAAATTCCACCCGGGCGTCGTTGTTGCTGGCGGCGGGAGCGGCGGTCTGGGTAGAATCGCCGCCGCCCAGCAGCAGAATCAGCGACAGAACCAGCGCTGCCACTGCCGCCAGTGCCAGCATGATTTTTTTCATATCGACCTTTGCGGTCATAACCATCATAGATTGATCCCTCCTGTTTTCCATCGGTGCTACAGCCTATGCCGGGAGGGACGAGGATAGAACGGAGGAAGTATGCAGCGATTGGACAAATTCCTGTGCGACAGCGGCGCAGGCACCCGCAGCCAAGTAAAGACCATTCTGAAAGCCGGGCGGGTGGCGGTGGATGGCCTGACGGAAACCGACGGCAGCCGGAAAATTGACCCGGAAAGTCAGCAGATTACCCTGGATGGGGAAGTCCTTGCAGGAAAATATCGGGCGGTATTTCTGATGAACAAACCGGCGGGCTACGTTACCGCAACGGAAGATCCCAGAGAGCCTACGGTAATGGAACTGCTCCCCCAGGAAATCCGGCATCTGGATTTGAAACCTGTGGGGCGGCTGGATAAGGCCACGGAAGGACTGCTGCTGTTTACCAACGACGGTGACCTGCTGCACCGGCTGATTGCCCCGAAAAACCAGGTTCCCAAGGTTTACTACGCCCGCCATGAAGGACAGGCAGGGGAAGAAGATGTCCGTGCCTTCCGGGAAGGACTGGTTCTGGCGGACGGTACCCGGTGCTTAAGCGCCGAACTGGAACCTTTGGGGCCGGGAGAAAGTAGGATTACCGTCTGCGAAGGCAAATATCACCAGGTTCGCCGGATGATGGCCAGCCGGAATATGACGGTATTGTACCTGGAACGCCGGCAGGAAGGACCACTTTCCTTGGGAGAATTGCCAAGAGGAAGCCTGCGCCAGCTGACGCAGAGGGAGATTGATGCGTTGGAAGCACTGTAAAAACGGCTGTCAGTCCTTCCTGTCGGTCAATTTGCTGGTAGTTTTTCCCTGAATTCCTGCTGTGCCAGGGCCTCAGTTGGAATATTACCTAAAAACCATGACATATTTTGCAGTAAAATGTCAAAAGGTACTTGCAATATGCGCAAAAGCTGTGTATAATGAAAAGGCAAATTTGTGAAATGCGCATTTATGCAAGATACTAAGGAGTGACAGAAAGATGTCCAACAGTGTTTTTCAGAGCGTAATTGTCCAGCTCAGAGATGTTTCTGACCGTACCTTTGGCGTAATCGACACCGAGGGAAGCGTGGTTTCCTGCACCGATATGTCCATGCTTGGTGAGCGCTGGACGGAAGCTGCCCTGAAAGTGGGCAATGCCTCCGACAGTATGGTTACCTTTGCTCAAAAGACCTTCAAGGCTATTGTAGGCAACTCCAACTATTTTGAGTATGCCGTGTTCTGCACCGGCGATGACGAGATGGCCCGCAGCTTCTGCACCATGGCCTACATCGCCCTGAACGATGCCAAGACCTTCTACGAGGAAAAGCACGACCGGGGCACCTTTGTTAAAAATATCATCATGGACAACATCCTGCCCGGTGATATTTACATCCGGGCCAAGGAGCTGCACTTTGCCACCGACGCCCCCCGGGCAGTGTTCCTGGTGCGCCAGGTAGGACACAGCGATGTGGCGACCATGGATGTGCTGATGGGCATGTTCCCGGACAAGATGCAGGATTTTGTCCTGTCCATCAACGAAAACGACATTGCCGTGGTCAAGCAGATTACCCTCTCCACCACCGGTGAAGAGCTGGAGAAGATTGCTTCCGATATGGAAGAGACCCTGAAAAATGAGCTGCGGATCAAGACCGTCATCGGCATCGGCACCGTAGCGGAGCACCTGCGGGAACTGGCAGACTCTTACAAAGATGCCCAGACCGCCATTGACGTGGGCAAGGTCTTTGACACCGAAAAGAGCATCATCAACTATGAAAATCTGGGCATTGGCCGTCTGATCTACCAGCTGCCCACCACGCTGTGTGAGATTTTCCTCAGCGAAGTGTTCAAGAAAAATTCCATCGACTCTCTGGATCAGGAAACCCTGTTTACCATCAACAAGTTCTTTGAGAACAACCTGAACGTGTCGGAAACCTCCCGGAAGCTGTTCGTCCACCGCAACACCCTGGTGTACCGTCTGGAAAAGATCAAGAAGCTCACCGGTTTGGATCTGCGGCAGTTCGACCACGCCATTGTCTTTAAAGTGGCGCTGATGGTGCGCAAGTACCTGACTTCCCGGGAAAATCGCTGAATGTGTAATCCATTTGCGGGGCTGCGTTGCGCAGCCCCGCTTTTGGCGTATTTTCAAAACACAAGATAGCGGGCCATAAAAAAATGCAACCACAAGAACCGGGATTTCTCCAATTTCTCCCACTGAAAAATTGTGGAATTTTTGTGAATTCTTTGAATTCACCGGATTTTCCCCCAATTACGATTGACATTGACCTGTCA
This sequence comes from uncultured Oscillospiraceae bacterium, assembly GCA_944382965.1. Lineage (GTDB taxonomy): Bacteria > Bacillota > Clostridia > Oscillospirales > Oscillospiraceae > Faecousia. The sequence continues at coordinate 21,837 of CALWOA010000003.1, read as the reverse complement.
ATGTGTTACAATTCGGTTACACTGCGGGCAGAATTCGGTGTAATCCGTGCTGCCCAAATACAGGAGATTATGCGTATGATACAATTTATTGATGTCGTAAAATCCTACGAGCAAGGAAACAATGCCCTCAACGGCGTTACCATGCAGATCGAGGATGGCGAATTTTGCTTTCTGGTGGGGCCTTCCGGCTCCGGCAAGTCCACCATCATCAAGCTGATCACCGGTGAGCTCAAGCCCACCTCCGGTGCGGTTCATGTTAACGGCTACTCTCTGGAGCGGATTCGCCGCCGGGAGATTCCCTACCTGCGCCGTACCGTCGGCGTTGTGTTCCAGGACTTCCGCCTGATTGATAAGATGACGGTTTATGAGAACGTGGCCTTTGCCATGCGTGTGGTTGGCGCCAAGGAAAAGGAAATCAAGGAACGGGTTCCCTATGTGCTGGAGCTGGTTGGCCTGGAAGGCAAGATGAGCCGCCATCCCAATGAGATGTCCGGTGGTGAGCAGCAGCGTCTGGCCATTGCCCGGGCGCTGGTGAATAACCCTTCCACCATCATCGCCGACGAGCCTACCGGTAACCTGGACCCGGAGCGCTCCTTTGAAATCATGGCTCTGCTGCAGGAAATCAACAACCTGGGCACCACCGTCCTGGTGGTTACCCACGCCCAGAACCTGGTGGAGCTGTTCGGCAAGCGGGTCATCGCCATTGACGAGGGCCTGGTAGTCCGGGACGGAACAGAGGAGGAAAACGTCGATGAAGCTGAATAATCTGGGATATCTGCTGAAAGAAGGCTTCCGGGGTATTTTCCTCCATGGATTTATGTCCTTCGCCGCTGTGTGTGTTACGGTGGCCTGTCTGGTCATCGTGGGCAGCTTCTCTATCCTGGCCTACAACCTGGATATCATGGTAGAGGAACTGAACAAGACCAGTGAAATCCTTGTCTACATAGACACCGACCTGTCCGATGCCGAGGCCAAGAGCATCGGAACCAAAATCAATCTGCTGGATAACGTGCTGCAATCCACGTTCATCTCCCGGGAACAGGCGCTGGAGGATTTCATCGCGGACCATGACGGGGACAGTGCCTTCAGCGGCGTCCAAGCTCAGGACCTGCGACACCGGTATGTGGTGGTGCTGGAGGACAACACCAAGATGCAGCAGACTGACGAGCAGCTCAAGCAGCTGCCCGGCGTAGCCAAGACCGATGCAGCTTACGAGCTGGCAGAGGGCTTTACCACCATTCAGAACGTGCTGCACATGGTTTCTATCGCCATCATTGCAGTGCTGCTGGTGGTGTCGCTGCTGATTATTTCCAACACCGTCAAGCTGGCCATGTACGACCGTAAGGACGAGATCGCCATTATGAAAATGGTGGGCGCTACCAACGGCTTTATCCGCCTGCCTTTCGTGGTGGAAGGTTTTACCCTGGGTATGATTGGCGCAGTGCTGGCCTTCGGTTTGGAGTGGGTGGCATATGACTCCATGATCCGCAAGATTACGGAAGTTGACTCCCTGCAGCTGTTTACCTTCGTTCCGTTCCAGGAAGTTCTGATCCCCATGGTTGCGGTGTTTGGTGCCGCAGGCATGTTTGTCGGTATCGTGGGCAGCTGGACATCCATCCGCAAGTTCATGGATGTGTAAATTCCAAATCAAAAGAAGGACCCTTAGCTTATGCGTAAAAACAAAAAAGCACATTCCCTGATCTGCCTTCTTTTGGTAGGCGTGATGCTTGCCGGTGCGCTGCCGGTAAGCGTCCAGGCGGCCTCTTCCTCGGAAATCCAGAAAGAAATTGACGCGCTGGAAGAGAAAAACGCTGCCATCCAGAAGGAGATCGACGCCATCCAGGGGCAGTATGATGCTAACTACAGTGATATGCAGGATATCGTAGCGCAAAAAAGTGCAATCGATCAGGAAATTACCCTGCTGAGCACCAAAATTGAAGCTACAAACCAGCAAATTTCTGCTTACAGCCAGTTGATCGCGGATACCCAGGAGAAGCTGGATACTGCCAAAGAAGAACTGCGAACCCTGAGCGAACAGCACCGGGAACGGATTCGGGTGATGGAAGAGCAGGGAAAGATGTCGTACTGGGAAGTCATTTTTGAGGCCAACAGCTTTACCCAGCTTCTGGATCGGCTGAACATGATTGAGGAAATCAACGCTTCTGACCGGCAGCGGATTGAGCAAATGCGAATTGCTGCGGATATCGTCAACGCTACCCAGATGAACTTGGAATCGGAAAAGAAAGACTTGGAAACTACCCGGGTTCAGCTGGCTGCCGATGAGGAAGTCCTGGAAGAAAAGCGCAGCGAATCCGATGACCTGCTCTATGAGCTGGAGAAAAAGGCGGAAGAATATGAAATCCTGATGGCCCAGTCCGAGGAACTCCAGGACGAACTGATGCTGGAGATTGCCGCCAAGGAAAAGGAACTGGAAGAGGCCAAGTACGATGAGTATCTGGCAAAGCTGGCCCTGCAGGGACAGAATCCTCCTTCAGATGCTTCCTGGACCACGCCGGTTTCCGGCTATACTCTGACCAGCCCCTTTGGTATGCGGGTGCATCCCATTTTGGGAACCTCCCGGATGCATAACGGCATTGATATGGCCTGTGCCCAGGGAACGCCCATCTACGCTACCCGGGCAGGCAAGGTTACAGTAGCTTCCTATCAGGCCGGCGGTGCGGGCAACTATGTCAGCATCAACCATCTGGACGGCTTTGCTTCTATTTATATGCACATGACCAACTATGTTGTCTCTGCGGGGCAGACGGTGTCCCAGGGACAGCTCATCGGCTATGTAGGCAGCACCGGCTTGTCTACCGGCCCCCACCTCCATTTTGGCATTTCTTATGCTGGAACTTATGTAAACCCATTGGCGTACATTTACTAACACTGTGTATGCCCCCGCATTGGAAAAGGAGTACATTATGAACAAACGCAAACAACTGGTATCCGTTCTGGCAGGTGTCATGGCGGCAGTGATGCTGCTGACGCTGATTCTGAGCCTGCTGCCTACCACTGCAAGTGCCGCTTCTTCCAGCGAGATTCGCAAGCAGATCAACGCACTGAAGGAAGAAAAGGAACAGATCAAAGAAAAGATTGCTGAAGTTCAGGAGCAATATGAGGAGAATGAAAACGAAATATACGATATCATCTCCAAGAAAAATGTCATTGACCAGGAAATTCAGCTGCTGAATACCCAGATTGAGAACATCAACAATCAGCTAAAAGCCTACAATACCCTGATTGCGGACAAGCAGGACGAACTGGACTACGCTGAAGAGCGGTATCAGACCCTGAACGATGAAAATAAGCTGCGTATCCGTACCATGGAGGAAGAGGGCGAACTGTCCTACTGGGAGGTTCTGTTCAACGCCAACAGCTTCTCCGACCTTCTGGATCGGCTGAATATGGTGGAAGAAATCGCCGCTTCCGATAACCGCCGCCTGGAAGAGCTGGCGGAGGCCGCCAATAATGTGGTGGTGGCCCAGCAGGAGCTGGAATCCGAGAAGGCAGAGATGGAAACCGTCAAGCAGGAACTGGACGCTGCCCAGGTGGAAATGGATGCCAAGCGACAGGAAGCCGACGACCTGTTCCAGCAGCTGCTGAGCAAGGGCGATGAGCTGACTGCTCTGCAGGCAGAGTTTGAAGCCCAGGAGCAGGAGTTCCTGAAGCAGATTGCTCAGAAGGAAGTGGAGTTCAACGAAGCCAAGCAGGCAGAGTTCCTGGCATGGTTGGCTACCTCCGTTCCTCCGGAAACTACCGGAGGCGCTGGTTCCAGCGGCGGCTCCTCCGGCGGTACCGGCGGTAGCAGCGGTGGCGGCGGCTGGGTCGTACCCTGCAGCTACACATCCATCACCAGCCCCTTCGGCTACCGGGAAGCTCCCACGGCCGGTGCTTCTACTTACCATCAGGGCGTTGACCTGGATACCGGTACCGGCTGGCCGGTGGTTGCTTCCCGGGGCGGTGTGGTTACCATTGCTGGTTTTGCCAGTGCTGCCGGTAACTATGTTCAGATTGACCATGGCGACGGCTTCCGCTCGGTTTACATGCACCTGAGTTCCATTGGTGTGTCTGTAGGACAGATTGTCAGCACCGGACAGTACATTGGCGCTACCGGTAAAAGCGGTATTGCTACCGGCGACCACCTGCACTTCGGCATTTCTCTGAACGGTGTTTATGTGAATCCCTGCAGTTATGTTGCACTGTAATGGATGTTTCCCACAGCCCCTCGGGGCTGTGGGAACCTTTGCAATGAGGTGATTTTTTGAAACAGAAAGTCCTGCAAATCGGTTCGTATATTCTGGTAGCGGCTTTGGCCTCCGCGTTGACCCTGGCGGGAATGGGAGGCACCGGGGAAACAAGCAAGCTGTCCCAGCTGCAATCTCTGATTGAGGAGCGCTATATCGAGGAGGCAGACTCCACAGTCCTGGAAGATGCAGCGGCGAATGCCATGGTAGCTGCCACCGGCGATCGCTGGAGTTATTACATCCCGGCCAGTGAATACGAAACCTACCAGGAGAACATGGCCAACGCCTATGTGGGCGTGGGAATCACCATCTTGTCCTCGGAAGAGGTGGAAGGATTTCAGATTATGTCGGTGACCCCCGGCGGCCCTGCAGAAGAGGCAGGGGTACAGGTGGATGATTTGCTCATTGGCGTGGACGGGGAAGACGTCCGGCAAAGCGATGCCAGCCAGGTGCGTAATCTGGTCCGGGGCGAAGAAGGCACCGATGTGGTCCTGACTCTTTTGCGAGAGGAAACGGAACTGGAATTGACGGTGCAGCGGCGGCATATGGAAACCCCGGTGGCGACGTATACCATGCTGGAAGATCAGGTGGGATTGGTGACCATCGAGAATTTTGACTCCCGCTGCTCCGAAGAAACCATTGCCGCCATTGAGACATTGCGGGAGCAAGGCGCTGAAAAGCTGATCTTTGACGTGCGGAATAATCCCGGCGGATTTGCTGACGAACTGGTGAAGGTGCTGGATTATCTGCTGCCGGAGGGCGATTTGTTCCGTACAGAGCGCTATGACGGATATGAGGACGTTGACGTATCCGACGAAAACTTCCTGGATATGCCTATGGCGGTGCTGGTCAATGGGGATTCTTACTCTGCTGCGGAGTTTTTTGCCGCAGCCCTGCAGGAGTATGAAGCTGCCATTGTGGTAGGCGAGCATACCAGTGGCAAAGGACATTTCCAGACGACCTATCAGCTGAGCGACGGCTCGGCCGTGGCACTGTCCATCGGCAGATACTACACCCCCAAGGGCGTCTGTCTGGAAGGTGTGGGCATTGAGCCGGATGTTCCCGTAACCGTGGATGAAGATACTGCTATGGAAATCTATTTTGACTCCCTGCCCAGGGAGGAAGACCCGCAGATTCAAGCAGCGCTGGATGCGCTGAAATAAACAGGAGGTATTTTGTTATGCACGAACTACTGAAAAACCGCCGCAGCGTCCGCAAGTACAAGCCCCAGCAGATCACTGATGCAGAGCTGGATGCCATTTTGGAGGCAGGACTCTATGCCGCCAGCGGCAAGAACAGCCAGAAAACCGTGATGGTTGCCGTCCGGGACAAGCAGACCCGGGATCAGCTGTCCCGGATGAATGCGGAGATTCTGGGCACCACCAGTGATCCCTTCTTCGGCGCCCCCTGCGTGGTGGTGGTCCTGTCCGACCCGGAGCGGAATACCTGGCTGGAAGACGGCAGCCTGGTTATGGGCAATCTGATGCTGGCTGCCAGCGAAATGGGCATTGGCAGCTGCTGGATTCACCGGGCACAGCAGGAATTTGACAGTCCTGAGGGCAAGGAACTGCTGAAAAAGTGGGGACTGCCGGAGCACCTGAAGGGAGTAGGCCACTGCATTCTGGGCTATCCCGATGAAGAGCCGGTGACCAAACCCCGTGTGCCGGGACGTATCGTAAAAGTGTAATCTCAAGCCGCCGGTTTTGCACCGGCGGCTTTTTTCTGTGAATCAGGGATTGCCAGCGGAATGAAACTGTGCTAAAATACGCATAACAATGACACAATCAGTCAAAGAAAATTGGAATGGGAAAATCCCAACGGTACCAAGCCGCCGTAGACGGACATAGGCTCGCCGGAAGCCATTGGAGCAATCCGAGAAGGTTCCCGGCATACAGCGTCCGGAGTCGGAATACGGACTTTGACGCAGCGCGCAAGACTCTTGGGGACGGTCTGGCGGTTGGTTTTTCAGGATTACCGGCTTTTTGCGGCAATATGCGTTTTCGTCCCCGAAAGGGGACGTTTTCTGTTTATGCGCTATGATGCCTTTTCCAAGTGCCACCCGCTGACAAATTTTCTGTTCTTTTTGGGGGCCATTGGCTTTTGCGTGGTGATTCAGCACCCGCTGTACCTGGCAGTGGGCGGGATGGGAGCCGGTGGGTATTTTCTGCTGCTCAAAGGGAACGCCGGATGGAAGCAAATTGCCGGATTGATTCCGGTATTTCTTTTGATTGCCGGGCTGAACCCACTGCTGAACACCTACGGTGAGCATCTGCTGTTTACGGTGTTTGACAGACCCTATACTCTGGAAGCGCTGTATTACGGCATGGCGGTAGCGGGGATGTTTGTGGTGATGATCCTGTGGTTTCGCTGCTACAGTATGGTGCTGACCAGTGACAAGTTTGTCTGCCTGTTTGGCAGCCTGATCCCGGCGCTGTCGCTGCTGTTGGTGATGGTACTGCGGATGATTCCCAATCTGGGCCGCAAAGGCAAGCAGATTGCCGATGCCCGTACCTGTATCGGCAAAGGTGTCACCGGGGGAAATTCTACCAAAGAGAAGATTGCCGGTGGTATGCAGGTGTTGTCTGCCTTGACAGACTGGGCGCTGGAAGGCAGCATTGTCACCGCCGACGCCATGCGCTCCCGGGGCTACGGCACTGCAAAGCGTACCAGTTTCCGGATTTACCGGATGACTGCCCGGGATTGGATGCTGATTGGCGCTATGGCGGTGCTGGCCGGAGGTGTGCTGCTGGCAGGAGGCACCGGAGCAACCTTTACCCCAGAACTGTGGATTGCCCCGCCCACCTGGGGCCTGGCTGCTTACGGGGCGTTTTTGCTGATCCCTATTGTACTTTATCTGGAGGAGGCTGTTCAATGGCACATTTCCATATCCAGGATCTGACCTTTTCCTATCCTGGCGCAAACCGCCCTACCTTGAGCGGCGTGAATCTGACCATCGAAAAAGGGGAATATGTGGTGCTCTGCGGCAAAAGCGGAAGCGGAAAGACCAGTCTGCTGCGGCACTTGAAATCCGTACTGACCCCCTATGGAAGCCGCAGCGGACAGGTGCTGTTTGACGGCACGCCTCTGGAACAGGTGAGCCAGTACGACCAATCCCGAAAAATCGGCTTTGTGATGCAAAATCCCGACGAGCAGTTGGTCACGGACAAAGTCTGGCATGAACTGGCCTTCGGACTGGAAAATCTGGGGGTGCACCAGAAAACCATCCGGCTGCGGGTGGCGGAGATGGCCAGCTATTTTGGCCTGCAGGACTGGTTTGACCGGGAGGTTGCCACCTTGTCCGGCGGCCAGAAGCAGCTGCTGAATCTGGCCTCCATTATGGCCATGCAGCCCCAGGTGCTGATTCTGGACGAGCCTACCAGCCAGCTGGACCCCATTGCCGCTTCGGATTTCCTCAACACCGTGCGGAAAATCAATATTGAGCTGGGTACCACCATCATTATCACCGAGCACCGGCTGGAGGATATCTACCACAGCGCCGACCGGGTGGTGGTGATGGAAGAAGGAAGGGTCATTGCCAGCGACGGCCCCAGGCAGGTGGGAAGCCTTCTGTGGCAGCAGAACTCTCCCATGTTTGCCGCACTGCCCACTCCTACCCGGGTATTTTACCAATCCGGCGCGGAAGGAGCGTGCCCCCTGACGGTGCGCGAGGGCAGAAGCTGGCTGACGAAAACCTTTGAAAACCGAAGCTTGACCGTCCTGGAGCCGGACATGGAACCGGAAGCACCCAAAACCCGGGAAAATGCCCTGCGGATTCAGGAAGGGTGGTTCCGCTATGAAAAGCAGGGACAGGACGTACTCCGGGGCGTGAATCTGGAAGTGCCGAAGGGCTGTATTTTTGCCATTGTGGGTGGAAACGGTGCCGGAAAGTCCACCACTTTAAAGACCATTTGCGGTATCTGCAAGCCCTACCGGGGAAAAGTGGAAATCTTTGGAAAACCAATTAAAAGTTACGGTGCCAGCCTTTACCGGGGGTGCGTTGCCATGTTGCCCCAGGACCCCAAGAGCTTGTTTGTGGGCAAAACCCTCCGGGAGGACCTGCGGGAAATGTGCCGGGAGGAAGGCCCGATTCAAGCCGTGGCCGAAACCTGTGAGATTACCCACCTGCTGGATTCCCACCCCTATGACCTCTCCGGCGGCGAGCAGCAGCGGGCAGCTTTGGCGAAAGTACTGCTGACCAATCCGAAGCTACTGCTGCTGGACGAGCCTACCAAGGGCTTGGACAGCTTCTTTAAGGGAAAATTTGCAGAAATTTTGAAAAAACTGAAAGCGGAGGGTATTACCATCATCCTGGTATCCCACGACGTGGAGTTCTGCGCAGAGTACGCCGATCTGGTGGGTATGTTCTTCGACGGGCAGATTGTCACCATCGATACCCCTCACCGCTTTTTCGGCCAGAACAGCTTTTATACTACCGCCGCCAACCGGATGAGCCGGTGTGTGTTCCAGAATGCTGTTACCGCCGAGGATGTTTCGGAATTGTACCGGAAGAATCTGGAGGGAACAAGGTGAGAAAGATCACGATTTGCAATCTGCTGCTTCTGTTTGTGCTGATCCCGGGCACGTTGTTTCTGGGAACCCGGTTGTCCGGCAGATGGTACTATCTGACCAGCACCATGATGATTGTGGAAATTATGATTCCCTTTTTCCTGGCTTTTGAGACCCGGCGGCCCCAGGCCCGGGAACTGGTAACGTTGGCGGTGATGTGCGCTCTGGCGGTTGCTTCCCGGGTGGTGATGCTGATTCCCAATTTCAAGCCCATGACGGCCATTGTGATGATTACCGGCATTGCCCTGGGGCCCCAGTCCGGCTTTGTCTGCGGTGCGGTAGGAGCCTTTGCCAGCAACTTCTTTTTCAGCCAAGGACCTTGGACGCCTTGGCAGATGATGGCTTACGGCTTTGCAGGCTTCCTGGCAGGGGGACTGTTTCACAAACGTTTCCGCCTGCGCAATCCGGCAGCGCTGGCAGTGTGGGGATTTTTCACCATCGTGCTGGTAATTGGCCCGCTGCTGGACTGCTGCACGGTGTTCACCGTCAGCAGCCGGATCACCTGGAAATACGCCCTGGCGGTATTTACCGCAGGATTTGCCTACAATGTGCAGCACGGTCTTGCCTGCGCCGTGACGTTGCTGCTGTTTTCCAAACCTCTGCTCAGCAAGCTGGAGCGGCTCAAGAGAAAATACGGCATGATGGATGCCGGATAGGAGGATGCGTATGCGGCGGCAGCGTTTTTATCTTTCCACCATCGATCCCCAAGCAGGAGCGCTTGCCAGGGCCCATGGCCTGGGGGTGGAAATCGCGGAGTTTTGCACCGCCTGGAACTTGGACGAGCATTTTCCGGAAACGGATCGTACCCTGGAGAAAACCCTTGCGGGCATATCCCACCGGGTGCTCCACGGTCCCTTTAACGAATTGTTTCCCTGTGCCATCGACCAGAAAGCCCGGCAGCTGGCGAAGTTTCGCTATCGGCAGGCCATGGATATGGCCCGGTATTACGGCGCTGATAAAGTGATTCTCCACGGCGGCTACAATCCCTGGCTATACTATCCGGTGTGGTATCAGGAGCAGTCCATCGCCTTCTGGCGGGAATTTGAGATTCCCGAGGGCATGACGGTGTGCTTGGAAAACGTATTGGAGCCGGAGCCGGAGATGCTTTTGCGGATTGTTCGGGAGGTCAATCACCCCCGACTGGGGCTATGTCTGGATGTGGGCCATGTGAACGCCTACTCTCAGGTGCCGATGATGGAGTGGCTGGAAGTCTGCGCAGGCTTCATCCGGCACTTTCACATACACAACAATTTTGGCGACCAAGACAGCCATCAGAATTTGCAAGAGGGCACCATCCCCATGAAAGCGCTGCTGGAGAGAGCCGAGACTCTGTGCCCCCAGGCAACAATGACCTTGGAAATTCCGGAAGGGGAACCTTCTGTACATTGGTTGGAAGAACATATTTTTTAGGGAGGAAACGCATATGGAAACGGAACTGAAGTCCCTGCTGGCAAGCATCACCCCTTTGGATGAAGCAGCTATGGAGCTGGCCCGGAAGCGGCAGGCCCAGCTTGCCAAGCCCCCCGGAAGTCTGGGACGGCTGGAAGATCTGTCCATTCAGCTGGCGGGCATTACCGGGCAGGTACATAACCAGGTGGAGAAAAAGCACCTGTTGGTGTTTGCCGCAGATAATGGCGTGGTAGCCGAGGGTGTGTCCAGCTCTCCCCAGTCCGTGACCTTGATGCAGACCATCAACCTGACCAAAGCCAAAACCGGTGCTGCCACTCTGGCAAAGCATTTTGGCTGCGGCATTACCGTCTGCGATGTGGGCGTCAATGCCAACATCCGGGAACCGGCGGTGCTGAACCGGAAAATTGCCTTCGGCACCCGGAACATGGCGAAAGAGCCTGCCATGACCCGGGAGCAGGCATTGCAGGCCATTTTAACCGGCGTACACTTGGCCCTGGATACCGACGCGCAGGTCATGGGCGTGGGAGAAATGGGCATCGGCAACACCACCACTTCTTCTGCCATCCTGGCAGTGCTGCTGGGGGTGGATGTGGAAGCGGTCACCGGACGGGGCGGCGGCATCACCGACGAAAGCTTCCGGAAAAAGAAGGAAGTCATCCGTCAGGCCATTGCCCTGCACAAACCCAATCTTGAGGACGTGGTGGATGTGCTGGCAAAGGTGGGGGGCTTCGATGTGGCGGCCATGTGCGGAGCCTTCCTGGGCGGCGCAGCCAGCCACCGGCCTATGGTTATTGACGGATTCATTTCCGCAGTGGCAGCGTTGTGTGCCTGTCGGCTGTGTCCCAATGTCCAGGGCTATCTGATTCCCAGCCATGCCTCCTTTGAAATCGGCTATAAGCTTGCCATGCAGGCCATGGACTTGCAGCCCATGCTGCTGCTGGGCATGCGGCTGGGAGAGGGCAGCGGCTGCCCCATTGCCTTCCAGGTTCTGGAAGCCGCCTGCGCCATTATCAACCATATGGCAACCTTTGATCAGGCGGGCATTGACGACAGCTACTTAGACGAGATTCGCCAGGGGGATAAGTTCACCGTGGAGGCGAAAGTATGACCTTCTTTATCTCCGGCGGTGCAAAAAACGGAAAGTCCACCCTGGCTCAGAACTTGGCTGTATCTCTGGCCAAGGGCAAGACCCACTACTATGTAGCCACCATGATTCCCGTGGATGACGAGGACCGGCTGCGGATTCAGCGGCATATTGAAGACCGGGAAGGACTGGGCTTTACCACCTTGGAGTGCGGCAGGAACATCCTGTCCTGCCTGGAGCACGCCGAACCAAAGGCAACTTTCCTGCTGGACAGCGTGACGGCGCTGCTGATGAACGAACTGTTCCGGGAGGATCAGGGTTACCAGATGGATCTGGAAGCTGCCCGGCGCTGTGGGGAAGATTTGGAAACCTTTGCCAAAACCGTGGGCAACGCTGTCTTTGTCAGCGATTATATTGCTTCGGATGCCGGGCGCTACGACGAAACTACCGAGCAGTACCGGAAAATTCTGGCGGATATTGACCGGCGGCTGGCAAGAGCCTGTGATACCGTGGTAGAGGTGTCGGCAGGTCAGTATATCATCCACAAGGGAGCGTTGCCGCTATGAAAGTGTATTTGCAGGCATTTGCCATGTGCCAGAGTATGTTCTGCGCCATTCCCAGCCCCTTCCGGGTCTGGGAAGAAAAGGCAAGAGACAAAATGCTGCTGTTTCTGCCCCTGGTGGGGCTGGAAATGGGCCTGATCTGGGGGGCGCTGTCCTGGGTGCTGGGGAAGCTGGGGCTGCCGCCGCTGGTCATTGCATTGGCGGTGAGCATGTACCCGTACCTTGCTACCGGATTTTTGCACCTGGACGGGTTTATGGATGTGACCGATGCGGTAAAATCCTGCCGGGATTTGCAGCGGCGGCGGGAGATTCTGAAGGATTCCCATGTAGGTTCCTTTGCGGTGATTGCCTGCGCCATGCTGCTGCTGAGCCAATTTGTCCTGGTGGCTGCGGCAGAGCAGGGAATCGGGGTGCTGGTGCTGCTGCCCATGGTCAGCCGGTGCTGCTCGGCCTTGGCAGTGACGGTACTCAAACCCATGTCCACCAGCCAGTACGCCAGCCAGCATTTCCCAAAAGAGCATGTGCTGGTGCTGGGGCTGATGCTGTGCATTGCTTTGGCGGCGGGCTTTTTGGTGAGCGTCCGGACGGGAGTTGCACTGATTGGCTGCCTGGCAGGCTACGGCTGGGCACTGCGCCGGGGCTACCGCTCCCTGGAAGGTATGAATGGAGATATTGCAGGCTACGCCCTGACCCTGGGAGAACTTTGGGGTCTGGGAGTCTATGCTCTGCTGTAAGGAGAAACGTATGATTTTGATTATCGGCGGTGCGTATCAAGGAAAGCTGGAGTACGCAAAGGCTGCGTTTTCATTGAAAGATTCGGACATTTTCACCTGTACCGGGAAGGAAGTGGACTTGTCCAGAAAGTGTGTCTATGCCTTGGAAGAATTCTGCTTTGCCTGCGTCCAGGCAGGAGAAGAACCGGCGGACTTTTTCCGGAAGCACCGGCAGGAGATTCAGAACAGCATTCTGATTTGCCAGGATATTTTCTGCGGCGTGGTGCCCATGGGTGCGGATGTCCGGGAGTGGCGGCAGGCCACCGGCCGGCTGTGCCAGTATCTGGCATCGGAAGCTGACCAGGTGATCCGGATTTTCTGCGGATTGGAGCAAAAGCTGAAATGACCATCTATCTCATTCGCCACGGCAAAACCCAGGCAAATCTGCAGCACCTGTACTGCGGCAGCACCGATCTGCCCCTGTCTAACCAGGGTCGGGAGGAGCTGAAGCAGCTGCACTATGCCATCGAGGGAGCCAAATTCATCACCAGCGGCATGCTGCGCACGGAGCAGACCCTGGAAATTCTCTTCGGTTCTGTGCCCCACACCCAGGAACCGGGACTGAGGGAAGTGGATTTCGGCATCTTCGAGATGAAAAGCTATGAGATGCTGAAAGATGACCCTGTCTACCAGGCATGGCTGACTGGGGACAATGAAGCCAATGTCCCGCCTCAGGGAGAAAGCGGCCTGCAGATGCGCCAGCGGGTGTTGGAGGCCTTTTCCCGGATCGAAAAAGATACGGTCATCATCGCCCACGGAGGGGTGATTGCCGCGATCATGGAGCATCTATTCCCGGAAGAGGGAAGAAGCCGCTACCAGTGGCAGCCCAAACCCGGTCATGGCTATGCCGTTTCCCAGGGCCGTTATTGGCCGATCCCGGAGCAGGGGAAGTAGCACTTGCAAAATGCGCCGACTTTCTGTAAAATGGAGATAATCGGCGCGGCGCAGCGGGATAAAAGTCCCACAGCGCAATGAGGAATTATGACAGCGCAGAGCCTTGGGGTCTGCGCTGTTTCCTTTGGAGGAACCTATGGAATTAACAGCGTATTTTTCTGCCCATCCGAAAGCCGCCATTGCCTTCTCCGGCGGGGTGGATTCGGCGTACCTATTGTATGCCGCTGTGCAAAGCGGCGCAGATGTCCGGGCCTATTATGTGAAAACCCCGTTTCAGCCACAATTTGAGTATGAAGACGCGCAAAATCTCGCCCGGCAGCTGGGGGTGGAAATGGCGACTCTCTCCATGGATGTGTTGTGCCGGGAGGAGATTGCCTCCAACCCGGCAAACCGGTGCTATTTCTGCAAGAGGGCGCTGTTTTCCCGGATTCTGGAGGCGGCTCAGGCCGATGGTTTTTCCCTGATTCTGGACGGCACCAACGCATCGGACGATGATGCAGACCGTCCGGGGATTCAGGCCCTGCGGGAACTGCAGGTACAGTCACCGCTGCGGCTGTGCGGCCTGACCAAGGAGGAAATCCGCCGGCTGTCCAAAGAGGCCGGGCTGTTTACCCACAATAAACCCGCCTATGCCTGCCTTGCCACCCGGATTCCCACCGGGGAGCGGATCACCCTGGACAAGCTGGAAAAAACGGAGCAGGCAGAACATTTCCTGGCATCCCTGGGATTCCGGGACTTCCGGGTGCGGCTGGATCATGGCAAGGCGAAAATTCAGGTGCGCGCAGAGGATTTAGCCTTGGTCATGGAAAATCGGCAGGAAATTTTGGACACGTTACGGCAGTCCTATGACGCTGTTGTGCTGGATTTGGAGGTGCGTCATGCAATCTGATGTGAAAAAGCTGTTGGAGGCGGTTCAGGGGGGAGAAGTCAGCGTAGACGATGCCCTGCACAAGCTGAAATTGTCGGCCTTTGAAGATATCGGCTATGCCAAGGTGGATCTGCACCGGAAAATCCGCCAGGGAGCGGCGGAGGTAATTTACGGTGCAGGGAAAACTCCGGAGCAGATTGCCGGGATTGTGGCAACCATGGAGAAAAATGGGCAAGACCGGATTCTCATCACCCGCATGTCCCAGGAAGCGGCAGATTTTGTCAGCAAAACCGCCAACCTAGACTACCGCCCCCTGTCCAAAGTGGGCATTATCGGCGGTTTCCCGGAGCCGGATGGACTGGGGAAAGTGGTGATTGCCACCGGCGGCACCAGCGACATTCCTGTAGCGGAAGAGGCGGCCCTGACTGCGGAAATTCTGGGAAGTGAAGTTGTGCGGCTGTATGACGTGGGCGTTGCCGGTGTCCACCGGCTGCTGGCTCATATGGAGCTGATTATGGATGCCAGCGTGATTATTGCCATTGCCGGAATGGAAGGTGCTCTGGCCAGCGTGGTGGGCGGCCTTGCGGACTGCCCGGTAATTGCGGTACCCACCAGCGTGGGGTACGGCGCGTCCTTTGGCGGTGTTTCGGCGCTGCTGAGCATGCTCAATTCCTGCGCCAGCGGGGTCAGCGTAGTGAACATTGACAACGGCTTCGGTGCAGGATTCCTGGCCAACCGGATCAATCACATGGAGGCGAAAGCATGAAAACGCTTTACATTGACTGCGGCATGGGTGCGGCGGGCGATATGCTGGCGGCGGCACTGAGCGAGCTGCTGCCGGATAAGGAAGAATTTCTTCGCACCATGAACAGCCTGGGCCTGCCCGGTGTGTCGGTTTCCCTGGAAAAGGCGGTAAAATGCGGCATCACCGGCACCCATTTCCGGGTAGTGGTGGGCGGAGAGGAGGAAGGACACCACCATCATCACCACAGCCATTCCGGCCTGGGGGACATCGAAACCATGGTTGCGTCCATGCCTATTCCCACCATGGTAAAGCTGGATGTGCTGGCGGTATATCAGCTCATTGCCCAGGCGGAAAGCCGCGTCCACGGCGTTGCGATGAAGAATATCCACTTCCATGAAGTGGGAACCCTGGATGCTCTGGCGGACATTACGGCGGTGTGCCTGCTGATGTACCAGCTGAAACCGGATCAGGTACTTGCCTCGCCGGTGCATGTAGGCAGCGGAAGTGTTCGGTGCGCCCATGGGGTGCTGCCGGTTCCGGCCCCTGCCACGGCGGAGCTGCTGCGGGATATCCCCATCTACGGCGGAGAAATTGCCGGGGAGCTATGTACCCCTACCGGGGCAGCGCTGCTGAAGCATTTTGTCACCAAGTTCTCCGACATGCCCCCCATCCGGGTGCAGGCCATGGGCTACGGCATGGGCAAAAAGGATTTTGAACGGGCCAACTGTGTTCGGATTTTGCTGGGAGAAACGGAAGAAAAACCGGAGCGGATTTTGTCACTGCAATGCAACGTAGACGACATGACCGGAGAAGCGGTGGGTTTTGCCTTGGAAAACCTGCTGGAATTGGGGGCGCTGGATGCCTTTACGGTGCCCATCGGCATGAAAAAATCCCGGCCGGGGATTTTGCTCAGCGTTCTGTGCTGGGAGTCTGACCGGGAAAAACTGGTGGAAGCCCTGTTTCGTCACACCACTACTCTGGGTGTCCGGGAGGTTCTCTGTGACCGCCATACCCTGCACCGGGAGATCCAAACCGTAGATACGCCTTTCGGGACGATACACAAGAAGGTCAGCACCGGTTACGGTGTTCATCGGGAAAAGTATGAATATGAGGATTTGGCGGCCATTGCAAGGCAGCGTCAGATGAGCCTGGAAGAGATATTGACCAATTTATAACCAGTAAGCCGGACGCAAAGCGTCCGGCTTACTGCATATGCCCAGCCGGTGGGAGAGAAAAGAAAATCTTAAGTTTTCTCCTGTTCCATTTTGTAGGATTTTGTGATAAACTGTCATCAATCAGAAATCATCTCAGCAAAGAACAGGAGAAACCCTATGGCAGGAAAATTTGAAAAGCCCCGCAGCCGGGAAGACAGAAGCCCCGCTGCTGCGCCAGCGGAGCGCAGACGTGAAGCAACCCGGTCTGCACCGCCTCGGCCTGCACCGGAGCGTCGGCAGGGACAACCACAGAATTTATCCCGGAGCCGGGGAGAAAATAGTTTGCCCCCCAGACGGCCCCGCCGCCAGCGCCGCCGGAAGTCCGTGCTGCCCGTTGCTGCAGCGGCAGGCGTCCTATTGCTGGCGTTGGTGGTGTGCCTGAGTGTTTTTGGCAAGGAAAAAACCCCTTCCTCCGATCAGCCGGAGCAGATGGAAAACCAGGAGGAAACCCAGCCTATCACCGTAACCGCCCGGGCAACCATAGCCTCCCAGGGAGATCTGCTGATGCACGCCACCATCTTCGGAGAAAAATGGGATGGCAACTGCTATGTAGGTGACGGCAAATACAATTTTGATTCCCTGTTTCAGTATATTTCCCCCTACACTTCCAAGGCAGACTTCATGGTAGCCAATCTGGAAACCACCCTGGGTGGAGACAGCTTCCCCTACCAGGGCAATCCCAGCTTCAACTGCCCCGACGCGATTTTGGACTCTCTGAAGGGAGCAGGGTATGACATGCTACTCACCGCCAACAACCACTGCTACGACACGGTGATGACCGGCCTCAAACGCACGGTGGAACAGGTGCGCAAGGCAGAGATGACGGCAGTAGGCACCCGGCTTTCTTCTGACGAACCCCGGTATGCGGTGGTGGATGTGAATGGCATCCAGCTGGGAATTACCTGCTACACCTACACCATGGTTATGGACGCAGGCAAGCCCCGGCTGAACAACAATTCCCAGGTGGAGCAGCCGGAACTGGTGAACTACTTCAGCACCGAAAATCTCCCCGCCTTCTATTCGGAACTGGAATCCGTCTGCCAGCAGATGAAGCAGGACGGAGCCCAGGCAACCATTGTCTACATCCACTGGGGTACGGAGTACGAAATTACGGAGAATGCCACCCAGCGGGCTATGGCGCAGAAAATCTGTGATATGGGCGTGGATGTAATCATCGGCGGCCATCCCCATGTGGTGCAGCCTATGGATCTGCTTACCAGCACCACGAATCCGGAGCATAAGACCATTTGTATTTACTCCCTGGGCAACGCAGTTTCCAACCAGCGTATTGAAGAAATGAACCTGAAAACCGGTCATACCGAGGATGGCGTGGTGTTCAGCGTCACGTTTGAAGAGTATTCCGACGGCACCGTGAAGGTGGCGGAGGTGGACGTGCTGCCTACTTGGGTGAACAAATTTACCAACGCCAACTGGAAATACGAGTATAACATACTGCCTCTGGACAAGGAGCAGCAGGACCAGTGGATAACCCAGTTTAATCTGACCCAGGAGCAGTATACCAACGCCTGTAAGTCCTATGACCGTACAATGGAGATTCTTACCCCGGGACTGACCAAATGCCAGACCTACCTGAGCCAGGATGGGGCAGAGCAGCCTCAGACCGAGGCAACGACGGAAGCGACCCAGGCAGCATAAGCATAGACGGAAAAATGCGGGTTCTGACAGGCAATCCAAGCCAATCAGAACACGCACTTTCTTATTAAGCTGCCGCCATCGGGCTGTGGTTGGCGGGTGTCCACCGGACACCGGCATTGGGTGGTTCCAGGCCCTTTCTCTCAGGAATAAACAAAAGAGCAGATACTCGAATGAGTATCTGCTCTTTTGGTGCGAGTGTTCTTATAGGACTTTTCAAAAAACGCTGTCATACCAACGGTTTTTCGGATTTCAGAGCAACAAATTTCCCTCTTTTTACTTCACAATATCACTCTGAATGAGCGATTGCAATTTGCGGTCGCTCATTTTTTGTATCAAAACGGGTGGTATTTTGGCTTTTCTTTCCCCTGTGAGCGGCGAATCGGATGCTGCCCATATCTTTTCTCATGGTGAAAGATTCGGGGATTCTGAGCCAACGATTCCACGAAAATCAACACTTCATTTTGCATGGAAGGAGGTCATTCCAATGGCAGTTTTCCGCATCGAAAAGACCAAGGACTACACCGTCATGTCGAACCATCATCTGCGTAACAATGAACTGTCCCTAAAAGCCAAGGGGCTGCTGTCGCTTATGCTGTCCCTGCCTGAGGATTGGGACTATACCCTGAGAGGCTTATCCAAAATCTGTAAGGACGGCATTGACAGCATCCGAGTAGGTGTACAGGAGCTGGAAGCACAAGGCTACCTTGTTCGCCAGCGTGTCCGCCTGCCAAATGGTCAGTTGGGATCTGTTGAGTATACGATACTGGAACAACCTAAACCCAAGCCAGAAAAGCCTACATTGGAAAAACCTATGTTGGAAAATCCAACGCAGGTAAAACCAACGCTGGATTCTCCTACGCAGGAAATTCCAACGCAATTAAATAAAGATATATTAAATACTAACTTATCAAATACTGATGAATCAAATCCTATCCTATCAAATCCCCCTACCCCCATGGGAACGAGGATGGGAAAGGATGGGATGGAATCCAGAGAAATATACCGTCAAATCATTTTGGAGAACATTGACTATGAGATTCTTGCGGCAGATTCGCAGGTGGACCGTGAACAGTTGGACGAGATCACGGAGATCATCCTTGATACAATTTGCACGTCCCGGAAAACGATCCGCATTTCCAGTGACGACTTCCCGGCGGAGGTGGTCAAATCCCGGTTCCTGAAGCTGAACGCATCCCATATCCAGTATGTCATGTCCTGCATGAAGGAGAACACCACCCGTATTCGAAACATCAAGAAATATCTTCTTGCAGCCCTGTACAATGCGACTTTCACCATGGGGAGCTACTATTCTGCCCTGGTGCAGCATGACATGGCCGCAGATGGTCAAGGGAGGCGATACTGATGCAGGAGGAAGTCACCGGCAAGTCCGTTGCCCTAATCGTTGACGGTGCCAGAATAAGCGAGCAGGTGCTTGAAAAGGCCATCAACGCTTATCTGGATGCCCGAAAGAATAAGCAGCCTAAGATCTACCACGGCAAACAGTCTTTGAAACAACTTGCCCAGCAGAACGCGGGACTTGCCAATATCGAGATTACCGAGAAAAATATCAAGGCTTTTACCCAGGTGGCAAAAAAGTACCATGTGGACTTTGCCCTGAAAAAGGACACCACGGCGGAACAACCCCGGTATTTGGTATTTTTCAAAAGCCGGGATGCAGATGCCATCACCGCAGCCTTCCAGGAGTTTACCGCCGAGAAGCTGCACCGGAAGCCTTCCATCCGAAAACGGCTTGCCCTTGCTAAGGAGCAGGTCCGGAAGCAGCACAGAGAACTTGACCGGAAGAAGGTCAAGGAAAAGGAACGAGGTGTTGAATTGTAAATCTAAAAAAGCTGATCCTTCCCAATATTCCCTATGCCATCGTTGCGTATTTCTGCAACAAAGCATCCCAAGCCTTTCGTCTGGCGCCCGGCGAAGATCTTTCCGCCCGGCTCATTGCCATTTCGGAGGGCTTTTCTGCTGCCTTCTCCAATGTGCTGCCCAGCTTCCACTCCACGGATCTGCTGCTGGGTATTGCTGGTGCCGTTATGCTACGCATGGCCGTATATCTGCGAAGCCAGAACGCCAAAAAATACCGGCACGGCATGGAATACGGCAGCGCCCGTTGGGGTACCGCCGCTGACATTGCTCCTTACATAGACCCGGATTTCTTTCAGAACATCCCCATGACCATGACGGAACGCCTGACCATGGCGAGCCGCCCGAAGCAGCCGAAGTACGCCCGAAACAAGAATATCCTTGTGATTGGTGGTTCCGGCTCAGGCAAGACCCGCTTTTTCTGTAAGCCATCCCTTTTGCAGGCTCATTCCTCGTATGTCGTGACCGATCCGAAAGGAACACTTTTACCGGAAATCGGCACCTTCCTGAGAAGAAAGAAATACCGGATAAAATGCCTGAATCTTATCAACTTCAAGAAATCCATGAAATATAACCCTCTGGCCTATATCCGCTCAGAGAAAGATATCCTGAAGCTGGTGAATGCCCTGATTATAAATACCAAGGGCGAAGGAGAAAAATCCGGTGAAGATTTTTGGGTCAAGGCAGAACGCTTGTACTACTGCGCCCTAATCGGCTACATCTGGTACGAGGCCCCGGAGGAAGAAAAGAATTTCATTATGCTGCTGGATCTTATCAATGCCAGTGAAGCACGGGAGGATGACGAGAACTACCAAAGTCCTGTTGACATTCTCTTTGCTGACCTTGAAAAACGGGAACCGGAACACTTTGCGGTAAAGCAGTATAAGAAATTCAAAATGGCGGCGGGCAAGACTTTGAAATCCATCCTCATTTCCTGCGGTGCCCGGCTTGCTCCCTTCGATATCAAGGAGCTACGGGATCTCATGGAATATGACGAACTTGAACTGGATACCCTGGGCGACGAGAAAACCGCCCTGTTTGTAATATTGTCAGATACCGATTCGACCTTTAACTTTGTGGCTGCGCTGATGTACAGTCAGTTATTCAATCTGCTCTGTGACAAAGCGGACGATTTCTACGGCGGGCGGCTGCCTGTCCACGTCCGTCTAATTCTGGACGAGTTTGCCAACATCGGTCAGATACCAAACTTTGACAAACTGATCGCCACGATCCGAAGCCGGGAAATTTCGGCTTCCATCATTTTGCAGTCCCAGAGCCAATTAAAGACCATCTACAAGGATGCAGCGGATACCATCGTGGGTAACTGTGACAGCACCTTGTTTTTGGGAGGCAAGGAAAAATCGACGCTCAAGGAAATTTCGGAGCTGCTGGGTAGGGAAACAATCGATTCCTACAACCAGTCCGAAAACCGTGGCAGTCAGATCTCCCATGGCCTCAATTATCAGAAACTAGGAAAGGAGTTGATGTCCCAGGACGAATTGGCAGTTATGGACGGAGGCAAGTGTATCTATATGCTCCGGGGTGTCCGGCCGTTTCTCTCCGAGAAATACGACCTGACCAAGCATCCCAATTACCGATACACAGCCGACGCCGACCCTAAAAATGTCTTTGACATGGAACGGTACATGAAAAGGCAGCGCACCGTGGCAAAGCCCGGTGATGTTTTTGAAGTGTACGAAATCAAGATCAATACATGAAAAAACATTTTTAGGAGGAATTATTTAATGGCATTTTTTCAGAGCGCAGTCGGTGTACTGCAAACCCTGGTAGTCGCCCTGGGCGCAGGTCTGGGTATCTGGGGCGTTATCAATCTGCTGGAAGGCTACGGCCAGGACAACCCTGCATCCAATGCTCATGTACGGTAAGGAAGCAAGCAACCGAAAACAAGAGATAGACCGCCAGCACTACACTATTCCGAACC
>CALWOA010000002.1 GCA_944382965.1 uncultured Oscillospiraceae bacterium | reverse complement strand
CGAAAACTTTCAATATGAGACGTTGAAAACGTTCTTTGTCAAGGTTCACGCTACGATCTATTTTCGTAGCAAGTACAGAATCTGGCTTTGTGGGTACGGGGGGAAAACACAGCTTCCTTACAGGGCAAATTGGGTCTGCCCTTCGTAGGGAATGTGCAGATGCTCGTAGGCCAGAGGGGTGACGCAGCGGCCCCGGGGGGTGCGGGTGAGAAAGCCCAGCTGCATCAGATAAGGCTCGTACACATCTTCCAGGGTTACCGATTCTTCGCCGATGGTGGCAGCCAAGGTTTCCAGTCCCACCGGGCCGCCGGCGTAATTCTGGATAATGGCGGTGAGCATCCGGCGGTCAATGTTATCTAGCCCCAGCTTGTCCACTTCCAGCCGCTGCAGGGCCAGGTCGGCAGCCTCCTTCGTAATGGTGCCGTCGCCCATGACCTGGGCAAAGTCCCGGACACGGCGCAGGAAGCGGTTGGCAATTCGGGGCGTGCCCCGGCTCCGGGAGGCAATTTCCATGGCGCCCTCGGGAGCGATGGACATACCCAGAATGGTTGCCGAGCGGGTGACGATTTTTGCCAGTTCCTGGGCAGAGTACAGTTCCAGCCGCAGATTCACGCCGAACCGGTCCCGCAAGGGGGCGGACAGCTGTCCGGCCCGGGTGGTGGCGCCTACCAGGGTGAACTTGGGCAGATCCAGCCGGATGGAGTTGGCGCTGGGGCCTTTGCCTACAATAATATCAATGGCAAAATCCTCCATGGCGGGGTAGAGAATTTCCTCCACTACCCGGTTCAGCCGGTGAATTTCGTCAATGAAGAGAATGTCGCCGGGGTTCAGGTTGGTCAGCAGGGCAGCCAGGTCACCGGGTTTTTCAATGGCCGGACCGGAAGTAATGCGGATGTTGACCCCCATTTCGTTGGCGATAACACCGGCCAGGGTAGTTTTGCCCAAACCGGGAGGACCGTAGAGCAGGGTGTGATCCAAAGGCTCTCCCCGCCGCCGGGCGGCTTCAATATAAACCGACAGATTTCCCTTGGCCTTCTCCTGACCGGTATAGTCGCTGAGCAGCTTGGGCCGCAGACCGATTTCTGCGGCATCCTGGGGAACGAAGGTAGGGGAGATGATAGGAGACTGCTCCATCTGCTGGGAAAATTCAAGACTCATGTGAAAACCTCCACTGTGGGGAATGATTCAAAGCGGGGGATCAGCCCTTCATGACCATGGCCCGCAGGGCATAACGCACCAGTTCTTCCGTGCTGGCGTTGGGATCGGCGCCTTTGAGGGCCATGCCAATTTCCGCCGGGGAGTATCCCAGTTCCTGCAAGGCAGCCTGAGCCAGGGCAGCCTGGTTGCCGGTCTGAACCGGCAGCGTGGGGGCTGCTCCGGCGGAAAAGTCCAGAGTTCCGCCGCCCAGCTTGTCCTTCAGTTCCAGAATAATCCGCTGGGCAATTTTCTTGCCTACGCCCTGGGCGGCGGTGAGGAGCTTTTCGTCTCCGGTCATTACAGCCAGGGTAAAATTCTGGGGGCTGCCTGCGGACAAAATGGCCATGGCAGCCTTGGGGCCTACGCCGTTGACGGAGGTCAGCAGCTCATAGCAGCGCTGCTCTTCCCGGCTGGAAAAGCCGTATAGGTCAAAGGCATCCTCCCGGATGGATTCGGTGATAAAGAGTTTCGCCTGCTGGTTCAGCTTCAGCTGACCGGCGGTGTAGGCGGTAATGCGGCAGCCATAGCCAACGCCGCCGCAGTCAATCACAGCCAGCCCCGGTTCCAACAGGGTAACTGTGCCGGATACATAATAAAGCATAGAAACCTCCGGACAATTCAAAGAATGGGTTTTCCCATGGCACGGGCCAGCAGCGAGGTGCTGGAACGGGCGTGGCACAGGGCGATGGCGATGGCGTCGGCGGCGTCGTCCGGTTTGGGAAGGGCCTGCAAATGCAGAAGCCGCCGGGTCATATCCTGCACCTGGTGCTTGGTGGCACCGCCGTAACCTACCACGGCCTGTTTGACCTGCATGGGTTTGTATTCAAATAAAGGGAGTCCCGCCTGGCGAATAGCCAGCAGGATCACCCCACGGCTCTGGGCCACGTTGATGCCGGTGGTGACGTTGTGCCCGAAGAACAGTTCTTCAATGGCAACGGCTTCCGGCTGGGCGGTCTGGAGCAGCTGACACATGTCGTGGTAGATCACTTCCAGCCGCCAGGAAAATTCCGTATTGGGGGGCGTGGTAATGGCGCCGCAATGAATCAGCTGGTACTGGCTGCGTTGGGCCTCAATCAGGCCGAAGCCGGTGATGCCGTAGCCCGGGTCAATGCCTAAGATGCGCATTACAAGCCACCTCTGGCAATGGACAGTACCTGAATGACCACAAGAATCAAAAACAGAACCAGTCCCGCCCTGGCGGCCCATACCTGCCAGGCAGGCCGGGGAACGTAGGGCTGGGGTTCCTGGGGGGTATCCTTTTCGGGGGTTGTTTCCATGAAATTTCACCTCTACCGGATATCATAGCACATTTGTTTCAAAATTCCTAGAGCGTTTTTCAAACTTTCAGAACAAATCCGCTTTTGGCGGGAAAGCAGCGAAAATTGCCCAAATATTTTACGATTCCTTCACCGATGCTCTCTTGTTCCCCTGGGGAAAGCGTGGTATACTATTATTATAAAATCTAACTGCTGGAGGTGTAACGTATGAAGATCCAATTCATTGGCGCAACCCACGAAGTGACAGGCAGCTGTACCTTGCTGGAAGTGGGCGGCCGGTACTATCTGGTGGACTGCGGTATGGAGCAGGGGGTGGACGTGTTCCAGAACATGCCCTTGCCGGTGGCAGCGAACACCATCGAAGCGGTGTTTCTGACCCATGCCCACATTGACCACTCCGGTATGCTGCCGAAATTGTGCAAGGACGGATTTTCCGGCCCCATTTATGCCACCGAGGCCACCTGCAACCTGTGCAACATTATGCTGCGGGACTCGGCACACATCCAGGAGTCGGAAGCCCAGTGGCGCAGCCGGAAGGCAGAGCGGGCCGGTGAGCCGCTGGTGGAACCTACTTATACCATGGTTGACGCCATGGCAGCCATTAAACTGCTGCGGCCCTGCCAGTATGGGCAGGTGCTCCGGGTGGCGGAAGGCATCGACATCCGCATGACCGACATCGGCCACCTTCTGGGATCGGCGGCAATCGAATTGTGGCTGACAGAGGGGACTGAGACTCGGAAAATCGTCTTCAGCGGTGACGTTGGCAACATCAATCAGCCTTTGCTCAACGATCCCAAACCCATTGATTCAACCCAGTATCTGGTGATCGAGTCCACCTATGGCGACCGCTACCATGAAAAGCAGAGGGGCGACGTGGTGCTGGAGCTGGCGGAGTGCATCCAACGGGCTTTGGATCGGGGCGGCAATCTGGTGATTCCCTCCTTCGCCGTGGGCAGAACTCAGGAAATGCTCTGCGCCATCCGGGAAATCAAGCAGCGGGGACTGGTGACGGGACACCCCAACTTCCCGGTGTATGTGGACTCTCCCCTGGCGGTGGAGGCTACAGGGATTTTCCTGCAATGCGACAGCAGCAACTTTGACGAGGAGACCCGGGCGGTGCTGAACCAGGGAATCAACCCTCTGTGGTTCCAGGGCCTGACGCTGTCGGTTACCTCGGAAGAATCCATTTTGATCAACACCAATCCGGAACCCAAGGTAATCCTCTCCGCCAGCGGCATGTGTGAAGCCGGACGAATCCGGCATCATCTGAAACATAACCTTTGGCGCAAGGAAAGCATTATCCTCTTTGTAGGCTATCAGGCGGAAGGGTCTCTGGGACAGAAACTGCAATCCGGAGTGAAGAGTGTAAAGCTGTTCGGAGAAGATATTGCGGTGCATGCGGAAATTGCCATGCTCCACGGTACCTCCGGTCATGCGGATAAGGATGGACTGCTCAACTGGCTGGCAGGATTCCGGGAAAAACCCAGCATGGTATTTGTCAACCATGGTGACGACAGCAGCTGTGAAGCCTTCCGCACCACCCTGCTTGCCATGGGCTACAATGCCGAGGCACCTTACAGCGGTACGGAATACGACCTGCTCACCGGCAAACTGACCACCTACACCGAAGGTGTGAAGATTGACCGGGAGGCGGCCTTCAAGGGCAGCCAGCGGGCAAAGCAGGTCTACGGGGAACTGGTGGCAGCGGCGGAGGAACTGCTGGCATTGGTGCGAACTCGCCGGGGCAGAACCAACAAGGAAAATGCCAAGCTTACCGCCCAGATCCGCAGCCTCATCGACAAATGGAAAAACGCATAACAAAACAACCGCCGGCTGGAGCAAATCCAGCCGGCGTATTTTTATGCTTGCAGGGCGGTTTTGACTGCGGTTTCGTTTAAATACCAGGACATCAGGCAGCCGCAAAGCTCCGCAATGGGGAAGGCCAGCCAGACACCGGCGGCGCCCCATACCAAAGACAGCAGATAGCTCAGGGGAATCAGCACAATCACCTGACGGATCAGGGAAATCAGCAGGGATTCTCTGCCTTTGCCCAGGGCTTCAAACACACCGGCGTACACCACGGAAACGCCGGAGAACAGGAATCCCAGCGCAATAATCCGCAGGGCACTGACGCCGCCTTCCAGCAATGCGGGATCGTCATTGAACAGCCGCAGAATCTGCTGGGGGAAAAGTTCGCAGCCCAGGGTACCGATTGCCATGATGCCGGTGATAATGCCAAGAGAAAGATGGATGAACCGGTAGACCCGCTTGTTCTCCCTGGCGCCGTAGTTGTAGCTGATCAAGGGACGGACGCCCTGGATAATGCCGCTGGCAGGGAAATAGATAAAGGTCTGCAATTTGAAATACAGGCCCAGTACTGCCACATACAGTTCCGAAAACACCAGCAAAATGGCGTTCAGGGCACCGACGATCAAAGACGGCAGGGCAATCATAATGGCGGAAGGAATGCCGATGCTGTACATCCGCTTGAGCATGGTTTTGTCAAAATGGATGTTCTTCAGGGAAAGTGCAATGCCGCCCTTTCTCTTCAGGTACACCACCACGTAAAAGAGCAGAGCCACGATTTGCCCGATTACCGTAGCCAGGGCGGCGCCTGCCACGCCCATGGCGGGGAAGCCCAGTAGGCCAAAAATGAAGATGGGGTCCAGGATGATGTTGATGACGGCGCCTACACCCAGAAGCAGCATCACTTCCACCATCCGTCCCAGAGCCTGGAAGATTTTCTCAAAGGTGATCTGGAGAATCTGGGCAAAGGAGCAGGCGATGACGATATTGGCATAGCTCAGGCCCATGGCATAGGTATTGGGGTTGTTGGTGAACATTTTCAGGAAGGGGCCGGCGATGAGCAGTCCCACCAGGGTATAAATCAGGGTGTGGACAAAGGACAAAAACATACCGGTGGATGCGGCCCGATTGGCGTTTTCGGTATTCTGGGAGCCTAGGTCCATGGATACGATGGAGCAAACGCCCACACCAAAGCCCACGCCGATGGCCAGAATGATGTTTTGCAGTGGATATACCAGAGAAACGGCAGACAGGGCTTCATTTCCCAACCGGGCCACGAAAATGCTGTCGACGATGTTGTACAGGGACTGAACCGTCATGGAAATCATAATGGGTACGGACATTTTCAGCAGCAGTGCCAGAGGATGACCGGATGCCATATTGTTTTGCGTTTGTTTCATATTGCCTCCTAAACAGAAAAAACCCTGCGTTCTGTTCTACGGGCACAGAAAAACGCAGAGTTTTGAAACTACATATTCAACTGGGAATCAGCGCCACATATTATACTGGATAGCGGAAGAAAAAGCAAGAGGAATATGGGGAAAATGGGAAAAAACTTTGGCGACGCCTGATTGTTTCTCAACCTCTGGAAAAAGGACGGGCAATGGCGAATACAGTAGCCTTGGAGGTGATGGCGTATGCTTACAGCGGCCTGGCTGATGTTAAGCACATTACTGTATTCGCTGCAGCTCAATACCGGTTCCTTTCCCAAACCATTGAGTGAGGAGGAGGAACGGTATTATCTGGCCCTGGCACAGCAGGGAGATCTGGAGGCCCGCAATGTTTTGATTGAACGAAACCTTCGTCTGGTGGCCCACATTATGAAGAAATACTACGCACAAACCGCTGACCAGGAAGACCTGATTTCCATCGGCACCATTGGACTGATCAAGGGAATTACCACCTTTGATCTGTCCAAGGGCGCACGCCTGGCGACTTATGCCGCCCGGTGTGTGGAAAATGAAATCCTGATGCACTTTCGCTCTCAGAAAAAATCTGCCCAGGATGTTTCCCTGTCAGACTACATTGAAACCGGCACCGATGGTGCGCCGCTGCAGCTGATGGATGTGGTCAGTGAAGACTGTGACCTGCTGGAGCAGGTTTGCTCCCAGGAGATGGTGCAGCAGCTGCGGCAGGCGATAGACCGGTGCCTGTCGGAGCAGGAGCGGCAGGTGATAGTACTGCGCTACGGCCTGAATGGACAGCAGGCCAAACGGCAGCGGGAAGTAGCAGATATCACCGGCATCAGCAGAAGCTATGTATCCCGGATTGAGAAACGGGCGCTGGAAAAGCTCCGGGCAGAGATGGAGCGGTGACATTTGACAAAATCAAAATATATCCCCGGGAGGCTGCCCTTCCGGGCTTTTTGTGTCAGGGAAACTGCACGGGAAGATACAACATGGAGCGGGTTATCCCCCTTGTTTGAACGTATTTTCCTTTGGAAAATACCAAAACGCAGAGGGGGAGTTTCATGAGGAAAACATCCACGGGGAAAACAAAATGGCGCTCTTGCGGCGGTGATGGACGATGACAGTGAAGCAAGTGCAGCATTTGCTGGCGTATCTGGGATATTATGCCACAGAAGTGGATGGTATCGCCGGAACACAGACAGCGGCGGCGATCCGTGCTTTCCAACAGGACTTTGGAGGCCTGGCGGTGGATGGCATCGCAGGGGAGAAAACACAGCAGGCCCTGCGCAAGGCGATTTGGGAGGGAATGCCCCAGGAACCTGGCGAGGATAGCGGAGACGATACTGTCTGGAATCGGGTCCGTTATTTCCGGCGGGAGGAATTTCGGTGCAAATGCGGCGGACGTTATTGCGAAGGGTTTCCGGCAGAGCCGGAGGAAGCGTTGGTGCAGGCAGCGGAGCAGATCCGGGAGCATTTCGGCGTGCCAATTACGGTGTCCAGTGGAGTGCGCTGCCCCAGTCACAATGCAGGCGTTGGCGGCGTACCTAACAGCAAGCATTTAACCGGTAAGGCTATGGATTTTTCCGTCAAAGGCGTGGGGGCGGAACAGGTACTGGCGTATGTACGATTGCTGCCCCAGATTTCCTATGCCTACGCCATTGACGCAAATTATGTCCATATGGAATTGAAGTGAAAATATGGCATCCCCAAAGTCGGAAGAATCCGGCTTTGGGGATTTTTTCTGGAATCGGCAAGAAATTTCCGCCTGGAAGGTATGTACTGCCCGGATTGGAACAGAATAGAAAGAAGAAACAGGCGGGGTGTTTTCGAATATGTACAGACAACGGACAACGGGTTGGCTAAAGCATCTGGATTTTATATTGCTGGATTTGTTTGCGCTGCAGATGAGTTTTTTACTGGCATGCAAAATACGCCACGGATGGGAAAGTCCCGGCCTTCCCTGGGAATACTGGGGGGTAAACCTGACGCTGATCTGCGCAGACTTGCTGGTATTGTTTTTCTCAGAATCTCTGCGGGATATTCTGCGCCGGGGATATTGGAAGGAATTGGTACAGTGCGCCAAAAGCGCCGGGGTGGTGACGCTGTTTTCGGTGTTTTACCTGTTTTCGGTTCAGGCGGGGATTGTCTATTCCCGGATGGTCTGCATCCTGACCGGAGGACTGTATTTCCTGCTGAATTATTTGCTTCGGATTGTGTGGAAGCGATTTCTTCAAGATCGGGGAAATCTGCGGCTGCAAAATGCCATGCTGGTGGCGGCTGGAAGGAGAACCATGGAGGCAATCCTGAAAAATCTGCGGGATCATCAGCATGGACTGTCTACCATTGCGGGACTGGTTCTGCTGGATGAAGAAACAGAAAAGCTGCCGGAACAGATCAGCGGCATTCCGGTGGTTGCTTCCCGGGATACCCTGGAGGCGTACATCTGCCGAAACTGGGTGGACGAACTGCTGGTGGTGCAGGATATGGAAGAAGCCTTCGGCAGACGAAAGCCTCTGCAAGAGCTGTTGGACAGAATTGCCGCATCCGGTGTGGCGGTCCAGCGGGTAGTGGATTTTCGTCAGGATGCAGCGGAATTTCAGGAAATGGTGGAGCATGTAGGCGGATACACGGTAGTGACCAGTGTGGTCAGAAGCGTAACCTTCCGGCAGGCGTTTTTTAAACGGACCATGGACATCCTGGGCGGTTTGGCAGGCTGTGTGCTGGCGGGGATTGTGCTGGTTGTTGTGGGGCCGATGATTTATCTGCAGTCGCCGGGGCCGATTATTTTTAAACAGCAGCGCATCGGCAGAAACGGCAAGCTCTTTACTATGTACAAACTGCGCAGCATGGTGCTGGATGCGGAGCAGCGCAAGCAGGAACTGCGGCAATACAATCGGGTGGCCGATGGGATGATGTTCAAACTGGATTTTGACCCCAGAATCATCGGTGCCCGCCAGCTGCCCGACGGAACCATCAAAAAAGGCATTGGCAATTATATCCGGGACTGGAGCCTGGACGAAGTGCCCCAGTTCTGGAATGTGCTGAAAGGGGACATGTCCTTGGTGGGCACACGCCCGCCAACGTTGGACGAGTGGAATAAATATGCGCTCTACCACCGGGCGAGGATGGCCTTTCGACCGGGGATTACCGGTATGTGGCAGGTCAGCGGCAGAAGCAACATCACGGACTTTGAGGAAGTGGTGAAGTTGGATCTGCAATATATCAACGAATGGACGCCGGGGCTGGATTTTCGAATCCTGCTGAAAACGGTGCAGGCTGTGCTCAAAAGATCCGGCTCCATGTAAAAATGGAAGAAAATGAATCAGCTGGTAAAATATGTAAATTTTGAACTTTTAAGAACAAAATGTTAATGAAATGGTAGAAGATTACAGAGTTTTTTGAACAAAAATGCTTGATTTTTAAAAGGGCACATGTTATCATAAGCGAGCTTTGAGGAGCGTGCCCGGAAGAAAGGTAACCGGGTATTCTCCCAAAGTCCTCCCCCTTTATGACGATTGTAAAGGACTGTAAGAACATGAACAACGAAAATGGTGAATTGGAAATTGACCTGCTGCGAATGGCACAGGCCTTGTGGAAAAAGGCGGTGGGGATTGTAATCGCAGGCGTGCTGGCGGCGGTGGGAGCGCTGGGATATACGGCGTTTTTTGTAACGCCGCTGTACAAAGCCGAAGCGCTGATGTATGTGAACAGCAACAATATCTCTGTAGGAAGCACAAAGGTCAGCATCAGTCAGGCGGAACTCAGTGCCGCCCAGACCCTGGTGGATACCTATATTGTGATTCTGAACACCCGGGCGACCCTGTCGGAAGTCATTGCCCAGACCAAAGTCAACTACAGCTATGAGCAGCTGAAAAAGATGATCTCCGCCCAGTCGGTCAATTCCACAGAAGTTTTCTCCATTACGGTTACCAGCCCGGACCCGAAGGAAGCGGAGGTTTTGGCCAACGCCATTGCCCAGATTCTGCCCCAGAAAATTGCCTCCATTGTGGAAGGCAGTTCGGCGCGGATTGTGGACTATGCGGTGGTGCCCACGGAAAAGGCCTCCCCCAGTCTGCGGGGCAATATGCTGCTGGGATTTGTGATTGGGGTGATTCTGGCCTGTGCGGTGGTCATTATCCGGGAGATGCTGGATGATCTGATTCACGATTCGGATTATCTGATTCAGACCTACGACATCCCGGTTCTGGCGGTGATTCCGGATTTGCTGTCCAGTCAGAGTGCAAATGCCTACGATGTCAGCGCCGGACAGCAGAGCAAAAAGCGAGGGAAATTTCTATGAAGAAAAAATTTGCTTATGCCGAAAACCTTTCCCTGGAAGAATCCCGGAAAACCCTGGGAGAAAACCTGAGTTTCGCCGCAGCGGAAGCGTATAAACTGCTGCGCACCAATCTGGGCTTCAGCCTGTCCGACAACTCCGGCTGCAAGGTCATCGGCGTTACCAGCGCCATGAAGGGAGAAGGGAAAAGCACCACCTCTATCAATATGGCCTACACCATGGCCCAAAACGGGGGCAGGGTTCTGCTGATGGAAGCGGATCTGCGGCTGCCTACCGTGGCCAAGCGGCTGGGACTGAAACAGAAGCCGGGGATTACCAATCTGCTGGTAGGGCAGGTTCCCGGCAATGATATCCTGCAAAGAACCAATTTGATTTCCAACCTTTGGGTGGCGGCAGCGGGAGATATCCCGCCCAACCCGGCGGAGCTGCTGGGCTCGGCCAATATGAAAACAACCATTCAGACCATGGCCGATGCCTTTGACGTAATCATCGTGGACTTGCCGCCGATTACAGCGGTAACTGATGCGGTGCTGGTATCCAAGATTGTGGACGGCATGGTGATTGTGGTAAGACAGAATTATTGTGACCGGGATTCCCTGGAGGAAGTGGTGCGGCAGCTGCGGTTTGCTGATGCCAAGATCCTGGGCTTTGTGATGACCGGCGCCGATAACCAAAAGAAGAACTACCGGCGCTATGGTAAATCCTATGGCGACTACAGACAGCCCGGAAAGGGGGCTGGACCATGATTGATTTTCACACCCATATCCTGCCGGGTATGGATGACGGCTGCAAAAGTGTGGCGGAGAGTCTATGGATGCTTCGCCAGGAACAGCAGCAGGGGGTGGATACGGTGGTATTGACCCCCCACTATTACCCCTGGGAAAACAGTCCGGAGGAATTTCTCGCCCGGCGCAGCCGGGCCTGGGAAGCCCTGAAAAAGCAGCTTCCGGAGGATAGTCCCCGGCTGCTCCTGGGAGCGGAGGTCCATTATTTTGAGGGCATCGGATCTGCTCCCCAGCTTAAGATGCTGCGCATTTTCGGCACGGATTTGCTGCTGCTGGAAATGCCCTTTGCCCGATGGACGCAGCGGATGGTGGAAGATTTGCTGGAATGTGCCAGCACACCCAACATTCAGGTGGTTCTGGCCCATGCGGAGCGGTATTTCTCCCTGCAGCCTAAGGCCATCTGGCCCAGACTGCGCAGCAGCGGCATCTGGATGCAGTCCAATGTGTCCTTTTTCAGCAGCTGGAAAACCCGATATCAGGCCATGCGGA
Source organism: uncultured Oscillospiraceae bacterium (assembly GCA_944382965.1). GTDB lineage: Bacteria > Bacillota > Clostridia > Oscillospirales > Oscillospiraceae > Faecousia. The sequence continues at coordinate 154,127 of CALWOA010000002.1, read as the reverse complement.
TGCTGCAGCGGGGAGAAATCCAATTCTTGGGCTCTGACTGTCACAGGCAGCACTGGCGTGCGCCGAATTGGGACACTCTGCCCCCGAAAATAGCCGGGAATCTGCAAAGCACCCGGCATCTGGAACCTGTGTGGGAAACCGTGCAGGTATGACGGTAATTACCGCCGGGACTTTCTTGGATGGGAATGCCGGGCGTAATTAAAAAATACATCAAAGCGAGGTAAACACATGAAAAAAACCATTACATCCATCTGCGCCGTTCTGACGGCCGCCATGCTGGTGCTGCCCGTTAGCGCGGCAAAGTACACCCCCAGCGTCACCCAGAAGGGTGCTCCTACCGCTGCGGCCTTTACCCCCAGCGTTCAGCAGAAGGGCGCTCCCACTGTGGAGCAGACCGGTGTCCGGGTTACGGCGCTGGTAGACCTGAGCAAGGCTTCCAAGGAAGTGCAGGAGGCTGTGGAGGAAGCTTACAAGGTGATCGCAGAAGCGGAGTCCCTGGAAGAGGCTGTCCCCACCCTGGCGGATGTGCTGAAGGAAATGGATACCGACCTGACTGCCGAGGACCTGGTGGTCCGGGACCTGTTCTACCTGGAACTGGAGAAGGAACTGGAGGAGACTCTGGAAAAGGAGAAGGAAGTTGCTATTTCCTTCGAAGTCGAGGGTATGGAAGCCGATGACTTCCTGATGGTCATGGTGTTCGTCGATGGCGAGTGGGTCATCGTGGATGCCGAGAACGTGGAAATCGGCGAGGACGAAACGGTGACGGTTACCTTTGAAGCCGTAGGCCCCATCGCCTTCGTTACCGAGAAGGACTAAGATGATTCCACTGCGGAAATCTGCGCTCAGGGCGGCAACGCTCGCCCTGAGCCTTTCGGCGGCGCTGGTACTGAGCGCCTGTGCAAAGCCCAGCGCACCTGCCGCTACCACAACAACCCAGGCTGCCACGGAAACGGTAATGCCCACCATTGCCGAGGATGTAGTGCAGTTTCAGGGGGGAAACTACCGCCTTCGGGAGGATTTGCAGACCATCCTGATTCTGGGCCTGGACAAATTTGAGCGGGAAGAACAGACCATTGCCTACACAAACAAAATGCAGGCGGATTTCCTGCTGCTGGCCATTATCGATGAAAAGGCCAATACCTGCAGCCTGCTCCACCTGAACCGGGATACCATGACGGAGATTCCCCGGCTGGGTCTGGGGGGCGCCGGCGCCGGCAGCTTCATCGGGCAGCTGGCTCTGGCACACACCTACGGAAGCGGCGGCTCCGACAGCAGCCTCAATGCGGTGAAGGCCGTATCCAACCTGCTGGGGGGCGTGAAGATTGACCACTATATAACCCTTACCATGGACGCAGTGGGGAAAATCAACGACCTGGTGGGCGGCGTTACCCTGACGCTGCTGGACGATTTTACCGATCTGGACCCTGCTATGGAACAGGGGAAGGAAATGACCCTGAAAGGGGAACAGGCACTGCTCTATGTCCGCAACCGGGCGGAGCTGGATGACAGCAGCAACCTGCGGAGGATGGAGCGCCAGAGACAGTATCTGAACGAGTTTTATAAGGCCCTGATGGAGAAAAACAAAACCGTTGACGGCTTTTTAAGCTCGGCTTTGCTGAAGGTAAACGATTCCTTTGCTTCGGACTGCTCGGTGAACCAGCTTAATGAACTGAGCAAAGTACTGGAAAAGTGCGAACTTCAGCCCATTGTATCCATCGACGGTCAGGCTGTTCAGGGAGAAGAATTTGTGGAATTCTATGTGGATGAAGATTCCCTGCAGGAAACCGTAATCTCTCTTTTCTATGAGAAAGCAGATTAACAGATATGACAACAGAAAAGAGCAGATGAATCCAAAGGTGCTACAAATTGGTTCATCTGCTTTTTTCTGCCCAAATTACTGCTGCGCCCGGAGAAAAACCGGCACAGACTGGAGAAACGCATTGCCTATGGAACGCAACAATGACAAACTGCGCATTGCCATGCTGGGACACAAACGCATCCCATCCAGAGAAGGCGGTGTGGAAATCGTGGTGGAGCAGCTATCTACCCGCATGGCAGCACAAAACCACCAGGTAACCTGCTTCAATCGAAGCGGAAACCATATTGGCGGGAAAGAATTTCAGACACAACAAACGAGAAACTATAACGGTGTGACCATTCGCCCCGTTTTGACCATAGATAAAAAGGGCCTGGCGGCCATGACATCCAGCTTTTTTGCTGCCGCCCGGGCGGCAGTGGGAAAATATGATGTGGTGCATTTTCACGCGGAAGGCCCCTGCGCCATGCTGTGGCTGCCGAAACTCTTCGGCAAGAAGTGTGTGGCAACTGTTCACGGCCTGGACTGGCAGAGAGACAAGTGGAAAGGCGGCTTCGGTGCCAAATATATCAAGTTCGGGGAACGGGTAGCGGTAGGATTGGCCGATGAGATCATCGTGCTCAGCAGACAGATGCAGACCTACTTTGACCATACCTACGGAAGACACACTACCTTCATTTCCAACGGGGTTACCCGGCCGGAGAAAGTGGAAGCCCGGCAGATTCAGGAACAATTTGGCCTTCAAAAAGATGGATATATTCTGTTTCTTGGCAGGATTGTGCCGGAAAAAGGACTGGAAAATCTGATAAAGGCCTACAAAGCGGTAGACACGGAGAAAAAACTGGTGATTGCGGGAAGCGCTTCCGATACCCAAGAGTTTTTGCAGCAGCTGAAGCAAAGCGCTGCAGAAGACCCGCGGATTCTCTTCACCGGCTTTGTCCAGGGACGGGTGCTGGAAGAACTGTACAGCAATGCCTATGTGTATGTACTGCCGTCGCAGCTGGAGGGGATGCCCCTGAGCCTGCTGGAGGCCATGAGTTACGGCAATTGCTGCCTGACCAGCGATATCCCGGAATGCACCGAGGTGGTGGAGGACAAGGCGGTGACCTTTGAGAGAAACAATGTCCGGGATTTGATTCAAAAATTGCAGATGCTGTGTGATAACCGGGATTTGGTGGAAAGCCATAAGGAGGAAGCAGCCGATTTCGTCTGCGGAAAGTACAGCTGGGACGAAACCGCCCAGCGTACCATTGCCCTTTATACAAAACCGAGGAAATGCCATGAGAATTCTGATGATCAATAAATTTCTGCATCCCAACGGCGGGTCGGAAACTTACCTGTTTCAGCTGGGAGGATACTTGGAAAGCCTTGGCCATGACGTGCAGTATTTTGGCATGGAACATCCCCAGCGTCAGGTGGGAAACCGGGTGGAAAGCTATACTGCCAACATGGACTTTCACAAGACTGGCACTGCCCGGAAGCTGCTTTACCCGGTGAAAACCATCTACTCCGCCGAGGCCAGGAAGAAGCTGCGAAAAGTGCTGGAGGATTTCCGGCCCCAGGTATGCCATCTGAATAACTTTAACTACCAGCTCACCCCTTCGGTGATCCTGGAGATCCGCAAATGGGAGAAAGAAAGCGGTCAGCCCTGCACCATTGTCTACACCGCCCACGACGGGCAGCTGGTATGCCCTAACCATCAGATGCGCAATCCCGCAACGGGAGAAAACTGCGAAAAATGCCTGACGGGAGGGCCGGTGCACTGCATGAGGAACCGGTGCATTCACGCATCCTTCTCCAAATCCGCCCTGGGCACCCTGGAAGCTGCATTCTGGAAATTTTGGGGTGTCTATCAGGAAATCGACACCATTATCTGCTGCTCGGATTTTATGAAGCGAAAGCTGGACACCAACCCGGTACTGGCGGAACGAACGGTACTGCTTCCGAACTTCGTGGAGAAAAAGCCGGAAAATACTGCGAACAGTGGGGAGTACGTGCTGTATTTTGGACGGTATTCCCAGGAAAAGGGGATTGACCTTTTGCTCCAGGCCTGTCAGGCGCTGCCGGAGATCCCCTTTGTCTTTGCCGGGAGCGGGCCGCTGGAATCGGCGGTAAATTCTGCCCGGAATGTCCAGAACCGGGGCTTTTTGAAAGGGGCAGAGCTGGAAAACCTGATCCGGGGCGCCCGGTTCAGCATTTGCCCCAGTACCTGCTATGAAAACTGTCCCTTCTCCGTGATGGAAAGTCTAGCCCTGGGTACGCCGGTACTGGGAGCCGACATCGGCGGCATTCCGGAGTTGATTCAGCCAGGCAGGACGGGGGAACTGTTTGAAAGCGGCAGCGCTGGGGATTTGACGGAGAAAATCCGAACCCTCTGGGAACACCCGGAAAGAACAAAGCGCTACAGCGAAAACTGCGCCGGCGCAAATCTGATGTGCCTGGAAGACTATACCGGCGCTCTTTTGAAACTTTATCAGCACAAGCATACAAGGAGAACAAACCAATGAGCCAGAAGAAATTGAACGGTACCGTGATTGTCACCTACCGCTGCAATGCCCGCTGCGCCATGTGCAACCGATATAAGGCACCCTCCCGTCCGGAGGAGGAACTGTCTATTGAAACCATCCGGAAATTGCCCCAGATGTATTTTACCAACATCACCGGCGGCGAGCCCTTTATCCGCAAGGATTTGAGGGAGATTGTTCGGGAACTGTACAAAAAAAGCGACCGGATCGTGATTTCCACCAATGGATTTTTTACCGACCGGATTGTGGAGCTGTGCAAGGAATTTCCCCAGATCGGCATCCGGATTTCCATTGAAGGCCTGGAGCAGACCAACAATGAAATCCGCGGCCTGGAGGACGGCTACAACCGGGGCTATTCCACCCTGAAAAAGCTGCGCCAAATGGGCATGAAAGATGTGGGCTTTGGCATGACGGTGCAGGACCGGAACGCCGAGGATTTGCTGCCGCTGTACCGGATTGCGGAGGAGATGGACATGGAATTTGCCACCGCCTCCCTGCATAACAGCTTTTATTTTGTGGAATCAAAAAACCGGATTCACGATCGGCCGATGGTTGCGCAGAACTTTGAGGATCTGATCAACGCCCTGCTCAAATCCAACAGCCCGAAAAAATGGATGCGGGCCTACTTTAACCATGGCCTGATTCAATATATTTACGGGCAGAAGCGGCTGCTGCCCTGTGACATGAGCTTTGATACCTTCTTTATTGACCCCTATGGGGATGTGATGCCCTGCAACGGCACCAAAGATAAGGAAGTGATGGGAAATCTGAATGAACAGACCTGGGACGAGCTTTGGAACAGCCCCCAAGCGGAGCGTGTGCGTCAGAATGTGAGATGCTGCCAGCGCAACTGCTGGATGATCGGGTCGGCGGCGCCTGCTATGCGCAAGTATATCTGGGTTCCCGGTATGTGGGTGCTCTGGCACAAGGCCAAGGCTCTGGTGATGGATCGGCCTTACTCCATGTACGAAAGCAAAGTTGTTCGGGATTATCGGGATGGGAAGGTGAGCAAGGAAGCGCTGGACAAATGCAGCACCTGCGATTTGAACGCAGAAGTCCGGGACGGACTGAGCCAGGCCAGCAAAGCCCAGCTGGCAGAGAAAACCGGCGAGGAAATTGTTGATGCGGATATTGCCGGACAGATGGGAGAAAATCCATGAAACGGCTGTCCATCCTCACCCCAACCTACAACCGGGAAGCACATTTACCCAAGCTGTTTGCTTCCTTGTGCAGCCAGAAAAACAAGGATTTTCAGTGGGTGGTCATCGACGACGGCAGCACCGACGAAACCCGGGAACTTGTGGCGGGCTTCACAGAATCGGCGGACTTTCCCGTGGTGTACAAGCGAAAGAAAAACGGCGGCAAGCATACCGCATTGAACTATGGCTACCAGTTTATCTATACGCCGCTTACCTTCATTGTGGACAGCGACGACTGTCTGACGCCGGATGCGGTGGAGAAAGTTCTGGCGGTATATGAAACGTACCGGGAAGAACCGGATTTGTGCGGTTTTAGCTTCCTCAGAGGAAGGCCGGACGGGACTTATCTCAGCCAGGGAGAGGTGCCTTGTGATGGGATGAAGGAGACCTTTGTCCAGTGCCGGATTAACCGGGGAATTGGCGGGGATATGGCGGAGGTGTGGTACACCCGTTGTCTGAAAGAATACCCCTTTCCTGTGTTTGCCGGGGAAAAGTTTCTGGGAGAGGACATCGTTTGGATTCGTCTGTCGGAAAAATATCAAATGCGATTTTTTAACGATGTGATTTATTTGTCGGATTACCTGGAAGAGGGGCTGACCAAAAACCGCAGGGCTCACAATTTGTCTTCGCCCAAAGGCTGTGTGGAGCGAGCCAGGGTATTCCTGAATGCGGATGTCCATGGCAAGCCCCGGCTGAAAGCCATGATGCAGTATCAGGTTTATGGCAGATTTGCCGGGTATACGCCTGGGCAGCTGTATCGGGAGGTCAGAGGAAAATGGCTGTTCCTGCTCACCTGGCTGCCGGGACTGGGCGTGTACCATTGGTGGGAACAGACACAGGGAAAGGAGAATGCCCATGGAACCGATTTTGATTTCGGTGGTGCTGCCTGTTTATAATGTGGCGGCCTATCTGGAGCGGTGTATCGAAAGCGTTGTAAATCAAACCTACCAGAATCTGGAAATTTTCCTGATTGACGACGGTTCTACGGATGAAAGTCAGGAAATCTGCCGAAAATGGGCCGGGAAGGATCACAGAATCCGGCACATTCGCAAGGAAAATCAAGGATTGGGAATGGCCAGAAATACCGGGATGGAATACGCCGCCGGAAAATATATCTGCTTTTTTGACAGCGATGACTATGTGGCCCTGGACACCCTGGAACAGTGCTGCGCTCTGGCCCAGCGGGAACAGGCGGATGTGGTGTGCTTCGGGTTTCACAGGGTAAGCAAAACGGGGCAAATCCTGCAAACAAGAACGCCCTGCCCGGAGCATCTGACGTACCAGGGAGAATCGGTCCGGGAGGAATTTCTCCCGGAGCTGATTGCGCCGGATACGGCAGCGGGAAAAGACAGCGGGCTGTGGATGAGCGCCTGGACTGCCCTTTACCGGCTGGAACTGCTGCAAACGAGTGGCTGGCAGTTTGCCAGTGAGCGGGTGGTACTGTCTGAGGACCTGTACTCCCTGCTGAGGCTGTATGGCTTTGTGCAGAAGGTAGCAGTGCTGCCCAAGGCACTGTATTACTACTGCGAAAATGAAACGTCTCTGAGCCGCACATTTCGCCCGGACCGGTATGCCAGAATCAAAGATTGTTACGATGCCTGTATGGCGGTGTGCCAGGAGCTGGGCTACAGCGAGAAAGTGCGCCGCAGATTGGCCTATCCCTACCTGTCCAATACCGTTGCCGCCGCAAAACAGATTTCCCAATCCCGGCTTTCCTGGCGGGAAAAGCGGCGGTATCTAGAGGCGATGATCCGAGACAGCCATCTTCGTCAGGTCTTGGCAGGGGCGGAAGTTGGCAGGGATACCCGTTCCCGGAAGGTATTGTTCTTTTTGTTTTCCAAGGGCTGGGTGCTGCCCTGCATGCTACTGCTGGTGGGAAAGGCATATGCAGCTGCCGCCATCTGCCGGGGTATGAATTTTTCGCTTTTCACAGGAAATTGTAATGCCCGGGGGAAAATCGGCGCATACTGATAATCCAGATCCCTTTTGTGCATCCGGGAGTTTCGGGGAGAGGAGAAGGATACATGGAAAACAAGAAAACTCTGGCCCTGAACGCAAACCATTTGATTTGTGCCTTCCTGCTGTTCGGACTGTTCAGCGCTGACTTTTTCGGGAAAGTCTATAAGCCGCTGATTTATGGGTTTTCCGGTCGGATCATTCACTTTTTCTACCTGATTTCTACCCTGGTGCTGGTCGTGATGGCCCTGTCCGGGCATTCCCAGCAGTGGAGAACGCGCAGGCGGTGGGCAGGACAGTACTTTTGCTGGCAGATTCTGCTGCCCCTGGCGGTATTGGTGACTGCGCCGCTGTACAGCCTGTGGAGCCAGCCTATCGAGGAGTTCGGTTTGTCCTACTGGAGCCGCTGGCTGTCGGAGTTTTTGTTCCGGGGCTGCATGCTGGTTTCTGCCTGGTGTCTGTTTGTGATTCTGGGGGAAAAGACCATGGATTTGCTGACCAGAACCCTGCTGATCATCAGCGGTATTCTGTTGATTCTGGCCTTTCTCCGTTTTGGGCCGGGCGAGGTGCTCCGGGTGCCGCTGGTGGTGGTGAAGCTGCTTCCGGAAAGCAGGGCCAGTCAGTTCCTGGAGACGAACCATATTTCCTTTACTTTGGGAATCTGCTACCTGTATTCCTATTTTCAGGGGGAGAAAACCCCTGCCGCCCGATTCAGTAGGTTTCTGTCGCTGATTGTTTTGTTCCTGGCGGGAAAACGGATTGGCCTGTTTGCCATTTTGTTTTCTCTGCTTTTGGGATTTCTGGTAAAAAAGCGGGGGTTATCGAAGAAACTGGTGATAACGGTGGGCATCTGCGGGGTTGTACTGTGCCTGATCTATCTGAATGAAATCTACAACAATTCCATTATTTCTCTTCTGAATGAGCACAATATCTCCTGGAGCGGACGGGATGCGGTGTTTCAGTACTTCACCAGAAGAAGCCGCTTTGATCCGGGCTTCCTGGGATGGGGCCAGGGAGCCACATCCAAAATGCTGGAAAACATGTCCTACCGGGAGGTGGGAAACATGGTGGTGTTCCGGGGACTGCACAATGACATCCTGAAACGGTATCTGGACTGGGGCTTTCTGGGATTTATAGGATGGGCCTGGTACAATCTGCTGTTTCTGCCGAAAAAAGTTTTTCACATGTACGGGAAGAAACCGGCCACGTTATGCTTGCTGTTGCTGACCTATTCTTTTATCACCTATCTGACAGACAATACAGAAGGGTATTTTGTATTCCAGGTGGCGCTGATGGGGGCTGCCCTTGTGTATGCCTACTCCCAGGAGCAGCGCCGGATTTCGGGAGGCGAATAAGATGCGCATTGCCTTTTTATGTCGGACGCCCATTCATGTGTTTCGGACCATTCAGCTCAAGCGGAAGCTGCTGAAGCGGGAGGAAGCGGACGTATATCTGTTTGACACCTTCCCGGAAAGCGGCCAGGTTGCCAAGCTTCTGAGGGAAACCGGCATGCTTGCAAATGTCTATGAAATTACGGAAGCATCCTATCTGGTGCCGGGAAAAGCTTCGGATTTGCGCACGTGCCTGAAACTGTCGGATTTTTCTCAGCTGCTGGAAGAACAGGATTATGACCAGCTGTTTGGGTTCAATATCTATGGCGCCTTTAATGATCTGGCGGTGACCCGGCTGAAAAAGCACAATCCCAAGTTGGTTTTTCACATGGTGGAAGATGGACCGTCGATTTACCACATTGAGCGGCGAAAGCCCAAAACCAAAGCCTATCTGTATCCGCTGTTGGGCTTGCAGGACGCCACTGAGCACATTGACTTTTGGTGGTTCAGCTGCCCCAAATGGATGGAACCCTTCGGAACCGGGGAAAAGCGGCAGCTGCCCACTGTGAATAAAAAGGATGTGGGGTTGGTAGAAGCGGTGAACCACGTCTTTGGGTATCGGGAAGTGCCTGAATTGAAACAGGCGAGATTGCTGTTTATGGAGGAGTGCTACCGCAACGACGGTCTGCTGACCCAGGATTTGGACGCAGCCCTGTTTGACAGCATCCGCAGACAGTTCCCGGAAGAAAAGTGCCTGGTCAAGCTGCATCCCCGGAGCCGGGAAAACCGGTTTGCAGATACCTTCCCGGTGATGCCGCAGACCGCCGTGCCCTGGGAGGTCTACGCACTCAATGAGAATCTGGAAAATAAAATCCTGATTTCCCTGTCCTGCGCCACTATGATTTCCAGCAAACTGCTCTTTGATGAGGAACCCTGCTCGCTGCTGCTGTATCCTGTATTGGAGCAGCAAATCCGGGACAAAGCCACGGGGCGGCCCTATTTTACCAGTGAGCGAAAGCAGAAGCTGGAACTGCAAAGAACGCTGTATCGGGACCCTCAGCGGTTCCGGATTGCCCAATCTTTGGAGGAAGGGCAGCGGATCATCCAGTCCTGGCTCGACCGACGGCTTTTGGAGGAAATGGGCGGATGAAGGAAAATTGGAAAAAGCAACTGAAAGAACATCTGCCTGACCGGGTAGTGTACCTGTACTTGCTTGCCCGGCAGCTGCCCGGGTTTGCTGCGGCCTGCATCCGGGACTGGAATCAGGAAGCGCCGAAGCTTCGCTTTTATGATGACCAGGAAACGGTAGACATGCTGATTTCGGAAAAGAAATCTCTGAGCCGGTTTGGGGATGGGGAGATCCGGTGGATGTTCGGGGTAGATTTGCCCTCGTTTCAGTCCTACTCTCCCAAACTGGCGGAGGAACTGACCCGGGTCTTTCAGTCCCGGGATCCAAATCTTCTCATCGGGATACCCCGAGGAGTCGTAGATTCCCGGAATTGCAACCTGTATGCCAAGATGCACTGGCGTACCATCCGGGGAGAATTTTACAGCCGGATTTTGCTTCTGACAGACCGGGAACGGATCTACTGCAACGCCAGCATCACAAGGCCCTACATGGACTACCATGACCGGCAGGCCAGCGCCCGGCGGTTTGAGAATCTGCGGCGGCTGTGGCAGGGGCGGGATATTGTGATTGTGGAAGGGGAGAAATCCAAGCTGGGAGTGGGAAACGATTTGTTTTCCAATGCGGCAAGCCTTCGCAGGATTCTTTGCCCTGCCACCAATGCCTACGAGAAAATTGACGCCATTGAAACTGCTATCCGAACCCATGCAGACAAGGACGTGCTTCTTCTGGCAGCTTTGGGGCCAACGGCTACGGTATTGGCGGCCCGGATGTGCACGGCAGGTTACCAGATGGTGGATATCGGGCATATTGATGTGGAATATATCTGGTTTCTGCGGGGGGATCTGCTGCGAAAACCCATTGCGGGAAAATATGTTCTGGAAAGCGGCGTGACGGATGATGCGGGGAAGTCTGAGGAAGACCCACAGTACTTGGCTTCCATTCTATGCCGCGTTGTATGAGAAAGTAACAGGATTTGTCCGGAAAGCGAGGGAAAACCATGGAAAAAAAGTATGATGCGCTTTCCCGGAATTTTCTGCTGTTTACCATCGGCTCCTTCGGACAAAAGGTGCTGACTTTCCTGCTGGTACCGCTGTACACCAGCCTGCTGACAACTGAGCAGTACGGCCTGATCGATTTGATTTCCACCAGTACAACTTTGCTGATTCCTGTGTTTACCGCCAACATTGCCGAAGCGGTGATGCGCTTTACCTTGCAGGATCAGGACAACCGGGAATTTCTCAGCATCGGGGCAGCTGTGATGGCAAGAGGCACCGGTGTGCTTGCGGTGATATTGCTGCTTCTGAGCGCAGTGCCGGGAATCCCGGGAAGCTATCTGGTGTGGACGTTCTTGCTGTACCTTGCCGGAAGCGGAAATGGTCTGTACCAGAACTATGTCCGGGCGGTGGGGCAGATTCGCATGTACGTGCTGAGCAGTTTGATGCAGACGGCGGTGATGCTGCTGAGCAATGTGGTATTTCTGGTATGGCTTAACCGAGGGGTGGATGGGTATTTCCTGTCCCAGGTGCTGGGAGCGTTGGCGGGGATTGGGTTTCTGGAAGGGAATCTGGGTGTTGCCCGAAAGATTCACTGGAAGGTTTGCGTAAAAGGAGAAACCGCCCGGGTTTTGCTGCGATACAGCATTCCCACCATTTTTACGGCCCTGGCCTGGTGGATTAACTCCAGTCTGGATCACTATTTTGTCACAGCCTTATGCGGCATAGCGGCCAATGGAATTTATGCGGTGGCTTACAAAATTCCCAACATTTTGGGGGTGTTTCAGGGGATTTTTCAGCAGGCCTGGACGCTGTCGGCTATTACGGAATTTGACAGTCAGGACAGCGACGGCTTTTTCGGAAAAACCTATACCTACTACCAATGCACCATGCTGCTGATCTGCTGCGCCATGATTCTGGGCAACCGGGTGCTTTGCCGCATCTTGTATGCCAAAGAGTTTTTTGAAGCATGGCGGTATGTGCCGGTGCTGCTGGCAGCATCCTTTTTCAGCGCCCTGAGCGGGTATCTTGGCAGCATTTTTGCCGCTGCCAAGGATACCAAAACCTGTGCCTACTCCACCGTTGCCAGCGCTTTGGTCAACGTGGTTCTCAATACCCTGTGGATTCCCCGGTATGGGATTCTGGGAGCAGCCTGTGCTACATTGGCGGCATACTTTGCTTCCTGGGGGATTCGGGTGGTGGTTTCCCGGAAATACATCCGGATGAAGTGCAGCTTTGCCAAAGACGCGGGGGCCTACTGCCTGCTGCTGATCCAGGTGGTGGCAGCATTGAAAGGAAACTACGTCGTTCAAATTCTGGCAGCGGCAGGGCTGGCTGCCCTGTATGTCCGGGAGTATCGGCAGGCGGCGAGGCAGCTGCTGGCTTGGCTTGCGCAAAAACGGAAAGGAAGGCACACATGAAAATCGTAGCGATGATGCCCATCAAAACCGACAATGAACGGCTTCCTGGGAAAAATGAAAAGCTTCTGGGGGGAAAACCTCTGCTGCGGCATATGCTGGATACCCTGGTTTCCATGGAAGAACTGGATAGAATCTGCGTCTATTGCAGCCAGAAATCCATACAGGCACTTTTGCCGGAACGGGTGGAGTTTGTCTGGCGGCCGGAAGAACTGGATTTGCCTACTGCCAATTTTACCCAGATTTTTGAGCGGTTTCGCCGGGAGGTGGAGGCGGATGTTTATGTGTATGCCCACGCCACAGCGCCGCTGCTTACGGCGCAAAGCATCCGCCGGTGCATTGATGCGGTGGTTTCCGGACAATATGATTCTGCCTTTACCGCCAGCAAATTGCAGGACTTTCTGTGGCAGGAGGGAAAACCCCTGAATTTTGACCCGGCAAACATCCCCAGAAGTCAGGATTTACCCCCCATCTACCGGGAAAGCTCCGGTGTGTATGTATTTACCGCCCAGGTATTTGACCAATACCGCAGACGGGTGGGGATGCGCCCGTTTATCCAGCAGGTTACCGGCAGGGAAGCGGTGGACATCAACGAGCCGGAGGATTTTACCCTGGCCCAGGCGCTACTGAACTTGGGAGAAAGTGTGGAAAGAAAACATGATTAAAGTTTTGGATGTTACCCTCCGGGACGGCGGGTGTGTGAATAATTTCGGATTCGGCCAGGTCTATATGGAGCGGATTCTGCACGCGCTGGAAAGCGCCCGGGTGGACGTGATCGAATTGGGCTACCTGGATGAAAAAGACGGCAGCCTCCGGGACAGAACCCAATTTTCCAGCGAACAGGCCATCCGGCAGAACTTCCTGACCCCAAAAGTTCCGGGCCGGCAATATGTTGCCATGGTGGACTTCGGGAAATTTGACGTTCGGAAACTGCGCCCCCGACAGGAAGGGGATATTGACGGTATCCGTTTGGCTTTTCATAAGAAGGATTGGCAGGAAGCACTTTCCATGGGCCGGGTGGTTCTGGAGCGGGGATATCAGCTGTATATCCAGCCGATGCTGACCCTGCGCTACTCGGATATGGAGCTTCTGGAACTGATTCAGGCGGTAAATCAGCAGCTCCCGGATGCGGAAGGGTTCTATATTGTGGACAGCTTCGGAGAAATGCGCAGCACCGATGTGACACGGCTGATGCAGATTGTGGATCACAACCTCAAGCCCGAGATCACCCTGGGACTGCACAGCCACAACAATTTGCAGCTGTCCTATGCCAACGCCATGGCATTGCTGGCCTATCCGACCAAACGAAATCGGATTCTGGATGCATCGGTGATGGGCATGGGCAAGGGTGCGGGGAACTTAAACACAGAACTGCTGCTGGAACACATGAACCTGTACCACGATGGGCATTACCGGATTGCCCCTCTGCTGGAACTGATCGATCAGGTGATTCGGGTGATTCATCAGGAACACTACTGGGGCTATGCAGCGGAGTATTATCTGTCTGCGGTGCATCATTGCAGTCCCAGCTATGCTTCCCACTTTTACAACCGTCATATGCTGTCCATGGATCAGGTGGCCCAGCTGTTGGAAAGTATTCCCGAGGAGAAAAAGATCTCCTTTGACAAAGAGATGGCGGAGTCTCTGTACCTGGCCTACAACCAAAAACGGAAATTGAACGATGAGGCGGTTTTGGAGAAACTGCGCAAAGCCGTTTCCGGGCGAAGCGTGCTGCTGGTTGCGCCGGGAAAATCCATTGCCCGGGAGAAAGAAAAAATCCACGATATGCTCTTTTCGCCGGAAGTGGTGTCTGTGGGACTGAACCAATTTGTCTTTGACACCGACTTTGTGCTGACCACCCGTCCGGAAGTGTACCGGCAGGCACTGGAACGGGGATGCCGGGTGATTGCGCCGTCCAATGTAGGCAGCGCCGATGATGGCGCAGCGGTGATTGATTATGAAAAATGGATTGTGGACGGGGAGAAAACCCAGGATTCCTCCGGTGTCATGGGCCTGATGCTGGCAAAATCTTTGGGGGCTTCTCAGATTTTGCTGGCCGGGTTTGATGGATTTTCCGGGGATGTGAACGAAAACTACTGGGAAGCATCGATGCGAAAGCCGATTTCTTCCGAAGAGGCCCAGGAACGAAATGCCTTTTACGCCCAGCTGATTGCCCGGATATCCGACGCCGTTCCGGTACGCTTTCTGACAAAATCCCGTTACCAGAACCTGTAAGCAGCAGCGGCTGCCAAAAGAAAAAATTCCACGCATATCCTTGGATATGCGTGGAATTGCTGTTTTATTCAGAAATTTCTCCTTCGGTAATGGCGCGCATTTCCTTCTTGGTCTGGGCTTCGTCGAAGCGCAATACACTGTGCTTCACACCGTCACCGTAGATGTCCACGGAATCGCCTTGATAGTTGGCAGGGCAGGTGCCACCGTCCACAATCTGAAGTTCCGGCAGCATAGGAATCAGGGTCATCAGAAGATCGGTGATTTCTGAGTTGCTCATACTGGTGGTGACCAGGGGAAGAACTTCGTTGACGATGTCCTGAATAGTAGACAGGCTGCGCCGTTTCAGCTTATCCAGCAGAGATTCGATTACCTGCCGCTGGCGGCTGGTGCGGGTAATGTCACTTTCGTTGTCTCCTGCGGCTTTGCGCATCCGGACGTAGCACAATGCAGCCATACCATCCAGATGAGCCGGGCCGGGCTCCACATCATAGAGCACCCATACGTCATCATCATTGAGGTAATCCGCTTCTGCTTCCGTCAGCTCCACATCGACACCACCCAGCATATCTACCACCTTGATAAAGGCGTCGAAACTGACTTCGAAGTTGTGGTCGACCTCAATGCCAAAGTTATTATACAGGGTCATGTTCATCAGTTCCATAGAGCCGGCAGGACCGTCACCATAGATAGAACCCAGATGGTAGATGGTGGTCAGCTTGATTCTGCCGCCGTAATGTCCCTTATAGTCGGGCATCTTTACAAAAGAGTCCCGCAGAAGGGAAGTCATGGTCAGGGTTTTGGTGTATGTGTTCAGGGTGCAAAGAATGGAAGTGTCCGCAAAACGTTCTTCCTCACCATCCCGGCTTGCCTGACCTACCAGCAAAATGTTCAGGTAGTCAGCGCTGGAAGGCACATGAGGCGGCTCTGTGGTTGCCACGGTGGTGACCTGGGTTGTCTCTGCGGTCGGGGAAGTGGTTGCTGCCGTTGCTTCCGTAGTGGCCTGGGTATAGACAATATCCGGAACATCCACATGATTCATTTTATTCAGCATCGAATTGTAGTAGATCACAATGGCAATAGCCAGCGCAGCCAACAGTACAACAATGACCACAAGGACAATCAGCAAAATTTTGCCTGCAGAGGGTGGCCGCTTCTTTCGTTCATAATGTCCGCTCATGTAAAACCTCCCAAATATTGCGGTGGAACCTGAGAACAGGTTGAAAATCGACTCGGCACAAAAGTCCGTCAGTCCATATCTTCCAAATTACGCAGGGAAAATGTCAGCATCGAATTACCCTGCTTCTTTCGGATATTCTCGGGTACTATACCACGTTTTTGGTAGTTTTGTCAACCGCCTGACAGATTTTCTGCTGGAAGGAAGGCAGTCCAAATTCTGCCAAAGAAAAAGCGGGAAGCCTGGTGCTTCCCGCTTAATTGCTGTGCGTTTTTATGAAGATGGATGTTTAGCTTGCCGGACGGCTGCCGAAAGAGGTGTTCCAGTAAGGTTCCAATGCCGCATAATCCAAAGACAAAATCACATAATCCTGGTCTTCCTCCGGACGGAAGAAGAAAACAACATCGTCTTTCTGCAGATAAAACTGCAGATTTTCCGCCGTTGCTTCCTCATTGCCCAACAGTGCAGCCATGGCCTTTGGATCGGCGAAGGCATTTTCCATAGTCAGTTCAGCACCGGTGGAAATCTGAACGGTTACGGGAATCATGGTTTGCTGGGCAGTGCCGTCCTGACTTGTCAGCGTCATTGTATACAGGACACTGAAGAAAGTATCGTCGCAGCGGGTAACAGCATAAGTCAGGGACTTTTTATCCGTGGTGTCCAGTTCATCCAGCTGATCGGCGGGAGCCTTCAAGGACTGATTGATATAGCCTTTGGTCAGTTCGCCGGGACACTGGGTAAGCTGGGGGTAGTGAATGTCGGTGTCCAATTCGACATCTTCATAGGCGACGGTGCTGGGAGTTTGGGTAGAAGCAGTGGTTTCCGGCGGCTGTGATACAGGCGTGGTTTCTTCCGGCTGGGTCGTAGCGGTGGGGTTTGTCTGCACCTCAACGGGTTGGACAAAAGTTCCGCAGGCCACAAGAGTCATCAGGAAAATGACAATCAGCAGCATCAAAGCGCCGCTTTTTTTGTAGTGCAAAATATTCATAATTCTATATTGGATTCTCCTTTCCCCAAATGCCACGGTGGATATACCGGCGGATTGGTTCTCTACGGACAGCGCCAGCAGAGAAGCGGCGTATTGCTTACGAATTTGTCCGTTACTTCCGTCCAGTACCGCTTCGTCACAGGCCCGTTCCATGTCCTCCGAGAAAAGCAGGTAAGCCAGCCAGACCAGGGGATTGAACCAGTGCAAGGACGTGATAAACAGGGCAATGGGTTTGATTAGATAATCTTTTCTGCGCAGATGTACACGCTCATGCTGAAGAATCAACTTGCGCTCCGTTTCGCACAGATTGATGGGCAGGTAAATTCTGGGATGAAGAAATCCCAGGACAAAGGGGACGACTGCTGCTTCGGTTTCGTAGACATTCTCCTTGAGCCGCCGGGCCCCCAGCAATCCTTTGCGAAACCGGAGAATTTTCCACAGATTTCCCAAAATCAAAAGGAAGGTAACCGCCGCCCACAGGTAAGAAGCAGGCGAAAGGATATCTTCAAAGCGAAACCGGGTGGGAGCAGGTTCTGATTCCGTAATTTGCCCTTCTGTGCCCATTGAGGCATCGGCAGGAACTGTGACCTCTGGAAACTGGGCAGCCTCTGCCTGAGTCTGGGACGGAAACATGGGGGGAACGGTGGCCTCGTATGGAATTTTCAGGGAAACGGGGCAGATCAGCCCTAAAAAGACAATCAGCCACAGAAAATAGAACGCACGTCCCGGAATACGCCGGAAGCATGTCCGCAGCAGGAACAAAAACACAATCACGCCGCTAAGCCACAGACTGCGGGACAGAATCGTCAGAAAAATGGTGCTCATGGCTCCTCCTCATATTCCTGAATCAACAGCTGCAGTTTTTGGATTTCTGCGCTGCTGAGTTTTCGTTTCCGGGTAAAGGCTGTGAGGAAATTGGGAAGAGAACCGCCAAAGCTTTCGTCAATGAATTGGCAGGCCTGGATGGTGTCAAATTCCTCCTGAGAAATCCGGGGGATGACCAGACCTTCCTGATTTTCCAACACGCCTTTGTTTTCCAGCCGCTTCAAAATGGTATAGGTGGTAGAACGCTTCCAGCCCATTTCCTGGGCGCAGCGACTGACCAATTCGCCGGAAGGAAGCAATTTTCTCTGCCAGACCATTTCCGCAACCCGGCGCTCTGCTTCGGTTAAGTACAGATTCAAGGGAGTCCCTCCTTTGCATGCGATGCATCTACAACTTGTCGACGACTATAGTCTACAACTCGTAGATTGATTTGACAAGTATCTTTGGAAAAAAAGAACGTCCGGGAACGCGGTGCGCATTCTCAGACGTTCTTTTACGAAAAATCACATTTCCGTCTTATACTTCTTTGTACATGCCGGAGGCATCGTCCTTGCGGACATTGTCCGCTACTTCCAGGACCTCCACAGCGACTGTCCGGGTGCCCATGGCAATCTCAATCTTGTCTCCGACCTTCACATCATAGCTGGCTTTGACAACCCGGCCATTGACGCTGATGCGGCCGTTATCGCAGGCTTCGTTGGCTACGGTGCGGCGCTTAATCAGGCGGGAGACCTTCAGAAATTTATCCAGTCTCATAGCTTACTTGGCAACGGTATCCTTCAGAGCCTTGCTGGCATTGAAGGAGGGAATCCGGGTGGCGGGAATCTCAATAGGAGCCTTGGTGTGGGGGTTGCGGCCGATCCGGGCCTTCCGGGACTTGGTTTCAAAGGTGCCGAAGCCGCTCAGCTGCACCTTTTCACCTTTCACCAGAGCGGCGGTGATGGCATCAATGGCTGCATTCAGAACCCGCTCAGTATCTTTCTTCGTCAGGCCGGCGCTTTCTGCGGCGACGGTGATCAATTCGGTTTTGTTCATGTTGTGCGATCCTCTTTCCTGTGTGGCAAAATCGAAAATAGATTAACATAACTATTGGGAAAATGCAAGCAATTTTTAGAAAAAATATCACAATCTCAGAAGTTTCGCGATTTTTTCACCTTTGGGCAGCAGCAGGCAGTCCTCACGGGTAATGGCTTTCAGCGCAGCGGCGGACACACAGTAGACCACCACGCCTACGCCGATGGGAATAAAGCACAGCAGCAGGCGACTGGTGATGCCCAGATAATTCAGTCCCCGCAGGGCGGCATATACAAAAACTCCCATAATCCCGGACGCCACAAGGGGCCGCAGCAGATTTTTGACAATGGCGGGGGGATTTTCCAACAGGGTGCGGATAGAGTACAGGTTCAGTGCCGTGATGGACACATAGCACAGCAGGATACCGATGGGAGTACCCAGAATGCCGATATGGGGATTGCCGGTGAGGATATATACCGCAATCAGATTCAGTATTCCGCCTACCAGCATATTGGCTACCGGACGCCCTGCGTGACCATGGGCCTGCATGATGGCGGTGGTAACCAGCACGACTGCGTTGAACAGAATGCTGACACCCAGGATCGCCATCAGTTTTGTGGCGAGAACCAGATTATCCCCCGTATACCCGCCTAAAAGAGCCGTGACTGGCCGGGCCAGCAGAACCAAGCCTACCGCACAGGGCATGGAGACCAGTCCGGTGATCCGGGCGGCGGACTCTTCTGTCAGCTTGGCTTCCTGATTGTGGCACAGGGTCAGCTGGGAGGTGATGACAGGGATGATGCTGATGGTAATGGGCGTGATGAAGGCACAGGGCATGTTGTAAATGGTCAGGGTCATACCGTAGATGCCCCGCATTGTGTCTGCGGCAGACTGGGTGTAGCCCAGGTTGAGAAGCTGACCCATGTAGATTTTGGTCTCCAGCATGGTCAGAAACTGCAGTGCAGCGGAGCCGATGGTAATGGGCACGGCGATCATCAGCAGGCTCTTGGTAATATCCTGATAGGAGCGGGGAACTTCCTCGGTTTCCGGCAGGAGCGCGAAGCTTCTGTGGAATTTGCTGAACAGGTAGATGGAAGAAACCAGGCAGCTGACAGTGACGCCCAGAATGGCACCGCCGGCTGCCAGAGGGATGCTTTGGGTGGCTTTCAGGAAGGCCAGAGCGGCAATCATGCCCACAACCAGCTTGGTGGCGGCTTCCAGCACCTGAGAAACTGAGGTGGGGATCATGTTGCTCTGCCCCTGGAAGAAACCCCGGTAGGTGCTCATAACGCAGATCAGCAGCACGCAGGGACCCAAAAATCCGATGGCGGCCCAGGCGTCGGGCTGATTCTGGAACTGGGCAAGCTGTCGGCAGAATACCGTCATCAGCAGGCTTCCGGTAATGCCCAGCCCCAGGAAAATGCCCCGGGCGGTATGGTAGATCCGCCGCACTTCATTATAGTGGTGCAGGGAGCTGGCCTGGGAGATCATCCGGCTCATGGCCACGGGCAGACCGGCGGTGGAGATCATCAGAAGCACGTTATAAATATCGTAAGCAGTGTTGAAGTAGCCGAAGCCCTGTTCGCCGATGATGGCGTTCAGGGGGATTTTATACAGCGCGCCGATTACCTTGACGATGGCGGTGGCCATGGCCAGCATGGCGGTGCCTTGGAGGAAGTTTTGCTTTTTCTGGGGATCGGACATAGGGAGCCTCCTTACTTGGCTTCGTCAAACAGCTTAGGGATGGCGTAGGTGGTCAGCTCCTGCACCACTTCCTTCAGGTCAATGGTGGGGAATTGGCCGTTCTGGTAGAGAATCTTACCCCGAACCATGGTCATGGCCACATCGCCGCCTTTGGCGGACCAGAGAAGACCATTGAGCACGTTGTGGCAGGGCATCAGGTGGGGGGCGGAGAAGTCGATCAGAGCCAGGTCCGCATCCATGCCCACCTGGAGCATGCCGCACTGGCTGCTGCGGCCCTGGGCCTGGGCGCCGGTGACGGTGGCCATCATCAAGGCAGCGGAGGCGGGCAGGGCGGTGGGGTCGCCTTTTTCCCTTCGGGCGGACATGGCGGCAAATCGCATGACTTCGAACATATCCAGATTGCCGCTGGCAATGGCACCGCCGGTGCCCAGCGCCACGTTCATCCCTGCCTGGACGGACTCCAAAATGGGGGTGGAGGCCAGACCGGATTTATAGGCGGTCAGGGGCGTTGCCACGGCGGTAACTTTCTTTTTCCCCAATAGTTTACGCTCCTGGGACTCCAGGTATGTACAGCCCACCGCAGTTGTGGGGGCATTGAATACATTGTGGCAGTTCAGCAGTTCGCCGGGGCCCATGCCGGTACGGTCCAGGCAGGAGTCCACTTCTCCCTGGGTTTCCGCCAGGTGCAGCTGCATGCCAATGCCAGCTTCCCAGGCGTAGCCGGAAAGGGCTTCCCAGAGCTTATAGTTGCTGGTGTACTCGGCGTAGATTCCGGCGTCAATTTTGATCCGGCCCTGGTCATAATTGTGCCACTTGTCCACAACCTTTACCAATTCCTGACACTGCTCGTCGGTTTCAAAGTCAAAATCCTCGTTCTGATCGATGAAACGGTAGCTGGACAGAGCCAGGTTTGCCTTGATGCCGGACTGGGCCACGGCCTCGGCAGTGGCGCCCGGATAGTAGTACAGGTCAGAAACGGAGGTAACGCCAAAGCGCAGACACTCGGCAATGGACAGCAGGGCAGCGGCCTTGGCACTGCGGGAATCCATTTTGGCTTCCTTCTGAAGCAGAGCCTCCAGAGCTTCTGTATTGCCCAGGTCGTCGGTGTAGCTGCGCAGCACGGAGGTTGCCAGCTGGGTATGGCAGTTAATCAGGCCGGGGATGGCGACCATGCCGGTGCCGTCGATGATGGTTTTGGGGGCTTCTTCCGGGGGTGTTTTGGAAATGGAGAGGATTTTGCCACCCTGGATGCCAATATAGGCACCGAAGAGTACCTCCATTTTGGGGTTCATGGTCACGGCGGTGACGTTGGAAATCAGCGTATCCAAATCAGATGCTTCCTTTCGTAGGCAGTGTTATTTCATCAGGGAGAAGAGTTCCCGCTTCTGCTCCAGGACGGAGTCCAGCATTTCGATATACTGTTCCGGGAATTTGGGGTTGTGGAACCGGCGCAGGCTGCCGTCGGGCAGATTGACCTTATTCATACCGCCGCCGCCCAGGGAGAGAATGGTGTGGACTTCTTCCATCATGTAGATGTTGTACAGGCAGTCCAGCTCGTCCCGGCTCCAGCCTACATTTTCAAAGCTGCCGGACATGTACTTCTGGCGGTAGAGGTAGTAGGGCTTGTAGCCCCAGGCGCGTAAGGCGTGGTTGGCGTAGGCAACCATTTTTCGGACGGTGTCGGCATCGGGCAGGTTTTCCCGGCGCTCAAACAAATCGGCACCTTTTTTCAGGGCCAGGGTATGTACGGTGATGTTGGCGGGGCGAAGTTCCCCTACCGCATCTAAGGAGCGGCAGAAGCCTTCCAAAGTATCCAGAGGCAGTCCCGCAATCAAGTCCATGTTGATGGCAGAAAAACCGGCATCCACAGCTTGACCATAGGCCCGCAGAATATCCTCGGTTTTATGAATCCGGCCGCAGGCACGCAAAACTGCGTCTTCCATGGTCTGGGGATTGATGCTCATGCGGTCAGCGCCGTGGGCGCGGATGGCTTGGAACTTTTCCGCGTCTAGAGTATCCGGACGGCCGCCTTCCACGGTAAATTCCAGGCAGCGGCTCAGATCGAAGCTGTCATGGATGGCATCCAGCAAACGGATCATCTGGGGGGTAGACAGGGTGGTGGGGGTGCCGCCGCCGATGTAGAGGGTACGCACCTGCTTGCCGGATTCCTTCAGCAGCTGACCAGTGAGCTGGATTTCCTTCAGTAGGGCCTGCAGGTAAGGTTCTAGCAGTTCGGTTTTCTTGCCGATGGTGCGGCTGACAAAACTGCAATAGGCGCAGCGGGTAGGGCAGAAGGGAATGCCGATGTAAACGGAAAGATCATTGTCTTGCAGCAGCTTGGCGGCACGGACGGTGGAAAGCGAGCAGTCCACCGCCAGCTTCCGACGATCTTCCGTCACATAGTACACGTCTTTCAGCAGCTTGTCCGCAGATTTTGGGGTGCCGCCTTCCAGCATGTGCTTGGTGGTGATTTTGGTAGGGCGAACCCCTGCCAACGCACCCCAGGCAGGAACTTCCGACAGCAGCTGTCGGGCGGCCAGGTAGTAGCTTTGCTGCAAGGCCCGGCGGCGCAGCCGCACGGTTTCCTCGCTGGCCTTGATTCGGCGACAAGCCGTGGCGGTTTTGCCCTCCAGAGTGATTTTGGCGGTGGCGGTGAGCCAGGTGCTGCCCCGATGGAGGGAAGAGGTGGCCTGGCCCTGGCTGCCCTCCGGGAACAGGGCCAGCTGCAACTGCTCCACGGCGTAGCGGTCATCGTGACCGACAAGTGTTAGCTTCATAAAATTCCTCACAGGCGAGGAAAAACCGGAACACAGGCCGGTTTTTCTTCAACGCATATACGGATTGTACCGCTTTTCTTCGGATAATGTTGTCGATTCTCCATGACCGGGCAGGACCAAATAGTCGGTGGTAAGCTCTGACAGCCGGTGCAGGGATTTGGTTATGGCGTTCCAATCGCCGCCGGGAAGGTCTGTCCGGCCGCAGCTTCCGGCGAACAGGGTATCCCCGGAAAACAGCACATCCTCCACCGCAAAGCAGACGGAGCCGGGCGTATGCCCCGGGGTGTGCAGAACGGTGATATCCAGACCCGCCAGATGGAGCTGGGTGCCCTCGTGAAGATCGTCGGTGCGGTACAGGGCACCGGCGGTCATGGCAGGAGGCATGGACAGATTCTCCGGGCACAGATACACCCGGCACTGGGTTTCGGCAGCCAGATCCTTCACCGCCCCCACATGGTCAAAGTGCCCATGGGTCAGCAAAATGGCTTCCAGGGTCAGCCCCAGGTTGTCCAGTTTTTCCAGGATGACTTCGGGGGTGTAGCCCGGGTCGATGACACAGCAGGTCTTGGAAGACGCGTCATGGAGAATGTAGCAGTTGGTCTGGTAAGCGCCCAGAACCAGGGGGTGAATGGTGCGCATACAAATCCTCCTTAGCTTCGTCTGGGGGTGTCCATCAGCTGGTCGGTGTCCAGAATCAGGGTCACTGGACCGTCGTTGACGGAGGCTACCTTCATATCCGCGCCAAACTGACCATGCTGGGGTGGATAGCCCAGCTCTGCACAGATGGAGAGAAACTTCTCGTACAGTTCATTGCCCAGCTGGGGCGGGGCAGCTTCGGTAAAGCTGGGGCGACGGCCTTTGCGGCAGTTGCCGTAGAGGGTAAACTGGCTGACTACCAGAACCTGACCGCCAACCTGCTCCAACCCTAAGTTCATTTTTCCTTGGTCGTCTTCAAAAATCCGCAGGCTCAGGGCTTTTTCTGCCAGATACCGGCACTGGGCCTCGGTGTCCTCCGGGCTGATGCCCAGCAGAATCAGAAAGCCTTTGCCAATTTGCCCCACCACCTGATTGTCGATGGTGACGCTGGCGGAGGATACTCTTGTTAAGACTGCTCGCATATTGTTGTATCTCCTTCTATGGGGTTAATTCTGGCCTCTGCGGGAACCGGTGACATCCCGGATGTTCAGCAGTTTCTGGCGAATGGTTTCCAGTTCGCTGACGTTCTTGACCTCGAAGCGGACGGTGAACATACTGCGCCCGCCGGGCAGGTCCTTGCCCACCAGTTCCTTCACCCGAACCCGGGCGGAGGTCATGACGGTGGCTACGTCCAGCAGCAGGCCGTCCCGGGTGATGCAGTCCAGTTCCAGCGTGGTTTCAAAGGGCTGCTCGTCCTGTGTGGCCCAGCGCACCCGCACCCAGCGGGCGGCCTGACGGGGATCGTTGCGGCTCTGGGTGTTAGGACAGTCGGCCCGGTGAATGCTGACGCCGAAGCCTTTGGTAATGAAGCCCACAATGGCATCCCCGGGGACGGGGGTGCAGCATTTGGCGAATTTGATCATGCAAGAATCAATGTCTTCCACGATGACGCCGTTGACGGCGTGGCGGTTCTGGGCCACGGCCTCGGAGTCCGGCTTGACCCGCAGCGGGCTTTGGGGCAGCTTCTCCATGGACTGGGCTTTTACCGCCCGGTTTACATCGTCACGAATCCGGCCCACGGCCTTGGTGGCGGTGAGGCCGCCGTAGCCGATGGCGGCGTACATATCGTCCCAGTTTTCAAAGGACAGCTTTTTCAGCAGGTGGCCTTCCAGTTCCGGGTCGAACAGAGCGGTCAGGGGCAGACCCTCCCGCTTCATTTCCGCTTCAAAGGAGGCGCGGCCATGGATGATGTTTTCCTCCCGCTTTTCCTTCTTGAACCACTGCTTGATCTTGGTACGGGCCTGGTTGCTCTTACAGATGGTCAGCCAGTCCCGGCTGGGGCCTTTGGCAGATTTGGAGGTGAGAATTTCCACAATGTCGCCGTTTTTCAGCTTGGCATCGATATTGGCAATGCGGTTATTCACCTTGGCGCCGATCATGGAGTTGCCGACGCCGGAGTGGATGGCATAGGCAAAGTCAATGGGGGTAGATCCGGCAGGCAGGGACACAATCCGCCCCTTGGGGGTGTAGACGAACACTTCGTCGTCGAACATGTCGATTTTCAGGGACTGGACAAATTCCTCGGCGTCGGAGTCCTGCTGGCTTTCCAGCAGGCGGCGAACCCATTCAAAGTCCTTTTCCGAACCGGCGCCGGTGCCCTGCTTATACTTCCAGTGGGCGGCAATACCGTATTCCGCAGTTTCGTGCATTTCCCAGGTGCGGATCTGCACTTCAAAGGGAATGCCCTGGGAACCGATCACGGTGGTGTGCAGGGACTGGTACATGTTGGGCTTGGGGGTGGAGATGTAGTCCTTGAACCGGCCGGGCACCAGATTGAACAGGTCATGGACATGGCCCAGCACGTTGTAGCAGTCGGGAATGGTGTCCACAATCACCCGGAAAGCGTAGATATCGTACAGCTCGTCCATGGTTTTGCCCTGGGCCTGCATTTTACGGTAGATGGAATAGACATGCTTGATCCGTCCGTAGGTTTTGTTGCGGATGCCCATGCTGTCCAGGCGTTCGGTGATCTTCTGCTGAATGGTACTCATGAAGGTCTCGTCCTGCTCCTTGTGGGCCTGCAGGTAGGACATGATCTCGTCGTAAGCCGCCGGGGCCAGATAGCGCAGCGACAGGTCTTCCAGTTCCCACTTGATCCGCTGCATACCAAGGCGGTGGGCAAGGGGAGCGTAGATGTCCATGGTCTCCCGGCACTTTTTGATCTGCTTTTCCGGAGTCTGGTACTGCATGGTGCGCATGTTGTGCAGACGGTCGGCAATTTTGATCAGCACCACCCGGATGTCCCTGCTCATGGCCATGAACATTTTGCGCAGATTCTCCATCTGCTCCTGCTCGGAGGTGGAGAAATTGGCCCGGGTCAGTTTGGTAACGCCTTCCACCAGCTCGGCAACGGTGGCACCAAAGATTTTCTCAATATCTTCATGGGAGGCGTCGGTATCTTCGATGCAGTCGTGGAGCAGAGCACCCAGAATGGCATCCCGGTCAAGACCCATTTCCGCTACGATCTGGGCAACGGCCAGAGGGTGGATGATGTAAGGCGAGCCGTCTTTGCGCTTTTGATAGCGGTGCTTGGCGTTGGCGTATTCTACTGCTTTTTCAACCAGTTCCATGTCCGCGTCGGTCAGGTGCTTGGAAAGGGCGGCTTTCATGGAGGTATAGTGTTCTTCAAAAGTTTCCACGGTGTATCAGCTCTCTTTCGCTTGCAGCAGATGCTGCATGGTGGGGCTTGTATTCAGATCGGCCTTGCCCGGTGCCGGGGTGAGCCGAATGGTGATGTACTTATGCAGCCGGGTCAGTTCCAGCAGACCCACGTCCCGGAAAATATCCAGGCAGGTCATCATCTGGCCCAGACTCAAAGGCTGGTTAGACCAGCGGACGATTTTACGGCACAGGCAGATGGGGGATTCCTGGATGGAAGGCCCGCCGGAGGCCAGATATTTCCACACAATGGCCAGCGTGGATCTGGGAGGCAGCAGCTGGGCGGCTGCCTGGGGGGTGATCCGGTTCTCCTGGAGGGCACGATAGCCGGAAACGTCCATGGAACAGGCTGCGGCGCAGCTGGGGCGAATGTCCAGAACATTCATCTGCACGCTGCGTTCTCCCCGGTACTCGTTGATCTGGGGGGTAAAGGCAATATCTACCAGATCCCCGGTTTGGATGGATACGCTTTGGGGATCGGCGGAGAAATAGATGGCGTTGATGCCGTGGCGGCCGCTGCGCAGACGCAGACGCATATGCCGTCCGCCGCCGACCATGGTGATGCGCTCGATGGTGAGGTTTTTCATCATCAGCACCGGCTTGGGGCAGCCGTTGCCGCAGGGTTCCAGCACGTTGGTGGAGGTAATATTGGACAGAGTTAGCAGTTCCGGCGGGATGGCACAGTCGATATCCAGAGTCGTTCTGGGGGTGTCGTCGGAATAGAACCCGGCGGCCAGAGCGCAGACCTGGCGGCGAAATTCCGGAATGTTATCCCGGTGAATGGTAAAGCCTGCGGCCAGTTCGTGACCGCCGTAGCTTTCCAGCAGGGGAGACAGGGCGCTTAAAGAGGCGAACAGATTGAATCCGCCGTGGCTGCGGGAACTGGCTTTGCCATGATCGCCGTCCAGGCAGATCAGGAAAGTGGGGCAGGCAAATTCCTCGGCAATCCGGCTGGCCACAATGCCGACCACGCCCTGGTGCCAGCTTTCATCCGCCAGGACGATGGCTTCCGGAGGCCTTCCGGCGGGGAGCATGGATACCGCCTGACGGTAAATTTCCGATTCCACTGCCTGCCGCTGGCGGTTCAGTTCGCACAGCTGACGGGCCACATCCTGGGCTTTGGCAGGATCTTCCGTCAGGAACAGATCCAGCGCCAGATCAATCTGGCCCATGCGGCCTGCGGCGTTGATCCGGGGCGCCAGAATAAAGCCGATGGAGGAAGAATTGATGGAATCCGGGGAGCAGCCGCTTTCCTCCATCAATGCGGCAATACCGGGGCGGCGGGTATGGGCCAGAGCTTCCAAGCCCCGGGAGACAAATACCCGGTTTTCTCCTTGTAGGGGCATCACATCCGCTACGGTGCCCAGGCAGACCATGTCGGCATACTCCGACAGTACCGCTTCCTGGTCGCCGCTCAAAGCGGCAGCCAGTTTGAAGGCCACGCCTACGCCGGACAGATTCTTGTGAGGATAGCCGCCGTCGATTCGGTGAGGGTCTACCACTGCCACAGCCTGAGGCAGGGTGTCCTTGCACTCGTGGTGATCGGTAATGACCAGATCTATGCCAAGCTCCCGGCAAAGCTGGGCTTCCTCCACGGCAGTAATGCCGCAGTCTACCGTGATAATCAGCTTGACGCCGGTAGCGTGGAGCTGTTCAATGGCGATGGGGTTCAGACCGTAGCCTTCTTCCAACCGGCCGGGGATGTAGCTGATACAGTCGGCACCGTGGCGGCGCAGAAAGTCTGTCAGCAGGCAGGTGGAGGTGATGCCGTCCACGTCATAATCGCCGAAAACCGCAATTTTTTCTCCTTGGGCCATGGCAAGTCCCACTCGCCCGGCGGCCAGATCCATATCGGTCATCAAAAAGGGGTCCAGAAGGGGCGCATTGCAATCTAAGTAAGCGCTGGCCATAGCGCTGTCCGCAATTCCCCGGGAGGCCAGAATCATGGCGGCCAGCGGGGCATAACCGGCTCCCACCAGGGCGTTGACGGCCCCAGCATCCGGTTCGTTCACATTCCAAATTCCGTATTTCACGTTGTTACACATCCAATAATTACATTTTCACTACATTATAGCAAAAATGAACGGGATGTACAATAGGGAGGTGGGAATTTTGTTGGAAATGTGGAAGAATATCTGGTGCATCCGGGGGCAAGAAAGTCAAAATGTGTCATCTTTCTTCCGATCGGGGACAATTTGGGTGGCTGTGACCGCCAGCAAGGGTGCCAGGATCATCCCGCCGATGCCCCAGAGCTTGTATCCAGCATACAGTGCCATCAGAGTTATCAGAGGGTCCAAGCCCAGATGACGGCCTACCAGCTTCGGCTCCAGCGCCGAACGAATCAGCGATGCGGCAACGTAGATGCCCAGAATACCGATGGCCCGGGGGGTGTCTCCCTGGAGCAGGCACACCAGACTCCAGGGCAGCAAAACTGTACCGGTACCCAGCACCGGGAAGGCATCCACCAGGGAAACGCCCAAGGCCCAGAAAACTGCATAGGGAATCCGCAGCAGCACAAAGCCCAGCAAAAGGATCACAAAGGTGACGCCCATCAGCTTGCATTGGGCCAGAAGCCAGCCCCAGATGGCGTGTTTCATCCGCTTCCAGGCATCTACCAAAGGGCGCAGTTTTTCCCGGGATAGCCGCCGCAAAATCCAAAGCTTGATTTTTGGAAGTTTTGCCGATATCATATAGCCGGACAATACGGCGGTGCCCAAACTCAAAGCGCTGTCCGGCACATGGCTGAGCAGGCTTCCTGCCAGCCCCAGAAGATACCGGACAGCCCGATTCAGCAAGGCTGCGCCGTCGGAGAACAGGGCGTTCACATTTTCCTGAAGCAGCGGCCGCATACTCACCGGAGTGTGGCTGGACAGATCCAGCAGCCATCGCTGAATCAGGGAGACGCTGGACTGGGCGGTTTGCTCCAGATTGGGAAGCACCCCTGCCAAAGCCCCCAGCTCCCGCACCAGAAAGGCGCAAAGCAGCAGCAAAAGCATGGCCACAATAAAAAACGCCATACTCACCCCAATCCCGGCGCTGATTCCCCGGGGGATTCGCCCGTATTTTTGCAGAGACGATACCAGAGGCTCCGCTGCCAGGGCCAGGAGGGTTCCCAGCAGGAAGGGAGAAAATAAGGGCAGCAGGTAGCGCAGAGCGAACCAGACGATGAGAAACACCGTCAGAAGGGACAGAACTTTTTTGATTCCAGGGAGCATAAAAATTCCTCCTTTCCTGTGAAATGGGGGTTGCTTTTTTAGGAATCTATGCTACAATACTTACTGGAAAAACAAATGTTGCTCCAGTATATACAATATAGAAAACCTTTAGGAGGTCAACCAGGATGACAAAACCCAAATATTACATCGTTGAGGCATCTGCTTTGCCGGAGGTGTTTTTGAAGGTTGCAGAGGCGAAACGCCTGCTGTCCACTGGGGAGGCATCCACTGTCAACGAGGCTACCCGGATGACGGATATCAGCCGCAGTGCCTTTTATAAGTATCGGGATTCGGTTTTGCCGTTTCAGAATATGATGACGGGGCGGATTATCACCTTCCAGCTGCTGCTCCACGATGAGCCGGGACTGCTGTCTGAGCTTCTGCATGTCTTTGCCAGTGCCAAAGCCAACATCATTACCATCAACTCCATCGTGCCTACCAACGGTACCGCGGTGGTGACGATCTCTGCCGAGACCATGGACCTGACGGTGACGTTGGAAGAACTGCTCAACCAGCTCCAGGCATTCCCTGGCGTGGTGAAGGCGGAAGTTCTGGCCGGATAAGATAGCAAACAGGATGTCTTGAAGACTGCTGCCTCCGGGCGGCAGTTTTTTGTGCCGGAACCGGGAAGGAATGGGGGTTCGTCACCATTCGTCCCGGGATGACATACGATAGCCTGGGAGGGATCGATATGCTGATCGTACAGAAATACGGAGGAACATCCCTGGCGGATGCCCAGCGCATTCGCAGCGCCGCCCATAAGGCGGTGGGGCTGGCCCGGCAGGGGAACCAGGTGGTTGTGGTGGTCTCCGCTCAGGGAGATACCACGGATCTGCTGATTGAAAAGGCCAGCCAGATCAACCCGCAGGGTGCCGTCCGGGAGATGGATGCTTACCTTGCTGCCGGAGAACAGATGTCGGCAGGTTTGATGGCCATGGCCATCGGCGCCATGGGCTACCCGGCGGTGAGTATGACCGGCTGGCAGGCAGGAATTGCCACCGACGGCGTTCATGGCAATGCCAGAATCGTAAATGTGGATACCCGCCGCATCCGGCAGGAGCTGGATGGGGGGAAAATTGTGGTGGTGGCAGGTTTCCAGGGGCTTGACCCGGAAGGAGACATCACCACCCTGGGCCGAGGCGGCTCGGATACCACGGCGGTGGCCATGGCAGGCTACCTGCACGCGGACAAATGCCAGATCTTTACCGATGTGGATGGTGTTTACGACCGGGACCCCCGGCTGTATCCCGATGCAGTCCGATTCGAGCGGATTGGGTATGAAAAAATGCTGGGGCTGATTGAAAACGGCGCCCAGGTGCTCCATGACCGCAGTGTGGAACTGGCCCGGGAATTCGGCATTCCGCTGGAGGTTCTCTCGGCCTTTACCGGGGAGCCGGGAACCATTGTGGGGTAGCTGGAATAATCCTACCCAGCTGCGGCATAAGATATTCCGTCAGGCGGGGAAAATTCGGATTTAACCGATTTTTTCGGAAAAGGCCTTGACAAGTCCGAATACCTGTGATAGAATGCACGGGTAATAAAGAAGGCTGAACATCCGCCTCACCGCAAGCTTATGCAAAACGGTCTATATTCCACGTTCCCCACTTCAGGGAGATGCTGCGAATTGTGCGGATGCTTTGGCATCCGCTTTTTTGTTGTTTATCTGGAGGTGCTTACCATCGCAAAGTTAGATCATCAGCTCAACGAGGAGATCCGGGACAAGGAGATTCGCCTCATCGGTGCCGACGGTGCCCAGCTGGGCATTATGTCCGCCGCCCAGGCCAATGCCATGGCAGAAGAACAGGGCATGGATCTGGTGAAGATTTCTCCCAATGCCGTCCCTCCCGTCTGCAAGATTATGGATTATTCCAAGTTCTGCTTCGATCAGAAGAAGCGGGAAAAGGAAGCCAAGAAAAATCAGCGGGTTGTGGAAATCAAGGAAATCCGTATGAGTCCCAGCATCGATACCAACGACTTTGATACCAAGGTCCGCGCAGCCCAGAAGTTCCTGAGCGACGGCAACCGGGTGAAGGTCAGTGTCCGCTTCCGCGGCCGTGAGATGGCGCACACCAATCTGGGTGAAAAGCTGCTCATGGACTTTGCCCAGGACTGTGCTGAGATCGCCACCATGGAGAAAAATCCCAAGCTGGAAGGCCGCTTCATGGCGATGTTCCTGACCCCCAAAAATAGCAAGTAAGTATTTCATACTTTATACAAAAGACAACGGAAGGAGAACCACCTATGCCCAAGCTGAAGACCCATAGCGGTGCAAAGAAGAGATTCAACCTGACCAAGACCGGTAAGGTTAAGAGAGCGCACGCTTACAAGAGCCACATCCTGACCAAGAAGACCACCAAGCGTACCCGCCATCTGCGTGCTACCGCTTACGCCGATATGACCAATATCGACGCAATCAAGAAGATGATTCCCTACAAGTAAGGCAGAAGGAGGATACGAAAAATGGCAAGAGTTAAAGGCGCAATGATGACGCGCAAGAGAAGAAATGCTACCCTGAAGCTGGCTAAGGGCTATTGGGGTTCCAAGTCCAAGCACTTCAAGATGGCCAAGCAGCAGGTCATGAAGTCCGGCAACTACGCTTTCAAGGGCCGCAAGCTGAAGAAGCGTGACTACCGCCGCCTGTGGATCACCCGTATCAGCGCTTCCGTCGCTCCCTACGGCATGAACTACTCCACCTTCATGAACGGCATCAAGAAGGCCGGCATCGAGATGAATCGCAAGAGCCTGTCCGAGATGGCTATCCAGGACGCAGCTGCTTTCGCTGCTGTCGTGGAGAAGGCTAAGGCTGCTCTGAACTAAGTAAGATGCTAAGAAACCCTGCTGAATTTTCAGCAGGGTTTTTCCATTGGAGGGATGGCGATGGAACTGAAATGGGCAGCCCAGCGGGAGGGGAAACTGTCGTCATTTCTGCTGGGGGAACTGCGGATGTCCGCAGGACTGATGAACAAGTACAAATGGGGCGACGGCATCCGGGTCAATGGGGTGCCCCAGAGAACCAACTATCCTGTGAAAATCGGGGATATCATCACCGTCACCTGGGAGGAAGCAGCACCGGATTACCCGGCGGAGGATGGGGCTTTGACGGTTCTTTATGAGGATGATTTCCTTCTGGCGGTGGACAAGCCTGCCGGGATGCTGATTCATCCTTCCCATTCCCAGAATGCCGGGACTCTGGCAAACCTGGTTTATGGATATTATCAGAAAACCGGGCACAGCGGGGCCTTCCATCCCATGACCCGGCTGGATCGGGATACCTTCGGCATTGTGCTACTGGCAAAAAATGCCCATGTCCATAACCTGCTTCAGCAGATGCCCATCCGGAAAACCTACCACGCCCTGACCTTCGGCGGGCCGGAGGAAGAGCAGGGGGTTATCGACGCTCCCATTGCCCGCAAACCCCTGCCCAGCCTGCTGCGGGAGATTCGGCCCGACGGCAAGCCTTCCGTGACCCGGTTTCAGGTGCTGGAGCAGCGGAGGGAGATTTGCAAGCTGGCCTTGGAGCCGGTGACCGGGCGCACCCACCAGCTGCGGCTGCACTGTGCTTGGCGGGGCTTTCCCATTCTGGGTGATCCGCAATACGGAAACAGCCAATCCCAGGCACTTTCTCAGCAGCTGGGACTGAGCAGTCAGATGCTCTGTGCCAAAAGACTGGAATTGGTGCACCCCATGACCGGGGAGAATATGGTGCTGGAATCCGGGATGGATGTTGAGCCAATTCTGAGAGAAAACGTTGAAATACCCTCCATGTTACAGGAAGTTGCGGAAATGGAAAGCCGCTGTGGTGGAAAAAGAACCCCGGGGCATGTACACTGAGGAGTGTATAAGGAGGGAAGGATATGCAATTTTCCCAGAAACTATTGGAACTGAGAAAAAAACGAGGTTTCTCCCAGGAAGATCTGGCGGAGAAGCTGAACGTGTCCCGGCAGGCCATATCCCGCTGGGAAATGGGCAGTGCTATGCCGGATAGTCCCAATTTGCTCAAAATCAGTGATTTGTTTGGGGTTTCCATAGATTCTTTGCTGCGCGAGGACAATCAGCCAGAAGGAAAACCGATTTCCGGAAAGGATCAGAAGAAAAGAAATCGGCAAGTTGCTTGGGCGGTTCTGGTAGGACTGCATGCCATGGCGCTGCTGGTGGGATTGACGGCGTTGTTTGCGCTGCAGAATACCCTGGCAGCCTGGGGCACAATGGCACTACATGTTGCCGACATCATTGGTTTTGAAGCAGGACTGCGTTTCCAGGGGGCAAAAAATGCAAAGGACATCCGAAAGCAGTATTACCGGATCTGTATATGGCTGTTTGCCTTTGTCCCGGTGTATCTGCTGGTGAAAGAGGTATGGAATCTGTATCCCAGGCCGCATCTGGCAATCCTGGAGGCCGCAAGCGCTCTGCTGGTATATGGTCTGCTGTGCGGAATGATTTGGAATAAGTGCAGAAGAACCCAGAAAAAGTCGTAAAAATAACCCGTGGAAGAAAATGTTCCACGGGTTTTGTTTATTATCGGGATTCCAGCAGGGCGGGGATATCCGCCAGGGAATCGGCTTTGGCATAGAGCAGGGGCTTTGTGGCTTCGTCGGGTTGGTCTAAGTCCGGGACGATTACCGGCAGGCATCCGGCGCGATAGGCCGAGAGAATGCCTGCGGGGGAATCCTCCAAAGCCAGGCAGTTTTCCGGAGAAAGACCCAGCTGGGCAGCGCCGTGGAGGTAGATGTCCGGAGCGGGCTTGCCCCGGGGAACTTCGTAGCCGCTGCAAATTTTGGCGAACCGGTGGTATAGGCCCAGGGGTTCCAGGTAAGAGCGAATCCGGTCCATGGGGGAAGAACTGGTAATGGCGGCGGGAATGTGGTGCGCATCCAGGTAATCCAGCAGCGGGACAATACCGGGCTTGGGCTCCACGCCATGGAGCGCGATGTAGGCATCCATTCCTTCAATCCGCCGGGCCCGGAATTCCGTGTAGGAAGCACCAGGGCCAAAGTAGCGATTTAGCTGCTCCTGTCCTGCGGCCTGGTTCAAGCTGCGCATGCCCAGTGCCTGCTCCCAGGTCATGGGAAAGCCCAGGCTGTGGGCGGCTTCCCGCCAGAACCGGGCGTACAGTTTTTCCGTATCCAGCACCAGCCCGTCCATGTCAAACAGCACGCCCAGAACCGGTAGGGTGTGGTGCCGGGTGGAATCGTAAATTTCAAATGCCATGGTTGTTTTCCGGAGCGTTTCCGTTAAAACGTGCTTCCGGAGAATTCCTCCTTATGGTATGTAGTCAGACACTGAACTCGTCCAGGGCCAGCTTGAAGGCACCGTAGGCACCGGCGTCGTTGCCCAGAGAGGCAAGGGTAAACCGGGCGGCGCTGGCGGCATGGAATACATATTTCTGGAAGTAAGGCTCGATGCCCTGGATGAGCATGTCGCCGGCCTTGCTGACGCCGCCGCCGATGACCACCACTTCTGGGTTGACCACGCTGCATACGTTGCCAAGGAACATACCCATATAATTATAGACCTGATCCAGAATGGCCGCAGCGGCGGCATCCCCGGCCTTGGCTGCGTCGAAAATATCCTTGCAGGTCATGTTCTCGATGGCGCGCAGAGAGGAGGGGGTGTCACAGGCGTCAAGATAGTTTTTGCCCAGACGGACAATGCCGGTGGCAGAGCAGTACTGCTCAACACAGCCGTACTTACCGCAGTTGCAGGGGACGGTTTCGTTGGGGTTTACTACCAGGTGGCCGATTTCCGCGCCGGAGCCATGAGCGCCATGGAGAAGCTTGCCCTCTACCACAATGCCGCCGCCCACACCGGTGCCCAGGGTGACGAACACCATGTTCTCGCAGCCCTGGCCGCCGCCTTTCCAGAACTCGCCCAGAGCGGCTACGTTGGCATCGTTGCCTGCCTTCACCGGAAAACCGGTGCGCTCGGACAGAGCTTGGGCAATGTTGAATACCCCCCAGCCCAGGTTGACGCATTTGTTGACCACGCCCTTGGCGTTTACCGGGCCGGGAACACCGATGCCCAGACCCAGAATGGAAGAATCTGCAATGCCGTAGCCGGCCATATACTGGCGGATGGAGTCCGCGATATCCGGTAAGATCTGAACGCCGCCGTTATCGGTGACTGTGGGGATCTCCCACTTGTCCAGCATTTTTCCGGTTTCATCAAAATAAGCGATCTTGACGGTGGTACCGCCCAGGTCGATGCCAAATCCGTATTTCATGGTGAACCCTCCTGATAAATGGATGGTTCTATTATACATAATCCCCACGAAAAAGCCAGAGGCAAATGGAAAAATAGCGAAGAAAAGTAAATTTCCGGGACGGCTCAGGGAAAGTTTCACAACTTTTGCCAGAGGGCTTGCGTTTGCGGGGATTTTGCGGTAACATATACGGGACATCCCTACATAAAGGAAAGGACGTGTTCCATAACAATGATTAAAGTTGATATCTCCAATGTCTGGGGTCAGCTGGCGCTGCCGGATCTGCTGGCAATGGAAAAAGAAGTTGCCGCTGCCCACGAGACCTTGACTGACGGCACTGGTGCAGGCAACGATTTTCTTGGCTGGCTGAACCTGCCTACCCGGGAGGCTACCCAGGAAATTCGCCGGATTCAGATGTCCGCAGAGAAGATTCGTCAGGAGTCCGATGTATTTGTGGTCATCGGCATCGGCGGTTCTTACCTTGGCCCCCGGGCTGCCATTGAGTTGCTCCAGGGTCCCAACCACAACATCGGCAAGGGCAAGGGCAACCCCCAGATCTTCTTTGCCGGCAACGGCCTGAGCACCCGGCACTGGAATGAGCTGTGCCGTCTGCTGGAGGACAAGGACTTCTCCATCGCCATCATCTCCAAGTCCGGCACCACCACCGAGCCTGCTATTGCAACCCGTGCCCTGCGCTGGATGCTGGAGCGCAAGTATGGCACAGACGGCGCCAAGAGCCGGATCTATGCCATCACCGACCCCTGCAAGGGTGCTCTGCGTCAGATGGCTACGGAAGAAGGCTGGGAAAGCTTCATCATTCCGCCCAACGTTGGAGGCCGGTTCTCTGTGCTGACTGCCGTGGGTCTGCTGCCTCTGGCAGTTGCGGGTATCGACATTATGGAAATGATGAACGGTGCCATGGATGCCAAGGAAGCCTACGACCTGCGTTCCTTTGAAAACCCCGTATGGCAGTACGCCGCTGTGCGCAACCTCCTGTACCGCAACGGCAAGGTCATGGAGATCTTTGAATCCTTCGAGCCGGGCTTCAAGATGTTCGGCGGCTGGTGGCAGCAGCTGTTCGGCGAGTCCGAGGGCAAGGGCGGCAAGGGTATTTTCCCGGTCACTGCTGAGTTTACCGCCGATCTGCACTCCCTGGGCCAGATGATCCAGCAGGGTCAGCGCAACATCTTCGAGACCATGGTGCGCTTCGACGCACCCCAGCAGAAGTACACCATCGGCTCCGACTGGAAGAACCTGGACGGCCTGAACTATCTGGAAGGCAAGACTTTGGACTTCGTGGACGAGAAGGCATACCTGGGCACCGTTGCAGCCCATGTGGACGGCGGCGTGCCGGTCATTACCATGGATGCCGGTGAACTGAACGACCGGAAGGTGGGCGAACTGTTCTACTTCCTGGAACTGTGCTGCGGCGTTTCCGCTTACATCCTGGGCGTGAACCCCTTCAACCAGCCCGGTGTGGAACTGTACAAGCGCAACATGTTCCAGCTGCTGGGCAAGCCCGGTTACGAAAACAAGTAAATTTATTCCGATTCAAAAAAGGGAGCGAACGCTCCCTTTTTTGTGGTTTTGGAGAAAATTATGGGAGCATCCGGCGGAATGGGAAAATTCTCTTGTGAATTTCACAAATTAGTAGTTGCAAATTCCTACGTTTGCTGGTAGAATGTCCATAAGCCAATATTCTGGCAAGCAAAGGAGGACTTTCCGATGATTCATGTTATTATGGGCCTGAAGGGCTCCGGCAAGACCAAGAAGCTGCTCGACGCCATCCATGATGCCGTGGCAGAAGCCCATGGCGACGTTGTCTGCATTGAGTACGGCAAGAAACTGACCTACGACGTTACCTATAAAGTTCGTCTGGTAGATTCCCAGGAATACGCCATCAGCTCCCCTGAGATGCTCAAGGGCTTCCTCAGCGGTCTGCACGCCGGCAATTTTGATATTACCCACGTGTTTATTGACAACCTGTATAAGACCATCGGCACCGACAAGGCCGCTGGTGAGGAGTTTGTTGCCTGGTGCGCAAAGTTCGCCGCCGACAATGATATGGAAATTACCATGACCATCTCCGAAGATCCTGCCAACGCCTCTGAGGCCGTAAAGCAGTACCTGTAATTTGGGTTACATCCTGCACCACCGCAGCGAAAACTGCGGTGGTGCTTTTTGCTTGTTTTTGCCGAATAATAATGGAATAGACTTGAAATTACCAAAATTTTCTCCTATAATAGGGTGGAATATGGAGAAATTAGGAGGAACGTATGGAGAACCATTCGCTGCAGGAAAACAAAATGGGCGTTATGCCGATGGGAAAACTCATGGTGAATATGGCATTGCCCATGATTATTTCCATGTTGGTACAGGCACTTTATAACGTTGTGGACAGCGTGTATGTGTCACAGGTGTCGGAGAGTGCAGTCACGGCGCTGTCGCTGGCTTTCCCGGTACAGAACTTGCAGATCGGCTTTGCTGTGGGCATTGGCGTGGGCGTCAATTCCCTGCTGAGCAAAAGCTTGGGCGAGAAAAATCAGGAGGCTGCCAATCGCACAGCTGGTAACGGCCTGGTATTGATGCTGATGGCAACGGCGCTGTTTATGCTGTTTGGTTTCTTCGGTGTGCGGCCCTATTACGAGATGCAGTCCACTGTCACGGAAACGGTGGAAGGCGGTATTGCCTATTCCCGAATCTGCAGCGTGTTTACCCTGGGCATCTTCATTGAAGTGTTAGGCGAGCGGCTGCTGCAGGCTACCGGGCGGACGGTACATACCATGATCAGCCAGAGTGTCGGCGCGATTATCAACATCATTCTCGACCCTATTCTCATTCATGGCTGGCTGGGCATGCCGGTGATGGGGATTGCCGGTGCAGCTGTGGCAACGGTGATTGGTCAGTGGGTGGCGGCAGCGGTGGCTGTTTTCTTTAACTTCAAGTATAATCCTGAGGTACAGTTCCACCTGCGCTATACCAAGCTGGACAAGCAAACGGTGGGCAGCATCCTGACAGTGGGCATTCCCTCTGTGGTGATGAACGGCATTGGCTCGGTGATGAATTTTGGCATGAACCAGATTTTGCAGGGC
Organism: uncultured Oscillospiraceae bacterium; assembly: GCA_944382965.1. Lineage (GTDB taxonomy): Bacteria > Bacillota > Clostridia > Oscillospirales > Oscillospiraceae > Faecousia. The sequence continues at coordinate 115,184 of CALWOA010000002.1, read as the reverse complement.
TTTACGGAGACGGCAACCGGTGTGTTTGGCATCTACTTCAAGCTGCAGAGCTTCTTCTTTATGCCGCTGTTCGGTATCAACAACGCGACCATTTCCATCATTGCCTACAACTACGGCGCAAGAAAGCCGGAGCGGATTTTGCGGGCACTGAAATTCACCTGCATCAGCTGTCTGGCACTGATGATTCTGGGGCTGGCGGTGTTCCAGTTTTTCCCGGAAGCGCTGCTGATGATTTTCAATCCCAGCCCGGAATTCCTGGATATCGGCCGTGCGGCCCTGCGGATTATCAGCTGGAGCTTCCCGGTTGCCGCTATCTGCATTGCGGTCAGCGCCAGTTTTCAGGCATTGGGTAACGGTATGTACTCTACCATTACATCTCTGTGCCGTCAGATGCTGGTACTGCTGCCTGTGGCTTACTTGCTGAGCCTGACCGGTCACGTAAACAATGTCTGGCTTGCTTTCGTGGTTGCGGAAGCAGCCAGTGCTGCGGCAACGGCCTTTTTCTTCCTGCGGATTTACCGCCAGAAAATCAAGCCCATGTTCCAGGTGTAAACCGAATCCCCGAAGCATTTTTGCTTCGGGGATTTTTCTGATCAAAGTTTTTTGCAAAGCCTATTGACAAGGGGATACAATAGCAGTATACTGAGATAAACAAATGAACAGTTGCTCATATGTTGAAAATAGAGGGAGGCATTTCCATGGCCAGAAAGATCTACACCATTGCCAATGTGGACTGCGCCAACTGCGCAGCCAAAATCGAGCAGAAATTCAATGACCATCCCCAAGTGGAGGAGGCGGTGATTACCTTTGCCACCCGGCAGCTGCGGCTGACGGCTCAGGACCCGGACGGACTGATTGGGGAGTTGGAGAAGATTGCCCGGACCGTGGAGGCAGAAGCAGAGATTCGTCCCCGGGAAGAGAATGTTCCGGTATCCGACAGTCACGGCTGCGACGGGGGATGCTGCTGTCATGGGGAACATGAGCACCACCATGAACACCATCACGAACACGACCATTCCCACGATCATGGGAATTCGGAACATTCTCACCACGACCACCACGACCATCATACCCATGACCACGCCCACGGAGCGGGGGAGGGGACTGTGCTGCTGATTGGCGCCGGTCTGTTTGTCCTGGGACTGGTGCTGAGCTACAGCAAGCTGAGCATCCCGGCGCTGGTGGCTTACCTGGCGGCCTATGTGATTCTGGGAAAAGATGTGGTTTGGACCGCAGTGAAGAATTTGACCAAGGGACACGTGTTTGATGAAAATTTCCTGATGTCCCTGGCGACCATCGGTGCTTTCCTGATCGGGGAATATCCGGAAGCGGTGGGCGTGATGCTGTTTTATCGGGTAGGAGAGTTCTTTGAACACAAAGCGGTGGAGCGCAGCCGCAGCCAGATTATGGAGGCGGTAGACCTGCGGCCGGAAGTGGTGCAGCTGGTGCAGGGCGAGCAAACGGTGACGATTCCTGCCCGTCAGGCCAAGGTTGGGGACTTGCTGCTGGTACGCCCCGGTGACCGGATTCCCCTGGATGGCGTTGTGGTCAGCGGACAGAGCCGGATTGACACCGCTCCCATTACCGGAGAACCGGTTCCTGTGGCGGTGGCGCCGGGGGACAGTGTGATTTCCGGATGCGTCAACACCCAGGGACAGCTGATGATCCGGGCGGAAAAGCCGCTGTCGGAATCCATGGTTACCCGGATTCTGGACAGCGTGGAAAACGCTGCTGCCAGCAAGCCGAAGATTGACCGCTTCATTACCCGCTTTGCCCGGGTATACACCCCGGTGGTGGTACTGGCTGCGGCAGCAACGGCTATTATCCCATCGCTGGTAACCGGAGAGTGGAGTTATTGGGTGTATACGGCCCTGACATTTCTGGTTATGAGCTGCCCCTGTGCGCTGGTACTCAGCGTACCTCTGGCGTTCTTCGCCGGAATCGGAGCGGGAAGCAAAAAGGGAATCCTCTTCAAGGGCGGACAGTCCATGGAGGCTATGGCGGGAATCAAAACCGTGGTGGTGGACAAAACCGGCACCATTACCAAGGGCGATTTCAAGGTGCAGAAGGTGGTTGGTCCGGAAGGACTGCTGCAAATCTGCGCCAGCTGTGAGCAGCAGTCCACCCATCCCATTGCGGCCAGCATTGTAGCGGCGGCAAAGGAGCAGGGAGTGGAACTGATGCGGCCGGAGGACCTGGAAGAACTGCCCGGACGGGGCATCCGGGGAAAATTGCAGGGCAGAGAAATTCTCTGCGGCAACGGCAAGCTCCTGGAAGAAGCAGGGATTGCAGCTCCGACAACCAAGGAATATGGCACCCGGGTATTGGTTGCGGTGGACGGACAGTATCAGGGATATCTGCTGATTGCAGATACACTGAAGCCCGGTGCGGAGCAGGCGGTGCGGCAGCTGCGCAGCAGCGGCATTGAGCCGGTAATGCTCACCGGAGATGCAGAAGCGGCGGCTAAAGCTGTTGCCAGTGCAGTTGGTATCCGGGAAGTCCATGGCGGTCTGCTGCCCCACCAGAAACTGGAGCGGCTCCAGGCCATCCGGCAGGAAAAGGGCGCTGCCATGTTTGTGGGTGACGGCATCAACGACGCGCCGGTTCTGGCCGGTGCGGATGTGGGCGCTGCCATGGGCAGCGGCGCTGATGCGGCTATCGAAGCGGCGGATGTGGTGTTCATGACCTCGGATGTGGAAGCCATTCCTCAATCTCTGGATATTGCCAGACAGACGAAAAAAATTGCCTGGCAGAACGTGATTTTTGCCCTGGCAATTAAGCTGGCGGTGATGATTCTGGGGCTGTTTGGGTATGCCTCCATGTGGCTGGCGGTATTTGCCGATTCCGGCGTTGCCATGCTGTGCGTGCTCAACTCCATTCGGATGCTGTATAAGAAATAAGAAAAGGGGGCGGTGAGAACCGTCCCTTTTTTCTTGCGAAGATGGGGGAAATCTGGTATACTGAGCGAAGAAAGGTGGCGGAAATGATGTTCTGTGATTGCCATATCCATATGGTACTGGATGGGGTGGATTGGAAAAGCGCCATCCGGCGGCATTCGGAGCAAGTGCAGGAACCCTGGATTCGTCAGGTGCTGCAAACCTATCACAATTTGGGCTTTACCTATCTGCGCGACGGCGGTGACCGGTGGGGAGTGGGCAAACGGGCGAGAGACCTGGCAAAAGAATATGGCATTGTCTATCGTACCCCTTTGGCACCCCTGTGCAAAGCTGGACATTATGGAAAGTTTATCGGGAAAACCTATGGAAACCTCCGGGAATATGCGGATCTGGTCCGGCAGAACCGGCAGGAACAAGGGGACTTTATCAAAATTATGATTTCCGGACTAATGGATTTTGACCGATTCGGGGTGCTGACGGAGGTTGGACTGCCGCCGGAAGAAATCGGACAGCTGGTGTACATTGCCCACGAGGAAGGCTTTGCGGTTATGGCCCACGCCAACGGTGCCGAAACGGTAATGGCCGCGGCGCAGGCTGGGGTGGACTCTGTCGAGCATGGGGCTTACTTAAATGGGGAAGCCCTGGCGGCTATGGCGGAATCCGGCACGGTGTGGGTTCCCACCTTGTCCACCATTGGCAATTTGCGGGGAAAGGGGCGGTATCCGGACACGGAAGTGGAAGCCATTTTGGACAGTGCCATGGAGAATGTGGCGGCATTTGCCAATTTGGGCGGCCTGTTGGCAGTAGGTACCGATGCCGGCGCCTGGGCAGTGCCCCATGGAAGTCTGACAGAATATGATCTTCTGAAACAGGCACTGGGGGAAAATGTGCAGGAAATTGTGGAAAAAGGAAATCGGGAGATTCAAAGGAAATTCTGATATGTCCTTGTTCCTGTTTGGAAAGTAAAAAAAGGCCTGGCGCTCTTGTTTTAGGGAACGCCAGGCCTTTTTAAAATACTATTTGTTTAAGGTGTTATATGCTTCGTTCGGAAAATCAGTGGAAGGGTGTTCTTGTGTCAAAAGAAAATAAAGTTCCAGCCGCTCCTGCTGACGGGTTTCGGAATATAAGGATCTCTCATAGTCTCGGATGGTATCCAGTACGGATAAAAGATGGGGGCTGGCGGAATTTTCATGGGACAGAAGGTTTGATTGGGAATCAGGCTGCGCTGCGGCAACATCCGGAACCGTAATAAAAACCAAAAGGATGCCGCTTATCAAGATGCCAGCGAACAACCCTCTTACGAAAGATGGTTTTTTTGCTTTCAAAATGTTTTCAATCCTTTCTTCCAATGGTTTTTTGCTGAAGCCGTTATGAAGGGGAGAAAAACCGGAGCTTGTCTCGGCTAGCTGAATCAGAGAATATCCGTACCCCCGCCTGTCGGCTGGCTTCCATCCAAAATGGTTAAGAACCATTTCATCACATGTGATTTCCAAATCCCGATTCAGGAAATAGACCATGACCCATGCCATAGGGTTGAACCAGTGGATGCAAAGTGCGCAGAGCGCCAGAAACTTCCACAAGGCATCCAGACGGTAAATGTGGAAAAATTCGTGGGTCAAAACATAGGAAAGCATTTGCTGGTCATTTAGATCCATACGGCTGGGAAGGAGAATGCGGGGGCTGAAAACTCCGATTGCCATGGGGACGGAAATCCTGTCGGATTGATGGATGGTAATGGTGCGGTGGATTTTTCGTGCCGGGTCCATGCCGCAATGGCTGGGTATTCTGCAATGGGAACAGAGAAATGAAGCCTTTGACGGCTGTAGACAATCCATACTCCGAAGATCAAGGCCAGCACGACCATGCCGGAACACCAAATGGCTGTCAGAAGGGAAGATGCAGAAGATAGAAGCGGTGCAGGTTCTGTTATTGCGGTACTGGCGGGACGGAAAGATAATGGCAAAGCCAGAATGGAATACACGCTCCACTTGGAGGAAAACGAAAAGGGAATCAGCATTCTGGCCAGGACGGCTGCCCAAAGGACAAGGAAACTGCTTTTGGAAAGAGAATGCCCAGCGGCCCTGCGGAGGATGACAATAACGAAAATTAAGCCGCTTGCCTGGATGCTCATGGAAAGCAAGGTCATATCAGCACCTCATTGCAGTGTGTCCATAAGCTGTTTCAGCCGGTTAATCTCTGACTGAGACAGCTTCCCACTGTGAAGGTAAGCAGAAAAAAACAATTCCGCTGAGCCATCAAACAGCTTATCAATTAGATCGGCGGCTTCCTGCTGCTGAATTGCTTCCCTGGGGACGAGGGCCCGGCAGAGAAAACCCGGTTCGCTGCGCTGGATTGCGCCTTTTTGTACGAGCTTTTTGATTACGGTGTAGGTTGTGTTCCGGTTCCAGCCTGTCTGCTCTGTCAGAATTTTGGCAAGCTGACCGGCGGACAAATCCCCCTCCTTCCATAAAACTTCCATCACTTTTAGCTCAGAGTCAAATAGTTTCACGGATATCGGTGACCTCCTTTGACGATTGCAATCGTTACAATGTAATACTATCACAGTAGTCACATCTTGTCAATGACAATTCTGATAGTATTCCTAATTCGTTTTTAATTGAGAAAAAGATATTTTTTTGAAGTTGCTCCTTTGGGAGCAACTTTTTTTGATTTGTGCCCAGGTGTGAAAGGAAGGGTGATATGGAAAACAAAACCGGAGAAAAGACCCTGAAGCAGCGCATCCGTACCGGGCAGATTCGGCGGCAGGATGTGGTGCGGCGGCTGGCGGAGCTGGCCTTCGGAAGCACCAACGATTGCGTTCGGCTGGCTCTGGAAGAAGCACCGGAACTGGACAGGCTGGATCTGGGGCTGATCAGCGAAATCAAGCGCAACGAAAAGGGAACGGTGGAAATCAAACTGCTGGACCGGCTGGAGGCTTTGCAGATGCTCAGTCAGCTGGCACAGGAAGAAGACAGTACCATGGAAGGATTCTTCCAGGCGCTCCAGGGCGGTGGGGCAGAATGAAGCAGCCGGTGTTTTCTCCCAAACAGCGCACCGTACTGACTTGGTGGGTACCGGGCAGCCCCCATGCGGGGAGGGAAGCCATTGTCTGCGACGGGGCGGTTCGGTCGGGAAAGACCCTGGCCATGGGGCTGGGCTTTTTCCTATGGGCCATGAGCTGCTTCCATGGGAAGAAGTTCGGCGTCTGCGGAAAGACCATTGCCTCCCTGCGGCGAAATGTACTGTCGGAAATCCTGCCCCGGCTGACGGAATTGGGGGCCAGGTGGCAGGAAAAACGGTCGGAAAATCTGGTGACGGTGAGTTTTCGGGGGCGGGAAAATCAGTTCTACATCTTTGGCGGACGGGACGAAAGCTCTGCCAGCCTGATTCAGGGAATCACCTTTGCCGGGGTTCTGCTGGATGAAGTGGCACTGATGCCCCGCAGCTTTGTGGAGCAAGCCTGCGCCCGTTGCTCGGTGGCTGGGAGCCGGATTTGGTTTAACTGCAATCCCGCCGGGCCGAACCACTGGTTTTACAAGACCTGGATTCAGGAGGCTGCCAAGCGCAACTGTCTGCGGCTGCACTTTACCATGGAGGATAACCCATCCCTGACCCAGCAGATTCGGCAGCGGTATCAGCGGCTGTACACCGGGGTGTTTTACAAGCGGTTTGTGCTGGGCCAGTGGGTGCAGGCGGAGGGACGGGTGTATGACTTCTTTACCGAGGAAATGACGGGAGTTCCCCCGGAAAATTGCGACAAATGGTACATTTCCTGCGACTACGGTACCGTCAATCCCATGTCCATGGGACTGTGGGGGCGGTGCCGGGGGGTGTGGTATCGGGTGAAGGAATTCTATTTTGATTCCCGGGCCCAGATGCGGCAGATGACCGATGGAGAATATGCCCAGGCCCTGGAAACCTTGGCAGGTGACAGAACCATCACGGCGGTGATTGTGGACCCTTCCGCTGCCAGCTTCCTGGAACTGCTGCGGCGCAGAGGCTGGCGGGTACAGAAAGCCAACAATGATGTCCTCAGCGGCATTCGTCTTACCTCCGACTGTCTGAAGACCGGGAAAATCGTCATCGGCCCGGGCTGCACCGACTGCCTGCGGGAAATGGAGGAATATGTCTGGGACTTAAAAGACGGCAGCAAGGACAAAGTGCGCAAGGAACATGACCACGCCATGGATGATATGCGCTACTTTGTTTCCACAGTGCTGGGGGAAAGACAGGGGGGATTTGCGGCGTGTACGGTGGAGAGAAAACGGTAACGGACGGCTGATTTAGAAAGGAGTGATTGTTTGAAACGGAAGAAACAGGAATCCGGCGCTATGGCGGCTGTATGCCAGCTCCGGGGCGGAAATATCCATCCCTTTGGGGCCATGCGGCACTTTACCCCCCTGGGCGGCGGAGAAGAACGGGTTTACCGGGAAATGCGGGAATCCATCCCGGTGCTGGATGCCGCTGTAGGGAAAATGGTGCGGCTTTGCGGCGGGTTTGAGGTTCGGTGCAAAAATCCCCAGGCCCAGCACAAGCTCAATACCTTCCTACAGATGATGCCCTGTGGCCGGGGACAGATGGGGATTGAGAGTTTCCTCAGCGGCTATTTGGACAGCCTGCTGACCTACGGCAGGGCAGTGGGAGAACTGGTGGTGGCCGGCGGAAAGCTCCGGGCGGTGTGCTGGGGAGATGTGACGGCACTGGAAGTACAGGAGGGCAATGGCCCACTGGATGTGGTGCTGTGGGGGATGGACGATCATGGGCTGATGCGCCCCCTGCCATATCAGCACCTGCTGCTGTTTACCACCATGAATCCGGAGCCTGCCCATCCTTACGGTGTGAGCATGTTCCGGGGGATGCCCTTCCTGGCGGATATTCTGCTGAAAATCTACAACACTATCGGAAGCAACTGGGAACGGGCCGGGAATCTGCGCTACAGCGTGATCTGCAAGGGTGGAGAGAATCTGGACCCGGTTACGGCCCAGGAGCGGGGCAAGGCGGTGGCGGAGCAGTGGGCCAAGGCTATGGAGGACGGCAAAAACGGAACGGTGCGGGATTTTGTGGCAGTTGGTGATGTGGAAATCAAGGTCATCGGCGGGGAAGCGCCACTGCTGGACTCGGAAGTGCCGGTACGGCAGATTCTGGAACAGCTGGTGGCGAAAACCGGTCTGCCGCCTTTCCTGCTGGGACTGAGCTGGAGTACCACCGAGCGGATGAGCACCCAGCAGGCGGACATTCTCACCAGTGAACTGTGGGCGCTGCGCAGAACGGTGGAACCGGCCATGCGGAAGATTTGCCAGACCTATCTTGCACTGGAAGGAATGGACAACCGGGTGGAGATCCTTTGGGATGATATCAGCTTGCAGGATATTACCCAGGAATCTCAGGCGGCGCTGTACAATGCCCAGGCAGAAAAGTACCGGGCGGAAGCGAAACTGGCTCAGGAGCCGGTTTGATGAAAAAGGGAGGTTATGAGTTTGCAGATTCAAAAGGATACCCAGGCAAACAGCTGCGGGGTGCCTACCGCTGTGCAGCTGGCGGAAATCAATGCCCAGGCCAAGGCCCAGCTGACCCCGGAGCAGGTGTATGTATTTTCCCTGCGGCTGTGCGACGATCAGGTGGATCGGGACTTTGAGCGCTTTGACAGCGCTGCGCTGCCTGCTTTGGCGAAGCTGTTTCTGGGGAAAACGGGAATTGTGGATCATCGGTGGAGCGCCGACAACCAGGTGGCCCGGATTTTTGAAACCCAGGTGGTACAGGAAGAAGGCGTCAGCTTCATCAAAGCCTGGGCCTACGTGCGCCGGGGCGGAGAAAATGAAGAATTGATTGCAGACATTGAAGCGGGCATCAAAAAAGAAGTCTCCGTAGGCTGCGCCATGGGGCGGGCGGTTTGCTCCATCTGCGGCAGCGACTACGGCAGCTGCGGACATCAGAAGGGGGAAAGCTACGACGGCCAGGTATGCTGCGCCATTTTGCGGGAACCTATGGATGCGTATGAGTTTTCCTTTGTGGCGGTGCCTGCCCAGCGGGAGGCCGGGGTGCTGAAAGCGCTGCATGGCGGAAAATCCCTGAAAGAACTGGCGGAAAGCTTTGGCGCCCAAGCGGAATACCGGGCGCTGTATACCATGGCACAATTGGGCAAGCAATATCAAAAGGAATTGCAGGATGATGTGGTGCGGTTGGGACTGGCCCTGGAACTGGGAGCGCCGGAACCGGTACTGCGCAGCATTGCCCAGACCGCCAAGGCGGAAGATTTGCTGGCGCTGAAATCGGCACTGGAGGAACGATTTGCGGAATTGATGCCGGTTTGCACCCAGCTCAGCGGCAGCAGCGGCAAGAAAGAAAAGCTGGAAAGCAGCTTTCTGATCTGAAAATTTTATCAAATGCAGATGGGGAATGCCCCATTTACAGATTAATTCATTAGGAGGAAATGATATGGGTTACGACAATCTGAAACTGGAAAAAGGCATGTATCGGCAGGAGGGTATGAACTTTACCCAGGTGCTGGAGTCTCTGGACCCCAGTGAGAATTACCGAGGCACGGCTCTGGAGGGCACCGACGCTTTCCAGCGGCAGCTGAAGCGCTTTGGCATCCGGGCCAAGGGCGCCGGTTCTTCTCCCGTGGAGAAGTTCTTCCGCACCATGGATTCTGCGGTGCTGTTTCCGGAGTACATTGCCCGCACTGTGCGGCAGGGCATGGAGGAGAATGACATTCTGCCTGCCATCACCGCTACCACCACCATCATCGACGCCATGGACTACCGCTCCATCTACTCCACGCCTACCGACGATGACAAGGAACTGAAGGACGTGGAGGAAGGCGCCACCATTCCCGAAACCGAGGTCAAGACCAAGGAACATCTGGTGAAACTGAGCAAGCGGGGCAGAATGCTGGTGGCATCCTATGAAGCTCTGCGGTTCCAGAAACTGGATCTGTTCGGCGTGATGCTGCGCCAGATCGGCGCCCACATCCAGAAGCAGCAGCTGGCGGATGCGGTAAAGGTGCTGATTGAGGGCGACGGCAATGACAATGCGGCTGTACAGTATACCATTGGCACTGATCCCATCACCGGTACCAAGGGCACCCTGGGGTATGACCAGCTGGTAGAATTCTGGGGGCAGTTCGATCCTTACACCATGAACACCCTGCTGTGTTCCACCAAGTGCATGACCCAGATGCTGAAGGTGCCGGAACTGCAGAATCCCCTGACGGGCCTGAACTTCCAGGGTACGGGCAAACTGACCACGCCTTTGGGCGCCCAGCTGCATCGCACTTCCGCCGTGGCGGACGGTGTGATTATCGGTCTGGACAATCGTTATGCGCTGGAACAGGTACGGGCCGGGGATGTGCTGGTGGAGTATGACAAGCTCATTGACCGGCAGCTGGAACGGGCGGCCATTACCTCCATTGCCGGATTTGCCAAAATCTGCGACGGTGCGGCCTGCGTGCTGAATGTATGATGCTGGGGGAGAAGATTTTTGCTCAGACGGTGATCCTGGCGGGCCAGCCGGAGGAAAGCGGTCAGAAATTGCTGCGGGTTCTGTGCGATATGACCGCCGACTCCCTGCTGTCCCGGCTGAAAGAGGGACTGACGGAGGATGACTGCCAGGAGGCGCTGGTAAATGGCGGAAGCCTGTATGTATTGGCGGCCTGGAACAGCGTCCAGGGAGGCGAGGATATCCAGGAACTCCGGGCAGGCGATCTGACCATTAAGCGGGGCACCGTAACATCGGGAACCAGTGCAGAAGGCTACCGGACACAGGCAGAGCAAATGCTGCTGCCGTATCTGAAAGACCGGTTCGCATTTTTGGGGGTATAAAATGCGCAATGCAATCAATGCCATGATCCAAAAACATGGAACGGATATGGTGGTGACGGGCAAGGACGGGGACAAAGCCATACGGGGCTTTTTCTGGGCGGTCAACTCCAAAAGCTGGCAGAGTATGGAAAGTGAAGCAACGCTCCTGGGAGAAATCTCCCGGGGGCAGTATGCTTACCTGGGGCCGGCGGATGGAGAAATACAGGAAGGGGATACCCTGAAGCTGGGGGAAAAGTCCTACCTGTTCCGACGGGTGGAGCGGTTCTATTATCAGAATCAGCCTCTATATCTGTGGGGGCTGTGCGTGGAAAAGGGTGTGAATGATACATGGGGTACTCAATCCTAGAACTGGTACTGCGGCGGCTGCGGCAGGCAAATTTTGTGGCGGATGTTGCTTACCCAGGACAGAAATTCCCTCAGATTTCCGGGACAGTGGCTTCGGTACATATTGAAAACGTTGACCGGGCCAATTTGACGGTGACGGTAGGTGTCAGCATTATCAGCCAGGCGTCTTTGGGCGGTACGGCCTGCGAAGTGGAGGCGCTGAGAGCCACGGAAATTTTACGCTGGTCCCGGGCAGTCTGCGTTCAGAACGGCTGCCGCTATGATGGAATTGCCCAGGTATATGTGGTGGATATTCTGGCTACCTATACAGGCATTACAGAGGAAGATGACTGCAAAATCTGGCCGGGCTTTTACGCTACCATCAATGACATTATTCATCCCCATGCCATCGCTTTTACGGAAGAGGAAGTGGTGGACACGCAGGCGGAATATGTTATGGGACAGGATGCGCCTGTTAGCATCAGCCGTGGGAAAAAGCTGTGGAACATTACACTGGAGGAACTGATCCCCTGTGGCTCTCCGGAACAGGAGGAAACCAAAGGGGCATTTGAACTGTTGATTGAAACAGACAACAAAACCGAGCGCTACGCTGGCTGCCAGTGGACGTCCATCAAACGGGAATTTACCAGACAAGGACTGCGGCAGACCAGAACCGGTATCGCGCTGACCAGGGAGGTGCTGTGACGTGGACTTTTTAAGTTATAAAACCTTTGTCTGGCCCCAGAATCCCCATACCTATGAAGAGAAGATGAGTCGGGAACCCCAGTATTCCACATCCGATGGCGTAACCTACTTTGAGGGAATGGGAGAGCTGAAACGGATCATTACCGGCAGCGGTGTGTTCACCGGGGAGAATGCCTTTGCCCAGTTTCGCACGTTGGCAGATCTGATGGACAGCGACCAGCCGGGAAATTTGGAGCATCCTATCTGGGGGATTCGCTACTGCTATTTTACCGGCCTGGAGCTGACCCAGGAGCCGAAAGAAAACTATGTCAGCTACAAATTTACCTTCACCGGCGCACTGACCAACGGGGAAGTGCCGAAGTAAGCAACGGGAAAGCGGACACGTCACACTGGGCGTGTCCGCTTTTTTGATTTGGCATAACTCCCGGTTTGCGGGAGAATACTCGCTGTTTGTGTGATTGCTACTTTGATACTGGGCCGTTATAATGCATTTAGAACGAGGCGGCCGCCGGGATTCTGATAATGCTGTAAATGATGATAGGGAAGGGATCGTTATGAAATTGGCACTTGGAAGCAAAATCAAACAACTTCGCCTGCAAAAAGGGATTACACAGGATACCTTGGCCAGAGCGCTGAATGTTTCTTATCAGACCGTCAGCAAATGGGAAAACGAAACCTCTATGCCGGATATTCAGCTGCTTCCGGAACTTGCGGTTTATTTTGGATGCAGTATTGATGAACTCTTTGGCCTTTCCGAGCAAGCGCAGTTTGAGCGCATTGAAAATATGCTGCAAATGCAGCAGAATCTGAGCCCGGAAGAGTTTCAGCAAGCGGAAGTATTTTTGAAGGGAAAGCTGAAAGAGCGAAAAGGGGATGCTTTGCGGCTTTTGTCCAGCTTATTCAATCACAGAGCGGATACATTGCGAAAATCTGCGGAGTTCTATGCCATGGAAGCACTGGAATTGGAGCCGGAAAGGAAGGAAAACCATAACAATCTGCAGCGGGCGCAGGAAGGTACCATTCCGGACTGGGATTTGGGGAATCATAGCAAGCGTATTGCTTACTACCAACAATTTGTGCAGAAACATCCCACATACCTGGGAGGGTATCTGTGGCTGCTGGATGAATTGATTGCGGACAATCGTCTGGAAGACGCCGCGAAAGTTTGCGATGCTTTGGAACAAATGGATGATAGCTGTCGGACGGCTTGCTATCGGGGAAAAATTGCCTGGAAAAGCGGCAACCATCCAAAAGCAGAAGCGATTTGGCTTCAGATGGTAGAAGACCACTGCAGTGACTGGCTAGCCTTTGCCAGTATGGCGGACGCTATGGCATCCATCTGCCGGTACGAGGAAGCCGTCATCTACTACAAAAAGGCGCAGAAGCTGCAGCCCTCTCCCAGATATACGGATGCGCAAACCGCTGTGGCCCATATCTATGAGATACAGGGAAACTTTGACGAAGCAATTAACACGCTGAATGAGCAGCTGGAGATTCTGAAAACGGAATGGAATCTCACAGAGGGCTGTGAGGTGGAGCGGATTCACAGAGAAATCCATAGACTCCGCCAAAGGGCGTTGAAACGGCCGATGGGTTAAGGAATCAGGGAAAGAGCCTGTTGCAGAGGATGATATCTGTGGCAGACTCTTTCCCTTTTTAATTCTGCGGTATGGTACAGATATGGCTGGGTGTTTTTGGGGGGATTCGGGCATTCTATCTTCAAATGAAAGCACCCTTGCCTTTGATAAATTGTCAATTTCCTTCTGCCAAACGTTTTTCCATCACAACAACGGTATAACCCTGGGCTTGGTACGCTTCTCCGGTTTCACAAAAACCATTTTTGTGCCAAAACGCTTTGCTTTGGGGGTTGCCCTTTACATACCCCAGACGAGCAAAAACATATCCCAAGTTTTTGGCATACGTCAAAAGATCCCGGATGATGTTTGAACCAATTCCTTTACCTTGGAAGGCTTGATCTACCATAAAAAATCCAATAAGTATAGACGCGGGATTGGGGTAATTCATAATCAGATCCATTACGGCAACCAAATGATTATTTGTCCAGAAGCCAATATAATATTTATCATCGTGTGTATTATTTGGAGGTAAGGCTTCCATATCTGATAAAATGCTGTCTTTCGATACAAAAGGGGGACAATACCTGTAAAAGAGTTCGTTTTTGCAGGCTAAAGCATAGACATCATCAATGTCAGCCGCATCTATTTTTCTCACTGTATAGCTTGGTGAAATATCGGCTATCCTCACAAAATCACCCTCCTGACCTTGCTTTCATTCATTGTATCACGCTTGGATGTCACTGTCATCTCCTATTTCCCAGAAACCTATGTAAGGCAGCCGCCCGGCTGCCTTTTCTTTTATCCCGCCGCATCCAGCATATTGCCGATGAAAATGCCATATCCGGTGGTGGAGTCGTTGACCAGCACATGGGTCACGGCGCCTACCAACATGCCGTTTTGCAGGATGGGACTGCCGGACATGCCCTGGACAATGCCGCCGGTGGCTTCCAGAAGGGAAGGATCTGTTACTTTTATCAAAAAATTCCGCCCATCTTCCCGGGTTTGGGGATAGATTTTCAGAATTTCCACAGAATATTCCTGAGGCGTGTCGCCGGTCACCGTAGAACGGATGGTGGCGCTGCCGGTTTGAATGTCTTCAAATTGGGCAACCGGAACCAGTTCACCGGTCCAGCCTTGTTCACTGACCCCAAATACACCCTGGGGCGTATTGCGCAGCAGAGCGCCAAAACAGTTTTTGGCATCGGCGCTGCCTTTGAGCTGGCCGGGATCGCCGCTTTTGCCTTTTTTCACCGATTGAATGGTGGCTTCGTAGGCATTGCCCTGGGTCATTTGCAGCAGATTTCCTTTGGAGTCGCTGACGCCGTGGCCCAGAGTGCCGAAGGTTCCGGTATCCGGGTCATAGAAAGTAACGGTACCAATGCCGGCAATGCCTTGCCGTAGGTAAACGCCCAGCCGGGGACCGTCCGCCGTCTGACCGGGGGTCAGCTGCAAGGTTTTCAGTTTTCCACCCCGACGGACGGTTACGTCCACGCAATCTGCACAGCTATTCAGCGCGGTGCGGACGTCCTGGGCACTTTGAATGGGGATGTCCTCTATTTTTACCAGTTCGTCGCCGATTTTCAAACCGGCGCTGCGGGCCTGGGAACCCAAAACGTCATCGTATGCAACTACGGTAATGGTATCGCTGCCAAGCTGAAGGCCGATGATCTTGCCAACGGGGATCAGAAGCTCCGCCGCCTTGCTTTGCAGCGGCAGCAGAGCGAAAAGCGCTACCGTTAAGGCAAATGCGCGAATCATTCGCTTCATGGTTCACTCCTCCTTTTTGTCTGCCCTCTTAATATGACCCGCAGCCGGAATTGTAACCGCTGAAAAAGTCGAAAAATGAGGAAGGGTAAGGAAAATGGGGAAATTTTTGGCTGGACAACAGAGGGGCGGTTTTGTAAAATGAAAACCAACAGCCAAGAAAAAAGGAGACGGATACCATGGAATGCATCTGTTATGACGAAATTGGGGAAAAGCTGGAGGCCCTGACCCGGGATGTACCTTATGAGGTGGCAAATCTTGCCAACACTTCGGCCCTTTTGTGGCAAGAGCTGCCCCGGATCAACTGGGTCGGTTTTTATAAAATGGAGGACAACGCCCTTGTCTTAGGTCCCTTTCAGGGAAAACCTGCCTGCATCCGCATCCCCTTGGGGCGGGGCGTCTGCGGCACGGCGGCAGCGCTGGATCAGGTGCAGCGGGTGGAGGATGTGCACAGCTTCCCGGGGCACATCGCCTGCGACTGCGCTTCCAATTCTGAAATTGTGCTCCCCATCCATAAAGAGGGAAAGGTTTGGGGCGTGCTGGATATCGACAGCCCGGAACTGGGACGGTTTACCCGGGAGGATCAGGCAGGATTAGAGAAAATCGTGAAAATTCTGGAGGAAGTTCTGGGGTAACGTTTCCTCATTTCCGGACAGAATATCCAAAAAAACGGCTGGGATATTTACCTATTGACAAGGTAGGCAAACCATGGTATTATTACCCATGGAATTACTAGGTAAAACCATAAGGAGGTTTTTCACATATGTACGTTTATGCAGATAACGCAGCAACCACGGCCATGAGTCAGGTGGCAGTGGATGCCATGATGCCTTATTTGATGAGTGTTTACGGCAACCCTTCCAGCCTGCACTCGGTGGGCCAGGAAGCCAAGGAAGCTTTGGAAAATGCCCGGGCAACCGTTGCCCAGTGCTTAGGCTGCGAGCCCAGAGAAATTATCTTCACCTCCGGCGGCAGCGAGGCGGACAACCAGGCCATTCGTTCCGCCGCCTACTACGGCGCACGGAAGAACAAGAAGCATATTATCTCCACCGCCTTTGAGCACCACGCTGTGCTGCACACCTTGGCAAAGCTGGAGAAGGAAGGCTTTGAAGTGACCTACCTGGATGTACGCCAGGGCCATACCATCACCGCTCAGCAGGTCAAGGACGCCATCCGAGAGGATACCTGCCTGGTGACCACCATGTATGCCAACAATGAAATCGGCTCCATTTTGCCCATTGCGGAAATCGGAGCCATTTGTAAAGAAGCGGGCGTACCTTTCCACACCGATGCGGTTCAGGCAGTGGGACACCTGCACATCAACGTCAAGGAACAGAACATCGACATGCTGAGCCTGTCCGGCCACAAGTTCCACGGCCCCAAGGGCGTGGGCGCCCTGTATGTCCGCAAGGGCTTCCCCATTCAGAACCTGATTGAAGGCGGTGCCCAGGAGCGGGGCAAGCGGGCCGGTACGGAGAATATTGCCGGGATCTGCGGCATGGCGGCGGCGTTAAAGGATGCCTGTGACCATATGGACGAGAACATGCCCCGGGTGGCTGCCATGCGGGACAAGCTGATTGCCGGCCTGAGCAAGATTCCCCACAGCGCCCTGAACGGCGACCCGGTGAACCGGCTGCCCGGCAATGTGAGCTTCTGCTTTGAAGGCATCGAAGGCGAAAGCCTGCTGCTGCTTCTGGATATGAAGGGCGTGGCAGCTTCCTCCGGTTCCGCCTGCACCTCCGGTTCTCTGGACCCCAGCCATGTGCTGCTGGCCATCGGCCGGGTGCACGACGTGGCCCACGGCTCTCTGCGGCTGTCTCTGAGCGAGTACAATACCGATGAAGAAGTGGATCACATTCTTCAGGTGGTGCCGGAAGTGGTACAGTATCTGCGGAACATGAGCCCGGTGTGGCGGGACCTGCAAAACGGCAAGCGGGAATATATTCTGTAAATTATCAGGAAACTATAGAACAGGAGACTACAATTATGGCACTGTACAGTGAAAAAGTTATGGATCATTTCACCCATCCCAGAAATGTGGGTGTTATCGAGAACGCCAGCGGCGTAGGCGAAGTGGGCAACGCCAAGTGCGGCGATATTATGAAAATTTACCTGAAAATCGAAAATGACATCATTGAGGATGTAAAGTTTGAAACCTTCGGCTGCGGCTCCGCCATTGCCTCTTCCTCCATGGCTACCGAAATGATCAAGGGCAAGTCCATCTATGATGCCATGGCCCTGACCAACAAGGCCGTTGCCGAGGCTCTGGACGGTCTGCCCGCCCACAAGATGCACTGCTCCGTGCTGGCAGAGGAAGCCATCCACAATGCCCTGAAGGACTACTTCGACAAGAACAACATCCCCTACGACAAGAGCAAATTCCCCGACTGCGAGCATTGCGAGCACTGTGAGTAAGGGCTTATGATCGTATCGACCAAAGGACGCTATGCCCTGCGGGTGATGGTCAGCTTTGCCCAGCGGGGCGGGGAAGAGTACATTCCCCTGAAGGAAATTGCCGAAGCTGAAGGCATTTCCCAGAAGTATCTGGAATCCATTATGACCACCTTGTCCAAGGCCGGATTTGTGGACGCGGTCCACGGCAAAGGCGGCGGCTACCGCCTGAACCGGAAACCGGAAGAGTACACCGTTGGCAGCATCCTGAAACTGACGGAGGGCGGGCTTACCGCTGTCTCCTGCACCAGCCAGGGTGCTTCCGCCTGCTCCCGGGCGGAGTGCTGCAACGCCCTGCCCATGTGGGAGAAGCTGGACAAGATGATCAATGATTTCTTTGAAGGCATTACCATTGCAGACCTGCTGAAGGAAAGCAAATAAACCGAGCCGCCGTTTCCAAAAGAAGCGGCGGCATATTTTCTGCACTCTATGCAATTTATAGTTGACATTGCGGAAGGTATCTTGTATACTGACAACAGAAGGGGGGAGGACATGAAAAACAAACGGATGAAAATTGCCCGCCTGGAGCGGGACATGAAGCAGGAGGACCTGGCCAGGGCTGTGGGGGTTACCCGGCAGACCATCGGCCTGATTGAATCCGGAAATTATAACCCCACCTTGAATCTGTGCATTGCCATCTGCAAGGCTTTGGGAAAAACACTGAACGATCTATTCTGGGAGGAGGAACTTACATGACAGAAAAACCCATTCAGGACGAGAGAATCCTGCAGCAGCGGCGCTTCATCCAGAGCCGGGGATACGCTTACCTGGTGCTGATTCTGGCGGTGTCGGTGCTGGTGCAGCAGTTTGTGCTTCACGCACCCTTTGCCCAATATGCGGTGGAATTATTCCTGCTGATCGGCTGCGGATTTTATAATCTGGTATCCAGCTACGCTCGGGGCATTGACATTGTGAATCCGACGGGAAGACACTGGCTGCGCCGCCTTGCAGACTGCCTGGAAGGTGCGGCAATCGGAGCGGCGGTGTTGTTTGTGTTTGCCGGTGAAAGAGATTTGACAAAACTGCTTTACTACATTGTATTCTTTGCTGTGTTTACATTTGGTGTTCAGCAGGGATTGCTTCTGCTGAACCGGAAAAAGCAGGAGAAAATCAACAGAGAGCTGGATCAGGACGAAGATTGAGCAGTGGTTATGTTTTCTTCCCGGAAAGAAAAGCACCGCTCAATTGTGGGAGAAAAGCCCCGGTGTTATAATGAAACTGCCAAAACATTGATGTAAAAGGAGGAACACCGGGATGAAGCTGAGTGAACAAATCAAAGCCAGCCGGAAGGCCGCAGGACTGACCCAGGAGCAGGTTGCCAACTACCTGGGGGTGACGCCTCCGGCGGTGAACAAATGGGAAAAGGGCAACTCCTATCCGGACATCACCCTGCTTCCGGCGCTGGCAAGACTGCTGAATATCGACATGAATCAGCTCTTTTCCTTCCGGGAGGAGCTAAGTCAGCAGGAGATCGGGCAATTTGTCAACGAACTTTCCCAAATGACAGCCCAGGGTAAATTGGAGCAAGCCTTTGACCGTGCCGCAGAAAAAATCCGGGAATATCCCCGGTGTGATTTGCTGATTCACACCACTGCAACGATTTTGAACGGCGCGCTGCTTATGGCGGATCTGGAAGAAGAGAAGATGGCGCGCTATGACCAGCAGATTATGGATTGGCTGGAGCGCTCTGCCAATAGTCGGGACCCCCAGGCCAGTATGGCGGCAACCTATGTGCTGGCCAGTAAATATATTCAGCGGGAAGACTATGACAATGCAGAACGCATGCTGGAAAAATTGCCGGATGCCCCGGTGGATACCACCTTGCTGCGTTCCAGTATTGTTGCTTCCCGGGAAGGCAAGGACGCTGCCGCCGCATTTCTGGAAAGCAAGCTGATGCAGGCGTATCACAGTATCCTGGGGTATCTGTATAAGCTTATGGACTTGGAAGAGCAGACGCACCATCCGGAGATGGCAGAGGCCATTGGCGAAATCGCCAGTCAGATGCCCCGTCTATGGGGGTACTGGCCCTACATGCAGATCATACCCCAGCTGAGTCTGGCAGGCTACCGCAAGGATACGGAAACCTGCCTGCAGTTGATTCGTAAAATACTGGAACTGTCCAAGCAGCCTTGGGATATGACACAATCCCCACTGTGTTATCGCTGCCATACTGTGAAACCCAAAGCGGATATGTCTTCTGTGCTGGTTTCTTCCTTCCGTTCCTGCCTGGAGGGAAAAGGAGAACATGCCTTTCTCAAAGGTAACCAGCAGCTGCGAAAAATCCTGGAAGAATATGGGGGATAAAAATAGCCCGGAGAGGATTTCCTCTCCGGGAAGTTTCGTTACATCTGAAAAATGTTTCCTAATACCACGCCTTTTTGCTGAGGTTCGGCGGGTTTGACCGACTCGTAGGCCAGAGCCAGGGTGACTTCTGCCCGATTCCGCAGGAAGTAGTAGACGGCAAACAGTACTGCGATGTAGGCAAAATAGAACAGATAATAGCTGACGCCAGCGGAGAAGGGAAGGGAAATACCTAGCGCCGGCAGAATCTGATCGCCATAGCAGATCAGATAGGCAATCAGCAGACCGCCGTAATATTTCCACAGGCTCAAATCCAGCCGCAGCAGCGCCATCCGGTTGTCACGCATCATCTTCCGGCTCTCCCGCAGCACAGCCAGAGCGCCAAGAGCGGGGCGGTCGATCAGCACATATTCCGCCATCCGGTACTGATACATCACGGGAGCGGCGGCAATGCAGAATACCACAGCACTGATTGCCAGGGCGGGCCACATCATAGAAGCAATTTCCATGGCCAGTGCGTCGTCAATCACAAAGCCGGAGGTCATGACGGAACTGCTGGTAAGAATGGGGGTCAGAAGTTCCATCAGAGGCTCGGCAAACGGCGTCATCACAAAAATGCTGATGCCGGCATACATGCACACAAAGCCAATGGCGGTAAAAATCAGCCCCTTGACAATGTTCAGCCGCAGCAGAGGCCAGAACCGGTCAAAGCCCAGCCGCAGGGTCTGGGGAGATGTGTACTGGCCCCGGGCGATGCGCAGCATGGCAGCCAGATATCCCAATCCCAGAGGCATCAGCACCAGTGTCAGGAAAATAGGCAAAATGGTTTGAATGGTGGACAAAATAGAGCGCATACCCAGATTGCTCAAACCCCCGTAGTTGGAAATTTGCAGGGAAAGCAAAAGATTGATGATCGAAACCAGAGCGGTCAGGCCCAGAGCAATGCCGCTGTAAATCAGCACAATCCGCTTATGGTTAGGAAATCCATCCAATCGCTGCCGGGCAGCTTCTTTCAGCTGCCGAATATTGCGAATATCCATAAAATAACTCCTATCTGTCGGATGATATTAACGCGCTTTTGATACAATACTACTGTTATAAACCAAGTCGTGAAAAATAGCAAATGAAATTTTTGTAACGGTAGAAAAAAGCGGCAGGATATGGTATAATCCGGTAAACAGGTTTTTCCTGGAAGGAGGGGCGGCGCATGGAACTGGGGGAGAAAATCCGACAGGCACGGCTGGAAGCGGGACTGAGTCAGCGGCAGCTCTGCGGCCAGGAAATTACCCGGAATATGCTTTCTCAAATCGAGCACGGCACCGCCAAGCCATCCATGAAAACCCTGCAATATCTGGCTTCCAAATTGGGAAAACCAGTGAGTTTGTTTCTCGAAGAGCAGACGGTAGTATCCCCCAATCAGCAGATTATGGAAACTGCCCGGCGGCTGTACGATGCCGGGGATTTTTTGGGGGCAGCCCAGGCGCTGAAAGACTACCGGCAGCCGGACGAAGTCTATGACCGGGAGAAAGGGATCCTCTCTGCCTGCACCTACCTGGCCCTTGCCCGGCAGGCAATGGAGCAGGAGCGATGGATTTATGCCCGGAAACTGCTGGAAAAGGTGGAAGACAATACCGCTTATTGCGGGGAACTCCTGCAGCGGCAGCGGCTGCTGCTCCTGGGGAAACTGGGGCAGCCGGTGAGCCTTCCCAGCCTGGATGAAGAGCTGCTTTTGCGGGCAAAGGAAGCCTGGAACCAGGGGAAAACTGCCAGAGCCCAGGCCCTGCTGGAAGCGGTGGAAGATCAAACCGATCCGGGCTGGTGTATGCTCCGGGGAGAAATCTATTTCCGATCCGGACAATTCCGGGAAGCCGCCCGGTGCTTCCATGGGGCGGAAAAAGCATATCCCCGGGAAACGGCTCAGAAGCTGGAACATTGCTATCGGGAGCTGGAAGACTACAAACGGGCCTACGAATATGCCTGCAAACAAAAAAAGTAGTGGAGACAGATTTCTCTGTCTCCACTTTTTTTGCTTTGATCAGGCGGCAGCGGGGAGAGTGGTCTCCACTGTCGGGGATTGGGCTTCCGTAGTTTCCACCACAGAGAGGGAAGACGGCTCGGTGGCATACTTTTCCGGATTCATGGCCAGATCCAGATAGTAAGCTTCCCGATCGGTCTTGGCCTGGGCCAGATAGTCCTGGCACTCCTGCAGCCCCTCGCCCACAATATCCATGGTGCGCTTGTAGGATGCCTGGGCAGAAGAGAAGTTATTTGCGGTGAGGTTGAACATCTCCGTCCACTGGTCTTCCTTGCTGATGTCCAGGGGCAGAATGTTGTATTCTCTGGAACCGTTGTTGCTGTGCATGTTCACCCAGGTGGGCAAAACATCCGTTCCTGCCAGGTAAACCTTACCGTCGGAATACTTTTCAAAGGTCACAGAGAACAATGCGCCGTCTTCGGTATGGGCGGTGCTGACGTAGGAAATGTTACCCAGCCGCTGGTTGGAAACAGCATTGCCCAGAGAATAGATGATTACGGTCTTGTGGTCGGGGTCAACATTGCTTTGCAGCAGATCCACCGGCTCTACCACGTGGGGATGACCGCCTACAATTACATCCACACCCATATCGCACAGTTTCTGGGCCATGGCGCGCTGGGTGTTGTTCTCCTGGAGCTGGTATTCCACACCCCAGTGCAGGAATACCATGGTGGCCTCGGCACCGTCTGCCTTCATGTCAGCCAGATGCTGTTCTACCTCAGAGTAGAACTTATCCAGATTGGTTTCCATGAAGTAGTTGACGATGCCTGCCTGGGACAGGGCGGCATTGCCATTGAGCTGGGGCCGTCCGTCGGAGGTAACGCCGGTGGCGTAGGTATAGCAGAGCATGCCAATTTTGATGCCGTTCACATCCACCACTTCATATTTCTTTTCCTCGTCGTTGAGCATGGTGCCCAGGGTTTTCAGACCCTTGCCCCGCACCTGCTCCAGGGTGCGCAGAATGCCAGAGGCGGTAGTGTCGCCGCAGTGGTTGTTGGCGGTGAGCAGCATATCATAACCCGCATTGGCCACGGAATCCACAATGGAATCTGGGCAGTTGAAATGGGGATTGCCCTGAATGGGATAATCCGGACCGCCCAAAGTGGTTTCCAGATTGGCGGCGGCGTAATCGTAGGCGGAAGTGTAGTCCTTCAGATATTTGAAGATGGAATCAAAGTTGTATCCATCCCCGGTTGCGCAGGTATCGATGATGGGCTTGTGCATCAGCAGGTCGCCCATGGTGGCGATGCTGGCGGTAGCCACGACGGTTTCCGGTTCCGGTGCAGGGGCGGTGGTTGGCGCCTGGGTTTCCGCCGGAGCCTGGGAGGGGGTGGTGCCGCTGTCCGGCAGCTGCACGGTGCTTTCCGGTTTGGAAGTAGTGGGCGTTTTATTCACCAGATCAATGCACATCCAGACAACCAAAGCTGTGGCGGCAATCATCAGAATAATCAGGACGATCAGTATCGGGGTGGCAGAAGAACGTCTGTGGTTGGGTTTACGGGACATTGAGATCCTCCTTTGTCTTGGATTTCATAGGCTATGGAACTGCCGGAAGTCAGTTATCCAGCAGATAATGGACAGAATGGATTACCTTGTCGCCGCTGAGGTACAGCCGGGGAACCCGGCGGCTGATGCCGCAGACAAATTCGTAGTTGAAGCTGTCCGCAGCCTGGGCGATGTCCTCAACGGTGATGGATTCTTCCCCGTCCCGACCGATGAGGGTCACCGGTGTACCGGGCTGAACGTCGGGAATGCCGGTTATATCCACCATCATCTGGTCCATGCAGACCCGGCCCAGAATGGGGGCTTTTTTTCCGTTGATGAGGACGTGGAACTTATTCGACAGGCTCCGGCGGTAGCCGTCGGCATACCCCACCGGAACGGTGGCAACCACCGTGTCCCGGCTGGTCACATAGGTGCCGCCGTAGCTGATTTCCCGACCGGCTGGCAAGGTTTTGACACAGGTCACATGGCTGAACCACTGCAGTGCCGGGGTCAGGGCCAGCTGCTCGGTAGAAACTTCCGTGCTGGGGTACAGCCCATAGGTAACAATGCCGGAGCGAACCATCTCGTAATGGTTGGCAAAATTCATCAGGCCTGCAGAATTGTCCAGATGCCGTATGGGGATGGACACACCCCGCTGTTTCAGCATGGCATCGAATTTGTCAAACAATTCCGCTTGCTTTTCTGCCCGGCTTAAATCGGCACAATCGGCGGTGGCAAAGTGGCTGAACAGCCCCTCGGCGGTCAGACCGGGAAGGGCGGCGATTTTGGCGCACAGATCGGCGGATTCTTCACTGACCTGAAAACCGATCCGGCTCATGCCGGTGTCCACTGCAAAGTGGAAAGCGGCGGTTTTGCCCAGAAGCACCGCAGTCTGGGAAAGAGCCAGGGCGTCTTCCCAACGGAAAATGGCGGGCCGGATCTGCTGG
Source organism: uncultured Oscillospiraceae bacterium (assembly GCA_944382965.1). Taxonomy (GTDB): domain Bacteria; phylum Bacillota; class Clostridia; order Oscillospirales; family Oscillospiraceae; genus Faecousia. Next base: position 90,878 of record CALWOA010000002.1, on the reverse strand, counting down.
GCAATGGCGGTGGGGTAAGCCTCCACCGGGGTATGACCCAAAATCAGGATCGGCGTATCCAGTCCGGCCTGACGCAGTTCCATGGCTTCCAGCATGGAGCTGACGCCAAAAAATGCGCAGCGCTTTTGCAGCAGTCGGGCCACCGGAACGGCGCCATGACCGTAGGCATCGGCCTTGATGACTGCCATGACGGCAGTCTGGGCTTTTTCACAAATCGCATCAAAATTGGACGAAATGGCATCTAAGTCAATTTTGACCAGAGTGCTGTCAAAATTCAAGAATATCAACTCACTTACTTCGCAATCGGGATCATTCTAACATAGAAAGCAGAAAAAGTAAACCTAAAAACCATTAAGCTTTTTTGTGGTTGAGAATAAACAGGAAAACTGGTATGATAGCCAAAACAAGGAGGCGATGGCATGGATTATGAAACCTGCAATCTCTGCCCCCGGCAGTGCGGTGTCAACCGCAGAGCGGGGAAACGGGGATTCTGCGGCTGCCCGGATACGGCCCTGGTGGCAAAAACAATGCTTCATAAATGGGAGGAACCGGCACTGGCTGGCAGCGGCGGCAGCGGAGCCATCTTTTTTGGCGGCTGTACCTTAGGCTGCCGGTTCTGCCAGAATGCCGCCATCAGCGCATCCGCCGTGGGCAAACCCATGGACAGCCGCCAGCTGCGGCAAGCGATGGAGGAGCTGATTACCCAGGGAGCGGAAAATATTGACCTGGTGACCCCAACCCAGTTTTTGCCCACCATTTTGCCCGCACTGCAGCCTAAATTGCCGGTGCCGGTGGTGTACAACTGCGGCGGCTACGAGCGGGTGGAAACGATTGCTTCTCTGGAAGGTCTGGTGGACATTTACCTTCCGGATCTGAAATATTCCAGCAATTCCCTGGCAGCACAGTTGTCCGGGGCGGAGGACTACGTTTCCGTGGCCCAGAATGCCATCCGGGAGATGGTGCGCCAGACCGGCCCGGTACGTTGGCAAGGGGAGAAGATTACACAAGGCGTGATTATCCGCCACCTGATTCTGCCCGGCTGCGTGGACAATTCTTTGGGCGTGCTGGACTGGATTGGGGAAAATTTTGCTCCGGGACAAGTGCTGGTGAGTCTGATGCGCCAGTATACCCCCATGGGAAATCTGCCAGACCCCTTTGACCGGCGGGTCAGCCAGGAGGAATACGAGGCAGTCCTCAGCTGGATGTACCTGAACAACCTGGAGGGCTTTACCCAGGAGGCTGAGGCGGCAGACGCAGGATTTATTCCGGATTTTTAGAAAATTCCTTATGTTTTTTGCAAAATGACAACATTCTACCGGTAGTTGCGGGATAGTTGGTGGAAGCAACCGCCTGGTTTGGCTATACTGATACCCACAGAAAGGAGGTGCAGCCATGTATCTATATACGATGGCAGCTATTGTCGCATTGATCATTTACGCTGCGGTTCTGGGGGTGATCGGATATCTGATATATCTGGTAATCCGCGCGCTCAGAAAATATATTGGTTCTCAGGAAGTCCGCAAAGAAGCGGCAGCTGTCCGGAAATCCCTGTCGGAAATTTTGCGGGAAAATCGAATCCGCTGCAAAATGACCCAGGAATTTGTGGCAGAGACTTTGGGCGTCAGCCGTCAGGCGGTTTCCAAATGGGAAAACGGCACTGCTGACCCCAGTACGTCCAATTTGATTGCCCTGGCAAAGCTCTACGGAATCTCCGCAGAGGACATTCTGCACAGCGCAGCCAACCCAAAGGATTACCAAGATCAGGAGGATCGATGATTTGAATTCCCTTTCCACCAAATATCAAATATTCAACGCAACTACTATCAAGTATATTGCGGCAGGCTTGATGCTGCTGGATCATATCCATCAGATGTTTGCCGCAAACGGCGCGCCCTTGTGGCTTACCATGCTGGGGCGGCCGGTATTTCCCATGTTTTTGTTCCTGGCTGCGGACAGCTTTTTCTACACCTCTAATCGCAGACGGTATTTGCTGCGCCTGCTGGTGGCCAGTTGGTGCACGACGCTGCTGACGGTGGGGCTGCAATGGGTGCTGCCCAATCCCAATGTGGTGTTAATGAACAATGCGTTCAGCACCTTTTTCGTGACAGCAATTTACATGCAGGCATGGGATTATCTAAAGGAAGGCATCCAAGCAAAGCGTATGAAACCCATTGGGAAGGCGATCCTTTGGGGATTGATTCCCATTGTCTGCGCCATCCCCATGCTGGCGCTGGCTGTTTACTCGGCAGATGAAAGCGTATCTCTGCAAACCATCCGTCTGCTGGCAGGATTGGCGCTGCTGTTTCCCAATTTGCTGACCATCGAAGGCGGCGTGGTGATGGTGGCGCTGGGCATCTGGTTTTATTGGTTCCGAACCCACAGGGCGGTTCAGATCACCGGCTTGCTGGTGCTGTCAGCGCTGCTGCTGTGGCGCAACCCTTCGGATGTTCAGTGGATGATGGGCTTTGCTGCCATTCCTATGGGAATGCACAATGGGCAGCGAGGCAGAGGAGATAAGTATTTCTTCTACATTTTCTACCCGGCACATTTGCTGGCATTGTACTGTCTGGCCTGTTTACTGGGCTAAAAAGATTTGGATATTCTTTGCCGCCCCCGGAAGGCAATCCGGGGCGGCTTTTGCTGTATTGGTGCGCTTTTTCGGGAAATTTGCAGAAGAAACATTCTTTTCTTGCAATTCGATTCTGGGCATTATATAATAAACCTGTGCGAAATATGGGAAGGGGGACAATCATAGTGCAGTCGGAATACATTATTGAAATGCTCAATATCAGAAAAGAATTCCCCGGCATTGTGGCAAATGACAACATTACCCTACAGCTAAGACCTGGAGAAATCCATGCCCTGTTGGGAGAAAACGGTGCCGGTAAGTCTACACTGATGTCCGTTCTGTTCGGCCTTTACCAGCCGGAAGCGGGAGAAATCAAGAAAAATGGTCAGGTTGTGAAAATCAACAGCCCCAACGACGCCACGGCCTTGCACATCGGCATGGTGCACCAGCACTTCAAGCTGGTGGATGTTTTCACGGTGCTGGACAACATCATTTTAGGTGCGGAGGACACCAAGATGGGTTTCCTCCAGCGTAGTGTTGCCCGGAAAAAGGTGCAGGAGCTGTCAGAGAAGTACAAGCTGTATGTGGATCTGGATGCCAAGGTGGAGGACATCACCGTGGGTATGCAGCAGCGTACCGAAATCCTGAAGATGCTCTACCGGGATAACGAGATCCTGATTTTTGACGAGCCCACCGCTGTCCTGACTCCCCAGGAGATTGACGAGCTGATGGAGATTATGCGGGGATTTGCCAAGGAAGGCAAATCCATCCTCTTCATCACCCACAAGCTCAACGAAATCATGGCGGTGGCGGATCGGTGTACCGTTCTGCGTAAGGGCAAGTATATCGGCACCGTCAACATCAAGGACACCAACAAGCAGGAACTGTCCAACATGATGGTGGGCCGCCCGGTTCAGCTGCAGGTGCAGAAGGATGAGGCCAAGCCCGGCGATGTGATTCTGGATGTGAAGGGCCTGACGGTACACTCCAAAACCAGCAAGAAAAATGCGGTGCATGACGTATCTTTTCAGGTGCGTGCCGGAGAAATTGTCTGTATCGCCGGTATTGACGGCAACGGTCAGACGGAGCTGGTGTATGGCCTGACGGGTCTGGAAAAGACTTCGGCAGGACATATTACCCTCTGCGGCCATGATATTACCAAGGCCAGCATCCACAAGCGCAGCCAGACCGGATTAAGCCACATCCCGGAGGATCGGCACAAGCATGGACTGGTGCTGGATGATACTCTGGAAAACAACCTGGTTCTCCAGTCCTTCCAGGAACATCGCTTCCAGAAATTCGGCTTCATCAAGCGCGACGCTGTGCGCTCCTACGCCGAGAAGATCATCGGACAGTACGATGTGCGCAGCGGCCAGGGCCCGGTGACCATCACCCGGAGCATGTCCGGCGGCAACCAGCAGAAAGCCATCATCGGCCGGGAAATCGACCGGGGATGCCCGCTGCTGATTGCGGTACAGCCTACCCGTGGCCTGGATGTGGGCGCTATTGAGTATATCCATGGACAGCTGGTTGCCCAGCGGGATGCCGGAAAGGCTGTGCTGCTGGTATCGTTGGAACTGGATGAAGTGATGAATTTGGCGGATCGGATTCTGGTAATGTATGAAGGAGAAATCGTGGGAGAGCTGGATCCCAAGACCACCACCGTCCAGGAACTGGGCCTGTATATGTCCGGTGCCAAGCGTAGCGGGAAGGGAGGAGCACAGGCATGAAAGAAACCTTGCTGACCATTTATGAAAAAGACGCCACCAAGAAAGTGCTGGCATCCCTGATTTCCATTCTGGTTGGTCTGTTCGTGGGTACCATTGTGGTGATCGTGGTGGGCCTGACCAAGGACACCATCACCGGCAAGGGAATCTGGGACGGTGTGCGGCTGATTTTTGCCGGTATTCTGTCCACAGGCCGAGATGCCGCCGGTAACCTGACCTGGGGCTATAATGCCCAGTCTCTGGGCAACATGCTCTTCCGGGCAACGCCCCTGGTGATGACTGGCCTTTCTGTGGCTGTGGCGTACAAGACCGGCCTGTTTAACATCGGCGCTCCCGGACAGTACCTGATGGGCACCATGGCGTCGCTGATGATTGCTCTGGGCATCCCCTCTGAAACCGTTCCTGCCGCGCTGATTTGGGTGCTGGCGTTCCTGGGCGGCTGCCTGGCAGGTGCGCTGTGGGGCTGCATTCCCGGTGTGCTGAAAGCATTCCTCAACATCAACGAAGTTCTGGCCTGTATCATGACCAACTGGCTGGCAGCCAACCTGGTGACCTGGGCCTTTGACATCAGCAACTTCAAGAATGTGGTGGAGAACACCAAGGCTGGCTATATCTACAAAACCACCTTCAACGGCGTGGCAACGCCCAAGCTGGGGCTGGACAAGATCTTCCCCGGCTCCCAGGTCAACGGCGGCATTCTCATCGCCATTGTCATTGCCATTGCCATGTATATTCTCATTAATAAGACAACCCTAGGCTACCAGCTGAAGGCCTGCGGCTCCAACCGCCATGCGGCCCGGTACGCCGGTATCAACGACAAGCGCAACATCGTGCTGTCCATGGCCATTGCCGGTGCGCTGTCTGCCGGCGGCGCTGCCCTGTACTGGTTGTCCGGCAATACGGAGTTCTACTGGTCTACCTACCAGTCCCTGCCCGCCACTGGCTTCAACGGCATTCCTGTGGCGCTGCTGGCAGTAAGTAACCCCATCGGCGTCATCTTCACCGCAACCTTCATGGCTATGCTGGACATTGTTGGCCAGCAGCTGACGGGCTACACAGCTTACAATGAGTATATCACCGACGTGATTATTGCGGTGATTGTCTACCTCAGCGCCTTCTCGCTGCTGATTCGGATGATGCTCACCGGCAAGCAGAAAGCCGGTGCGGTGAATGCCAATGCTGAGCCCAAAGATAACCAACCGGATGAGGCGCAGAAAGGAGGCCAGGAAGCATGACATTTCTGATTCAGCAGACTTTGCTCTATGCAGTACCGTTGATGATTGTGGCGCTGGCTGGCGTATTTGCCGAACGCAGCGGTATCATCAACCTGGCGCTGGAAGGTATTATGATCTTCGGCGCATTTATTGGCGTGCTGTTTGTCCACAGCATGCAGCAGTTTCCCGTCTTTACCAACGCTGCCCGGTCCGGTGACTGGCTGACCTTGCAAGGACTGGAACTGATGGCCATGGCAGCGGCAGCGCTGATGGGTGCGGTGTTCTCCCTGCTGCTGAGCTTTGCCTCCATCAACCTGCGGGCGGATCAGACCATCGGCGGTACCGCTCTGAACCTGATGGCTCCGGCGCTGGTGCTGTTCCTGATCCGAATTCTGGTGAACCAGAATACCCTGATGATGTCCACCGGTGACGCCGCTTCCTGGTTCATGATCAAGAAGTCCACCTTCGGCCTGAAAAAATCCGCAGATATCGGATTCCTGGGAGAGACGTTCCTGAATAAGGTCTACTTGGCAACCTATGTCTGCATTCTGATTTTCGTGATTTTGTCCATTGTGCTCTACAAGACCCGGTTCGGTCTGCGGCTGCGTTCCTGCGGTGAAAATCCTCAGGCAGCGGACAGCCTGGGCATCAATGTTTACAAGATGCGCTATGCCGGCACCACCATTTCCGGTGCGCTGGCTGGCATGGGCGGCTTTGTTTACGCCCTGACCACCGCCAACTGTACCGCCAACGGCGATGTGGCAGGCTTCGGCTTCCTGGCATTGGCGGTTATGATCTTCGGCAACTGGAAACCGCTGAACATTGCCGGAGCCTCTTTGCTCTTCGGCCTCTTCAAGTGCATTGCCGCAGCCTACAGCTCCATTGATATCAATGGTGACGGCGTATATCTGCTGGCCCAGCTGGGCATCAGCTCCCACCTGTACCGGATGCTGCCTTACCTGGTTACCCTGGCGGTGCTGGCCTTTACCTCCAAGAAGTCCCGGGCCCCCAAGGCCGAGGGTATTCCCTACGACAAGGGAAGCCGCTGACAATCTATCCAAACTGCTCTTCGTCAAAAGCGAAGAGCAGTTTTTGCATATTCTTCCCGGGAAGGGCATAGAGTGTCCCAGGTAAGGAGGGATGGCATGGAGCAGGAGCATTTGCCACATAAATTGCAGCTGGTAGAACGGCAGCAGCTGACCATGACCGGAGTGACGGAGGTTGTCAGCTTTGATGATACCGCTGTGGTGCTGCAGACGTCCCTGGGGACCCTGGTGATTCAGGGACGGGAATTGCAGCTGAAAAATCTCTCGCTGGAAGGCGGACAGGTATCCGTATCGGGGACGGTCAGTGCGCTGATTTACGAAGAGCCCAGACAGGGCGGCGGCTGGCGGAGGCTGTTCCGGTGAGTCCGGAAACGGCGGCATACCGCCTGACGGTGAGCCTGCTGCTGGGTGGCGTTCTGGGCTTGGGCTACGGTTTTTTGCGTCCTCTGCGCCGTCGGGGGCATACCTTTGGGGATGTTCTGTTTTTACTGATGAGCGGATGGGTGTGCCTGTATCTGGGATTTGGGGTCTGCCAGGGGGATCTGCGGCTGGGATATTTGCTGGGACTGATGATAGGCGCTATCGCCTGGGAAGCCACAGCAGGACAGCTGATGCGGCCTATATTTTCCATATTTTGGCAGGTTATGGGCAAATTGGCGGCGGTCCTAACCCTGCCTTTGAAAAAAATTCTGAAATTTACAAAAATTTTGTTTGCATCTGGGGAAAAATGGGTTACAATAATGTGGAATCACTATCGGCAGCGGAAGGCTGGTCCCGGAGGTAAAAAACATGGCAGAAAAAGCAAAGCAAAAGAAAGTCCTGAAATTGCAGATTCTCCCCACGGTACCGACGCTGAAGATTTTGCTGGTTGTACTTATTCTGTGTTCTACGGCAGCTCTGGTAGCCCTGGGGTGGGTTCACAGCAGCTTCCGGGCAGAAACGGAAAAGCTTCGCGGCGAAGCTGCCGTACTGGAGCACGCCAACAACCAGTTGGAAGAAAAGACCGAACGACTGGATTCCATTCAGAGCATCCAGGAAATCGCAGAAGAGGAACTGGGCTTGATTGATCCGCGTACTGTGATTATCAAACCCCAATCGTAATTCAGGCAACCTGATTGCCTTAACATATGGAGGAAGCAAAGCATTTATGGAGTTAACTGTAGGAGCCGTTTTAGAGGGAAAGGTCAAATCCATCACCAACTTTGGTGCATTCGTCACGCTGCCGGAGAACAAGACCGGCATGGTACATATTTCTGAGGTTGCCAATGCCTATGTCAGCGACATCCGCCAGCACCTGACCGAGGGCCAGGATGTGAAGGTCATGGTCATCGGCAATGAAAACGGCAAGATCAACCTGTCGATCAAGCGTCTGGAGCCCAAGCCTCAGCGCGACGGCGGACGTCCCAATTTCCGCAATGGTCCCCGCCGGGAGGGAAATAGCTTTCAGAACCGGGAGCAGAGCCAGAATCGTCCTCCGGTTCAGCCGGCTCCGCCCAAGACTGCGGATCAGATCTTTGAGGAAAAGCTGAAGGCGTTTATGACCGAATCCGACAGCAAACTCTCTGCTATCCGGGCCTATTCCGAAAACCGGGGCAGAAGCAGAAGAAGAGGCTGATCGCTTCCTAAATTTGCGGAGGCAAGAGAGATGTCAACGGTTCTGATTACCGGAGGTTCCCGGGGAATCGGAGCGGCAGCGGTGGAACTGTTTGCCGCCCAGGGTCACCGGGTATTCTTCCTGTATGAAAAGCAGCACGACGCCGCCCGTATGCTGGCGGAGAAAACCGGCGCCACTGCCATTTGCTGTGATGTGGCGGATGGACAGGCAGTCCGCCGGGCCTTCGACCAGGTGGGGGATGTGGACGTGCTAATCTGCAACGCCGGCATTATGCACTTTGGCCTGATGTCCATGGTGGAAGAAGAAACCTGGGACCGGCTTTTTGCGGTAAATGTGAAAGGCATTTACCACTGCGTCAATGCAGCTATGCCCAGCTTTCTGAAAAAGCAAAGCGGCTGCATCATCACTGTCTCCTCCATGTGGGGGCAGGTAGGAGCCTCCTGTGAGGCGGCTTATTCCGCTACCAAAGGGGCAGTGATTGCCCTGACCAAGGCCCTGGCCAAGGAACTGGGGCCCAGCGGCATTCAGGTCAACTGTGTAGCGCCGGGGGTTATTCTGACGGACATGTGCGCCGGCGTGGACCCCCAGGTTTTGGAGGAAATGGCCCAGGAGACCCCCATGGGCCGCAACGGTACGCCAATGGATGTGGCCCAGGTGATGTCCGCTCTGGTGCAGTCTGAGTTTGTCACCGGTCAGATTCTGGGCGTTAGCGGCGGATTTGTTATGTAAACATGCCGAAAGAGAAAAGGAGCGTTCCAAATGAGAAAAATTTCCATTGCCTGTGATCACGGTGCCTTGGCGCTGAAGAATATTGTGAAAGCCCATCTGCAGCAGAAAGGATACGAGGTCGTGGACTTCGGTACCCATACTGCCGACAGCTGTGATTATCCTGACTATGCCGCTGCCGCTGCCAGAGCGGTGGCCAATGGGGAATGTGAGAAAGGAATCGTGCTGTGCACCACCGGAATCGGCGTGTCCATCTCTGCCAATAAGATTCCCGGTATCCGCTGCGCTCTGCTCAGTGATCCCTGGTCTGCCAGAATGACCCGGCTGCACAATGACACCAACATGATGGCCATGGGCGCAGGTGTGGTAGGACAGAACCTGGCACTGGAAATCGTGGATACTTGGCTGGAAACGGAATTTTCCGGAGAGCAGCGGCATCAGCGCCGAATCGATAAGCTGATGGCCCTGGAAGAAAGCAAGTAAATCGGCAATGGATTCCCTCTTTTTGTCGGAAGTTTTCCGGGAAAAGGGGGGATTTTTTTGCTTTTTCCTGCTGACCAAAGGAAATCTTAAGGTTTTTGCCTGGGGTTCGACTTGTATTTTCAGGGGAAACAGAGTACAATGATACAATCGACGGAAGAAAGGAGTCACTGGATGCAGACCAAAGACAATGCGGTTGCCGGCTATGCCCAGCAGATTTTATCCCAGGTGCGTAAAGCGGTTGTGGGAAAAGATCCGATTTTGCTGTGGGTGTTGGCGGCAATTTTGGCAAGAGGACATATTCTTTTGGAAGATATTCCCGGAGTCGGCAAGACCACCATGGCCCTGGCGTTTTCCCGGGTGTTGGATTTGGAGTATAACCGGGTGCAGTTTACCCCGGATGTGCTGCCTTCGGATGTAACGGGCTATTCCATTCCTGACCAGCAGGGCCAGGGCATGCGCTATCAGAAGGGCGCCGTACTGTGCAACCTGTTCCTGGCGGATGAGCTGAACCGGGCCACCTCCCGCACCCAATCGGCCCTGTTGGAGGCCATGGAGGAAGGACAGGTTACGGTGGACGGAATCAGCCACAAGCTGCCCCTGCCCTTCGTGGTGATTGCCACCCAGAATCCCACCGGCGCGGCGGGCACCCAGCTGCTGCCGGACAGCCAGATGGACCGATTTATGGTGCGGCTGTCTCTGGGCTATCCCAGTCCCAAGGATGAAGCTGCCATGGTGCTCAATCGCCAGGGAGGCAATCCGCTGCACATGCTCAGCGCCCTGATGACCCGGGAGGATCTGGTGAAAATGCAGGACGCGGTGGAGGATACCTTCCTGCATGAGAGTGTGGTAGGGTATATTGTTTCCTTAGTGAATGCCACCCGAACCAACGATGACATTCTGCGGGGCGCCAGTCCCCGGGCAACTTTGTCCGTAACTGCCATGGCCAAGGCAGTGGCACGGCTCCGGGGCAGAGATTATGTCACCCCGGCGGATGTGAAAGAAGTATTTGCCCATACGGTAGCCCATCGGCTGATTTTGTCCGCCAAAGCCGAAGCCCAGGGGAAATCACCGGAGCAGGTGCTTTCTCAGATTGTAAACACTGTCCCGGCTCCCAGACTGCGCTGATATGTGGGGACGGCGGTTACTTTATCTGGCAGCAGTGGTAAGCTGCCTGGGATTTTATGTGGCCCATGGAAGCTGGGTATCCTGTTTGGTGGTTTGGATTGTGCTGGGGCTGCCTTGGTTGTCGCTGCTGATCAGCCTGCCGGCGATGGTTAGCTTTCGGATCCAGGTGGAAGCGCCCCGAGCGCTGCCCATGGGTACCCCGGCGGAAGCCTGGCTGATGGGCAGCAGCCGTTTCCCGCTGCCGCCCTTTTCCGGGAAAATCCGCCTGATTTCCTGCATTACCGGGGAGGTAAATCGTTATCGATCTTCTCAGGGCCTGCCTACACAATACTGCGGGGGGATGGAGATTGTAGTGGTGCGTCCTCGGGTTTGTGACCATCTGGGCTTGTTTTCTTTCCCGTCCAAGGTTAATTCGACACCCAAAGTGGTGGTTCGTCCCTTGCCGGTGCCAGTGGGAGATCTTCCGGACTTGCAGCGCTACCTGGCCCGTTCCTGGCGGCCCAAACCCGGCGGCGGCTTTGCGGAAAACCACGAGATGCGTCTGTACCGCCCGGGAGATAACCTGAACCAAGTCCATTGGAAATTGTCAGCCAAAACCGGAAAATTGACCCTGCGCGAGCCGATGGAACCCCAGAGGGGGCTGGTGCTTCTGACCATGAACCATCGGGGCAGCGGGGAAGAGCGAAACCGAAAATTCGGACGGCTCCTCTGGGTGGGAAATTACCTTTTGGAGCAGAAGGTTTCCTTTGAAATCCGGGCGCTGACAGCCCTGGGCGTCCGATCCTTCGACGTGCGCAGCCAGCAGGATCTGACCCGGGCGATTGATACGCTGCTGTGCGATCCGGCAGCTACGGAAGGCTCCATTCGGGATCGATTTTACAGCGCTTCCTGGCACTACCACATAGGAGGGGATGCCGATGAAGCTTGAGCGATGGGTGCGGGCCTTTTTAAGCAGCGCCCTGGCATTTTGTGTTTCCTTAGGCTCGGTGGGGTGCCTGATTACTGCCTTCGATATTTCCCTGGCATCTTACCCGACGCTGGTACTGACCTGCCTGGGTGCTTCCGTGTTGTGCGGTTTGGTGCTGTCGGGAAAACGGGGCGGTATTGCATTGCTGCTTTTAGCCGGGCTATTGCTGGGATATCTGTGGCGCCGGGGGGAAGCGGTGCAGCAGCTGGGGCAGCTTCTGTACCGGATTTCCTATATTTACGACCGGGCATACCATTGGGGATATTTGAAGCTGGCAGATTCTGCTTGGAATGCCGGGGTGGCAGATCTCCCTTTGGCGGTGCTGGGATGCGGAATTGCCGCTACGGTGGCCTGGGAAATTTGCCGGGGAAAGTCCGGCATGATGGCAATCTTGCTGGCAGTGCTGCCGCTGTGCGCTTGCTTGGTGGTTACGGATACCATCCCGGACGAAGAGTATCTGTTTTTGCTTCTGCTGGGATTGATTGAACTGCTGCTGACTGCACGGGTCAGGCAGCACAACCGCATGCAAGGATGCCGGTTGCTGTTTATGACGCTATTGCCTACAGTGGCAGCCCTGGGATTGCTGTTTTGGATGGTTCCCCAGGATGGATACGTCAGTCATGCCGAGCAGATCCGCAATACCCTTCTGAACTACGTCCGCAAAGCGCCGGACACGGTTACCTCCATTGCTGAGACGGCGGTGCAAACAGCACAAAGCCAGGAACCGGAAAGCGTAAACCTGGCTTCCCTGGGAAGTCGGTTCCCATCTTCCGCTGCGGTGATGAAGGTGACGGCGGACACTGGGGGAACACTGTACTTACGGGGCCGGGATTATGATGTTTACAACGGTACGGGATGGGAAACCACCCTCCACCGCACGGAACAATTTACGGCGCCGGAACAGAGTTTGGGGCTTGTGACCGTGGAAACCGTATCCCCATTTCAGCAGATTTATCTGCCCTACTATCCGGATGAGAATTTGTCTTTGGTAGGCGGCAGACTGGAAAACACAGGGTTGTATCAGAGCTACACCTGCACCCGGATGGGGTTTGCTCAGGATTTACCAGTGCTGCTGTCCGCAGCGGAAAAAATTCGGGGGCCATATAACGAGGAACTCTATCTGGAGCTGCCGGAGGAAACCCGGGAGCGGGCCCGGGCAATTCTTTCGCAGCTGTCTTTGTCGGGGCAGACCGTGACAGACAGAGCCCAGGAAATTGCCGCGTATGTCCGCAGCAGTGCCCGGTATGATTTGCAGGCCCAACGAATGCCGGATGGAGCAGGGGATTTTGCCCTGTGGTTTCTGGAGCAGGCAGACCGTGGCTACTGCGTCCATTTTGCCACAGCGGCGGTGGTGCTGCTTCGGGCGGCTGGAATTGAAGCCCGGTATGTCAGCGGCTACATGGTTCGGGCCGGAGCCGGGGAGACGGTGACGGTCACCGGAGAAAATGCCCATGCCTGGGCAGAGTATTATGAACCGGCATTGGGGCTTTGGCTGGCGCTGGAGGCCACACCGGCAGTGGACGCGACCGTCCAGGAGCAAACCACCCCGGAAATGACCACAATGCCCACTGCGCAGCCCTCATCTGTTCCTCCGGAGCAGACCATATCCCCGAAGCTGGAGCAGATGGAATCGGCAGAATCCAGCAGCCAATGGATGGCACTGATTTGGGTTCTTCCTGTTTTGGTTGGGACGGCAGCTGCAATTCAGGGGCAGAGAATGCTCCGTTTGGAACGGCGCCGCAGAAGACAAAAAAATGGCCCCGCCAATGCCCAGGCCCTGGCCCGGTGGCGGGAAGTGGTTCTGCTGGCGAAGCTGCTGAAACAGCCTGCGCCGGAAAATTTGGAAGCTTTGGCTCAAAAGGCGAAGTTCAGCCAGCATACCTTGACGGAGGAAGAACTGCTTGCCTTTGAGTCGTATCTGCGAACAGCCCGCCGGAAACTAAGCAGGCAGCCCTGGTATCGCAGATTGGTGTATCAATACGGGTATGCCCTCTTCTGAGGGCGCCCGCTGAAAAGGAGAAAACCATGGAAGAAAAATTCATTTGCGCATGGACTCAGGCCAGGCAGGAAGCGGAAGGCTTGGGCGTCCGGATGCGCCCGGTAGCCGGGGAGGAAATGCTGAAAAATGCCCAGCGGATTCTATCCGGCAACCGCCTCAGCGACGGATTCAACGAGCTGAAGAATAAGGGCCATCTGGAACTGAGCCTGGAAGCGCTGGCAGTGGACAAGCGGTTTACCGGACTGTTTACCGATGAGCAGGCCAATGAAGCACTGATGCGCCTGCTGGAAGCAGGATACGCTTTCCCTGCCGGAAAATAAAAAAGCGCTCCTTCCGGAGCGAAAAACCATCGAAAAATAAAATAGAAATGACCCTTGACTACTGCATCTTGCCATCGATACATTTTTGTGTAGTCAAGGGTCATTTCTGTTCACTCTTAGTATCTAACATCATTGGTTAACCTCTCTTTCTACGGATTAGACGATTCCATTTCGATCCAACTGATTCTCCACAAAAACTTATGCCTTCTTCTTCAATCTCATCAGCGAGATGCTCTTATAAGTGGGATTTCTGATCGAAAGATCGCCCGCATCAGCTTAGATTCCATCTGTTTCAATGACATTTCTCTTTTTTGATTGCTTTCTCAGAGAATACTGTTTGGCAGCCAATTCATGATAATCAACTTTGGCACATCCAAATGAGGAAACCGAAATTGATCATTCAGTTTGTGTGCACATCCGAAGTCATCCTTTGATGATCAATCTGCGGATTCCTTTTGGAAAACCAACTTGATATCCATCTTTGGCACTGCAGAGAAACCGAAGGGAAAGAGCAAATGTGGTAACTACTTAGGAAACTTCTGTTGAAAATCGAACTTTGGAGACCTCTGAAAACTGATTGTTGACAACCGACTTGGTAATGTTTCTGGGAATGCTGTTTTCGATTTGCTCTTGTAGCATCCGAAAAATCTTTGCTTTTGTCAATCGAAACTTTGGAAAGAAAGCTGCTTAAGAAGGATACCGTGTATTGGTATCTCTTCTTTGTGTCTATAAGATATCACAGTTTTTTGCCAATTACAAGAGGAAATACTATACAAAATATCAAAAAACAGATTGTATAAAACACAGATTTCCGGCGTTTCTTCCAAAGAACCGTTGACATTGCCTGGTGAACTCTGCTATAGTGAAAGCGATGGGCGGCCATTTTGGCCGCCCATTTTTATGGCTTTTGACTCATTGCTGTTCCAGATAAATCAGCAGTACCGCAATGTCCGCCGGACTGACGCCGGAAATCCGCCCCGCCTGACCGATGGACATGGGGCGGATGGCACAGAGCTTTTCCTGGGCTTCCAGCCGCAGACCCTTGATGGCGCGGTAGTCCAGATCTTCCGGCAGGCGGCGGGATTCTTCTTTTTTAAATTCCGCTACCTGCTTTTCCTGTCGGGCCAGATACCCGGAGTATTTGATCTGAATTTCCACTTCTTCGGTGACGGCAGCGGGAAGCTCTGGCCGCTGGGCATCGAAGGGGGCAATGTCGGCGTAGCTCACCTGGGGCCGGCGCAGCAGGTCGGCCAGCCGTGCGGAATTGGCAACCGGTGCGGTTTGTTTTGTTTCCAGCATGGCATTCAGCTCCGGGGAGGCGGGGACGCCGCTGCCTTCCAGACGGGCCACTTCCTGGCGTACCAGGCGATACTTTTCTTCCACCTGTTCCAGCCGCTCCTTCGGTACCAGTCCGATGGCGGCGCCGATGTGGGTCAGACGCTGGTCGGCATTGTCCTGCCGGTGCAGCAGCCGGTATTCTGACCGGCTGGTCATAATCCGGTAAGGCTCTTCCGTGCCCTTCGTCACCAGATCGTCAATCAGAGTGCCGATATAGCTGGTGTCCCGGGTCAGAATCAGGGGATCTTTGCCTTGGATTTTCAGGGCAGCGTTGATTCCCGCAATCAACCCCTGTACAGCCGCTTCCTCATAACCGGAGGTGCCGTTGAACTGCCCGGCGCCATACAGTCCGGAAACCACCTTGGTTTCCAGGGTGGGCAGCAGCTGGGTAGGATCGATGCACTCGTATTCAATGGCATAGGCCGGGCGCATCATTTCTGCATGTTCCAGACCTGGGATGGTGTGCAGCATGGCCAGCTGGACATCCTCGGGAAGGCTGGAAGACAAACCCTGAATGTACATTTCCTCCGTGTCCAGTCCGCAGGGCTCGATAAACAGCTGATGCCGGGGTTTATCGGCGAAGCGGACAATTTTGGTTTCGATACTGGGACAGTACCGGGGGCCTACGCCGGAAATGGTGCCGTCATACATGGGGGAGCGGTGCAGATTCTCCCGGATGATTTCGTGGGTTTTCTCGTTGGTGTAGGTCAGGTAGCACACGGCGGAATTGTTTACCTTGTGCTCCGTCCGGAAGGAGAAAGGCTCCACCTGCTCATCTCCCGGCTGCAACTCCATTTTGGAAAAATCAATGCTGCGGAGGTTGACCCGGGGAGGGGTACCGGTTTTGAACCGGCGCAGCTCCAGTCCCAGAGACCGCAGATTGTCTGCCAGTCCCACGCTGGGGTGCATGCCGTCCGGGCCGGAGGGGATGACACTCTCACCGGTGATGATGGTGCTGTCCAGGTAAGTTCCGGTGGCGATGATGACAGCCTTGGCATTGTACTCCGCTCCCAACAGGGTGCGCAGGCCGGACACCTTCCCGTCCTGGGTGTAAACTTCCACAATCTGGGCCTGTTTCAGTTCCAGATTTTCCTGAAGTTCCAGAGCGTGCTTCATGTATTGCTGATACCGGCGGCGGTCGGCCTGGGCCCGGAGAGAATGGACGGCCGGGCCTTTGCCCCGGTTGAGCATCCGGTACTGGATGCAGCTGTGGTCGGCGGCAACACCCATTTCTCCACCCAGGGCGTCCAGTTCCCGAACCAGGTGACCCTTTCCGGTACCGCCGATGGCGGGATTGCAGGGCATATTGCCTACCGCATCCAGATTGATGGTAAACAGAATGGTGTGCAGCCCCAGCCGTGCAGTGGCCAGAGCCGCTTCAATGCCGGCATGGCCCGCGCCGATGACGGCAACATCGCAGCTGCCTGCGAAATAGTACATAGGGACCTCTCCTTTCTGCCGGGGTTATTCCTGCTCGGATTCCGTTTTCTTTTCCTCGGCGGGCAGCTGGAAAGGCTTGCAAACCACTTCGCAGCGGTTGATAGGCGTACCCAGGGCATGGAATTTTTCTTCGTATCCGGTCATAATGCCCACCACACCATCCTTGTGCAGATCCCGGGTCAGATTCTTGACTTCCAGACCGCAGGCAGCGAACTCTTCTACGCTGTATTCAAACAGAGGGGCGTTGTCGGTTTTGAAGTGAATTTCGCCGTTTTCCCGAACCACCCGGCAGTACTTGTCCAGGAAGGAACGGTGGGTCAGACGGCGTTTGGCATTCTTCTTCCGGGGCCAGGGGTCGGGGAAGTTGATAAACAGCCGGTCGATTTCTCCGGCAGCGAAAATATCCTCAATGGCTGCCACATCCATGTCGATGTAGAACACATTGGTCAGTCCCAGGGACTTGGCCTTTTCCATGGCAACCACCATGGCTTCCCGGCAGCGCTCCACCGCAATCAGCAGCACGTCAGGGTTTGCCTGGGCAGTTTCGGCGGTGAATTTTCCCTTGCCGCAGCCCACCTCTACCCACAGGGCGGTGGCATCAGGCTTCAGGTTTCTCCAGGTGCCCTTATGCTGGGCAGGCTCTTCAATCCGGTAAGCGGCGCATTTCTCCATTCGGGGCTCTAAGTTGCGCATTCTTCTCATTCTCATAGGCAATTCCTCCAATTTCTCAGCTTTTTATTATAACAGAGCCAGGGCCTTGCGTCAAAGAAAATCTATGGTTTTTCCGAAATTTTCTCTAAAAAATCGGCTCTATGGTGCAAAGGGGAGATTTTTTGCCAAACCCATGGAAATTTGGCTTTTCCCGTGGTATACTAAGCGAAAACTTGCGAGGAGGCATTGCCATGCAGCGAGAAGCCTTGGAACAGAAACTTGCCGAATTTCCCCTGTACAGCTATGATTTTTTAAGCCCGGAAGAATTGGAATTTTCCGACCGTATCCGCTGGATTTGCCAGCACGAGTGCCCCATGTACGGAAAAACCTGGGCCTGCCCTCCCGGAGTGGGGGATGTGGAGAGCTGTAAGGCAAAGTGCTTGTCCTATGACAGCTGCCTGATGATTGCCACCATCACCGAAGTGTCGGATATCAGCAGCATTGAGGAAACCCTGGAAACCCGGCCGGAGCATGAAAAGATTACCAACCAGGTTCGGGATGCCATGCGGGAACTGGGGGTCAATCCCTATATCCTGTCCACCCAGGCCTGCGCCATTTGTGAGCGCTGCGCCATTCTGGACGGGATGCCCTGTCGGATGCCGGGGAAGATGCACCCCTGTGTGGAAAGCCACGGCATCAATGTGATTCCCATGCTGGAAAGCCGGGGACTGGACTTCCAGTACGGCTCCAATGTGGTGACCTGGATTTCCTTGCTGTTCTTCAACGAAACATAACGCACACCCCTTCGGTTTTTACCGAAGGGGTGTTTTGCTTATTGTCGGGCCAGCCATGCCAGGGTTTCCGGGGTGTCGGCATCTTGCAGCTGTTTGCCGTCGGTTAGATGCAGAAGCTTGACGGATGCGGGATATTTCTTTGCCAGGATGCCCCCGCCTTTTCCCGTGGGCAGTGTCTTTAGCTCCGGAAAAGTCCACTTGGGGAAGAACACCGGCGCTCCGGGAGCTCCTTCAAAGGCCGGGCGCAGAATGCTGTCCGGTTCACTTTTTGCCCACAATGCCAGGGAAGCTACCGTCTGCTGGGTCAGCAATGGCTGATCTCCGGGACAAAACAGGCATCCGTCCACATCTCCCAAAGCTTCCAACCCCAGGCGTACTGTATCGCTGCGATAGGGGAGGGCGTGCAGCAGAGCCGGAACATCCAGTTCCCTGCAAAATTCCATAACCTCCGGATGCCGGGTTACCACCACCCGGCGGGAGAAAATGCCGTCGGTGGCAGCAATGGCCCGACAGATCATAGGCTGCCCCCGAAAGGGCGCCATCAGCTTGTTGCCGCCGAACCGTGTCCCCAGCCCGGAGGCCAGAATGACACATCCCGGATTTCCGTAGGGATCGTCCAAATCTACTACAAGGTCATCCGGGAAGGGAGCGTCGGAAACAGCTACCCCACCATGGTTCAGGCCTTGCAGCTGGGAAATCAGCCGTTGCTTTTCTGCCGCTTCTCCGCCGGCGAGAAAGAGATGCTTCTTACCGCTGCTGCGGAAAGTATTCCAGATACAGTCTGCGGTTGGCCTGAATACAGGCGTCCCGGTAGGATTCATACTGCCTCAGCCACTCCTTTCCCTGAGGGGTCAGCACACTGCCGCCGCCGTCTTTGCCCCCGGTGAGCCGCAGGGTCAGAGGAAAGCCCAGGGCGGCTTCGGCGTTTTTTAACAGCTTCAGGGCCTTGGTGTAGGCCATGTCCATAGAAGCGGCGGCGCTGCGCAGAGAGCCGGTTTCCTCCACAGCCCGGAGCAGGCGGCACGGGCCTTCTCCAAAGAATTTCTTTCCCTGATCATCCACAAACACAATCCGGGTAACGGCTTTCATAACGGCTGCACACCTTTCTCCTGGGAGTTTTCCGTAAAATAGCATGAAAATTATAACATTGGCTCTTTTCAAAATCAAGATACATGCTATAATGTAAAAAGAAGAAGTATGCACACGAATCGAGTAAGGAGAAGTTACCATGATGAACATACGCAACTATGTTCGGGTCCAGAGCCTGGAAGAGGCTTATGAGCTGAATCAGGGCCGGAAAAACCGAATCATCGGCGGGATGCTTTGGCTGAAAATGGGAAAGGGCAGCATCCAGACCGCCATTGACCTGTGCGACCTGGGTCTGGACACCATAGAAGAAACCGAAGATCAATTTTCCATCGGTGCCATGGTGAACCTGCGGCAGCTGGAACTGCACCCGGGGCTGAATGTGTATACCCAGGGGGCTATGGCGGCCGCGGTTCGGGACATTGTGGGAGTTCAGTTCCGGAATCTGGCTACGGTAGGCGGCAGCATCTGGGGCCGGTTTGGTTTTTCTGATGTGCTGACCCAGCTGCTGGCTATGGACAGCTACGTAGAATTGTACAAGGGCGGCCTGGTGCCTCTGGAGGACTTTGCCGCTTGCAAGCACGACAATGACATCCTGGTGCGCCTGGTTGTGAAGAAAACCCCGGGACAGTTCGTTTACCAGGCCATGCGCAACCAACGCACCGACTTCCCGGTGCTCACCTGCGCCGTTTCCCGGATGGAAGGGAAGTACCGGGCGGTCATTGGCGCCCGGCCCAGCCGAGCCATTGTGGTGCGGGATGAGAAGCATTTGCTGGATAGCGGAATCACCCCGGAAAGCGCCGCCGCTTTTGCAAAGTTTGTGGCGGGAAGCGTACCCACCGGAAGCAATCTCCGGGGCAGCGCGGCCTATCGTACCCATTTGGCTGGAGTTCTGACCCAGCGCGGCATTCTGGAACTGGGAGGTAGAGGCTGATGGAAATCAAATTGACACTTAACGGACGAACCGTGACAGATCATATCGATCCGGGCCTTCTGCTGATCGATTTTCTTCGGGACCACGGATGCCTCAGCGTCAAGCGAGGCTGTGAAACATCGAACTGCGGCCTGTGCACCGTTCTGATGGACGGCAAGCCTATTTTGTCCTGCTCCATGCTGGCAGCCCGGGCGGATGGACACAGCATCCAGACCTTGGAGGGGCTGCAGGAAGAAGCAGCGGACTTTGTGGGCTTTATTGCCGATCAGGGCGCGGACCAGTGCGGCTTCTGCAATCCCGGATTCGTGATGAATACCATCGCTCTGCTGCGGGAAATCCCCAATCCCACCGACGACGAAATCCGTGCCTATCTGGCAGGAAACCTGTGCCGCTGCTCCGGTTATGACGGACAGCTGCGGGGAATCCGCAGCTACCTGAACAGCCGGAAGGGATAAGGAGGCCAGTATGGAACAAAGACAATATAAAACCGTAGGCAAGTCCATCCGGAAAAAGGATTCCATGCAGCTGCTGCTGGGAAAGCCGGTGTACACCCAGGACGTGGTTCCCGGCAACGCTTTGGTGGTCAAGCTGCTGCGCAGCCCCCATCCCAACGCCATTGTCCGGGAAATCAACACGGTGGCAGCCAAAAAGGTTCCCAATGTGGTGGATATTTACACCTGGGAGGACGTTCCCCAGACCCGGTTTGCCATTGCCGGACAGACCTATCCGGAGCCTTCTCCCTATGACCGGCTGATTATTGACCGCCATGTGCGTTTTGTGGGAGATGTGGTGGCCATTATTGCCGCAGAGACGGAACAGGCGGCGGAAAAAGCCAAAAAGCTGATTAAAGTGAAATATGACCTGCTGGAGCCCGTGTTGGACTTCCGCAAGGCCAAGGACAATGCGACTCTGGTTCATCCGGAGGAGGACTGGTTCCCGCCCTGTGAAGTCGGCGGCGACAATCAGCGCAACCTGGTAGCCAGCGGGCAGGAGGAACACGGTGATGTGGATGGGGTTCTGGCCAGCTGCGACATTGTGCTGGACCGTACCTACCACACCAAAGCTTTCAACCAGGCCATGATGGAAACGTTCCGTACTTATACGGATCTGGACCGCTATGGTCGGCTGCACGTGGTTTCCTCTACCCAGATCGTGTTCCATGCCCGCAGGATTCTGTCCCGGGCGCTGGGCATTCCCAAGAGCAGAATCCGGGTGGAAAAGCCCCGGATCGGCGGCGGCTTCGGCGCCAAACAGACGGCGGTGTGTGAAGTCTATCCTGCCTTTGTCACCCTGAAAACCGGCCGTCCGGCTATGCTGATTTATTCCCGGGAGGAATCCCAGATTGCCGGTTCTCCCCGGCATGAAATGGAAATCCGGGTGCGGCTGGGCGCCAGCAAGGATGGCAAAATCCGGGTGCTGGACCTGTACACCCTGTCCAACTCCGGCGCTTACGGCGAACATGGCCCCACAACCGTGGGTCTGACCGGTCACAAGTCTATCCCACTGTATACCGGCAGTCTGGAAGCCTTCCGCTTTGGCTATGATGTGGTGTACACCAATTTGCAGGCCGCTGGCGCTTACCGGGGCTACGGTGCTACCCAAGGCATCTTCGCCCTGGAGACTACCGTCAACGAACTGGCGGAACAGCTGGGCATGGACCCCACAGTGCTGCGGGACCGGAACATGGTCAAAGAAGGAATGGTTATGCCTGCCTATTACGGGGAAGTGGCCAATGCCTGCGCCCTGGATCGCTGCATGGCCCACTGCCGGGATATGTTTGGCTGGGAAGAAAAGTACCCCGTCCGGGATATGGGAAACGGCAAGGTTCGCTGTGCCGGTGTGGCCATGGCCATGCAGGGCTCCTGCATTTCCAGCCTGGACGTAGGCTCTGCCACGGTCAAGCTCAGTGACGACGGTACCTATAACCTGATTATCGGCGCCGCAGATATGGGCACCGGATGCGATACCATCCTGGCGCAGATGGTTGCCGAGTGCATGGACTGCTCGGTGGACGATGTGGCGGTGTTCGGCGCGGATACCGACGTATCTCCTTATGACTCCGGTTCTTACGCATCTTCTACCACCTACATCACCGGTAAGGCTGTGGAAAAGGCCTGTACCGACCTGAAAAAGCAGATTTGCGCCATTGCAGCCCAGATGATGGGATGCGCTGAGGAGGAAGTGGTCTTTGAAAGCACTCGGGTTCGTCGGGTGAATACCGACCAGACCGTGAGTTTGCAGGATATTTCCTACAAAGCCCAGCTGTTCAATGACCAGGTAGCCCAGGCTACAGCCACCCACACCTCGCCGGTTTCCCCTCCGCCTTACATGGTTGGCATGGTGGAAATCGAGCTGGACAAGCTGACAGGGCAGGTGACCATTCTGGACTTCATGGCGGTGGTGGACTGCGGCATTCCCATCAACCCTGCCCTGGCCCGGATTCAGACCGAGGGCGGTTTGGTTCAGGGCATCGGACATACCCTGATGGAGAACGTAACCTACGACGCCAAGGGACGTCCTATGGAATCGTCCTTCCTACAGTACAAGCTGCCCACCCGTCTGGATATGGGCAAACTCCGGGTAGAGTTTGAACACAGCTACGAGCCCACAGGCCCCTTTGGTGCCAAGTCCATCGGAGAAATTGTCATCAACACCCCGGCTCCTGCCATTGCCCACGCCGTTTATCGGGCCACCGGCGTCTGGCACCGGGAGCTGCCCATCACCCCGGAAAAGGTCGCCATGACCAAACCGGAATAAGAAAAACCAACCGGGAGCCGTCTGAATACGGCTCCCGGTTTTGCGTATTGTATAGAAAAATTCCCCCTGCCATTGGCAGAGGGAATTTACAGTATCGGGGAAATTACTTGCCAGCGTTGGCAACCTGGGCAGCGACTTCAGCAGCGAAGTCGTCAACCTTCTTCTCAATGCCCTCGCCCTTGACAAAGTGGACAGCGTCAACAAACTTGACGGAGCCGCCCAGCTTCTTGGCAGCGTCGGCAATATAGCCGGCCACATCGCCCTTGAACAGGTCGCTGCGGACGAATTCCTGCTGCAGCAGGCAGCTTTCCTTGTAGAAAGCGGCCATCTTGCCGGCAGCGATCTTTTCCTTCACAGCGGCGGGCTTGGAAGCCATCTTGGGATCGTTGTCCATCAGGGCAACCTGAACAGCCAGCTCCTTGTCCACATCAGCCTGAGGCACCTGGCTCTTGTCCCAGTACTTGGGGCTCATAGCGGCAATCTGCATAGCCACGTTCTTGCCGATCTCAGTAGCGTCGATGTTGCCTTCCACGGCCAGGTTTACCAGAACGCCGTGGGTGCCGCCAGCGTGAACGTAAGCAACGCTGGTGTTCTCAGCGAAACGGGCGAAACGGCGGATCTGCATGTTCTCGCCGATGGACATAACCTTCTCCTGCATGATCTCAGTGACGGTCAGCTTGGAGTTGGGGTAGGTGCAAGCCTTCAGGGCTTCCACGTCGGCGGGATTCTGGGTAGCCACAACCTCAGCCAGGTTCTTCACCAGGTCCATGAAAGCATCGGTCTTGGCAGCGAAGTCAGTCTCGGAGTTTACCTCGATCACAACACCCACACCGTTAATCACGGCAGCGTAAGCAACGCCTTCAGCGGCAATGCGGTCAGCCTTCTTGGCAGCCTTGGCCAGGCCCTTTTCCCGGAGCCAGTCCACAGCCTTGTCCATATCGCCGTCGGTAGCCTGGAGAGCCTTCTTGCAGTCCATCATGCCGACGTTGGTCATTTCACGGAGCTTCTTTACGTCCTGTGCGGTAAAAGCCATTTTCGTATCCTCCTAAAATGTTATGAATTACTCAGCCTCAGCGGCGGTTTCAACAGCCTCGACCTCAGCAGCAGCGTCCTCACCCTGACGGCCTTCGATGGCAGCGTTAGCCATGGTAGCAGCAATCAGACGGATGGCGCGGATAGCGTCGTCGTTGCCGGGGATGACGTAATCGATCTCATCGGGATCGCAGTTGGTGTCCACGATGGCAACGATGGGGATGTTCAGCTTGCGAGCCTCAGCGATGGCGTTGCGCTCCTTGCGGGGGTCAACGATGAACAGAGCAGCAGGCAGCTTCTTCATTTCCTTCACGCCGCCCAGGTACTTCTCCAGCTTCTCGATCTCGCCCTGATGCTTGATAACTTCCTTCTTGGGCAGCATAGCGAAGGTGCCGTCCTCTTCCATCTTGCGCAGCTGAGCCAGACGGTCGATACGGGTACGCATGGTGCGGAAGTTGGTCAGCATACCGCCCAGCCAACGGGCGTTGACATAGTAACCGCCGCAGCGGGCAGCTTCTTCCTTGATAGCGTCCTGAGCCTGCTTCTTGGTGCCGACGAACAGGACATAACCACCGTTGGCAGAGATCTCACGGACAAAGTTGTAAGCCTCTTCCAGCTTCTTTACAGTCTTGGCCAGGTCAATGATGTAGATACCATTGCGCTCGGTGTAGATGTAGGGAGCCATTTTGGGGTTCCAGCGGCGGGTCTGGTGACCGAAGTGCACGCCGGCCTCCAGCAGTTGTTTCATAGATACGACAGCCATTTTTAAAATCTCCTTTTGTTTTTCCTCCACCCCGATCATCCCGCGCTGCCCGCCTGATCATCAGGCACAGGGGTGCGCGATCCCCGGGTGTGTGGCAGTAAATGTCACGGGCAGAGCCCATGCCGAATCATTATAGCGGATAAACGCCACAATTGCAAGTAGTATTTCCAAAAAAATTCAAAAAAATACCGGGAGTCTGGGACTCCCGGCAGAGTATTGGCACTAACCTCGGTAAGGCTGTACATATCGTTCATGGCTGAGACTTTGTGGTCGGGCGTAGGCTCCGGATACAAGCCCCAGCATGGCGAAAATGGTAACCACGGAGGAACCGCCATAGCTGATCAGCGGCAGGGTCAGACCGATAACCGGCATAACACCGATGCACATGCCGGTATTGATCATCACCTGGAACATCAGGGCGGAAGCGGCACCGAAGCAGACCACCCGGCGCATGTAGTCCTGACAACGCACGCCTACATAAATACAACGGGCAATGATGGCAAGCTCCATCAACATAATCAGCACGCAGCCGACAAAACCCAATTCCTCTCCCATGGAGGAGAAAATATAGTCCGTGTGCTGAGCAAACAGGTTGCCGCCCTGGGTACGGTTGCCGTTGAACAGGCCCTGGCCTGTCAAACCGCCGCCGGTCAGGGATTGCAGGTTGATCTTGGAGTGGTAGCGTTCGTTGATGCCCATGGGGTCAATGGTTTCGTCGAACAGAATCAGAATTCGGTTTCGTTGGTATTGGCCCAGGAACTGCCACAAAATAGGGGCAGCCACTGCAATTGCGCCTCCTGCCGCGGCAAACCACCACAGGCTGACACCGCCGGCAAAGGTCATGCCGATAAAGATAAACACGAAGATCAGAGACACGCCCATGTCCGAAGAAACCACCAGGTTCAGACCCACCAGCAGCATCAGATGCATACCCATGTGGATCACAGATACCGGGTGAGAAATTCGGTTCTGGTGGGAGGACATAACCGATGCCATAATAATAATGTAGGTGATTTTACAGATTTCGGCGGGCTGCACGTTCAGCAGAGGCAGCTTCAGCCAGCTGCGGTTACCGGAGTTGTTGTCCGTACCCAGAGGGGTAATCAGCAGCAGAAGCAAAAAGCAGTTGAAAGCCACCAGGGCCAGTCGGTGCTCTGACAGGAAGTCCAGGTCAATGGACGACACCATGGCGTACATCACAACACCCAGGCAGATGGAGACCGTCTGAACGGCCAGATATCGGAAGTTTCCGTCGAATTTGTCGGCCGAGGTGGCGCTGGCAATGGCCACCAGACCGAAGCCCGCCACAATCAGGCACAAAACCAGCAGAAACATATCGCCTTTTTTGGGAAAATCCTTCAATTCTTCAATATAATGGCGCACTGCACATGCCCCCTTTCCGTACTAACTGCGTATTATATCATCGATAGGGATAAAAGTAAATAGACGAAATGTAAACGACTTGTGAATGGCGGGAAAAACATTAATATACCCAAAGAAACGCAAAAAGCTAAACATTTCTTAAACTTCCCCCACCTTGACAGCCATAGGCCCTTGCACTATAATAAACCTACAAAACAGCAAATGGAGGAACACTCAATGAAGAAAACATTGTTTACTGTTACCGTCGTCCTCCTTCTGATCGCCTTTGGTGTCAGCGGCTTTATGGTCGTTAGCTATTATGCTGAAGGCAAGCGACAGGAAGAGAGGACCAATGAACTAGCCAACATCGTTGCCAATGCTCAGACGGAAACCAAACCGTCCCAGGCTGCTACAGAAGGAACTACCGGCACCGGTCCCACTACCGCACCTACCGAGCCCGGTATGCTGCCCGGTTACAAGGAACTGTACGAAATGAACAATGACGTGGTGGGCTGGCTGAAAATTGAGGGTACCAAGCTGGATTATCCTGTCATGCAGACCCCCGAGGACCCCAACTACTATCTGGAGCGGGACTTTGACGGTAATGCCAGTAAACGGGGTGCCATCTATGCCTGGAGCGAAGCGGATGTGAACAAGCCCAGTGACAACATCACCCTGTTCGGTCATAACATGGCCGACGGCAGTATGTTCGCCTCTCTGAATGCCTACACCAGCAAGCAGGCTTGGGAGAATAACAGCCTGATTTTCTTCGATACCCTGACCGAGTACCATACATATAAGATTTTTGCCGTGTTCAAGACCTCCGGCAACGATGGAGAGGGCTTTGCTTATCACCAGTTTACAGACGCTGCCAACGAGCAGGAGTTCGATGATTTTGTGAAGACCTGCAAGGATCTGTCCTTCTATGATACCGGTATTACCCCCAAATATGGTGACAAGATCATCTGTCTGTCTACCTGTGAGTACACGTTGAACAACGGCCGTCTGGTGGTTGCCGCAGTACGGATTACCTGATCTGGAATGTGTGTTTTCCTGCCCGCCCGGGATTTTTCCGGGCGGGGTTTCTTTTTGTGAAAAAAGCCCATGGAAGCCGCCAGGGCAGCGGCAGCGGTGTGTAAAAAAATAACAGTTTTTTTGCGAAAAAGCTACGAATGGTTATTGACATTTTAGGGGGAAAGTGGTATGCTTATTTCGGTACGTAAGTACTGATTAAACATGTGCAGTGAGCCACTTCAACGGCAGCTGCATAAATCCTGTATGGTCCGATCCTCACAAAACGGTAGGTACCCAACAATTACAAGGAGTGTATGAACATGGCTTTTAAAACCGACATCGAAATTGCACAGGAAACCCCCATGCTGCACATCAGCGAGATCGCTAAGACCGCTGGTGTTGAAGAAAAGTATCTGGAGCAGTACGGCAACTACAAGGCAAAGGTTGACTACAACATCCTGAAGGACAAGGCAGACAAGCCCAACGGCAAGCTGATCCTGGTCACCGCAATTAACCCCACCCCCGCTGGCGAAGGCAAGACCACCACTACCGTGGGTCTGGCTGACGGCATGCGCAAGCTGGGCAAGAACGTGCTGGTTGCTCTGCGTGAGCCTTCTCTGGGACCCGTCTTTGGTGTCAAGGGCGGCGCAGCCGGCGGCGGCTACGCTCAGGTTGTTCCCATGGAGGACATCAACCTGCACTTCACCGGCGACTTCCACGCCATTGGCGCTGCCAACAACCTGCTGGCTGCAATGCTCGATAACCATATTTACCAGGGCAACGCTCTGGGTATTGATCCCCGTCAGATCACCTGGCGCCGCTGCGTCGATATGAACGACCGTCAGCTGCGTTTCGTCGTTGACGGCCTGGGCGGCAAGGTCAACGGTACTCCCCGTGAAGACGGCTACGACATCACCGTGGCTTCCGAAATCATGGCTGTTCTGTGCCTGGCTTCCGACATTACTGACCTGAAGAACCGTCTGGCTCGTCTGGTGGTTGGCTACACCTACGCTGGCAAGCCCGTTACCGCTGGAGACCTGAACGCTCAGGGTGCTATGGCTGCTCTGCTGAAGGACGCTCTGAAGCCCAACCTGGTTCAGACCCTGGAGCACACTCCTGCATTCGTACATGGCGGCCCCTTCGCCAACATCGCTCACGGCTGTAACTCCGTTACCGCTACCAAGATCGCTCTGAAGCTGTCCGACTACACCATCACCGAGGCTGGCTTCGGTGCTGACCTGGGCGCTGAGAAGTTCCTGGACATCAAGTGCCGTATGGCTGGTTTGACTCCTTCCTGCGTGGTTCTGGTTGCTACCGCCCGTGCTCTGAAGTACAACGGCGGCGTTCCCAAGGCCGAAACCGGCAAGGAGAACCTGGAGGCTCTGGAGAAGGGCCTGCCCAACCTGCTGCAGCACGTGGAGAACATCACCAAGGTTTACAAGCTGCCCTGCGTGGTCGCTATCAACCGCTTCCCCACCGACACTGAGGCTGAGCTGAAGCTCATCGAGACCAAGTGCAAGGAGCTGGGCGTCAACGTTGCTCTGTCCGAAGTTTGGGGCAAGGGCGGCGAAGGCGGTATTGCTCTGGCCGAGGAAGTTGTCCGTCTGTGCGAAGAGCCCAACGACTTCACCTTCGCTTACGAGCTGGATCTGCCCATCAAGGAGAAGATCGAAGCCATCGTTAAGAAGATCTACCATGGCGACGGCGTGAACTTCACCGCCAATGCCGAGAAGCAGATCAAGACTCTGACCGAGCTGGGCTACGACAAGATGCCCATCTGCATGGCCAAGACCCAGTACTCCTTCAGCGACGACCAGACCAAGCTGGGCGCACCTCGCGGCTTCACCGTTACCGTTCGGAACGTGAAGGTCTCCGCCGGCGCTGGCTTCCTGGTAGCCCTGACCGGTGAGATCATGACCATGCCCGGACTGCCCAAGGTGCCCGCCGCCGAGCGCATCGACGTGGACGAGACCGGCAAGATCTCCGGACTGTTCTAATCGGTACATTCTGAAAATAAAGCACAGGCGGCCCCCCGCCTGTGCTTTTGCGCATCCCTTCCCAAAATCATCATTTTCAACAGGAAAAGGAGACGTTTCCCATGGATATGACAATGGAATCCTGCCGCACCTTTGTGGAAGTTCTGGCCTCCAATGCACCCGCTCCCGGCGGCGGCGGCGCAGCTGCCCTGGTAGGCGCCATCGGCACCGCTCTGGGCAATATGGTCGGCTCGCTCACCGTCGGCAAGAAGAAGTATGCCGATGTTGAGGCGGAAATTTTGGAGCTGAAAGCCAAGTGTGACGCTCTGCAGAAGGAACTGCTGGATCAGGTAGAGGCCGATGACAAGGGCTTTGTTCCCCTGGCAAAGGCTTACGGCATTCCCAAGGATGATCCCAACCGGGACCAGATTCTGGAAGAGGCCACCGTTACCGCCTGCGCCGTTCCCATGCACATCATGGAGCTGTGCTGCCAGGCCATCGACTGCATCGCCGTATTCGCTGCCAAGGGCAGCCGTCTGGCGGTTTCCGATGCCGGCTGCGGCGCTGTGTGCTGCAAGGCTGCCCTCCAGGCTGCTTCTCTGAACGTATTCATCAACACCAAGAGCCTGAAGAATCGGGACGTGGCGGAGGAGATGAACCGTCAGGTCAATGTGATGCTCAATAAGTACTGCCAGATGGCAGACGATATCTTTGATGAAGTCAAGGCGGGTTTCGGTCAGTAAGAATTGCTGACCGCCCACACTGAAACATACATATTAGGAGGAAATTCCAATGGCGAAACTGCTGCTGGGCAAGGAAGTTACCGATGCCCTGAATGCTAATCTGCAAACTCGTACCGCTGCCCTGCGGGAAAAGGGCGTTGTCCCCACTCTGGGCATTGTTCGGGTAGGTGCCGATCCTTCTGACCTGAGCTATGAAAAGGGCGCTACCAAGCGCGCTGAGCTGGTGGGCGTGGAAGTGAAGAAGTTTGAGCTGCCTGCCGATGCCACCAAGGAGCAGGTTCTGGCAGTGATCGATCAGGTCAACGCTGACGACTCCATCCACGGTGTGCTGATGTTCCGTCCTCTGCCCAAGCACCTGAAGGCAGACCAGAACGAAATCTGCAACCGTCTGGACCCCCGCAAGGACGTGGACTGCATGACCCACATGTCCAACGCCGGTGTGTTTGAAGGCCTGAACGACCTGGGCTACGCTCCCTGCACCCCCGCTGCCTGCATGGAAATCCTGGATTACTATGGCATCGACTGCAAGGGCAAGAACGCTGTGGTGATCGGCCGTTCCCTGGTGGTTGGCAAGCCTGCCGGCATGATGCTGATGGGCAAGAACGCCACCGTCACCACCTGCCACACCAAGACCGTGAACACCGCCGAAATCTGCCGCAACGCAGATATCCTGGTGTCCGCTGCCGGTGTGCTGAACAGCCTGACCAAGGATTATGTCCGCCCCGGTCAGGTGGTCATCGACGTCTCCATCAACTGGGACGAGAACAAGCCCAACGCCAAGGGAGGCAAGGGCGGCATTGCCGGTGACGCCAAGTTTGACGAGGTAGAACCCATTGTCGAGGCCATCACCCCGGTACCCGGCGGTGTAGGCTCTGTCACCACTTCCGTGCTGATGAAGCATGTGGTAGAGGCTGCTGAAAAGGTGTAATGCCAATATACTGATTTCCCCGGTCGGCCTCAAAGGCTGACCGGGGAAATTTTGTTATAGGCGGATGCTTTTGCCATTGTGCCCACGAAAACCGAAAAATGTGGACACATTTTCGGACAGTTTTTCATATTGTATTGTTGTGCAAAGGGTGCTAGTATATTCTGTATATACATTTGTCTTTGAAAAGCGGACGATTCTAGGGGCAAGGAGTGAGGTTATGAAGTATATCGTTGTGCTGGGTGACGGCATGTCTGACGAGCCGCTGGCGCAGCTGGGAGGCAAGACTCCCTTGGAATACGCCCATACCCCTACCATGGATGCGCTGGCCTCCAAAGGGGAAATGGGTATGGTGCAGAACGTTCCTGCCGGAATGTCTCCGGGCAGTGAAGTGGCCA
The DNA here is from genome assembly GCA_944382965.1 of uncultured Oscillospiraceae bacterium. GTDB lineage: Bacteria > Bacillota > Clostridia > Oscillospirales > Oscillospiraceae > Faecousia. The sequence continues at coordinate 59,874 of CALWOA010000002.1, read as the reverse complement.
ATCTGTCCGTCATGGGCTATGACCCGCTGACGGACTTTACCGGACGATCTCCTCTGGAAGCTCTCAGCGTGGGCGTGCAGATGGAGCCGGATGACGTGGTGTTCCGCTGCAACTTGGTGACCCTGACGGAGCCGGAGCCTTACCCGGAAAAGATCATTCTGGATCACAGCTCCGGTGAGATTGCCACGGCGGATGCGGATGTCCTGATGGACGCCATCCGGAAAGCCTTTAACAGCGACACCTTCCAGTTTTATACTGGCACCAGCTACCGGCATATTATGGTATGGAAGCATGGCCGCCTGGCCCGGCTGGAGCCGCCCCATGACCACCTGACCAAGGTTATCGGCCCCTGGCTGCCCCAGGAACCGGTGCTCCGGGAGTTCATGGAGAAAAGCTTCGATATTCTCAATGACCATCCTCTGAACCGCCAGCGGGTGGCTCAGGGAAAGAACAAAGCCAATTCCCTGTGGTACTGGGGTGCCGGTACCCGGCCTAACTTACAGAATTTCCAGGAAAAAACCGGCTGCAAAGGTGCGGTGATTTCCGCGGTAGACCTGCTCAAGGGCATTGCTGTTGGTGCGGGTATGAAGGTGTACCAGGTGGAGGGAGCCACCGGCTCCATTGATACCAACTGGGAGGGCAAGGCCCAGGCGGCGATTCAGGCCCTGCTGGAAGATGGATGTGACCTGGCCTATATCCATGTGGAAGCTCCGGATGAAATGGCACATCAAGGCCTGGTAGAGGAAAAGGTCAAATCCATCGAATACCTGGACAGCCGGATTCTGCGGCCTATTAAGGAGGCCATGGAACAGGCAGGGGAGGATCACCGAATTTTGCTTCTGCCGGATCATCCCAATCTGCTGCGGCTGCGCACCCACACCGGTGACCCGGTGCCTTATGTGCTGTACGACAGCACCCGGGAGCGTCGGTCTATGGCTCATTACAGCGAAACGGAAGCCAAGGCTGCCGGTATTTTTGAACCCCAGGGCTGCCGCCTGATGGCACGGCTGCTGGAAACAGAAACCAGATAGAATGGAGGAAGTTACATGTCCAGAGTCTATAATTTTTCCGCCGGTCCGGCGGTGCTGCCGGAGGTTGTTCTGAAAGAAGCGGCAGCGGAGATGTTGGATTACCGGGGCACCGGTATGTCCGTCATGGAAATGAGCCACCGCTCCAAGGCCTACCAGGCCATTATTGATCAGGCGGAGGAAGATCTTCGCAAGCTGATGGGCATTCCGGAAAACTATAAGGTCCTGTTCCTCCAGGGCGGCGCCAGCCAGCAGTTTGCCATGATCCCCATGAACCTGATGAAAAACCGGGTGGCGGATTATGTCATTACCGGCCAGTGGGCCAAGAAAGCCTGGCAGGAAGCAAAGATGTACGGTCAGGCCAACGCCGTGGCATCCTCTGCCGACAAGACCTTCTCCTATATTCCGGACTGTTCGGATCTGCCGATCAGCGACAATGCGGACTATGTCTATATCTGCGAAAACAATACCATCTACGGCACCAAGTTCTGGACACTGCCCAACACCAAGGGAAAACCTCTGGTTTCCGATGTCTCGTCCTGCTTCCTGTCGGAGCCAGTGGATGTAAGCCGCTACGGCATGCTCTACGGCGGCGTGCAGAAGAACATCGGCCCTGCCGGCGTGGTGATTGCCATTATCCGGGAGGACCTGATTACCGAGGACGTACTGCCCGGAACCCCCACAATGCTGCGCTATAAAATTCATGCAGACAACGGATCTATGTATAATACCCCGCCGGCCTACGGCATTTATATCTGCGGCAAGGTGTTCCAGTGGCTGCTCAAGCAGGGCGGTCTGGAAGTCATGAAGGAATATAACGTAAAAAAGGCCGCAGTGCTTTATGATTTCCTGGACAGCAGCGCCTTGTTCCACGGCACTGTGGAGAAAAAAGACCGCTCTTTGATGAACGTGCCCTTTGTCACCGGAAGTGCGGAACTGGATGCCAAGTTTGTCAAAGAGGCGGAAGCGGCAGGTTTTGTCAACCTGAAGGGCCACCGCACGGTAGGCGGCATGCGGGCCAGCATCTACAATGCCATGCCCATTGAGGGTGTACAAAAGCTGGTGGCGTTTATGGAGCGCTTTGAAAAAGAAAACCGCTGAGACGGGAAAAGAGGAACGGTCATGTATCACATTCACAACTTGAACAAGATCTCCCCCAAGGGTCTGGCCCTGTGGACGGAGGACTATCAGACCATTGACAATCTGGAGCAGGCGGAAGCAGTTCTGGTTCGCAGCGCCAATATGCACGATCTGGCACTGCCGGACAATCTGCTGGCGGTAGCCCGGGCAGGAGCAGGCGTAAACAACATCCCCCTGACCAGCTGCGCCGAAAAAGGCATTGTGGTGTTCAATACCCCCGGCGCCAACGCCAATTCCGTGATGGAGCTGTCCCTGTGCGGCATGCTGCTCAGCTGCCGGGATGTGGTGGGCGGCATCAACTGGGTGCAGTCCATCAAGGGAAGCTCCGAAATTGCCCGCCTGGTGGAGAAGGGAAAGTCCCAGTTTGCCGGTCACGAGATTCGCGGGAAGAATCTGGGTGTCATCGGTTTGGGCGCGGTAGGCGGCCCTCTGGCCAACGCCGCCCGGGGATTGGGAATGAACGTTTACGGCTGCGATCCCTTTATTTCCATCGAGGCTGCCTGGCACCTGGACAGCCACATTGTCCGGGTAAACAGCCGGGATGAAATCTATGCCAAGTGTGACATTATCTCCCTGCATACGCCCCTGCTGGACGATACCCGGCAGATGATCAATGCCGAAGCTATTTCCAAGATGAAGGACGGGGTCATCATCCTGAACTTTGCCCGGGATTTGCTGGTGGACGACGATGCCATGGCCCAGGCGCTGGCCAGCGGAAAAGTTGCCCGGTATGTCACCGACTTCCCCAATGAGAAAACCGCCAACATGCCCGGCTGCATCGCCATTCCCCACTTGGGTGCTTCTACCGAGGAATCTGAGGATAACTGCGCCAAGATGGCGGTGAACCAGCTGATGAATTACCTGGAAAACGGCAACATTGTCAATTCCGTCAACTACCCCAACTGTGATATGGGACTTTGCCGGGCGGCGGGACGGATTACCCTGCTGCACCGGAACATCCCCAACTCCCTGGGAAGGTTTACCTCCGCCATTGCCAGCGAGGACGTGAACATCGACGGCCTGATGAACAAGAGCCGGGGAGAATATGCCTACACCATGCTGGACCTGGACCGGCATCCTTCTGCGGAAGTGGTAGAACACCTGAAAAACATTGAAGGTGTCCTGCGGGTACGGGTTATCAAGTAAGAATCCATACAAAAACCACGCTGCCATTTCTTGGCAGCGTGGTTTTTTCTTGTGTTACCGACGGCCCCCGAAGAAGCCTTCAAAAGGAGACTGGGACCAGGACTGGCTTTGAGTGGGCTGGACTTCCTGCTGGGGCAGGGCGGACTGTACCTGCTCCCCTACGGTGAGGGTGACTTCCAGGGTTTCGCCCTGACGATAAATGCTCAGTTTCAGCTCGTCACCGACCTGAGACTGCTTCACATGCTCTACCAGCGTGTTGCTGTCCATCTCCTGGCCGTTTACAGCGGTGATAATGTCACCGGCCTGGAGGCCTGCTTCCTCGGCGGGAGAGCCTTCACTGACGGACTGAATGGCAACGCCGGCGGGGACACCGTAGAGCTGGTTCTGTTCCGAAACATCCATCACGCTGATGCCAATATAGGGCTTGGCGATGTAACCCTTTTCAATGATGCTTTCCACAATGCTGCGGACGGAGTTGATGGGGATGGCAAAGCCGATGTTATCAATGGAAGCTTCCGAAGAGGAAGAGCTGGAATACTTGGCGTTGGTCACGCCGATGACCTCACCGTACATATTGAACAGAGCACCGCCGGAGTTACCGGAGTTGATGGCGCAGTCGGTCTGCATCAGATCCATGGTAATGCCGCCGGAGAGGGTGATTTCCCGATCCAGGGCGCTGATGGTACCGGAGGTCAGGGAGAAGGTCAGCTCGCCCAGGGGGTTACCAATGGCCACTACGCTGTCGCCAACGTTCATTTGATCCGAATCGCCCAGCACCACAGGAGTCAGATTCTCTGCTTCGATTTTCAGCACGGCGATGTCATTGCTCTCGTCGTAGCCGACAAGAGTGGCGTCGTAGCTGGAGCCATCGTACATGGAGACGGTAATGCTGCTGGAATCTTCAATGACGTGGTAGTTGGTCAGAATATAACCGTCGGTGGAGATGATGAAACCGGAGCCGGAAGCGGCAGCGGTGGTCTGGAAGCCCCAGAAGTTGGTGGTAATGGAGGTGGTGATGCCTACGGTGGAATTGACATTGGCAGCGTAGACCTCCGCAGGAGTCATCTCCTTGCTGGTGTCCACGGTGACGGTTTCAATTTCCGATGCCTTCCGCCGGCCTTCTACCATGACGGTCAGGTCTTCGTTAGAGGGCTTGTCATTGGTCAAGCGGTTGGCGAACATCACGCCGCCGGCACCCAGAATGCCGCCCAGCAGGGAGAAGCACAGCGCCAGGGCAATGATGCCGCCGGAACGCTTTTTCTTCGGTTTCTTGCTGAAGTCTTCCGGCCCATTCTGGGAGTAGGAATTCTGATAGGGGGGCATGGAGTAGCCGGACTGGTCGGGCTGTTGGTTGAAGTTAGAATAGTCGCTCATAATAAGATCCTCCTTAACAATGCGCATTCTCTTTTTCGGAGAAGCGGATACACTCAAATTGGTGTTATTTACCTTGACAATAGGGTATCACGCATTCCTGAAAAAACGCTGAAAAACACGGGAGGATCCTGTAAACCTTTTGTTAAGGAATGAAGAGCAAATTGTGACCAAAAAGCGCGCATTGTAAAATGCAGGATGCGGCAGAATCTGCGTAGGGGAGACGTAAAATCCACGCTCAATGCGGCACACCTTACTTCTTCACTATTCACTATTAACTTATTACTTCCAAAAATCGACCTGTCAAATTTAGCGAAGAGTGAAAAAGAAATAGTGAAGAAGTAAAAATCGACAAGCCCTGAATGGTGCTTGTCGATTTTTGGTGCCGGTGGCCGGGCTCGAACCGGCACGGTGTCGCCACCGGTGGATTTTGAGTTTTGCACGCTATCTGGAACTGGGTGTACTTTAGTGGAGTATAACGGTTTCTGTTTATCCACGAACAAGACTAAATTCCTATTTTATCAGTCAAAAATGTTCTGAAAATAGCGAATAGAACTGAGAATCCGTCAAATACCCTTCGATGTTTCTTTGCCCCGAAATCGCTTAAAAAAAAGCCGGTTGGAGGGATGTTGGAGGGATATGACAAAGAACACCATAATTCGTCTTTCAGCCACACCTGTCATTGACAAGAGATAAGAAAGGCTGATGGAACATGAGTGACAGAGAAAAATATCGCCAGAAATTCGCCAGCTATCCCGATCTTGTTAATCTCATTCAATTTCGTGAGATGTTAGGCGGTATTGCAGACAGCACGGCAAGAAAGCTAATGAGAGAAAACCGTGTAAAGCACTATTATATTAGGACAACGTATCTAATCCCGAAAGAGTGGGTGATAGACTACCTTCTCAGCACCCACTATGCCAAATATCGTCAGAAATTGAAGGTTCATGTTTGAGATAACCCTACGGTAATAAACAAAATACCAATGCCATCCGATCACAATGTTCTCATTCAAAGATTGAACTACAGTCGAAAACTGGTTTAGAAAAAGGGCGTTCTTCATTTGAACGCCCTTTTTCTATGCCAATTTTCAGGAAGGAGGTTAAGACTATTCCAAACGAAAAACCAGAAACCGTAGGTGAAGTATACCGCATCCCCATAGGGCAACTTCATCCACACCCGGAGAATCCCTATGGCATAAGGGATGATCCTGATATGCTTGAACTTACGGAGAGCGTCAGGAAGTTTGGCGTACTCTGTCCGGCCATTGCACGCCCCCGACAGGGCGGAGGCTATGAGCTGATTGCAGGGCATCGCCGAAAGGAAGCCTGTGAGCGGGTAGGCCTGGATTTCATGCCAGTAATGATTCTGAATCTGGATGATAACGATGCTATCATTCAGCTTGTAGACGGCAATATCCAGCGTGAAAACATTCTCCCTTCAGAGAGGGCCAAAGCGTATAATCTCCGTATGGAGGCCATCAAAAGGAAGGCTGGCAGACCATCCAAAGAACAGAAGAATAATTCGCCGAATCATTCGGCTGCTTTCCGTTCGGATGACACGGTGGGTCAGGGCGAAGGGGTCAGTGGCGATACTGTTCGCAATTACATATCGCTGCTGAATCTTACTCCGCAGCTTTTGGAAATGGTTGACAAAGGAACAATAGCGCTCACCCCCGCCTATCAGCTTACCCATCTAGCACCAGACGAGCAGGAAATGCTCCTGACTACAATGGACAGTGAGCAGGCTACCCCTTCTGTGTCGCAGGCACAGCGCCTTCGTAAACTCAGTCAAAGCGGAGAACTGAACGAGGATTCTATGCTCCAGATTATGATGGAGCAGAAAAAGCCGGAAAGGAATGACATTACCCTGTCCGGCGAGAAGCTTCGCAAGTATTTCCCACGCTCCTACTCCCCTCAAAGAATTGAAGAAACCATCTTCAAGCTGTTGGATGCCTGGATGCGCAAGCGTCAGCGTGACAACAGCAGATGACAATTCCATATTCCCCCAGCCGGACAGCATTTGTCCGGCTTTTTTCATTTCCAAGCAAAGGAGGTATTCTATATCCATAAGTTCACCTATTCTGCCGAGGATGTGGATTGCAAATTATGCACAGAGCATTTTGGAAGAAATGGATGCCGACAGGACTTCTGTCCCTATTATGCGGAGCGGATTGAAGCCGGTGTTATTTCCTACAGGGAAGCAATTTCTTCGCTGATTCCACCCGCAAGCAGTATCCGAAACCGTCTTCCCGGATTGATTCACAGCTTCCCCGGCTCCCTCTGGGCAGATGAAAAGCACGAAACCAGAATGAAGGTCTTTGATAACCGTCTGGGCTTTATAAAAAGCAGAAACACCCCCAGCTATTACGCAGCTCTGTACCTTCTGACCTCCAACGACGCACTGTACCGGCGGACTGCCAACTGCTTTTACCACGGCGGCATTGACTTTTCCTATGCCGTTCTTCGCGGCATTTATCCGCACAACTACGCCCTGTTCTGTGCCGCCAAGGGGCTGCGCCATGCCGGAGGCGTAACAGAATCAGAGCTTGCCGATCCTATGACAATCGACGATGAAGCGTTCCGGCTGATTATGAACGCCCTTCTGATTGCCAAATATGGCACCGCCGCATTCCATCTGAAAGGAGACTTTTCCCATGAGCCGTGATTTCGGCGTTACTGACGGTCACCCTCTCTATTCCCTCCATCGCTACCGCAGCGATGTTCGCCACATGGTCATATTCGATGATCTGGTGGAAAAAGAGCATCACCGGGTTCGGCTCTATGTTTCGGCCCCGGTTTACGAAATGATCCGCAAGGCGGAAGCCGATGGGCTGCTTCGGATCGTTCATCACGAAGAAATCGTGGTGGGCTGTTCCGAGCCGGATTCCCCCCGGCGCAGAAAGCACAAGCACAAATAATCATTGACAGGAGGTTTATTTCCATGAACAAAATTGAAAAACTGCACGAAAGCATTCGCACCCTCTTTCGCAGTGAGGGCGAGAAATTCTGCTACACCCCCGGCGAAATCGAGCGGCTGGTATGCAGCCTGAATTATAAGCAGCTGTACAGTGTCCTGTGCGACACAGCGGAACCCGTCTATGTCTGCTGCGCCGGGGGCGGTATCTGCGATTCCCACCAGTATCACAGCACCAAGCTGTTCCCGGCGCATGCAACGCTGATTTGGAGTGACGAGGGGGAACCGCTGGGCGATGATAACCTCTCCACTTCCTACTCCAATGAGCTTTGGCTGCTGGAGGATATGACCATCGCTGCCGTCTCCTGCTTCCGTGTCCTCAACTCCGCTGCCAGCTATATCACCGAATATCGGGAATACAAAGGTGACGAATGGCCTGCCCACCTGGTTCCTGTGAACATTCTGGAGCTGTGGCAGGCTCTGATCGATAAGTACCAGGACTGCGGCGATGAAGAACTTGACGCTGCGCTGAAGGCGATCATTTACGAACCGTAAATTCCCGGTACAGAATGACTATCAAAATTTAATAAGATTGGAGCGCAGAACGCTTAGAAAAACGCTTTGCATGGGAGGGCATGAATGCAGATTCATGCCCTCCGTGCATTTTGGAGGTAAAGCAAATGGCTGTATTTCGCATTGAAAAGAACAAAAATTATACCGTGATGGCAAACTATCACCTTCGGGATATATCTCTTTCCCTCAAAGCCAAGGGGCTGCTATCCCTGATGCTCTCCCTGCCGGAGGGCTGGGACTACACCACCAAGGGGCTTGCCTGCATCTGCAAGGACGGTGTGGACAGCATCTGTTCCACGGTGAAAGAGCTGGAAAAAGCCGGATATGTCCAGCGCAGGCGGCTCAGAAATGAGCTGGGGCATCTCACAGAGATCGAGTATACGATTCTGGAAAAGCCTGTCCGCACAGCGTCTTCGGAGGAATCCGCGCTGCCCGACAGCTCTGCAAAAGCCGGGACCCCACCTAAACGGGAAAAGCCAGTCTTGGATTATCCTGTTTTGGATATTCCTGAACAGGCTTTCCCTGAACAGGCAATTCCTGAACAGGAGGAACCTGGACAGGAAAATCCCGCCCAATTAAATATACAAGAATCAATTACAGAAAAATCAATTACTGATCTATCAAGTAAAGATTCATTCTTTCCTTCTACGGGGGCAATTCCGGTAAACAGACAGGCTCCGCTGACAGACGGAAGGACAGAAAGAGAAAAGATCAGAGAGCAGATAGAGTATGAGATTATGTTGGAGCGGTACAGCCGAGAGCAACTCGATGAGCTTGTGGAGATCATGCTGGAGGTTTCCATGAATCGCAGCCCCACAATCCGCATTGGCAGAGAAGCGGAATACGCCACCGCCTATGTTCAGGATCGATTCTCCCAAATTACATCCATGCACATTGAGCGTGTCTGCGACGGCATCCGGGATAATCACACCCAGGTGCGAAATACCAAAGCCTATCTTCTGGCGGCGCTGTTCAATGCCGTTTCCACCCTGGACAGCTACTACACCATGCAGGCAAACAGCGATTTTGGCGGCTCGTTCTGAACCGCTTTTTTCATGCCCGAGCGATGGGAGAAAGGAGAAAAGCATTGTGAGTAACGGAAAAACCATTGCCCAGCGGATGGAGGAAGCCCGGATTCAGGCCAGTGCCCAGAATTACAAGGGGCATGACTACATGGACTTGGCACGGTTTGACGAAAAGACCCGGCACATGATTATCTTCCATGTTCTGACCCACGATTCCCCGGTGGGTGATAAGGGCGACAGGATGCGCCTGTTCCTCTCCGAAAAGGGCTATCAGAAAGCATTGGAGAATGAAAAGTACGGGAACATCCAGATTCTGTCCCATGCCAGGGTCCTTCGGGGAAATCTGATCTACGACCATAAAGACCAGCTTCGGTAAAGGAGGTTCCATGAATCTGAAAATTCTGCTGCACCGTCTGGTGGTTCCGCCCTAGCAGGGATTACCTTCTCCCTGCAATTTCGTGGAAAGGAGCGTGATTTTTCATGCAGGAAGAAGTGGAGCAAAAAGTCGTCACTCTGATCGTCAACTGCACCAAGCTGACAGAGCAGGAGCTGCGCAAAGCGCTCAGCAAATTTCTTGCCCAGATGAAAACCCGTCATCAGGCCAGGCAGCCCCACGGGAAAATGACCGTTAAAAAGCTCGCCGCCCAGAATCGGGGCCTGCAGAGCGTGGAGGTCACAGACCAGAATATCGGTTCCTTCAACCGGATTGCCCGGAAGTATGGCATTGATTTTGCCCCCTTCAAGGCGAAGGGACAGGATCGTTACCTGATTTTCTTCAAAGGTCAGGATGCCGATGCCATGACAGCCGCTTTCAAGGAGTATACGGAGCAGATCGTGAATAAGAAGTCCCGCCCCTCTGTCCTTGCCAAGCTGGAACAGTTCAAGGCGCTGATCCAGTCCGCCGTGGTGGATCGGACGAAGAAAAAGGAGCTGGAACGATGAAGCAGGTAAACTGGAAGAAAGTCCTGCTGCCGAACCTGCCCTATGTGTTCATCGCTCTGTTCTGCACTAAACTGGGGCAGGCTGCACGGTTGGCTCCAGGTGCTGATTTCGCCGGAAAGTTCCTGCACTTCATGGAGGGGCTGTCCGCCGCCTTTTCGGTTCCGCTGCCCAGCTTCCACCCCGCAGATCTCTGCGTTGGCATTGCCATTGCCGCCGCTATGAAGTTGGGGGTCTATGTGAAGGGCAAAAACGCCAAAAAGTTCCGCAAGAACATGGAATACGGCTCTGCCCGGTGGGGTACAGCAAAGGACATCCGCCCCTATGTTGACCCGGTGTTTGAAAACAACATCATCCTCACCCAGACGGAGAGCCTGACTATGAACAACCGTCCTGCAGACCCCAAAACTGCCAGAAATAAGAATGTCCTTATCATCGGCGGCTCCGGCTCCGGCAAGACCCGGTTTTGGTTGAAACCCAATCTGATGCAGTGTACTTCCAAAAAGTACCCGGTCAGCTTCGTGGTTACTGATCCAAAAGGCGGCATCGTCAACGAATGTGGAAAAATGCTTCTGCATTTCGGCTACCGGCTGAAAATCTTGAACACCATCAACTTCAAAAAGTCCATGCACTACAACCCCTTCGCCTACATCCACAGTGAAAAGGACATTTTGAAAGTGGTGACAGCGCTGATCGCCAACACCAAGGGCGAGGGCAAAGCCGGGGATGATTTCTGGGTCAGTGCGACTCGTTCGCAGGCGGTAAAAAGTCTGCGCACGGGCAACGGTTTTCCGTTGTTCGGAGAACTGATAGTTTGATAGGTGGAATGACGGGGTAACGCCCTGAAACGCCTACCCTTGATGGGCGTGCATTAGCTGTAATGGCTTTTGTACGAAGCCCCATGACAAAGGCTGAGAGTAACCGTAACCACTGCCAAAAGTGGTCGAAAGCGGTCTGGCGGCAGACTGTGTTACCTATAGGCCGAGGGTCTATAAGATACCTATGGTTAGAATGTTCGCTTTGGCGGGCGGACTGACGAACCTGCGAATGTACAGGTCTAAAAGAAGACCACGCAGAAATGCGTGGGTGCGTTAAAGCGCAGTCGGTGTGGTTCAGTAGAAATTTGCCCTACGAACGACCATGCTGTGTTACAGGCACAGGCAAGCCGACAGGTCTATAGCAGGAACCTAAGGGTATGTATGTACAGATAGAACTATCGGAACGAGGAAAGGCAGCAGATTCCGCAAGGAATAATCTGACGAAGAACAATAAGCAGACGAACTGCTGCTGAAAAGCAGTGGTCGAACCTATGATGTGCTTGCGTTATGTGAGCTACGGAGGAATGGCCACAAGTCGGTTGAGATAAACAGGCATTATTCAATCCAACATAAGGATTCGAGTAAGACCAAAAGGGTCACTTTCGTAAAAGGAGGTGATGCCTTATGCCAAAGAAAAGCAAAAATCTATGTGTAGACGATTTACGGCACGCCGAGTATTACGGTATGCAGCCAGTTTTTGACGAACTCTATCGCCGAAGTCTGGACGGAGACAACTTTACCGACCTTATGGATATAATCCTAAGCCGGGATAACATTCTTCTGGCATATCGGAACATCAAAGCAAACGGAGGAAGCTACACAGCAGGAACAGACAACAGAAACATCAGTGACATCGGGTGTTTACCGCCCGAAACAGTTGTGGAGAAAGTGAGGTTTATTGTCACAGGAAGTCATCACGGATACCGACCAAAACCGGTCAGGCGTAAAGACATTCCGAAGCCAAACGGCAAGACCCGCCCGTTGGGTATTCCTTGTATCTGGGACAGGCTGGTACAGCAATGTATCAAGCAGGTCATGGAGCCTATCTGCGAAGCGAAATTCAGCGACAATAGCTACGGCTTTCGCCCGAACCGCTCCGTAGAACACGCCATGCAGAGAACCTATACCATGCTCCAGCGAATGAATCTGCATTATGTGATTGAGTTTGATATAAAGGGCTTTTTCGATAATGTAAATCACAGTAAGCTGGTGCGGCAGATATGGGCTTTGGGAATACACGACAAACAGTTGATTTTTATTATCAAGCGGATTCTGAAAGCACCGATTAGAATGCCAGATGGCACTACCCTCATTCCAGACAAAGGCACACCGCAAGGTGGTATCATTTCACCGCTACTTGCGAATATCGTGCTGAATGAACTGGATAACTGGGTAGAGAGCCAATGGCAGAACCACCCTCTTGTAAAGGAATACGGGTATGAGAGGAAAATCAGAAACTCGATTACTTTTGACCGGAGCAAGGCATTTCTCAAAATGAGGAAAACGGGACTGAAAGAAATGTACATCGTGAGATATGCAGATGATTTCAGAATCTTCTGTCGGAATAAAGAGGACGCTTTGAGAACAAAAGAAGCTGTAACAGCGTGGATAACTGAGAGGCTAAGGCTTGAAGTATCGCCGGAGAAAACAAGGATAGTCAATGTCAGAAAACGCTATTCAGAGTTTCTCGGATTCAAGATACGGGTCAGACCAAAAAGCGGTAGGTACGCTGTGCAATCTCATATCTGTGACAAAAAGTTGGAACTGGAAAAGCAAAAGCTGGTGGAACAAGCGAAGCGGATTGCCAGACCGTCCAAAGGAAAAAGACCTTTAGACGAGATAAGGCTGTTCAATTCAATGGTTCTGGGAATACAGAATTATTTTCAGCTTGCTACCTGTGTCAGTATTGATTGCAGAAAAATCCACAGGCAGGTCATGACAGTTTTAACTAACCGGCTCAATACAGAAACCGGGTGCAAACTTGTTCGAGAAGGCGGTGCAATGACCGAGAGCGAAAAGGAGCGGTTCGGTAAGTCGGCAATGGTACGGTATGTATCAGGAATCGACCAACCTATCTACCCTATCGCATATATCAAGAACAAGATACCGATGGCAAAGAAAACAGCGGTATGCAGTTATACGGCCGATGGACGGGCATTGATACACACAAACCTAAGCCTGAACTCATTTGTTCTGGCGGGTTTGAGAAATCAACCGTCTATGGGTCGAAGCACAGAACTCACAGACAGCAGGATTTCATTATTCTCTGCTCAACGTGGAAAATGTGCGCTAAGTGGAGAACTCTTTGAAAATGCGGCTGACATCGTATGCTGGCTGAAAACTCCGGCAGAATTTGGCGGCAGGGAACGCTATCAAAACATGATTTTGTTCCACAGGAGATTCTTTCCGCTTCTGCAAAGACGCCCGATGAATGAGCTGAAAGCGATAGCTGATACTCTCAAAACAACAAAGGAACTGAAGTTAAAAGTGAGCAGTCTGCGTGAGCGGGCTGGTTTGTCCGCAATAGAATAATAGTATTTCATTTGGAGATTGATTAAATGCTTGTGAAAACAATCGATGGAACGCCGGATGCGGTGAAAGTCGCACGTCCGGTGTGAAGTGGGGGAAAATCCGGCGATAACTTCAAAGGATTACCTATCACTATAGGCAGAAACCCTGCTGTACACGGCGCTCATTGGCTACATCCACTATGAAGCCCCGGTGGAGGAGCAGAACTTCTCCACCCTCATTGAGTTCATCAACGCAATGGAGGTTCGGGAGGATGACGAGGAATTTCAGAATCCGGTTGATATGATGTTCGCGGAGCTGGAAAAGGAAAAGCCCCAGCACTTCGCTGTCCGGCAGTATAAGAAATACAAATTAGCCGCCGGCAAAACAGCTAAGTCGATTCTGATTAGCTGCGGCGCGCGGCTGGCTCCCTTCGATATTCAGGAGCTGCGTGATCTGACCGCCTATGACGAGCTGGAGCTGGACACCCTGGGAGATCGCAAGACCGCCCTGTTCATCATCATGTCGGACACCGACGATACCTTCAATTTCCTCATTTCCCTTTGCTACACTCAGCTGTTCAATTTGCTGTGTGAAAAGGCGGACGATGTGTACGGCGGCAGGCTTCCTGTTCATGTCCGCTGTCTCATTGATGAGGCGGCAAACATCGGTCAGATTCCAAGGCTTGAAAAGCTGGTGGCAACCATCCGCTCCCGTGAGATTTCCTGCTGTCTGGTGCTGCAAGCCCAGTCCCAGCTCAAGGCAATCTATAAGGACAACGCCGACACCATCATCGGCAATATGGATACCTCCATTTTCCTGGGCGGCAAGGAGCCGACCACCCTGAAGGAGCTGTCCGCCGCGCTGGGGAAAGAAACAATCGATACCTTCAACACGGGAGAGAGCCGTGGGCGGGAGGTTTCCCATTCCCTCAACTATCAGAAACTGGGCAAGGAGCTTATGAGCCAGGACGAGCTGGCTGTCATGGACGGCGGGAAGTGCGTTTTGCAGCTTCGGGGCGTCCGCCCGTTTCTGTCCAACAAATACGATATCACCAAGCACCCCAACTATAAGTTCACATCCGACTTTGACAAGCGAAACGAATTGGACATAGAGCGTTTCCTGTCCCACCGCCTCCGACTGAAACCGGACGAAGTCTGCGAGGTGTATGAAGCAAATCCGTCCGGCACAACTGCCTGACCGGGCAGAATCTATAGAAAGGTTCAGAGAAGTCAAGCGTGAAGTGTCCCTTCTAAAATCTTTTCAAAAATTTTGGAGGTACACTTATATGGCATTTTTCAATTCTGCAATCGATATTCTGGGTACGCTGGTGGTTGCTCTGGGCGGCGGCGTCTGCGCGTGGGGCGGCATCAATCTGCTGGAAGGCTACGGCAACGATAACCCCGGTGCCAAGAGCCAGGGCGTGAAGCAGCTCATGGCTGGCGCGGGCATCGCCATCATCGGTCTGGTGCTGATCCCCCAGCTGGCAACCCTCATCACGGTGTAAGCCGGAATATCCCCAGCGTCTGCCTGCCCTGGGCAGACGCTTTTCCATTCAAAAGAAAGGAGCTAACCCATGAATCACCTTCGGAGAATCATTTCCCTCCTGTTGGTGCTGGTGCTGTGTTTTGGCCTGATCCCCGGTGTGTCTGCTGCGGAAGCGGACACGCCGGGAACGGATATACCGACAGATGTGACAGAAGAAACAGCTCCCCCCACCACGGAGGACACCACGCCAACGGAAGAACCTGCCCCAGAGGAACCGCCTGCGGAGGATTCCCCGCCGGAAGAATCCATTCCTGATGCTGAAAGCACGGAACCGCCTTCTGAGGATGTCCCCCAGGACGGTCCCGGTATTATGGAAGCAATGCCCAACGGCACATCCACTTGGGCGATTGGCAGCACCCAGAAAAGCATTATGCTGTTTGACTTTGCTGATAACGGAAACTACACAACCGTCCTCAACTCACAGGTAGCCTGCGCCTACAAACCCAATGGCTCCGGCACTACTCGGACAGCATACATCAAAAACCTTGGTTGGCACTTTGCCCGGTATGGCGGTGTGCCCTATCCCGACAATCCGCTGTACTGCATTGAGCCTTGGCGCAGCTATGCAGCCAGCACCTCCGGCAACTCCGTTGACCGGGATGTGACGCTGGACGGCAGCGGCAGCACCACCGGCAGCAGTGTGTGGTACGCTCTGCCCGCCGCTCGAAGGGAAGCCATTGGCCTGATCCTGCTTTACAGCGATCAGATGTGGAACCACTCTATCAGCGTGACCACCACGAAAAAGGACAATAATCCCAATGTGCCGCTGAGAATCGCAACTCAGTTCCTCATTTACGAGATCGTCTGCGGCCTGCGGAATCCCACCACATTTGAGAGCAATTCCACGAACGAGTGCGGCACCTCCGGCGATATTTTCTACAATGCCGGAGCTGCAAGTGTTCCGTATTTCGCTCCCAACTACAATGCGCTTGTGGATGCAATCCAGGCAGCAAAGAAGATTCCCAGCTTTACTTCCGCATCCAGTAGCAGCGCGCCTACCATCAGCCTGACGGGAGAAGAAACCAGCGTCTATGACAGCAACGGCGTTCTGTCCAACTTCTCTTTCACAGACGGAAATGGAGCGGAGTTCTACAAAAGCGGCAGTACCCTGTATATTACCCAGACCGGGACGATTTCTTCCTCCACTGTGTACAAGGCCACCCGGTATCTGCCCTCTGCTTCCAGCTCCACCTATAACCTGTGGTATATGTCAGGTTCCAGCTATCAGACGACGGTATCCCTTGCCAGCGCTTCCAGCGGCAGTCTCAATGCCTATTTCAAGCTGAAAGCCCCTGATCCGGGAACCATCAGCCTGACCAAGACCACAGAGGACGGGCAGAATCTTTCCGGCTGGCGGTTTGGCGTGTACACCAATTCTGCCTGCACCAGCCTTGCGGCGGGTCCTTACACCACCAACAGTAGCGGCAAGATTTCCATTACCGGGCTGACCGCTGGCACTTACTATGTGAAAGAGCTGGGGCACAACGACAGTACCATCAATGCAATGTACTATTGTTCCAGCACCAATCCGCGAAAAGTGACCGTAACTGCCGGTTCCACAACCACAGTCAGCTTCACAAACAAATTGAATACAGGCGGCATCAGCCTGACCAAAACCACAGAGGACGGGCAGAATCTCTCCGGCTGGCAGTTCGGGTTTTACTCCAATTCTGCCTGCACCACCCTGGTTTCCGGGCCGCACAGCACCAACGCCAGCGGCAAAATCTCCGTCACTGGGCTTACCCCCGGCACTTACTATATCAAGGAACTGGGACATACGGACATTGCTATCAATGCTCTGTACTACTGCTCCAGCACTAACCCGCAGGCGGTGACTGTGACCGCAGGTGCCACGGCATCTGTCAGTTTCACAAACAAGCTGAACACTGGCAGCGTGAAGCTGATTAAGTCCACGAACACAGGTGCAAACCTGAGTGGCTGGCAGATTGGGCTGTATACGGACGCTGACTGCACCAACGCCGTGGCTGGCTCCCCCTTCACCACCGGGGCAGATGGCACGGTAACGGTTTCTGGCTTGCAGAAGGGAACCTATTTTGGGAAAGAGATTCCCACGGACGATCCTTATTGGGAATTTGATACCGCTGTGAGGTCTGTCACAGTATCCGTTGGCAAGACCGCAGAAGTCACCTTCACCAACACCCATTACGGACGCATTGAGTTCAGGAAAACCACCAACACCGGCAATCAGCTTGGCGGCTGGACATTTCGGGTGAAAGATTCCGATGGAAACTCCTACGGAGACTTCACCACAGATGACAATGGCTATGCCTGCACAGACAATCTGCCGTTGGGACGGTACACGGTTGTGGAGCTGCCCACGGAGGACAATTATTGGCTCACAGAGCTGGGTTTCCATGATGTGACCGTGAAAGCCGGTGAAACCACCGTGGACACATGGCTCAACAAGGAACAGGGTCTGGTCTGGTTCTATAAAAAGACCAATACCGACGAATCGGTGGAGGGCTGGCACATCACAGTCTATACAGATGAAGCCTGCACCCAGAAGGTCGGCACCCTTATTACCAATGCAGACGGCAAGGCTGGTTACTACCTTGACCCCGGAACCTATTGGGCAAAGGAAACTGGTGACGAGTATGGGCGGTTCGAGGATGAATACTGGATGGTGGATGAAACCGTCCAGAAATTTGAAATCAAGTCCCATGAGGATGTGTCCATCACCTTCACCAATGTCCAGTACGGCAAGTTGAAGGTCACAAAGACCGTGGAGGGTGACGGCAGCGTTGAGGGCTGGCAGTTCAAGATCACGGACGCCGAAGGAAAGGTTCTGGATGGTTCTCCCTTTGCCACCGACGAGGACGGCATTATCCTGACCGGGAATCTGCTGCCCGGACAGTACACGGTAGAAGAACTTCTGCCAGAGAACAGCCTGTATGAGTGCAAGGGCGATAACCCCCAGACCGTCACCATCACCCAGGGTGAAATAGCCGAGGTAGCTTTTGTCAATGCGCTGCGCACTGGCAAGGTTACTGTGGAGAAGATCGACATTACCGGCAGTCCTCTGGCGGGAGCCACCTTCCGGCTGGAATGGAGCGCGGAGGGTTCCCTGTGGTATCCCGTGACATACTCCGAAACCATCGTCCGGGGTGGCTGCTCTAATCCCGATGTAACGGACGGGAGCCTGACCACTGATGCAGACGGCATTCTGGAATGGGGCAATCTCTATCCGGGCCTACAGTACCGCCTGACGGAAACCAAAGCCCCGGATGGGTATAAGCTGCTGGAAAAAGCCGCCTATGAGGGGGAACTGCCTGCTGACGATCTTTCCATCACGGTTCGCGTCACCAACGCCCGTACCTTCACCATGCCCGACACCGGGGCCAGCACCGGGCTGGTTCTCAGAGTTCTCAGCATGATCTCAGCCATCTGCTGTCTGGGACTGCTGATTATTCATAAGAAAAAGGAGTAATTCATGCCCAATACCAACCATGCCAGGGATCAGCCCTGGTTTTTTTCATGCCCATCGTTTTTCAAAAGCCTCAAAACAACAACTATTTTGAATTAAGAAAGGAAAATGCGAAATGAAACACGTTACCAAAATTTTCTCCCTGTTGCTGGCTCTGACCATGCTGCTTTGCTTCCCCGTCGCTGTCTCCGCCGCCGAATTGGAGGACGCTCCCATCGATGAATCCAGAACCGGCTCCCTGACCATCTACAAGTACGATCTCACCAACGCCGAAAAGGACGGCGTGTGGGATTCCTCCTATGTGTCCACCGGCGTGTTCGACCAGACCGGTGTCAACGATGTGCTGGGCGGCGGTAACTCCACCCTGGGTAATGGCGAAACCGGCTACGGCTATGCCATCAAGGGCGTGGAGTTCAGTTACCTCAAGGTTGCGGATATTGTCCAGTTCTCCGAGTCCGAAAATGACAGCCGCACCGACAGCCATGTGGAGATTCTGTATGCCATCGACAAGACCAAGGGTGCGGATTTTCTGAAAGCCCTGAATTTGGCGGACGGCGCACAGCGCTACACCAATGCGGACACTCTGGATTCCACCAAGTATTACTATCAGTCCGATGTGCTGATCGACGCTCTGGCTGCGGCTCTGGAATCCAATTCTACCGTAGTGAAAAATGCGTTGGAAGCTTACATCTCCGCAAACGGCGGCGCTGCCATGCCTCTGACCGATGCCTACGGCAAGACCAAGGCAGAAAACCTGAATCTGGGTCTGTATCTGGTCGTGGAAACCAAGGTTCCCGAAATGGTCGTGTCCACCACCGATCCCTTTCTGGTATCTGTGCCCATGACCTCTGTCAACGGCACCAACGCCACGGACGGCGGCACCCGCTGGATTTACGACATCACCCTGTACCCCAAGAATCTGACCGGCATTCCCTCTCTGGAAAAGACCCTGCGTGAAAACAAGAACGACACCGGCAAGACCGATGCCTATGCCCACATCGGCACCGCTTCCGCTGGCGATACCATTGACTACCAGATCATTTCCACCCTGCCCTCCATCACCTCCGAAAGCACCTACCTGTCCTGCTACACCTTTGTCGATACCCTCTCCAAGGGCCTGACCTACAACAAGGGCGATGTGGTTCTGGAGTTCTTCACAGATGCCGCCTGCACCGATTCCGTTGTCAAGTGGTCGGAGGCTGACGGCAAATTTACCGTTGCCTACAACACCACCGATGCCGGGGAATCCGTTATGACCATCGAAATGACCACTGCCGGTCTGACTGAGATCAACACCTCCAAGGCTGTTTATTCCGGCGCTTCCATGGTCAATTCCGGCTACTCCGACTGCACTCTGCGCATAACCTATGCCGCCAAGATGGACAGCAGCAGTGACCTTGTGTTTGGTGACAAGGGCAATGACAACAAGGTTGTGCTGACCTGGAAGCGCAGCTCCCAGAATTACTACGACACCCAGGTGGATGACTGCCATGTGTTCACCTACGGCATTGACCTGACCAAACTGTTCAGCGACGGCAAGGGCGATTTCTCCAAGGTGGAGTTCCTGATTCAGAACAAGACTGACAACTACTTTGTGAAGGCTGAACTGAACGAGACCGAGGGCATTTACTATGTGGTGGATCATGTGACCGACAAGGCGGACGCCACTCACTTTGTTCCCATCAAGACCGCCGATGCCCAGGGAAGAATCATTGTAAAGGGTCTGGAGGATGACACCTACACCCTGACCGAGGTTCGTACCGACAACGGCTATGTCATGCTGAAACAGGGCATTGATGTGGCGATCTCCCAGAAGAATACCGACGCTTCCTGCACCATCTATGGCACGGATGTGCTGGGACTGATCCAGAACGATCCCTGGTATGCCACCATTATCCACGACAACGGCGACCTCCACAATATGCCCCAGAAACATCTGGAACACAAGCTGCTGACCGCTTCCGCTACCGTAGACGACAAGAAGGTCACCATGCTGGAGGATAACGGCAGCGTGAATGCCGAAGCGCCCCTGACCGTGGTGAACACCCGCGGCTTTGACCTGCCCAAGACCGGTGACAATGGCACCATGATGTTTACCGTCATTGGCATCCTGCTGATGGCTGGTGCAGCCTCTGTCATCGTCCTGGTAAGCCGCAAGAAGCGTTCCGTCTGATTTCATCCCGCCCCGGAGGTTTCTTCCTCCGGGGCTTTCCCCAAAAAGGAGGGTTCCATACGAAGCAAAAGCGTATCACAATCGCCCTGGCGGTCATGGCGTTCCTGCTGGCGCTGGGGCTGACCTTGTATCCTGTTATCAGTAATTATGTAAACCAGAAGTATGCCTCCCAAATTCAAACCGCCTATCAGGAGGTTATGGAGCAGATTGACGATTCCGCACTGCGGGAAGCGAAAGCACAGGCGGATATTTACAATCATTCCCTGATTCCCGGCGCTGCGACACAGGATGCTTACAGTCAGGAGGGCTTGCTGGCAGCATCGGCAGACTATGACAGCCAGCTCAATCTCGCCGGGAATGGCATCATGGGCTATGTGGAGATTCCCAAAATCAGCGTGAATCTGCCCATCTATCACGGAACGGAAAATGATTCTCTGGAACGGGGTATTGGGCATCTGCTGGGCAGCTCCCTCCCGGTGGGCGGGGAAAGCACCCACACGATTCTCTCCGGGCACAGCGGCATGGCATCCCAGAAGATGTTCACCGATCTGGAGCAGTTGATTGTTGGGGATGTGTTTTACCTACACATTCTGAACGACACACTTGCATACCAAGTAGCCGAAATCAATACTGTGCTGCCCTATGACACCAGCTTGCTGGGGATTGCTCCCGGCGAGGATTTGTGTACCCTTGTCACCTGCACCCCCTATGGGGTGAACACCCACCGGCTGCTGGTGCGTGGTTCCCGGATTCCCTATGAGGAGGCGGAGCTTCTGGTGGAAGAAACTGCAGAAGAAGAACCCGCAAAGTCCACCTGGGAACAGAAATACATTGAGGGGCTTCTCTGGGGTGCTGCCGCAGTTCTGCTCCTGCTTCTGCTGATCGGTGTCGGGGTGTATATCTACCAGAATTTTGCCGGAGGTGGTCGCTATGAGAAGGGGTAAGCTCCGCTCTCTGGCGCTCCTCTTGGTGCTGTTCCTGTTCGCCGCTGGGCTTGCCATCTTTCTATATCCTTATCTCCGGGGGGCTGTGGTTGACAAGCAGATCACTATGGATGCCCAGGGCTTTCTGAATCGTGGCGAAACCAAGCCCGCTGACGATGTCATTGTTTCCGTAGATACCCCGGAGCCGGAGGAAACCCGACCTTATGCCGCGCTTTGGGAGGACATGAACCGTTACAACGAAACCATCTACACTCAGGGACAGGCAGGGCTGTCCTGCGAGTATGATTACCAGAAGCCCAGCTTTACTTTGACGCAGTACGGTCTTGCAGATGAAGTGTTCGGGGTAATCTCCATCCCGGCCATGGAGCTGGAAATGCCCATCTTTCTGGGGGCAACGGAACAGCACATGGCGGATGGTACTGCCCACCTCAGCCAGACCAGCCTGCCCATCGGCGGGGAAAACACCAACTGCGTCATTGCAGGACACCGGGGGTACAACGGTGCCAGCTACTTTCGTTACATCGATAAGTTAAAGGTGGGTGATCTGGTTTCCGTCACGAACCTCTGGGAGGAGCTGACCTACCGGGTCTGCGAAATCAAGATCATTGACCCCCACGATGTAACGGAAATCCTGATTCAGCCCGGGCGGGAGCTGCTGACCCTGCTGACCTGTCACCCCTATGCTTCCGGCGGCAGGCAGCGGTATGTGGTTTACTGTGAGCGTGTGGAATCCTCCCCAGTCTCAATTCCTTGATAGATCGGAGGTAACACAATGGATTTTATCTGGAACAGCATAACAGACTGGCTGAAGGAAGTGCTTGTCAGCGGTATCGTCAGCAACCTGTCCGGGATGTTCGATTCCACCAATGCGCAGATTGGAGAAATCGCCGGTCAGGTTGGTCTGACCCCGCAGGCGTGGAACAGCGGCATCTTCAACATGATTCAGAACCTTTCCAATAATGTGATTCTCCCCCTGGCCGGAGCGATTCTGGCAATCGTCATGACCCTGGAGCTGATCCAGCTCATTACAGACCGCAATAACCTGAACGATGTGGACACCTGGATGTTTTTTAAGTGGGTGTTCAAGAGTGCTGCCGCAGTCCTGATTGTGTCCAACACCTGGACCATCGTCATGGGCATCTTCGATGCTGCCCAGAGCGTTGTCAACGGCGCTGCCGGGGTGATGATCGGAAATACCAGCATCGACATTTCCTCGGTGGTCACGAATTTGGAAAGCAGGCTCATGGAAATGGATGTGGGGCCGCTGCTGGGGCTTTGGTTTCAGTCCCTGTTCGTGGGTATCTGCACCTGGGCCATCACCATCTGCATTTTCATTGTCATCAACGGGCGCATGATTGAGGTCTATCTGGTGACTTCTGTGGCTCCCATTCCCATGGCGACCATGGCAAACCGGGAATGGGGTCAGATGGGACAGAACTATCTGCGCACCCTGTTTGCCCTGGGCTTTCAGGCGTTCCTCATTATGGTCTGTGTGGCGATCTACTCGGTGCTGGTGCAGAACATCTCCGTGTCCGGGGACATCAGCAACGCCATCTGGACCTGCATGGGCTACACGGTGCTGCTCTGCTTCTGCCTGTTCAAAACCAGCAGCCTTGCCCGCTCCGTATTCAATGCCCATTAAGGAGGTAGCAAAATGCCCTATGTAACCGTCCCCAAAGACCTTACCAAAGTCAAAAGCAAGGTTCTTTTCAACCTGACCAAACGGCAGCTGATCTGTTTCAGCCTCGGCCTGCTCATTGGCGTCCCTCTGTATTTCGCAACCAAGGAGCCGCTGGGCAATTCCTCTGCCGCCATGCTGATGATCCTCACCATGCTGCCTGCCTTTCTGTTCGCTCTGTACGAGAAGAACGGGCAGCATCTGGAGGTCATCATCCGAAACATGATTCGGGTGCTGGTGCTTCGCCCCAAAAAGCGCCCCTACAAAACCAACAATTTCTATGCCGTTATCGCACGGCAAAACCAGTTAGACAAGGAGGTATATCGGATTGTCCACCCAAAGAAAGCTGTCCCGCGCACAGCAAAAAGAGGTCAAGACAGCAATCGCAAGGGCAAAGCGGACAGATAAGAAGGAAATGTCCGCGCAGGACAGCATTCCCTACCTGCAAATCCGTGTAGACGGAATCTGTCAGGTGACGCCCACCCACTTTACCAAAACCATCCAGTTCCGGGACATCAACTACCAGCTCTCGGACAACGAGGACAAGCAGGCCATCTTCGACGGCTGGTGTGATTTCCTCAATTACTTTGACAGCTCCATCAAGTTCCAGTTTTCCTTCGTGAATCTGACCGCCCTCCGGGAGTCTTTCGTCCGGGCAATCCCGCTGCGTTCGGATCAATTTGAAAGCATCCAGCGGGAGCTGTCCAAAATCATCCAGGAGCAGCAGGCAAAGGGCAACAACGGCATTGTAAAGACCAAGTATCTCACCTTCGGCATCGATGCCGACAACATCCGCTCTGCAAAGCCCCGGCTGGAAAGAATCGAAACGGACATCCTCAACAACTTCAAACGGCTGGGCGTCAGCGCCGAGGTGCTGAACGGACAGGAACGGCTCCGGATTCTCCATGACATTCTCCGCATGGACACGCCGGAGCCTTTTACTTTCCGCTGGGAAGATCTGCCCCGCTCCGGGCTGTCCACCAAGGATTACATTGCCCCCAGCTCCTTCCTGTTCAGCCGCGCAAAGGACTTCCGCATGGGCAAAAAGTTCGCTTCCGTCAGCTTTCTGCAAATTCTGGCCCCGGAGCTGAGTGACCGGATTCTCAAAGACTTTCTGGATATTGAAAGCAACATTGTGGTCAATATCCATGTGCAGTCCGTGGATCAGGTCAGCGCCATCAAGACCATCAAGCGCACCATCACCGATCTGGACAAGAGTAAGATTGAGGAACAGAAAAAGGCCGTCCGTGCCGGATATGACATGGATATAATTCCCTCCGACCTTGCCACCTACGGGGCCGAAGCCAAAAAGCTGCTGTCCGATCTGCAAAGCCGGAATCAGCGTATGTTTCTGGTCACCTTCCTGATCCTCAACACCGCCGACACCAAGCGGCAGCTGGACAACAATGTGTTTCAGACCAATTCCATTGCCCAGAAATATAATTGCAGCATCACGGCGCTGGACTATCAGCAGGAAGAAGGCATGGTCAGCAGCCTGCCCCTGGGGCTGAATCAGATTGAGATTCAGCGGGGTCTGACCTCCTCCGGCGTGGCGATTTTCGTTCCCTTCACCACCCAGGAACTGTTCCAGGACAGCCCGGAGGCGCTGTACTACGGCATCAACGCCCTAAGTAACAACATCATCATGGTGGATCGGAAGCTGCTGAAAAATCCCAACGGTCTGATTCTCGGCACCCCCGGCTGTTTCTCCGGCGATACCCGTATCCTGCTTGCCAGCGGAGATGCCATTTCCTTTGCCGATCTGGTTTCCGCAGGCATCACAGAAACCTGGGTAAAGGCACTGGATGAAACCACCGGTGAGATTGTGGATGCGTATGCCAGAGACATCCGCATTGAAAAGTACGCGAAGGAGCTGAAAAAACTCTCTTTTGCGGATGGAACAGAGGTGTGCTGCACAGGCACACACCTGATTCTGAATGCGGATGGAGAATACATCGAAGCGGGAACCATCCTTGAGGGCACACGCCTCAGCGGCGGGCATATGGTCACCCAGGTTTCTTCCATATCCCTTTCCAAGCTTGTTCCTGTTTATGACATGACTGTTCCTCGGCACCTGAACTATGTGCTGGAAAACGGGCTGGTGGTTCACAACAGCGGCAAATCCTTCTCCGCCAAGCGGGAAATCTCGAATGTGTTTCTCGCCACCGACGATGACATTATGATCTGCGACCCGGAGGGCGAATACTTCCCGCTGGTGCAGCGGCTGGAAGGTCAGGTCATCAAGATTTCGCCCACTTCCAAGCACCACATCAACCCCATGGACATCAACCTCAACTACAGCGACGAGGAAAACCCGCTTTCGCTGAAATCGGACTTTATCCTCTCCCTGTGTGAGCTGATTGTGGGCGGCAAGGACGGCCTGAAGCCGGTGGAGAAAACCATCATCGACCGCTGTGTGCGGATGGTGTATCAGGACTATCTCAATGACCCCAAGCCGGAGAATATGCCTATTCTCGGTGATCTCTATGACTGTCTGCGCAGGCAGGAGGAAAAGGAAGCCCAGTTTGTTGCCACCGCGCTGGAAATCTATGTCACCGGTTCTTTGAATGTGTTCAATCACCAGACCGATGTGGATGTGAGCAACCGGGTGGTGTGCTACGACATCAAGGAGCTGGGCAAGCAGCTCAAGAAAATCGGTATGCTGATTGTTCAGGATCAGGTCTGGAACCGCGTCACCATCAACCGGGAAGCCAGCAAAGCCACCCGGTACTACATCGACGAGTTCCACCTGCTGCTGAAGGAGGAACAGACCGCCGCCTACTCCGTGGAAATCTGGAAGCGGTTCCGAAAATGGGGCGGAATTCCCACCGGCATCACCCAGAATGTGAAGGATTTGCTTGCCAGCCGCGAGGTTGAGAACATATTTGAAAATTCGGACTTCATCTATATGCTCAACCAAGCCGCCGGTGACCGGAAGATTCTCGCCCAGCAGCTGGGCATTTCTCCCCACCAGCTCTCCTATGTAACCCATTCCAATGCCGGTGAAGGTCTGCTTTTCTACGGCGATACCATCGTGCCCTTTGTGGACAACTTCCCCAAGGATACGGAGCTGTACTGCCTTATGACTACGAAACCCAATGAAGTGAAGGAGGGTGCGGAAGAATGAGGATGCTCCATACCTCGGTAACTCTGGCAGGTGGTATTTTTGCGTGAATCCCGGCTGCAATTCACCGATAAAGAGCGGCTCGACCCCGTTATGGGAAAAGCCGTTCAGAAAGCGGAAAAGGCTGCTGACAAGGCAGAAAAAGCCCAGGCAAAAATCCCCACCAAAAAGGTTATCAAGCCGGAGCTGATTGCCGACAACAGCAACGGCAAGATCAAGGTGAAGCTCCATTTTGAGGATACCGAAAAGAAGCCGCCCTCCCGGCTCAAGGTCACCGATGCTCCTGCCGCCGCAGTCCGCAGGCAGATTCGCCGGGAAGTCCGGGATTCCGAGGATGACAATGTGGGTGTGGAAGCTGCTGGCTTTGCCGCAGATACCGTGGATTCTTCTGCCCATGTTCTTCAGGAGGGATACCGTTCTGCCCAGCTCCAGCCCTACCGTGCCGCTGCACGTGCGGAAAAACAGCTTGAGAAAGCCAATATCCACGCCCTGCAAAAGAAAGCGGAGGTGGAACACCCCACCAGCAACCCTCTTTCCCGTTGGCGTCAGAAGCAGGCCATCAAGCGCCAGTATGCTGCCCAGAAAGCCGGACGCAGTACCGTGGAGAGCAGCGCCAGAGCTGCAAAGGAAGCTGCCAAAAAGTCGGAACAGGCGGCAACCTTCGTGGCGCGGCACCGAAAAGGGTTTGCCGCCGTCCTCGGTATCCTGGTGATTCTGGCATTTCTACTCAATGCCGTGTCCTCCTGTTCCATGATGGTGGAGGGCATCGGCGCTGGGATCGCTGCCGGCAGCTATGCCGCCGCAGACGATGATATTGTGGGTGCGGAAGCAGCCTACTGCGCCATGGAACAGGCATTGCAGCGGCAGCTTGATCGGTATGAGCAAACCCATGACTACGATGCGTACCACTATGAGCTGGACGACATCGGGCATGACCCCTATGTGCTGACGGCGATTCTGTCCGCCATGCACCCCGGCGAGTGGACATTACAGGAAGTCATGGGAACGCTGGATATGCTCTTTGACAAGCAGTACATCCTCACGGAAACCGTGGAGAGTGAAACCCGCTATCGGACGGAAACCGTCACCGGGGAACGCCATGCCCGTGATCCCGTCACCGGGGCCTACCTGTATGACCAGTGGGGCGACCCCATTATGGAGGAATACGAGTATGAAGCCCAGGTTCTCTACACCTACAGGAGCGTCACCGTCAAGCTGGAAAACTTTGATCTCAGCCATGTCCCTGTGTATGTGATGAACGAGGAAACATTGGGACGGTATGCCCTGTACATGGCGACCCTGGGCAACCGCCCCGACCTGTTCCCGGATTCCGACTACATCCAGAAGCACCTGATCGACGGCTATACGGACTACGACATTCCCCCGGATGCGCTGGAAGATGCCAAATTTGCCGCCATGATAAAGGAAGCGGAAAAATATCTGGGCTACCCCTATGTCTGGGGCGGCAGCAGTCCCAGCACTTCCTTTGACTGTTCCGGCTTTGTCTGCTGGGTCATCAATCACAGCGGCTGGAGCGTTGGACGCACCAGCGCCCAGGGGCTTTACAACCTCTGCACCCCGGTGTCCCGGAGCAACGCCCGTCCCGGTGATCTGGTGTTCTTCAAGGGCACCTACAAGACAAATGGTGTCTCCCATGTGGGCATCTATGTGGGCAATAACAGAATGCTGCACTGCGGCGACCCCATTTCGTACACAAACATCGACACCCAATACTGGCAGTCCCATTTCTTCACCTTTGGACGGCTGCCCTGATAAGGAGCGTGATTTTATGAATCCCAAACTGCAAAAACTCCGTGCCGAACTGGAGAAAAACACGGAGAAAATCGAAAAACTCCAGTCCCGAAACACAGAGCTGAAAAAACAGATTCAGGAGCTGGAGAACATCGATATCATCTACATGGTGCGCGAGTGCGGCCTGACGCCGGAAGCCTTGTCCGGCCTGCTGGCAAAAATCCAGGCTGCGCCCAATGCCGCCGAAACCAAGGATAAGGAGGATGCTTCCATTGAGGCTTAATCGCCGCTTTTTTACCCTGTTGGCGGTGCTGATGCTGTGTATGTCCTTTCTGACCATAACGGCATCCGCCGAAGCCAATCCCCCCAAGGATGATGTAATCATCTACACCGCCGACCCCACGGAACCCCAACCGACTGCACAGAAGCCCACCACGCCGAAGCCTACCACGCCGCCGGAAACCCAGCCGCCTGCTGCCACAGCGCCGACCACCCCCACCACGGTGACACCGGTGGAACCCTTCACGGAAGGAAACGCCATTGCAAAAGACCTCCAGTTCCATGCGGACACCAACAAGCAGTTCATCACCATCGAAACCCGCAGCGGGGAGATTTTCTACATCATCATCGACTACGATGCCCCTGTGGATGAAAAAAGTGAGCAGTTCAACACCTATTTCCTGAACAAGGTGGACGATGCGGATTTGCAGGCACTGCTGGAGGACGGCGAGAAAGTGGAAGTCTGCGGCTGCATTGACCGTTGCTACGCTGGTCATGTGAACACCACCTGCCCGATCTGCGCCAAAAACATGACCGAGTGCGTGGGCAGAGAGCCGGAACCCTCCGAAGAACCCACCGTTCCTCCCACAGAGCCGGTGAAGGAGCCGGAGAAAAAGTCCAATTCCGGCGCGGTTCTGGCTGTGCTGCTGATGATCGTCATGGTCGGCGTCATGGGCTGGTACTTCCTGAAAAACAAGATGCCCAATCCTAAAACCAAGGGTGACACCGATCTGGATGACTATGACTACGGCATGGACGAGGATGACGAGTATGCCGATTTTGAACCCTGCGAAGAAAAGGAGGAAGCAGAATCCAAATGAGTTACTTTACCACCGGAAAGTCCCGGTTTTATGAAAAGCTGATGACCGGCAAACCCCATCCCCAGCGGGAGATCAGAAAGACTGTTCTCCCCGAAGATCACCTTTGCTGTGGCTGTCAGCGCTACGGCGAAGGCTGCGTTCACCCCTGCCACCGTGAGGTGCGCAGGGGTGTTTCTATGGAGGTGACGGTATGCAGCTTGTGATCGCTGAGAAACCCTCGGTTGCACAGAGCTTGTCCAAGGTGCTGGGAGCCATCACCCGCAGGGACGGCTATCTGGAAGGAAACAGCTATCTGGTGTCCTGGTGTTTTGGGCATCTGGCGGGGCTTGCGGATGCCAGCGTATACGATGAACGCTACGCCAAATGGAAGCGGGAGGATTTACTGATTATTCCCATCCCCTTCCAGTTCCGCATTGCCGAAGGAAAACAGAATCAGTTTGATGTTCTCCAAAAGCTGATGCACCGGGAAGATGTGACCGAAGTTGTCAACGCCTGCGATGCCGGACGGGAGGGCGAGCTGATTTTCCGAAGTGTCTACTATCTGGCTGACTGCCAGAAGCCTATGAAACGGCTGTGGATTTCCTCTATGGAGGATGAAGCCATCCGGGATGGATTTCAGAATCTTCGTCCCGGCTCTGATTTTGATGGGCTGTACAAAAGCGCCCTGTGCCGAGCCAAGGCGGACTGGCTGGTGGGCATCAACGCCACCCGGTACTTTTCTCTGCTGTACGGCACCAAACTGAATGTGGGCAGGGTCATGTCTCCCACACTGTCCCTGCTGGTGCAGCGGGAATCCGAAATCTCCGCTTTCGTTCCCAAAGATTTCTTCACCGTAAATCTGGACTTCCCGGATTTCACCGTTTCCAGCAAGAAATTCCCGGACAGAACGGAAGCGCAGCAGCTTGCGAAGAAATGCCAGAATCAGAATGCTGTGGTTTCCGATATTCGCCATTGCGAAAAAGAAGAAAAGGCTCCGGCACTCTACGATCTGACCACCCTCCAGCGGGATGCCAACCGGCTTTTGGGCTACACCGCCCAGCAGACCCTGGACTATCTGCAATCCCTCTACGAAAAGAAGCTGTGTACCTATCCCCGGACGGACAGCCGCTATCTGACGGACGATATGCTGGGAAGCGTCCCGGCAATCGTCCTGTGTGCGGCGGGAATTTACGGGCAGGATGCCCCGAATGAGGTGCTTTCCAAACAGGTGTGCAATTCCAAAAAGGTTTCTGACCACCATGCCATCCTGCCCACGATGGCGGCGGGAGAACTGGATTTATCCAGCCTTCTCACAGCGGAACAGAACATCCTGAAGCTGATCTCCCGGCAGGTGCTGATGGCGGTCAGCGGCGCATACCGATACCGGGAAGCGGAAACCACCATCACCTGCGGGGAACCCTTCAAGACCACCATGAAGATGCTCTTGGATGCCGGGTGGAAGAAATACAGTCAGAAAAGCATCCCCCAGAAGTGGTTTTCCGGTCTGGAAGTCGGGCAAATCTTGACCCCCAGCAAGATATCTGTGAAGGATGGCAAAACCCAGCCTCCCAAGCACTTTACAGAAGATATTCTGCTGTCCTCCATGGAAACGGCAGGGGCGAAGGATATGCCGGAGGATGCGGAGCGCAAGGGCCTGGGAACTCCTGCCACCCGTGCTGGGATTCTGGAAAAGCTGGTTTCCACAGGCATGGTAGAGCGTCGAAAGGCGAAAAAGCAGACCATCCTGATTCCCACCGCATTGGGCAACGCCCTGATTACCGTCCTGCCGGAACAACTTCAATCGCCGCTGCTGACAGCGGAATGGGAGCATAGGCTGTCCCAAGTCCAAAAAGGTGAGTTGGAGCCGGAGGAGTTTCTGGACGGCATTCGGGAAATGCTCACCGGTCTGATTGCGGATTACCGCCCGGTTTCCGGCGCGGATATTCTGTTCCCCTCCGCCGAAAACACCGTGGGCAAATGTCCCCGGTGCGGCAGGCCAGTGATTGAGCGCAGCAAGGGGTATTTCTGCACCGGACAGGACTGCAAATTCGTCCTGTGGAGGGACAGCCGGTTCTTTACCCTCAAGCAGAAAACCTTGGACAGAAAAACTGCCCAGCTCCTGCTGGAGAAAGGCCGCGCCCCGCTGAAGGGTTGTGTTTCCTCCAAAACCGGGAAGGTCTACGATGCCGCCGTGGTTTTGGAGGACGACGGCGAACGGGCGCATTTCAAGCTGGTGTTTGGCAATGGCTGATCTGCCCCGGATGAATGACGAGCAGCTGAAGCAGGTGCGAAAGCTGATACGCAGCCGCTGTTGCAATTATGACAATGGAAGCTGCCTTGTTCTGGACTGGTCGTTCTGCAATGTCTGCCCACAGTGGATTTCCTATTCCCTGAACTGCAAGTGGTTCCGAAATGCCGTATTGCCCAATGACCCGGCGCTGGAAGCATCCATCCTCCATACCCAGCCGAGGAAACGCTGCGTAATCTGCGGAAATCCTGTCCTGTCCAAATCTCACCGCGCCAAATATTGTCCCTCGTGTTCTATTCAGGAGCGCAGGCGGCGGGATGCCGAAAGGAAGCGCATTCAGTATTGGAATCTCCGCATTTAAGGGGTCAAAAAGTGGCTGATACCAATGACTTTTTTACGCACATTCACAGGGATATGTGTATTTACATTCGGAAAGCCAAAATTGGCTTTTGTATGCGGAGAAAACTCCCTGTGTGACCCATCTATGTCACATGGGGAGCAGTCAAATCAAAGGAAGGAGCGATCAAATTTGTCCGAAAAACAATCCAACAAGGAGCGCATCAAAGAGATCACCGCCGGTATCGAAAAAGGCATCATGGAGCTGTTCGAGAGTGACCGCTACCGCAACTACCTCACCACCATGAGCCGGTTCCACAGGTATTCCCTGAACAATGTCATGCTGATCCACGCCCAGAAGCCGAACGCTACGCTGGTGGCCGGCTTCAGCAAGTGGAAAAACAGCTTCGGGCGTCATGTAAAAAAGGGCGAAAAGGGCATCCAGATTCTGGCCCCCACCCCCTACAAAATCAAGGTGGATAAGGAAAAGCTG
Organism: uncultured Oscillospiraceae bacterium; assembly: GCA_944382965.1. GTDB lineage: Bacteria > Bacillota > Clostridia > Oscillospirales > Oscillospiraceae > Faecousia. The sequence continues at coordinate 27,590 of CALWOA010000002.1, read as the reverse complement.
GACCCGGACACCAAGATGCCCATGCTGGATGATGAAGGGAAACCCATCACCGAGGAAAAGGAAGTCACTATTCCCATGTTCAAGGTGGTGTCCGTATTCGATGTGTCCCAGACCGATGGAAAGCCCTTGCCGCAGATTTCCTTCAGTCTGACCGGGGATGTGGCGCAGTATGAGGTTTTCATGGGGGCTCTGCGCCGGACATCTCAGGTGCCCATTACCATAGAGCCGATGGAACCCGGCATGGACGGCTATTTTCATCTGGAAAAGCAAGCTATTTTTCTCAGGGAAGGCATGAGCCAGGTGCAGACCGTCTGCGCAGCCATCCACGAAATGGCCCATTCCCGGCTCCACAACTATGAGAAAATGACGGAGCTGGCAGATGATGGCGAAACCATCCTTGTACCGGGAGAAAAGGACAGGAATACCGAGGAAGTGGAAGCCGAGAGCATTTCCTACGCAGTCTGTCAGTATTTTGGCATTGAAACCGCTGACAACAGCTTCGGCTATATCGCTTCCTGGTCCCAGGGCAAGGAGCTGAAAGAGCTGCGGGCCAGTCTGGAAACCATTAACAAGACCTCCTCGGAGCTGATTTCCGGGATTGAGCAGCATTATCGGGAGATTTGCAAGGAAAAAGGCATCAACTTAGATCCTCCTGAAATAATGCCGGAAGAACCTCCCCCGGAAGTACCACCCCAAATCGTGGAATCCGTACCGGCAGGAATAGAAACCCAGCAGGAAGCACAAGATCAGGCACGGAATACAGAGATTCTCCCGCTTCCTGACCCTATCATTACCCCTGAAATGATGGAGTGGTATGGATACCATGACCCGAATATGCTCCCGCTGTCCAAGGATCGGGCTTTGGAACTGCTGGAGCAGGATGCGCTGCTTTTCATGCTGTATCCCGACAATACCGATGAAATGGTAGTTGATTCTGAGGATGTTGTGAATCACGATGGGATCATTGGCATTACCCGTGAAGAATGGCAGGATATCCACGATTCCGTCCCTGCCCGTGATGTTCACCAGCGTTTTCTGGATGCTCCCGGTGATGCCTACGCAATCATGCAGCTAAAGCAGGATGCTCCCCGTGAATTGCATTATTCTGCACTGGACAGGATTCCAGCGACACCCGCTCCATCGAACTACGATGTGATTTACACCGGCCCCATTGTCTACGAGCAAAGCCAAATGGCCACATTGGAGCGTCTGTACGAAATCTTCAATCTGAACCGCCCCGGCGACTTTACCGGACACAGCCTCTCCGTGAGTGACATCGTTGCGCTGAAACAGGACGGTGTGGTATCCTACCACTACTGCGACAGCGTGGGTTTCAAGGAACTGCCGGATTTTCAGAAAGAGAACTACCTGAAAGCAGCGGAGATGTCCACGGAAGATGACTACGGCATGATTGACGGTATCATCAACAACGGTAAGCAGCCCACGGTAGCAGAGCTGGAACAGCAGGCCAAATCCGGTCAGCCCATTTCCCTGATGGATTTGGCAGATGCCATCCACCGGGAGAAGAAGCCTTCCGTCCTGGAAAAGCTCAAAGACCACCCGCAGCAGCCTCAGCGTAAATCCAAACCCCGAAAACCAAAAGAACAGGAGCTTTGAACATGAAAGAAAACTTCACATTTGAGGAGCAGCAGCTCATGAGCATCTACAATCCCGGCACCCGTCTGGGGCTGATTCACGCCCTTGTGGAAATGCGTACCTATCTGGATAAGGACGGGCAGGCGCTGAAAGACCTGACGGACAGTGCCATCGCCAAGCTCAATACCATTACGGATGCCGAGTTTGATGCGTTGGATTTGATTCCCGACTTCGGTGAGGGTGCGTAATAGACTTCCCGCCTTTTTTCTGCTATACTGACCTTGTCAGGAGGGAGTGCCATGCCGGAAAAACCACTTGTGCCCTATAAGTCTTTGAAGCAGAAACAGAAAGCACGCATTGCCGACTGGATGTACCGGGAAACCCTGCGCTTCTTTCTGGAGCATCAGCGAATGCCGGAAGCAGAAGAATTTGAATTGCTGTGTCAAATTGTTTACGCCAAAGTACGGAGCAGTAATTATCGGGTTGCCTATGAGGAAATCCAACATCTTTACGCCAAACGGCTGGATTCCTACGCCCAGCGCATCCAGTGGGATGTCGAGGCAGAGGTTACACTGGAATCTCTTACCAAGCCGCCAAAGCAGAAGAAAGCCCCAAAACCTCCGCGAAAGCGGAAAAAGAAAAAGCGTGAACCCGCTGCAACAGAACCCTGGCAGAATGATCGTTTCTTCTTCATCGCCGGATATACCTCTGGCGGTGCGCCCTATGGCGTGACATGGGAAGAAATGGGGTTAGAGCCGTGGGAGGATCTCCCTCTATGAATAAAAGGAATTCTGTCAAGTAGAATTTTGTCCTCCGATTTTGGGTAGAGTGTCGATTGACAGTCCCCCTAGAACATGATAGACTGTGGAAAGTCTGTGTTCAGGAGGAAAGACAAATGGATAAGATTCTTGTGTATTTGGGCAGCGATCATGTCATTCAGCACCCCTCCTTCGGTGTTCGGGAAAACATACTGAAACTGACCACCGCCAGAGAGGCTGCTATCTCCCAAGCCTGTGGGCAGGATGCTGTAGGTGTTATCAATGCCTATTCTCTCGATCTGGATTCCCTGTCTGTCAAAGCACCGGCGCAGCAGGTTATGGATGGTTTTGATGGATATGATGTTATGATGCCACAGGACGAATCTGCCTGCGATATTTCCATCTGTACAGAACATGCGCTGAACGCTCTGGTTTTCACGAACGCCTCTTTCGTGTGTCAATAGGACGATTCTATACTGTAAACCGTGGAGGAAACTATGGATACTGCGCAGAAAAAATCTTACTGGCTCCCTTGCCTAAACTGCGACAAAACGACAGATGTGAAAATACACGAAGATACTGTACTGATTAACTTTCCACTGTATTGTCCGCATTGCGAGCAGGAGATATTGGTGAATGTCGTTCAGAGGAAAATTGCAAGGGCGGAACCCAAGGAATGATTTTCGCAACCGCATATGTTCTCATTACGCCCCATCTGGTAACAGACGGGGCTTTTCTCGTGGGGAAGATAGATAATGCCATGAATACATAGAATAGAATGTGATAGATACGGTTCCGTATTAAATAGCTCATTCTCAATGAGAGAAATAACTCCTATACTCAGTGTTGATAGCATCTAGTAGATAAGGGGTTGTATTCAATGGATATCGATTTCATTCTCACTGGGCAGCGAATCCGTGAGGCACGGAAATTCAGAGGCTGGACGGCAGATGTGCTTGCGGAGAAAGTCGGACTCGCCACAGAATCCCTACGCCACATTGAAAATGCTTCCAGCAAGCCCAGTCTCCAGACACTGTTCAAGATTGCAACAGAGCTGGATGTATCTCTGGACTATATCACGGGGCGAACCTCAAACCTTTCTTCTGTACTTTCTGGCGATTGCAGTAAGAATTTTGGTTTGAGCGAACCACAAAGCCGCATGGTTCAAGACGTACTCAAAAGCATCATCCCGGTAATCACTGAGTACCTTTGACAGATGGAGCCATTACGACAAAGCCGTTACGGAAAGGTAGCGGCTTTTTCTCTTTGTCCCACAATTCGACAGCATTTGCACCAACCCCGTGCTATAAAGTATTTAATAGATACTATATCGTATCAATTAAATACATGGAGGGACTCATAATGTCAACGAGGAAGGTATTGCAGGAAATGTTGGAGAACTGCTTGGGGGCAGCCTATCAGCAGGAAATCAGAAATCGCTATCAGCGCAATGTGGAAAAAGATGTTTATGGTGTTGAAGAACGCGAATATGACGCTGGTATTGCGGAACTGACAATCCTTTTTTCTCAAGAGAAAAAGGCGCAGCTTGCCGAGTATGAGAAAACCTGTTCCAGCCTGCGGGAATATGCCGCGAGATACGGTTTCCTTGCCGGTATCTATTGCGGCTTCAAGCAGTATTTCACATCAGCACACGAAGCAGACGGCGGCTTTACAAAGTATGTTTGTGATGAAATCCACAGGATGCCCAAAATGAAGCGGCACAGGGAGTATTACGCTGATATCGAACGCCGGAACAGTCTGGCCGAAGCGATGGATACGGGCAGCACCGGAAAAGCCCAGTATCATATCGTATCCGTGGAGTGTGCATGGGATCAGCGTTCCTACAGCGCTTCCATCGATGGCTTTTATCTGGGATATCATGCTGCGGTTGCCATCCTCGAGGAAATAGAGCCTTACAGTTTTCCTGCGCTGAAATTGGAGAGCAATATTCTCTGTATGGAACATCGTCTTGGTTACATCAAAACCCACGAAACACGATAATGATCTACCATCCACCCAAATCCCGTCTGACCACTCAGGCGGGGTTTTTCATTACAAATCACACAGGAAAGGAGACATCAAATTGGCATCCGTACTGCAGCAATACAGCCAGCTTGCAGACTTCACAGCAACACAGATCACCGGCAGTTACCAGAGCTGGGCAGACTTCCTGACCACCGCCGCACGGCTGTACAAATACCCATACCACGAACAGCTCATGATCTACGCCCAGCGGCCCGACGCCACGGCCTGCGCGGACTATGATCTGTGGAACAAGCGAATGGGGCGCTATGTTCGACGGGGCGCAAAGGGCATCGCCCTGATTGACCACTCCGGGGACGCTCCGAAGCTGAAATATGTGTTCGATGTGGCAGATACCCGCAGCACCGAACGCTCCCGCAGCCCCTATCTCTGGGAATACCGCCCGGAGCATGAGCAGGCAGTTTCCGCCGCTTTGGAGGAACAGTTTGCCGTTCCCAATGATGGCAGCATCAAAGAGCAGCTGGAGCAGATTTCCTCCGTCAAAGTCACAGAATATTTCCTTGCCCACCAGCAGGACATTCTTGGCATCGTTGACGGATCGTATCTGGAAGGGTATCATGACTATGACAAAGGTGTGGCGTTCCTCAACGCAGCCACCGTCAGCACAACCTACGCCCTGCTTTCCCGGTGCGGTTTGGTGGAGGATGCCCACTTTGGCGCAGAGGATTTCATGCCGGTCTTTGACTTCAATACCCCCCAGACAGTGTATGCTCTGGGCAGCGCAGTCAGCGAGATCAGCGAAGAAGTCCTCCGCAGTATTGAAGTCACTATCAAAAAATACGAACGCGAAAAGCTGTCTGAAAGGAGCCAAGAAAATGAACGAACTGACCTACACACGCAGCGGGGACTACTGGATTCCCGATCTGAGCCTGTCCCAGCAGGAGACGCAGCCTCTGGGCAAGTACGGGAGGATGCGGAAGAAATATCTTCAGGAGCATCGCCCGGTGCTGTGGAACAGCCTGATCCTGTCCGAGAAGCTGTATCCCCATCTGAGAGAGATCGACGAAACGGCGAACAGCCGCTTGGAGCAAATGATGCCGGGGCTGATGCAGTCGGCAGGAGTGACGGAAGCTCTGAAAGCCAGCGACCCCATGAAATGGGTGGGGCTGATGAACAGCCTGAAAGCCCAGGCGGAGGAAGTGATTCTGACGGAGCTGATCTACGCCTGACAGACGAACCCCCTATCCGGGGTGAACAATTCTCTTTCTTCCCCACGGAAGCCCAGCAAATTGCATACATCGCCGAAGCGGAGAGTGCAGAAATCGCACCCTCCGCTTTTTCCATGCCCCAGGAGTATATTGACCAGTTTCTCCGCTATGGCAGCAATACGGAAAATCACCGGACACGGATTGCCATTGAATACGCCAAACAGCAGCCAATGGACGATCTGGTGGATTTTCTGGAAAAGACCTACCACGGCGGTTACGGCCTGCAATTCGGCACCACAAAGGTGTGCGTATGGTACGCCGAGGACGGGATGCACCTGGCCTATGGCAGCGCCGCCCAGTATGCCAGGAACGTACAGATTTTGTCTTGGGAGGATGTGGCAGTCCGGGTTGGCGAGCTGCTGGAACAGGGGCAGTTTGCAACCAATGTGGAGCTGGCAGAGTGCGGAACCTTTGAAAAGCGCCAACTTGCGGAGCAGCTTTGGTATATGTCCCACGACATGAGCGAAAAAGCCATTGAAGCCGGACATATGAGCATCGTCCGCTCCCTCCGGGGCGGCTTCCCGGAGGAAACAGAAAAGCTGATGGTTTTCCTGTCTGAGCCGGAATCCTATCAGGCGATTATGCGGCAGGTCTATGCCTTCCGGGATGCCTGCAACGCCGATAAGAGTATGATGCGGTTTCAGATGTATCACCCCAACAAGCTTATTCACCCGCTGGAGGAATATACCCTTCCCCGGCGGGAATATGTCAGCGAGATGGCGGAGCTGCCAGCGGCAAAGGGCTTCATCACCGAGGACGAGATCAATGAGCATCTGACAGGCGGCAGCAATTTTTCTGGCAGCAAGGGCCGGATTTATGCCTATTACCAGTCACCACACACAGCCAAAGAGAAGCTGGATTTCCTGAAAAATGAATACGGCATTGGCGGCGGAAATAACGCACTTTCCCGTAACTTTATGAGCCATGTCTGGACTGACAGAAAAGGCATTCGCTACGACAAGCCGAACTGCACACGGATTGAAGTGCCGTGGACAAAGGTGGTCAAATATTACGATGCCCTGATGGAATCCGGACGCTTTGCTCCCCCGGAGGAGCTGGAACAGCGGTATGGTTCTGAGGAAGCCATTGACAGTGAAATCGTTGAGGAAGTCCCGGAAATCCCCACATCCGAGCCAACGCCGGTTTCGGAGGAAAAAGAGCCTGCTGTCTGGGAGTACAACGAGATCAAGTCCGCCCACCCGGAGGATATCGTGCTGTATCAGGTCGGGGATTTCTTTGAAATCTACGGCGAGGATGCCAAACAAGCCGCACCTATGCTGGATTTGCATCTTGGTTCCCGTCCAATCCCTACTGGCGGCAGAGTGGATATGTGCGGCATCCCGTCACATCAGCTGGAGCAGTATACCGAAAAGCTCCGTAATCAGTTTAGTGTGACCATTGCCGCCGTTGGTGAGGATGGTCAGCGAAACAGTTATTCCATGGGAAGGCTGAATCCAGAACCCCCTCGCCGGGAGGTTACACAATCTGACATTGATAAAGCCTTGCAGAAGTGGAATGGCAATATCGAAAGCAAACGGGCTGTGGTTCGTTATATGGAGGCCCACAGCCGGGAGCGGGACACCGCTTCATGGCTTGCCCATGAGTATGGCGCAGATCCCGACCAGCCTCTGCGGATTGCCGTTACCGGGGTTGACGGTGAAACGGTGCTGCCCTGGGCAAAGGTGCAGCGCCGGATTGCCCAGCTTATCAAAGCGGATAAATTCTATACGGAAGAAGAATATGACCGTCTGGACGATGTTGATCCCGCTGCCATCCGGGAACAGCTTGCGGAACACGGTATCGTGAACGGCGGAGTTGTGGATGCGGACAAGCTGAGCGCCGCTCCCATTGTCCGGCAGGCGGAAGCGGATGCCCAACGGATTTCTGACGAGGAATTTGCCAGGGATCACCTGATTCCCGGTGAATCCACCTTTGAAATCGACGGCAGAACCTTCCTTGTTGACCGGGTAAATCTGGACTTTGGCTCTGTCAACTTCCAGGACATCACCTTTGCCAATTCCACCGGCTTTCCTATCTTCCGCACGGAACCCATTTCCTTTGTCAGAAAGTATATTGAGCAGCAGGAAGCCAAACAGGAAAAACCCCCTGTTCAGCCGGAAATCACCACCGAAACCGTTGCCGTTTATCCCGGTGAGAAAACCAATCTGCCCTATGATGTTGTGGTGCAGACCCTCCGCACAGAAAAGCCGGAACCGCCCCGTGATACCCCCATCCCCAGTGCCGAAAACTTCCGCATTACGGACGAGGATTTGGGAATGGGTGGTGCCAAGGTCAAGTTCCGCAGGAATATGGATGCAATCACCACCCTGAAAGCCATTGAATCCGAGGGCAGACAGGCAACCCGTGAGGAACAGGAAATTCTGTCCCGGTATGTGGGCTGGGGCGGTCTGCCGGATGCCTTTGATGACGGCAAATCCGGCTGGGCATCCGAATATCAGGAGCTGAAAGCCGCCCTTACCCCGGCAGAATATGAAGCTGCCCGTGCTTCTACCCTCAATGCTCACTACACCAGCCCCACGGTCATCCGGGCCATCTATGAAGCGGTTGGCAACATGGGCTTTCAGACCGGCAACATTCTGGAGCCGTCCATGGGCGTTGGCAACTTCTTCGGTATGCTCCCAGAACAGATGCAAAACAGCCGTCTGTACGGTGTGGAGCTGGATTCCATCACCGGCAGGATTGCCAAGCAGCTTTATCCCAAGGCGAATATCACCGTTGCCGGTTTTGAAACCACAGATCGCCGGGATTTCTTTGACCTTGCTGTGGGCAATGTTCCCTTCGGGCAGTACAAGGTCAATGACCCTGCCTACAACAAGCTGGGCTTCAATATCCACAACTATTTCTTTGCCAAAGCGCTGGATCAGGTGCGTCCCGGCGGTGTAGTGGCCTTTGTCACCAGCCGCTATACCCTGGATGCCAAGGATTCCACCGTGCGCCGTTATCTTGCCCAGAGAGCCGATCTGCTGGGTGCCATCCGGCTTCCCAACACCGCTTTCAAAGCCAACGCCGGAACGGAAGTGGTGTCGGACATTATCTTCCTGCAAAAGCGGGATCGTCCCATTGAGATTGACCCGGATTGGGTGCATCTGGGGCAGACAGAGGACGGCTATGCCATCAACAGCTATTTCCTCGACCACCCCGAAATGGTCATGGGCAGAAACAGCTCCGAAAGCACTGCCCACGGCATGGATTACACTGTGGAGCCGCTGGAGGACATTTCCCTTGCCGACCAGCTCCATGAAGTGGTGCAGCACATCCACGGTACTTACCAGGAAGCGGAGCTGCCCGATCTGGGTGAAGGCGAAGCTATTCAGAACACCCTCCCGGCTGACCCGGATGTGAAGAACTTCTCCTATACCCTTGTGGACGGTGAGGTTTACTTCCGGGAAAACAGCATTATGGTCAGACCCGATCTGAATGCCACCGCCAAAGAGCGCATCAAGGGTATGCTGGCGCTTAGCACCTGCGTCCATGAGCTGATTGACCTCCAAATGGACGAAACCATCCCGGATTCTGCCATTCAGGAGAAACAGGCGGAGCTGAACCGGCTCTATGACAGCTTCACGGAAAAGTATGGGCTTATCAACAGCCGGGGCAACAAGCTGGCATTCTCCGACGATTCCTCCTATTTCCTCCTGTGCGCTCTGGAAGTTATGGACGATGACGGCAATTTCCAGCGCAAGGCGGATATGTTCACCAAACGCACCATCCAGCCCCACCGGGTTGTCACCTCTGTGGATACCGCCAGTGAAGCCCTGACAATCTCCGTTGCGGAAAAGGCTGAGGTGGACATGGAATATATGTCCAGCCTCACCGGGAAAACCGCTGAGGAACTGGCATCCGAGCTGCGGGGCGTGATTTTCCACGATCCCACCCTCGGCAATGCAGAGGACGGCATGGGCTGGGTAACAGCGGATGCGTATTTGTCCGGCAATGTCCGTCAGAAGCTCCGGCAGGCGGAAGCGGCCGCGGCAGACGATCCTGCCTATCAGGTCAATGTGGAAGCGCTGCGGGCGGCACAGCCCAAGGATCTGGATGCTTCGGAAATCGAGGTTCGTCTGGGCGCAACCTGGATTGACAAGTCCTACATCAAGCAGTTCATGTTTGAAACCTTCGACACCCCCAGCTATCTGCGCTACTCCATGGATGTACAGTATTCTCCCTATACCGCCGCATGGAGCATCAGCAGCAAAACCCGGATTTCCTACAACGATGTCGCTGCATGGAACACCTACGGCACGGATTATGTCAGCGCTTATGAAATTCTGGAAGATTCCCTGAACCTCCGGGATGTCCAGGTGTTTGACACCATTGAGGACGCGGACGGAAAGAAAAAGCGGGTGCTGAACGCCAAGGAGACCACGCTGGCGGCGCAGAAGCAGCAGCTCATCCGGGATGCGTTCAAGGACTGGATTTGGGCAGACCCGGAACGCCGTCAGGCGCTGGTCCGGCAGTACAACGAGGAAATGAACAGCATCCGTCCACGGGAATACGATGGCAGTCACATTGTTTTTGCTGGCATGAACCCGGAAATCACCCTCCGGGAACACCAGCGCAACGCCATCGCCCATGTCCTCTACGGCGGTAACACCCTGCTTGCCCACGAGGTTGGTGCGGGCAAAACCTTTGAAATGGTTGCCGCCGCCATGGAAAGCAAACGGCTGGGCCTGTGTCAGAAGTCCATCTTTGTGGTGCCCAACCACTTGACAGAACAGTGGGCATCGGAATTTCTCCGGCTGTACCCCTCCGCCAATATCCTTGTGACGAAACAGCGGGATTTTGAAACCAAAAACCGCAAGAAGTTCTGCGCCCGGATCGCCACCGGCGACTATGACGCGGTTATCATCGGACACAGCCAGTTTGAGAAAATCCCCATCAGCAAGCAACGGCAGGAGAAGCTTCTGCAGGATCAGATTGCGGAGATCACCATGGGCATTTCGGAGCTGCGGGAAAGCGGCGGTGAGAAATTCACCGTCAAGGAGCTGGAGCGCACCAAGCGCGGTTTGGAGTCCCGATTGGAGAAGCTGCGGGGTGACGATAAGAAAGACGATGTTGTGACCTTTGAAGAACTGGGCGTTGACCGTATGTTTGTAGACGAGGCGCACAATTATAAAAATTTGTTCCTCTACACCAAAATGCGGAATGTCGCCGGCCTTTCCACCACAGATGCGCAGAAATCCAGCGATATGTTCGGCAAGTGCCGCTACATGGATGAACTCACCGGAAACCGTGGGGTGGTCTTTGCCACAGGTACGCCCGTCAGCAACAGTATGACGGAATTATACACCATGCAGCGGTATTTGCAGTATGCCCGTCTGGAAGAAATGCACATGACCCACTTCGACTGCTGGGCATCCCGGTTCGGTGAAACCGTCACCGCTTTGGAGCTGGCCCCTGAAGGAAAAGGCTACCGTCCCCGGACACGGTTCAGCCGGTTCTTCAATCTGCCGGAGCTGATGAATCTATTTAAGGAAGTGGCAGACATCAAGACCGCGGATCAACTCCATCTGCCCGTCCCGGAGGTGGAGTATCACAATGTGGTTGCCAAGCCTACGGAGGTACAGAAGGGGCTGGTGCAGGAGCTTTCTGAGCGAGCCGCCGCTATCCACTCCGGCAGCGTAGACCCCTCCATTGACAATATGCTGAAAGTGACCTCGGATGGGCGGAAACTGGGGCTTGACCAGCGGATTATCAATCCCGATTTCCCAGATCAGGAAGGCAGCAAGGTCAATCTGTGTGTTGACAACATTCTGCAAGTCTGGAGGGACGGCAAGGCGGACAAGCTGACCCAGCTTGTGTTCTGCGATATTTCCACGCCCCAGGCTGCGCCGAAAGCGAAACAGGCTGTCATTACGGGCAGCCCGCTGGAAGCCGCCGCACTCCCTGTGGAGGAAAATGCTCCCTTCACCGTTTACGATGACATTCGCTCCAAACTGATTTCCGGCGGCGTTCCGGCAGAGCAGATTGCCTTCATTCACGATGCCAGCACGGAGGTCAAGAAAAAGGAGCTGTTCGGCAAGGTGCGCTCCGGGCAGGTGCGTGTGCTGCTGGGCAGCACCTCCAAAATGGGCGCGGGCACCAATGTGCAGGATCGTCTTGTGGCAATCCATGATTTGGATTGTCCCTGGCGGCCCGGTGATTTGCAGCAGCGCAAGGGCAGAATCGAGCGTCAGGGCAATCAGAATGAGAAAGTCCATGTGTTCCGTTATGTGACGGAAGGGACCTTCGATGCGTTCTTGTGGCAGACCGTGGAGAATAAGCAGAAGTTCATTTCCCAGATCATGACCTCCAAATCCCCGGTGCGTTCCTGCAATGATGTGGATGAGGTAGCGCTGTCCTTTGCGGAAATCAAGGCCCTGTGCGCCGGTGATCCCCGGATCAAGGAGCGCATGGATTTGGATGTGGAGGTTTCCCGGCTGAAGATCATGAAGGCCGACCACAAGAGCAAACAGTACCGGCTGGAGGATAGTCTGCTGCGGCACTTCCCGGAGCAGATTGAAAAGCTGAAGGGCTGCATCCAGGCGATTCAAGAGGATATGAAAACGCTGGAAGCCCACCCCCATCCGGCAGACGGCTTTGCGGGCATGACGGTGCTGGCAGACGAGCTGACGGACAAGGATAACGCCGGTGCCGCTCTGATCGAGGCGGCTAAGAAAGCTACGGGGCTTGACCAGGTAGAGGTTGGCACCTACCGGGGCTTCCAGATGTCCGTCACTTTGGAGGATTTCGGTAAAAAGTATGTGCTGACCATGCAGGGAAGATTAAAACACCAGGCAATTTTGGGCAGCGACCCCAGAGGAAATCTGATTCGTCTGGATAACGCTCTGGCGCAGATGCCCCAGCGGTTGAAAGCCTTCCAGACGCAGTTGGATGAAACCTGCCACCAGCAGGAAGCGGCAAAAGCAGAGCTGGGTAAGCCCTTCCCCTTTGAGGAGGAACTGCGGGACAAAACCGCGCGGCTGATTTTTCTGGACGCGGAATTGAATCTGGATGCCAATAAGGGCGGACAGACGGAGCAGGTCATCGCCAAATCTGCCCGTCCCTCGGTTCTGGACAAGCTACGCAGCCAGCCCGCTTCCATCAGAAACAACCAAAAGCAGAAACGCCATGAGGAGGTGCGATGATGACCAACGAAGAACGCAACACGGCACTATATCAGAAGATGTTTGCCGAACAGGAGAAATTCCGGGACTGGCTGAAAGGTCAGTCCCCGGAGGAGATTCTGAATCACGCCTATGAATACACCATCCGGGAGGATATTCTGATGTCGCTGGAATACCACGATCTGTCGGATGCCCAGGCAGAGGCTCTGATAAAATCCCCCAGTCCACTGACAGATGTGTTCCAGGATTTTGAAAAGCGGGAGACAGACCATATGGATGTGATCTGGGACTGTCTGGAATCCAGAGCGGATATGCTTCTGGAAGAACAGCGCCGTACACTCAGAGAAACGCCGGTGTATCCCTATCCTGCCAGCTATGCTCAGGAGCATGGAGAGCTGGAACAGTACCGGGCATCTAACAAAGCCAACGCCGCCTGCAAGGAAGCCATTGAAGCAGCCATCCGGGAGCATTATCACGACAATCAACTGGACAGTCAGGCGGCAGCACAGGTCGTGAACGCCTTCGGACTGGACAGGACGCTGTATGTCCTCGCAAATACTGTCCAGCAGAAAGACTGGGACGCACGGTTTTCCCCCGGCAATAAGGAATGGGCAAAAACCATCCCCATCCAGAAAAATCCCGACGCATGGGGTGCGGACCGAAACGCCAGCTTTGTAGTGAACAGCCATCCGGGACTGACCAATCTGTTTCTCAGCACCATCCGTCAAGAATACTGTCAGAAACAGGAGAAAGCACACAAGCCCTCCGTCCGTGCAAAGCTGCAAACGGTGCCGAAAGCAACTTCGCCGAAACATTCGGCGAAGTTGAAAGGACAGGAGCGCTGAAATGGCCAAGCGCAAAAGAAATATTGAGGTGCGGTTCCGTGTTACGCAGGATGAGCTGGATCTGATCCATAAGAAAATGGCACAGTACGGAACCACAAACCTGTCGGCATTTCTCAGAAAGATGTCCATTGACGGGTATGTGGTCAAACTGGAACTGCCGGAGCTGAAGGAGATGGTATCTCTGTTGCGATACTCCAGCAACAATCTGAATCAGCTTACCAAGCACGTCCACGAAACCGGCAGAATTTACGATGCCGATTTGGAGGACCTCCAGCAGAGCCACGAACGACTGTGGGACGCGGCACGGGATATTCTCGCCGCTCTCGCAAAACTGAACTGACCCGCCGTATCCTTGCGTGAATTACGCAGATACCGCATAATGACAGTACAAAGAAAAAGGAGGCTGCGCACATGAAACTGATCTTCAAAATCCTCACCGCCCCTGTGGTTTTGGTCATTGACCTTTTCACACTGATCTGCATTGGCGTGATCTCATTTTCGGGAATACTTCTCCGGCTGGTCAGCGGAACCATTGCCATCCTCGGCGTAGCGGTGCTAGCAACATACTCCCCGAAGAACGGTTTGATTCTTCTGACCATTGCGTTCCTGTTCAGTCCTATGGGCATCCCCATGCTTGCGGTTTGGATTCTGAGCGTGCTTCAAGGTAAAATGCAGCGATCAAAAAACAGCGTCGATTATGCCAACGGAAACTATATTCAGGAGATGGAGCTGGATGCCTTGGAAGCGGAAGCCAGGTCGCTTTTGTAATATTGAAACAGAGGAAGGAGGTGCCCCATGCCTAAGTTAGCGGAAGGTACATCGCCAAACATGGTTTTCAGTGTCTCGAAAAGAATCTGACCCGGTTTGATGCTGAACGTGCCTTCCAACTGGAGCCAGAGCCGCCGAAGGTGGATGATATCAACGAATATATTTTGATGGCAAACCGGGAGCACAATCTTTTGTATCTCTGCGTTTATCTGCATCACATTGAGAAGATTCTGAATGGACGGATCTACCGATTCTTTCACCGGGAGGGACTTTACGGCTATGATCCACGCCGCTTGCTGGATTACAAACTGAGCTGCGTGGCAGCTATTATGGAATGCCTACCGGGATATGATCCAGAAAAGGGGGCAGACTTTCTGACCTACGCTTACTATGATATCGGCAACGCCATTCTCAACTGCCGCCGCTATGAGGAATCCGGCTCCTTCAAAAATCTGGACGAGTACAAAACCATCCGGGGCATTGCGTGGCTTTACAACAAGGCAAGGGACTCCCGGAAGAAAACCATTGCGGCATTTATGGAGAAAACCGGCTGCACCAAAAAGACAGCGGAGGATTATCTCACCGCAGCCCGCAAGAATCGGGGCAACGTTTCTATCTATGATACCATTCTCCGTGAGCACGACAAGGAATTCAGCGAGGATTTCGATGAGTATATCACAGAGGACAATGGTGAGGATTTGAGCCGGGATGCCGGCGGTACTTACGGTGCAATTCTCTGGGACAGCTCCTGGGGTGGTGCTGTCCAGCGTGCACATAACAAACTGGATTACCGTTCTCAGGTTCTGATAGAGCGGCACATGGCAGCCTGCATGGACTGCCGCTGTGTGCTGCCCATGCGATGCCGTCCCACATGGGAGGATCTGGCGGCGATGTTTGAAGGCTCCACAGCCAGCGGTGCGGAGCGGGCTTACAAGAAAGCAGTGCAAAAGCTGACGCAGCTGCTGATTGAGGATGGTCTCTTTCATACAGTCGTGCTGAAACGCAAATCTCTGAAAAAGCGAAAAGAAAAAATCACCGCCGCAACCTACCTGTATCAGGCAGACAGCGACGGCGAATGGGGCGAGATTCAGTTTGACTTTGAAAACAAAACGGCTGAGATCATCCGACTGGCAGACTGGGACAAAATGATCTCTCAGCCTTTTGACAAATATGCGATATCATATCTTCTGAACTGTCAGAATGAGAAGCTGCCGAAAGAAACGGTGATTTCATTTGAGGAGTAGCGAGAGAGAGCAGTGTCGCTACGGCGGGACGGGGGCTTGATATCCCTTTGGCTCCCCCGGTGATGCTGCTGCGTTCCAAGAATTTCTGCCAAAATTCTCTCCGCTCCGCCACATCACCTACACCCGAACAGGCGGATTATGCCCCGGGATAAATCCTGAATTTCAGCGCATGGCGCGCCAAAATCCGCCTGTTCTGCTGCCACTGGAAAGGTTGTGTTCTGTGAGGAAACATCCCCTTTCCAGCGTCAGCGGTCGCCAAAGGTATAACACACTAGACTTTGCGCGCAAAGTCGTGTGCCACGAAACCGCCGGTTTCATTGGATTCTTCCTGCCACGGAAGGCTCTGCCCTCCTTTGGATTTCTCCCGCCAAGGCAGCGCCGCCGCCTTTGGAAACCACTGCCAAGGGGTGCGGGTCGCCAGTGGCGACCTCAAAGTGTCGCAGACACTTTGAAGCACCGACCGAGCCGGCAGGCGAGACCGCTGTCCCCTTTGGAATCCTCTGCCAACAGGGCGCTCTCGCCCCTATTGGATGACCCTGAGCCAAAGGAACTGTCATCCCTTTGGAATCCCAGATGCGTTTTGAAATGAGTACCCACAAAGGAAAAATGGCTTGTGGGCATTCATTGCAAAACGAAAGCTGTTGCAGATATTCACACAGAAAATCTGATACAGCCTTTCCAACCAACCCATTAACCCTCAAAGGGAAATTTGTAATCCAGGCCGCACTCATCGCGAAGCTGGATGAACTCCTTCTGGATCGCTTCACCCACCGGTACGCCCTTATCTTTTCGGAACTGCCAGGACAGGTACTCCTTCTCACCGGCGGTGTAGATCCGCTCCGCACCGGGAGCCTTGGCGGATTCCCGCAGGCCGCGACAGATGCCGCCCGCGGTTTTTTTGAAGGTGTCCAGACCCATGAAGAACTCGGGGTTGATGACAAAGAAGAAGTGACCCAGATGGTACATGCAGTTGTTGCCGTTCTCATCCTTGCCGTTCAGAGCCTTCATGAAGGGACCGCCGCACAGAGCAGCCGACAGGATTTCCACGATGGTAGTGAAGCCGTAGCCCTTGAAGCCGCCGGTCTCTTCGCCCAGGCCGCCCAGAGGCGCCAGCGCACAGTTGCCGGCGCGCATCTGCTTCAAAATCTCAGCGGACTCGGTCATGGTGCCGCCGTCCCGGGTGACGGTCAGGCCGGCAGGAGTGGACTTTCCGCTGCGGGCATAGAACTCGATCTTGCCGTTCTGGATGGTGGAGGTGGCGCAGTCAAAGTTGAAGGGGAACTCTTCGTCGGTAGGCATGGTAAAGGTCAGGGGGTTGGTGCCCATCATAGGTTCCACGCCGAAGGTGGGAGCAACGGAGGGGCGGGCGTTGGTGCCGGAGATGCCGATCATGCCGGCCTTTTCCGCCATGGTGGTCCAGTAGCCCGCGATACCGTAGTGGGTGGAGTTCATGATGGCACCGCCGGCCATGCCGTAAACCTTAGCCTTCTCAATCAGCATTTCCATCATTTTGTAGGAAGCAACCATGCCCATGCCGTTGTTGGCATCCATGACCACGGTGGTGGGGGTTTCCCTCAGAATGTCAATCTTGGTAACAGGGAGCAGGGTGCCGTTCTTGATGCGGTCTAAGTAGATGGGCTTGAACCGGTTGCAGCCGTGGGACTCAATGCCGCGGCGGTCAGACTCCAGCAGCACATCGGCACAGATGGCTGCGTCCTCCTCGGGAACACCATACGCCTTGAACACGTCAATCATAAAGGAATTGATCAGTTCCCAGTCAACAAAGGGTCTTGTTTCTTTGACTTTCATTGCAGTAAACCTCCCCAAAAATAATATTTGTGCATATCGGCCTCGGTCAGCAAGCCGCCAAATTCCAGTTTATCAGGCAGCTGAGTAAAACTGATAAGCACATAATAGTCCTTACCTTAAGGCAACACCGCCCAATGGAAGCTGCGACTTTCGCCGGATCTTTTGCCCCAATCGTGCAGTGTGAAAAATGGGAAATACATCCAGTATTCCCGCATTTTCCACACTTTCGCTTGAAGCCAAATCTCTCGCCGAAAGCACTTGCTCCATTATGCGGTATTACCTTAACTGTTTATCTGCCCTGACACAGGCGATCCGGTTTTCTTCACTTCACCGTCAGGGCCCAAACGTAGCTGGTTCGGTGCTTTCCGTCTTCATAGCGGATGGCGCCGGATTCAAAGAGAACCAGCACCCGGCCGTCCGGGGCATTTGCCAGGCCCTCGGACATGGGGATGGCATTGATCTGATGGGTCTGCCGGTTTCCGTCCAGCAGGAAAGCGGGAATGTGCTGACCGTTGAGGGGCAGGGTCAGATCGGGTTCCTGCCTCAGTTCCAGGTCGTAAATCAGCAGGGAAGAGTCGTTGGCTCTGCCGTAGGACTGGCTCAGCACCAGGCGGTTGTCAGCGGTAAGCGTGATGCCCTGAATGCGGTCGGGGGCTGCCAAGATCACATCCGGCATCGGATATTCCCCGCCGCCAAGCAGCCGGGCATGGCCCCGGCTCATATTGAAGCCCAGAATGTAGCATCCGTACTCGCTGCCGCCCGCAGCCGGGGTGGTGAAGTTCATATTGGGTGACAGACCGTAGTCCTCCTTGGGGTAGTAGAAGTTGCCCACCCACAGATAGCCGCCGGAGTAGTTCATCATGGAGGGGGACATGGCCATGGGAATGGTTTCCTCCAGAGTGATGTTGTGAGCGCCCTCTGCCGGCAGATCAGCCAGGGCAATGGCCGCAATGCGGTAGGAACCGTCATTTTCCTGCTTCGCGGACAGGTACATATGGGTTTCGGTTACGGAGACACCGCCCACATGGCTGGTAAAGGGCGTCCCATCGGAATTGTACAGGTAGTACTCCGCCACAAGCTCGTTGGTCTGTGCTTCCATGACCATCACAGCGGAGGGGACTCCATCTACACTGTAGGCGGAAATATAGGTTCTTCCGGTAGTGGGGCATACGGCGATTCCCTGGGGAGTCAGTACCTGCTTCAGGCCGGGGATCAGAAACAGAGGCTCCGCCGCGGCCAGAAAATCGGAATAAACATCCTTTCCTTCATAGGTGGCCTTGCGGACATTGGATTCCTGGGTCAGCCGCAGGGCGGTGGTGTCACCGGTTTGAACCTGGGGCAGAATGGTTTCCGGCTGGGTTTCCATGACTTTCGGTTTGCTGCAGCCTGCAAGCAGCAGACAGATCAGCAGCGCAGATGCGATCCTTTTCAAGTTCCAGGCCTCCTTTTCTGGTTATTTGGAAAACGCTTCCCGGGGGAAGGCGTGGGTATGCGCCTTACGGCCCTGTCTGTCCTGGACAGTGAAGTACACATAGGGTGCATCCTCCGGGATCCGAAAGCTGGCCTCATGCAGGTCGCTTCCGTCGGGATGATAGGCGATTCGGGTATATTTGGGAGACATATGCATGGTGACACGCACGGCGCCGGAGCATTCTATGCTGGCTTCCTCTCCGCTAATTCTCAGGCTGTAGATCTCCGGGCCGGTGGTGGCGTAGAACCGGCCTTTTTCCAAAGATTCCACAACGGCGCGGTAGCTCAGCTCCGGCGCAATGACCATGGTCCAGGAGCCAAAGGAATCGCTGAGGAAGTCATCCAGAGGCGCTGCATTGTGGTTATCATCCGCGCCGTGCAGATACCAGAATTTCCCGCGCCGCAGCAGGGAATCATACAGGGCCATATTCTCCTCATAGCCGTTGATTTTCATGGAGCCGGTGTTAAATACCTCCAGGCTGAAGCAGCCGTTCAGATTCAGAATGTCCTCCGCGCGCTCCATGGACCAGCATGGATGGTTGTAGCTGACCAGATAGCCGTTTTCCGAAGCGGTATCGATGAACTTCTGGATATACGCCGGATCATACCTTCTGGGGCCCAAATCCCGGGATTTGGGCAGACTGTCCGCGTAAGCCTTTGGAAGGTATTTGCAGAAATTGGGATCGTAGCCGATGAAGGTAAGGTTTCCAGGGTCCCTGGCAAACAGGTTCAGGTGGATCTCCGAGCCGAAGTGATCCAGAATGCACTGGGCAGAGGGCCGGATATAGGCTTCGTAGCCGGTAAGCATCAGAAAGCTCTTTTCTGTAAATCGGCTGTGGTCGTAGGGAGCCTCGTGATCCGTGATGGCCAGAATATGGTATCCCCGCTCTTTGTACGCCTGCACAAGCGCTTCGGGGGACATACGCCCATCAGACAGGTTGGAGTGGCAGTGCAGATTGGCTTTCCACTGCCGGTCCTCTTTGGAGACAAAATCCATGGTGGCAGTTCCTTTCTACAGGACGCCTCCCAAAATCCCTTAAGCGCAAAAAGCAGCTTTTTTGGAGGCCGTCTGCAATCTGATAACAGCCTTGGTTGGGATCCATCCAAGGCTGTCGCGTTCTCCGGCTTACTTCATGGCAGCCTTAGAGTAACCGGTCATCATGTACTTCTGGAAGCACATAAACAGGATCACCAGAGGAAGCACGGCCAGAACAGCACCGGCCATGATCTCGTGCTGGTTGGCAACAGCCTGACCGGCGAAGGTGTTCTTCAGGAAAGCCAGACCGATGGTCAGCACACGGCGGGGCTCATCGCTGGCAATGATCTTGGGCCAGAAATAGGCATTCCAGCCGTTGGAGAAGGTGACCAGCAGAACCGTGAACAGCGTGGACTTGCACATGGGCAGCAGCACATTCCAGATGACGCCCAGGCGTCCCAGGCCGTCCATATAACCGGCGTCAATGTAGCTCTGATCTACGGACAGGAAGGAGTTGCGCATCATGAAAATGTAGTACGCTGAGATGGCATCCGGCAGAATCAAACCCAGGAAGGTGTTTACCAACCCCCAGCCGGCACACATGATATAAATGGGGATGAAGGTGACCTGAATGGGGATCATCATTGCGCCCAGAACGATGTAGAAGGTAATGTTCCGTCCGGGGTACTTGCCAAAGGCAAAACCGTAGGCGGCCAGGGTACCCAGGCCAATCTGAAGCAGCATAATACCGGCGGTCATGATGATCGTGTTCAGATAGTACTTGGAGAAGTTTGCCCGGGTCATCACGTTCACATAGTTCTCCGGATGGAACTCATGGGGATACATGGTGGGGATGATCAGCTGGGATTCCTCCGCAGATTTCAGAGAGGTTGCGATCATCCAGTACAGAGGGAAGAACATCACAATGGTGATGAGGACGACAACGATGGTCTGAACATGATAGCCTGCGGAGTGCTTTTCATGATGATCGATCAGTGTATTTTTCGGCATAGCGTTCACTCCTTTTTAAGAATCATAGTTCACATTGTTATCCGAAACCTTCATGGTAGCCACCGTGATGACCAGCAGGATCACGAAGAACATGACCGCGGAGGTTGCGGCACGGTCCATACGGAAGTCCACCATGGCGTAGCGGTAGATCAGATAGACGAACACTTCCGTGGAACGGGCGGGGCCGCCGCTGGTCAGAATGTCGACGGACTGGAAGACCTTCATGGAGGACAGGAACGTGGTGACCAGCAGGAAGACGGTGGTGGGAGCCAGCAGCGGCAGGGTGATGCCGAAGAACTGCTGGGTTTTGTTGGCGCCATCAATGGCGCTGGCTTCGTAATACTGGGACGAAATGCCCTTCATGGCAGCCAAATAGATCATCATGCCATAGCCTATGACACGCCAGCAGGTGGTAATCAAAACCGACAGCAGCGCGGTGCTTTCCTGGTTCAGCCAGTCAATGGGTTCAATGCCCATCAGTCCCAGCAGATAGTTGAGAACACCGTAGTCGGTATTCAGGATCCACAGGAACACCACGGCACAGGAGGACATGGCCACATATTTGGGAACGAACACCACGGCCCGCATCAGCGTGAAGCCCCTGGTAGCCCGGTTAAACAGCAGGGCAAAAATCATACCGCCAACGATGGTGACCAGGATTTCGCCCATGGAGTACAGGAAGGTGACCTTCAGGGAGTTCCACAGATACTTGGCGCCGGATCCCGCGAACAGCCATTTCCAGTTCTTTAGGCCCACATATTCCCATGTTGGCTTCAGAAGGTTCCAGTCGGTAAAGCTGATCTGCACCAGCTTCGCCACGGGGTAGTAGGTGAAAATGGCCAGGAACACCAGTGCGGGCAGTACGAACAGGAAGTCCACCAGTTTGGAGCCGTTTTTGCGGGTAAGGATGGTTTTCTTCGGCGGTTGAAGGTTTCTGGCCTGAGTTCTGGTTTTTGACATCGTATCAGATCCTTTCAGCAGCATTTGATATGGTGAGTATCTGCAGGGCACCCGGGGAATCTGCCTGCCAATTCTGGGCGAATCACCTGCCCTTACAAACCGTTTTCAAAATTCCGCAATATACCCTGTATTCCGGGACTTTGAAAATGGAATGTGGTGCTGATTCTCTTTTAAAATGTTTAATCCGGATTGATTAAACATTTTATTAGAGAATCATATGAGACGGGAATATGTGATTTTCTGTTCCGAAAATCACATATTCGGCAACGCCGTCAGGCGGTGCCTTCTCGATAAAAATGAACATTTTTATCGAGAATTAGTATGAGAAGAATCGTTGGGAGCGGATATGGCCGGCCGCAGAACGCGACCGGCCATAAAGAGAAGAATTAATCGGCCAGGATTTCGTCAATTTCAACGACCATGTCATCGGAATTGGAGGCAACATCACCGTTCTGGTTCATGATAATGTCCATGTAGGTCTTCCAGGTGGTAGCCAGCTCACTCCAGGAATCGTTCTGGATTCTGGGATTGATCAGATCCAGGTTGTCGAAGATGCACTGGAACGCGGGCTTGGCCTGCAGGAAAGCAACGCCTTCTTCGGTCTCGAGAACGGACTTACGGGTGGGCATATAGCCGGTGCCCTCAGCCCACTTCATGTTGACTTCCTTGCCAACCAGGTACTGCAGGAACACCCAAGCCGCGTTCTTGGTGGCCTGATCGTTGTTGGCGGGGATGCCCAGGACACAGCCGCCGACCTCGGAGTACTTGTTGCCGGTGGAAGCAGCGGGATACCAGGCCATACCGACCTCAAAGTCACACTTATTGACATAGGCGTTATACAGGGAGGAGGTGTGCATGACGGAGAAGGTCTGGCCGTCATAGAACTTCTGACGCATATTAGCGGAAGCATCGGTGCCGGTGGCGAGGTAAGCCAAACCGCTGTCGCACCAGCCCTTGATCATGGAGGTGACGCCCTGAGCGGTTTCACTGTTCAGGTCGCAGGTGTTGTCATCCGTGATGATCTCAACGCCCTCGTTCAGGTACAGGGTCTCGAAGTACCACTGATCCCAGCCGGGAACCACGGTGCCGTAGCCGCCGCATGCAGCAGCACCGGCCTTCAGGAAAGCCTCGAAGTCCTCGATTTTGGTGGGAGCGGTGATGCCGTTGGCATCGGCCAGGGTCTTGTTATAGTAGATGACCTGAGTGGAATGCAGGAAGGGCATAGCAACCTGCTTGCCGTCACACTGAGAGGAAAGCAGCAGACCGGAGGAGAAGTCATCCACATCGTAGCCGGTGGCGGCAATGTAGCCGTCCAGGTTTTCGAACACGCCGTTGGCGCCGTACTGAGCAACGTAGTCCGTGTTGGCAACGCAGATGGCGGGCAGGCCGGTGCCGGCAGCATTGGCGGCAATCAACTTCTCGTTGACATCCTTGTATGCGCCGATGTACTCGGCCTTCACAGTGATCAGATCCTGGGAGTTGTTGAACTCGTCGACAACCTCAGCAACCAGATCGGCGTACTGATCCTCCAGAGCGTGCCACCATACGATCTCGATGGGCTCGGTGACAGCGTACATATCGGCAGAGGCGGCAGGCTCTGCGGTGGCGGAATCACCCTTGGGAGCGGTGGCGGCGGTGGCAGCCACAGCGCTGTTGGTAGAGCCGCCGGAGCAGGCAGCCAGGGACAGAACCATGACCAGTGCCAGCAACATTGCTAAAAGCTTCTTCATTTTTTGTTATTCCTTTCTGTATAAATAATCAATACCATGCCAGTCCAAACGGACCGTTTACCCTGTGAGTTTATCACTTCTTTTGACATATTACAAGTAAAATTCCTGTAAAGTCCTGTAAAATTCTTTCAAAAAACTTGTTATTTGGATGTTTTTGTGATATATCCAATTATACGGAAATCTCATAGGGCTTATGTCATGCCCCTGCCCTGGGCAGCTGCTTAATGAAAGTACAAGAATGCTGAGCAAAGCCGATATGCAGAAAGCTTTTTATGAACAATGAACAAAAAATTTGCCGACTATGAATTTGTCTTCGCGTTCCTTGAAAAGTCCCGGTTTCCGTGATATACTCGCGATGAAGCATGATTTGTGCTGAAAATAAAAGAAAAAGAGTTGGTTATTTCCCTATGAATACAATCAAACTGGACACCACCGGTACCAATGTAAAGATGATCG
Source organism: uncultured Oscillospiraceae bacterium (assembly GCA_944382965.1). GTDB lineage: Bacteria > Bacillota > Clostridia > Oscillospirales > Oscillospiraceae > Faecousia. Next base: position 3,592 of record CALWOA010000002.1, on the reverse strand, counting down.
CCCACCGGGGCCTCAGCGGCCTGGAGCGTGAGAATACCTGCGCTGCTTTTGTGGCTGCGGGCAATCGTGAGAAGTATTTCGGCATCGAAACCGACATTCACCGCACCCTGGACGGCAAGTTCGTGATTTTCCACGATGATAACACCAAGCGGGTGGCCGTGGATTCTATGGTGATCGAGGAAACCACGTTTGATACCCTCAGGTCTGTGCGTCTGGCGGAGCGGGACGGCGTCAAGAGCCGGGGCGATCTGATCATGCCCACACTGGAGGAGTATATTTCCATCTGCGCCCGGTATGAGAAGGCTGCCGTCCTGGAGCTGAAAAACGAATTCACCGCCAGCGATGTTTACAAGATCATGGGCACCATTGACAAGATGGGCTATCTGGATCATACCGTGATTATTTCCTTCTGCCTGAAGAACCTGATCCGGCTGCGCAAGCGTTATCCCAATGTGAACGCCCAGTTCCTTCTGAGCGCCTGGGACGACAAGCATCTGCAGAGCCTTGTAAAATATGACCTGGGTCTGGACATTAAGCACACGGCTGTCACCGAGGAACTTTGCCGGAAGGTGCATGAAGCCGGCAAGAAGGTCAACTGCTGGACCGTGGACACCGTGGAAGACGGCCGCCGTGTGATCGGATGCGGCGTGGACTTTATTACCTCGAACATCCTGGAGTGAGCGAAGCTGTATGCATATCTTGTTTAACCCCGAGAACAAATTCTGGAACTTCATGGGCAAGATTACGGACGTGTTCTGCATGAGTTTTCTGTGGCTGCTGACCAGTCTGCCTGTTTTCACCATCGGCGCCTCCACCGCCGCCTTCTACAGCTTCACCCTGGATGCAGTCGGCGACAATGAGGGCAGGGTGATCGGCTCGTATTTTACTGCCTTTCGGGCAAATTTCAAAAAAGCCACACTGCTGTGGCTACTGCAGCTGACGCTGGGAGTGCTGCTGGCGGTCAATCTGTATGCCGCCTGGATTTTCTACCTGGCAAAGGGCGTCATTGCCCTGGGCTTTCTCAGCCTGTCCGTCTGCGCTGCCCTGGTGGCAGTCTGCTGCAGCGTCTACATCTACCCCATTCTCGCCGCTTACGATTTCCCTGTGAAAAAGATTCTGACGGACAGCTTTATTATGGCAACCGGAAATCTCCATGTTACGATTTCTGTGCTGGTTCTGTTCTTTCTGGCAGCTGTGGGCATTTACTATCTTGGCGGTCTGTTCTTCCTCTGGATCGGTCTGGCAATTTTCTTCTCCTCTTATTTTATTTGGGGACTGTTCCTGAAATACGCAGGGGTGAAAATTGAGGAAAAGGGAAAAAAGAAGAATCCCCCCAAGGATCTCTATCTGTGAAAGGAACTGCCATGAATATTGTTTCCCGCATCCGCAGCTGGTTCGCCGCAGAGTGTGACAAGCTGCGGCCCATGACCCTGAAGCAACGCTTCAGCTACCTGACTACCTACTATACCAAATGGCTGGTGGGGCTGCTCATCGTGTGCCTGTTCGTCGGTTATGTTGGAGATGCCCTGGTACAGAGCAGAAAGCAGATTGTGCTGCAGGGATTCATCACCAACGATGACTACAATTATTTCCCTGCCGCAAAAATGGAGAAGGAGTATGCGTCCACCCTGAATCTATCCTCCCGGGAGCGGATCGTATTTGATGACACGCTGTACATCGACCTGGATGGCTCTGCGAATGAATACACCGCAGCCAGCAACGGCAAGGTGATCGCCGTTATGGCCGTCAATCAGCTGGATTTTATGATTACCACAATGCCCGTTCTGGAGCATTTCCGCGGAGAACTGCCCATGAAAAATCTGGAGAAATTCCTTCCGGAGGATATTCTGGCCGCTGTGGAGGATTCGCTGGTTCCGGGGTTGGACGAGAATGGGGAAGAGGCTTACATTGCCATCAACATGGCCTCAAGCCGTTACCTGAAGGGGCTGGAGCTTCAGCAGGATTTCTATCTGTTCATTCCTCACAACATTCCCAATGAGGAATCGCTGCTGCATTACCTGCGGTTTTGCTTTGAACTTCCCCAGCCCGGATAAAGGATAACCAGGCGGTGGATTCTGAGGCTTTGGGCAAAGGATTTCATCAGAGCTTCCCTAATCAACAATGGAGGACGACACGATGACGGATTTGAAGCAAAAGCGGTTGTTTTTGCTGGATATGGACGGAACCATCTACCTGGATGAGGATCTGTTCGACGGAACATTGGACTTCCTCAACTATGTCCGCAGCATCGGTGGCCGGTATATGTTCCTGACCAACAACTCTTCTCAAAGCGTGGATAAGTACATAGAGAAGCTCGCGCGGATGGGAATTGCTGCAGTCAGGGAGGATTTCCTCACTTCCACCAATGCCACTATTGTTCACCTGAAAAAGAAGGACTACCATAAGATCTACGCGTTCGGCACGGCCGCCTTCCGCCAGCAGCTGGCCAAAGCGAGGTTGCCCATTACCAACCGCCTTGAGGATGGGATTGACTGCCTGTGTATGGGCTTTGACACAGAGTTGAGCTTTCAAAAGCTGGAGGATGCCTGCATCCTGCTGGGCAGAGGAGTGGATTACATTGCTACCAACCCGGACTGGGTGTGCCCCACCCGGTACGGCTTTGTCCCCGACTGCGGCTCTGTCAGCCAGATGCTGTTCAACGCCACCAAGCGGATGCCCACCTTTATCGGAAAGCCCCAGAGAGCCATGGTGGAGCTGGCCCTGGCGGAAACCGGCTATACCCGGGAGCAGACGGCGATCATGGGTGACCGTCTGTATACGGACATTGCCTGCGGCATTAACGCCGGCATCAGCGCTATTTTCGTTCTCAGCGGTGAGGGCACGATGGAGGATCTGAAAACCAGTGAGGTGCAGCCCACCCATATCTATGAGAATATCCGCGCGCTTTATGAGGATCTGATCAAAGAATGAATAGGAAAGCGGCATCATCCACGAGCTGTTCAAAGGCTGCCTGGTAGGCTTTCACAGTATGAGGCCGTCCAGCAGAATCCGCCTGTCCATTACTTTCACATCCTTGTCATTAGTTTGATGGTATCATATACAGGTATACACATATACACAGCCCACCGGTCGAATGATCGGTGGGCTGTGCTGTGTTTATTCGGTTAATCCATCAGTCAGTGTTCCAGCGTATTGGTAGTGTCAAGAGTTATGCGCAAAATTGATTTTGGAATCTGACAGGATCTATTACAGGGGGGCGGCTTTCATTATCGGAGATCCCCACTTTTTAGGGTTCACGCCAGGTTGAAAAATGCGGATTTTCAAAATATACGGAAAACGCCATATCCGATTATCTATCTTTCCACCATCACCTCCAGAATCATCCTGGCCCCCAACCGAAAGCTGTTCTGATACTAATTCTTGATTAAAATCTTTAATATCAGCGTGGCCTATTGGTGCAATACTGCGTTATCGTCACTTGCCATACATACAGTATGGCTGCGTTCCTCTGCCTTGTCTTGCATCAATATCCCTGCGCTGCTGATTAAATCTTTTTGTGCTTATCGACTTAACTCAGCAAGTCACCATATCTTGTAACAGTCCGAAATATAGGACAGCTTCCATGAGATAA
>CALWOA010000001.1 GCA_944382965.1 uncultured Oscillospiraceae bacterium | reverse complement strand
CCAGGAGATTCAGGAATTGGTGGATGCGGGTGTCTGTGCCATTTTCATGACGCCGGTAGAGTGGGACACCTCAAAAGCTGGCGTCCAGATTGCCGCTGCCGCAGGCGTGCCGGTTATCGTGGTGGATGCCCCGATACAGGACTCAGAGCTGGCAGCCTGCTCGGTGTTATCGGATAACTATCAGGCGGGGGTGCTGTGCGCCCAGCACCTGCTGTCTGTCCGGGATCGTGCCAACATTCTCCTGCTGGAACACATCTCAGCCCGCTCCGGCGCGGATCGCATTCAGGGCTTCAAGGACACCATTGCAGGGCATGAGGGCTTTGTCATTCTGGGTTCCGGCGAATCGGATGGGCAAATCGAAAACGCCATGCCGGTGATGGAGCAGCTTCTGCGGCAGTATCCGGATGCCGATGTCCTGATGGCACTGAATGACCCCAGCGTCTTCGGCGGACTGGCGGCGATTCAGGGAGCAGGCCTGTCGGATCGGTTTTTGGTGTACAGTGTGGATGGCTCCCCGGAAGGAAAGGCCATGGTCAGCAGTGGCTTCCTCACGGCAACCTGCGCCCAGTTCCCCTCCCGGATTGCCGAGGAAGCGGTGAATCAGGCGTATGCCGCCATAGCTGGCGGCTGCGAACGCAGTGAGATCATCGTCCCGGTAGAGCTGTTGACAGAAGAAAATGTGGATCAATATGGGATAGATGGGTGGCAGTAATGAAAACAGAACGAAATCTGACAAACCTTGCTGTGGCGATGTTCGCACTGAACTTATCGATTCTCTCCTTTTATTCGTTGATCTGTGTGACCACCACTTTTCGGATATGTGACAGTTTGCGTGCACATGATTTTCTGACTTCTGTGCGGCAAATACCCCGCTATCCCTGGCAGATGCCGGTTCAATCCCTGGGCTTGTATGCTGTGCTGTTCGGGGTGAGTTTTTTCAAGATTTTCCGTCCTATAGAGTATTTTCCCTTGCGGGTTTTTGTCTGCGCTGCAGAAATCGCCCTGTGCGCTGGAATTATTGTCTCTTTGAATTTCTATTACAGCGGTGTGGCCCTGCTTGTACTTGCTGACCTCGTTCACTATATGCGCAGCAATCGGATGCGGCTGTGTTTTATCGTCATACTCAGCCTGATGTTTGCCTTTGGCCGCTATGAGATCGTGGAACAGTTCACAAAGAGCATCTCCTTTGGAGCCTACCTCGGATACTATAACCCGATGATCCAGAGCTGCTTTACCGGCTTGGAAAGTCTGATGGTCTGTCTGAACATTATCCTGTTTGTTCTCTATATGATTCTGCTGTTTACCAGCCAGAAAGAAGAAAACGCCCGCATTCGCAAGCTGAATGAACAGCTGAATCAGGCCAACGACCAGCTTCGGGATTATGCTGTAAACATGGAGCGCATGACGCAGATGCGGGAACGAAACCGGCTGGCCCGGGAGATTCACGATACCCTGGGACATACCCTTACCGGCATCATCATGGGGGCAGACGCGGGACTGGCTCTAATGGATGTTGCCCCGGAGGAATCCAGGAAACGGATACAGGTTGTCGCCCAGTCCGCCCGTGACGGACTGACGGATGTGCGCCGCTCCATCAAAGCACTGAGGCCTGACGCGTTGGAGCGTTCCTCTCTCGCGGAGGCGCTGGAGGGGATGATCGGGAATTTCCGCCTCACTACATCCGCACAAATTGCCTATTATCAGGAGGCAGGAAAGCTGAATCTGGATTCGGACGAAGAGGACGCGCTGTATCGGGTTGTGCAGGAGGGACTGACGAACGCCGTCCGTCATGGCAGGGCTGACCGCATTTCCGTCCGGGTCACGAGAACCGGGGATTTGGTCACTGTCAGCATCCGGGACAACGGCACCGGCTGCGCAAAGCTGGAGGAAGGCTTTGGACTGCGCCACATGCGGGAACGACTGAATATGCTGGGCGGCACCCTGTCCTATGGGAATCTGGATTCGGATGCACAAGACGGATACACAGGCTTTTTCATTACTGTGGGCTTGCCCATCAGAAACAAAAAGGGGGAGTAATCTGTGATTAAGGTTTTGATTGTAGACGATCAAGAGTTATTTCGCGAGAGCTTAAAGGTAGTTCTGAGTGTCAGCGAAAATATCCGGGTGACCGACGCAGTATCCGGTGTATCCCAAGCGCTGAAAAGCGCGGAGCAGGAACGCCCGGATGTGGTTCTGATGGATATCCGTATGCCCGGCATGGACGGCGTGGAGGGAACCAGGCTGTTCAAAAAGCGGCGGCCGGATGTGAAGATCATTGTCCTTACCACCTTTGATGATGACGAATACATATTCGGGGCGCTGAAAAATGGAGCAAGCGGTTACCTTCTGAAAGGAAGCAGCATTGCCAAATTGTCTGAGAGCATCCGAATCGCCTATGAGGACGGCGCGATTATCACGCCCACAGTAGCCACAAAGGTGATCCAGCAGTTTTCCCACATGGCAAAAGGCTCCTCCCGACTCCAGGTGGACAAAGAAGCCGTCAAGGATATCAGCAGGAGCGAATGGCAGATCATCCAGACCGTGGGGAGCGGAATGTCCAATAAAGAGATTGCCCAGGAGCTTTCCCTATCCGAAGGGACAGTTCGCAACTCCATCAGCAACATCCTGTTCAAGCTGGGTCTGCGGGATCGTACACAGCTGGCAATCTGGGCCGTACAAACCGGGGCGGTGAATCGACCGCTATGAAAAAACGGTTTCTAAAACGATATGCGGCGGCACTGCTGATCCTGATGCTGTGCCTTTGCCTAACGGGGTGCGTTGGCAATCAGGAAACCGTACTCACCATCGGCGTGTATTCGGGAAGCTACTGGAATACACCCAATGGAAATTGCTATCAAATTCTGGACGATGTCATCACCTTATTTGAGCAGTCACATCCCGGTGTGAAAGTGGAGTATGTCAGCGGCATTCCCGCAGACGATTACAGCGAGTGGCTGTCGGGGCAAATTCTGAAGGGGACAGAACCGGATTTGTACTTTGTGCTCCCGGAGGATTTTGATCTTCTGGTATCTTCCGGGGCACTGGCGCAATTGGATGAACGGATTGTCGGCGATCCGGCGTTTGACACATCTGCCTATTATGAGCCCTGTCTGCGCTCAGGGCAGTCCGAAGGCCGCCAGTACGCCCTGCCCCACGAGAGCGTTCCCACCATCATGTTCGTAAATAAGACGCTGCTGGAAGCCAACGGTATTGATATGCCGGACAATGATTGGACCTGGGACGATTTTTACAGCATCTGCCAGCAGATCACCAATGTGGATCAGTGCCAGTACGGCGTATATGGCTACTCCTGGCTGGATGCCATGTATTCCAACGGTGCATCATTGTTTTCTGAAGACGGGCGAAGCTGCTATCTGGCTGAGGATACTGTCCAGCAGGCCATTCAATTTACAAAGCGGCTGGGGGAACTGAACGGTGGCTACAGTGTTTCCGTTCGGGACTTCGATTTGGGACGGGTAGCCTTCCGGCCCCTCCTTTACTCGGAATACCGGGCCTATCAGCCCTATCCCTGGCGGGTAAAGAAATACTCTGCTTTTCAGTGGGACTGTGTCAGTATGCCCGCGGGCCCTTCCGGCTCCAATATTTCTGAGCTTCACACCATGATGCTGGGCATCAGTTCCCGCACCCGCCACGAGGAACTTGCCTGGGAATTATGTAAACTATTGTCCATAGACGAGAATGTGCAGCGGGAGCTTTACACCCATTCTCATGGCATTTCTCCACTCCCCGCTGTTGCGGAGGATCCCGAGCTGCTGCTCCAGATTCACCATGACATCCCAGAAGCCAGTGGCTTCTCCCCTGAGATGATTCACCGTATTATGAGCAACGCCGTGGTTGCACCCAGATTCGATGCGTACAGCCAGGCGATGATTATGGTGGAGAGCGCGATACAGGAGGCAGAAAGCAATCAGCTTGGACAGAGTGGGATGCTCATTGCCCAGAGTGACATCAACATTTTTCTGAACAAATCATAGCGTTTTTTGCAGAGCAAGGGCCTGCCTGAAAAATCCAGGCAGGCCCTTGCTCTGCGTTTTGCATAAAAAACAGGAGTTGGTTTTTCCAAATTCGATAGACAATTTGGAAAATCGGAAAAAACATGACAAATGTAATCTGTAACTTATGACAAACGGCACTGTATATAATCTGCATTTTTTGTATCATATAGACAGATATTTGTTAAGCGACAGAGCGAATAGAAGGGGGGGCGGTGCAATCGGATGCGTACCTATTCTATCGTTTTCCTGGACATTGATGGAACCCTGCTGGACTCCCGGCATCAGATTATGCCCTGCACCCTCAATCGTCTGCAATATCTGCACAGGCGAAATGTCCCCATCATCCTGTGCTCGGCACGCTCACCCGGCGGTGTGAATCTGATAGCCAAACAGGTAGGCCTGCACAGCCCGGTGGCCTGCTACAACGGCGGACTGGTTTACGACGAAAACAGCACCATACTGCGGGATGTGGGAATCAACACCCAACTGGCAGTGGAGTTCCAGCGGTTTGTCTCAGAACGGTTTCCTGAGTTGGTGGTAAGCGCCTATCTGTACGATGTCTGGCTGGCAGAAGATCCCCAGCACCCATTGATTCAGCAGGAGGCGGATATTTCCCAGTGCACCCCGCTGAAAAGCGCTCTGGAGAAGGCCGCGGATGCCGCGCCCCACATCCACAAACTGCTGTGTATCGGTGACGCGACACAAATACGTGCTTTGCAGAATGAGATTCCACGGTATTTCCCCCAGCTGATGGCCCTGCGCTCGAAAGCCACCTATCTGGAGATTCTCTCCCCGAAAAGCACCAAGCACAGCGCGGTGCAGGTGCTGCTGGCGCACTACAGTTTGGGTGCGGAGGATGCAGTGGCATTCGGTGACAACGATGTGGACATCGATATGCTCCAATACTGCGGGCTGGGTATCGCCATGGGAAATGCTCCAAGACAGGTAAAGGAAGCGGCGGATTATGTGACAGCTTCCAATGACGAGGAGGGTGTCTACATCGCGCTGAACGGTCTGCGTCTGAAAGCGCCGGGCACTGACAAAAAGCCAGAGAAGGCGCGATGAGCATATTTTTCCCTGGAATAGAGGAATTAAAGGAGGTTGCATATGGAAGATTCTATCATTCTCCAAATGCGGGAAATCGTCAAGGAGTTTCCGGGCGTTCGCGCACTGGACGGCGTAACGCTGGAAGTGCGGCGGGGTGAGATCCATTCTATCTGCGGCGAAAATGGCGCAGGAAAATCCACCCTGATGAAAGTCTTGTCCGGTGTCTACCCATACGGTTCTTACGAGGGCCAGATTTTCTACATGGGAGAAGAAGCCAAGTTCAAAAACATCAAGGAATCGGAAAACGCCGGAATCGTCATCATCCATCAGGAGCTGACCATGATCCCCGAACTTTCCATTACCGAGAATATTTTTATGGGCAATGAGATCGTAAAGCACGGCCTCATTGACTGGGAGGAAGCCCGTCAGCGGACCATGGAATTGATGGAGCGTGTGGGTCTGAATCTGAATCCCAATACCCTCATCAAAAATCTGGGTGTGGGCCAGCAGCAGCTGGTGGAAATTGCAAAGGCATTGTCCAAGAATGTCAAGCTGTTGATCCTGGATGAGCCCACTTCTGCTCTGAATGAGGCTGATTCTGCCAATCTTCTGGAGCTGATGCGGGGCCTGAAGAGCAAGGGCATCACCTGTATCATGATCTCCCACAAGCTCAATGAAATCGCGGCGATCTCGGATGCCGTTACCGTCATTCGAGACGGACGCACCGTGGAGACCTACCCGGTGGAAGCAGGCCATGTGGATGAGGACCGGATCATCAGTTCCATGGTAGGCCGCGCTATCGAGAACCGCTATCCGCCCCATGAGTCCCACCCCGGCGAGATTATCTTTGAGGTATCCGACTGGTGCGTGGAGGATCCCAATGTCCCGGGCAGAATGGTCTGTAAAAACTCCGAATTCCATGTCCGTGCCGGCGAGGTCGTGGGTTTTGCCGGCCTGATGGGCGCAGGACGGACTGAACTGATGCGCTCCATCTTCGGACACAATTACGGCGTTTTCCACGGCGGTACCGTGAAAATGAAAGGTCAGGAGCTAGCTCTCCCTTCCGTTTCCGCTGCCATTGAAGCAGGCATCGCCTATGTTCCCGAAGACCGGAAGAACTTGGGACTCAATCTGCTGGACAGCATCCGGATGACGATTGTATCAGCAAACCTGAAGGCAATCTTAAGAGGCAGACTTCTGGATTCTGACAAGGAACTGCAGGCAGCTGAGCAGAGCAGAAAAGCCCTCCGGGTCAAAACAAGCTCCGTGGATGCCGGTGTGACAACTCTGTCCGGCGGCAACCAGCAGAAAGTGGTTCTGGGTAAGTGGATGTTTACGGAGCCGGAGGTTCTGATTCTTGATGAACCTACCCGGGGCATCGATGTCGGTGCCAAGTACGAGATTTACCGCCTGATCCATGAGATGGCGGATCAGGGCAAGGCCGTGATCCTGGTCTCTTCGGAGCTGCCGGAACTGCTGGGTATGTCGGATCGCATCTATACCATCTGTGAAGGAAGCATCACGGGTGTGATAGACAGCAAGGACGCAGATCAGGAAAAGTTGATGCGGTTGATGACAACAACATCTGACACAAAATCATAATGAAGGAAAGGATGGAATCGTCTTATGAACAAAATCAAAAAAGTGTTGGGAGACGACCTGCATAAATACACGATGGTAATCGCGTTGATTGCACTGATCGTTTTCTTCAATATTGCCTCGGGCGGAAAAATGATTACCCCCTCCAATTTCCAGAATCTTTTGTCTGGTAATGCGTATGTGCTGATTCTGGCCATCGGTATGCTGATGGTCATCGTCATCGGCCAGATCGACTTGTCCGTTGGTTCCGTTGCCGGTTTCTGCGGAATGGTCATGGCCATCGCATTCCAGAAATGGAATTTCCCCTGGTGGGCAGCGGTGCTGCTGGGCATGGGAATCGGTGTGCTGATTGGCGCATGGAACGGCTTCTGGGTGGCAAAGATGGGTATTCCCGGTTTTATCACTACCTTGGGCAGCATGATGATTTTCCGCGGTGCGGTCATCTGGATTTCCCACTCTATCTCCGTCCCCGCTCCTTCGGAACTGAAATGGTTCGGTGCCGGTCATCTGCCTGAGTGGGGTCCTGCCTTTACGGGAATGAACAACTCCACGCTGCTGCTGGGCATCTTCGCCATCGCATTTGTCATCTACGCACAGCTTCGCCAGCACGCTCGTGTAAATGAACTGCATACAAATAAGGAGCCCCTGTGGCCTGTTGTAATCCGAATCGTACTGGGTACGGGTGTAATCGGTTATCTGACCTGGCTGTTTGGCACCGGACGTCCCGGTACCTCCTTCCCAATCCCCGGCCTGATTCTGGTGGTTCTGGTGATGATCTATCACACCATCACCCAGAAAACCAGATTTGGACGCCATATCTACGCAGTGGGCGGTAATAAGAACGCTGCGGCCCTGTCCGGCGTCAACGTGCAGAAGACCTATTTCCTGACTATGCTGAATATGTCCTTCCTGGCTGCACTGGCTGGCATTATGTTTGTGGGACGATCCACTGCGGCAGGCCCCTCCGATGGTACCAGCTGGGAGATGGATGCCATTGCATCTGTCTACATTGGCGGTGCAGCCGTATCCGGCGGTGTGGGTACCATTATGGCTACCATGGTCGGCGGTATGATGATGGCAGTTCTGAACTCCGGCCTGATGCTGCTGGGTGTGGGTGCCGACAAGACCCAGGTTATCAAGGGCTTGGTTCTGATGGCAGCAGTTGCCTTCGACGTGTACAATAAGCGTCCCGGACACGTCTCCATTACGAAGCGCCTGTTTAACAGGAACAGTGCCGAAAACAAAGAAGGTTCCCCTGCTGACAAAAAATCCTGAGGTTTTTTTGCAGCCGGGCCTTAATAAAAAACCAAATACACAATAGTAGGAGGAAAAAACAATGAAAAAACTGTTCGCATTGCTCTTGGCGCTGGTTATGGTTCTGTCCATGACTGCCTGCGGCGGCGGTCGTACCGAACCTGCTCCCGCAGCGACTACCCCCGCTGCAAAGCCCGCTGAGGCCAACAGCAGCACTGAGGCTCCCGCTGCAGCCGGCGGCTTTGAGGCCGACGCCACCATCGGTGTCTCCCTGCCCTGGCTGGGCACCCAGAACTGGAAAGAGGCCGAAGAAATGTTCAAATCTGAGCTGGAAGCTGCCGGCTTCAAGCCCATCATCCAGGCTGCTGACAATAAGGTTCCCACGCAGCAGCAGCAGATCGAATCCATGATTCAGAACGGCGCCAAGGTTATCGTTGTTGGCCCCATCGATGGCACCCAGCTGGGCGCTGTCCTGGAAGAGGCCAAGGCTGCCGGCGTTTATGTCATTGGTTATGACCGCCTCCTGGAGAATACCACCGGCGTTGACGGTGTTGTTCAGTTCGGCAGCGTCAAGACCGGTGAACTGCAGGCCCAGGCTCTGCTGGATGGTCTGAAGGCAATGAAGGGTGAGGGTCCCTGGAACATCGAGCTGTTCGGCGGCGGCCCCGCTGACCCCAATGCTCCCAACTTCTTCAAGGGCGCTATGAGCGTTCTGCAGCCCCTGATCGACGACGGCACGCTGACCGTTGTTTCCGGCCAGACTGACTTCACCCAGTGCGCTACCATGGACTGGGACAACTCCAAGGCACAGGCAAGAATGGACTCCCTGCTGTCCGGCTTCTACTCTGACAAGGAAATTCACGGTGTCCTGTCTCCCAACGACGGCATCGCCCGTGCGATCATCACCTCCTGCGAGCAGGCCGGTCAGGAGATTCCCGCTATCTCCGGTCTGGACGCTGAGAACGAGTCCGTTGAGTGGGTCTGGTCCGGTCGTCAGTACTCCACCATTGCAAAGCCCACCGATGCTCTGGTTGCTCAGACTATCGAGATCATCAAGTCCCTGCAGGCAGGCAACGGCATGCCCGCTACCGATGTTCAGGTGAAAAATGGCAAGATCGATGTTCTCGTCTACGAGCTGCCCCCCGTCGTGGTCACCAAGGACAATGCTAAGGAAGTCTTTGCCAACGATCCCGGCCGTCTGGCACTGCTGAAGTAAGAACCGTATCAAAACATGACAAGGCGGCGGAAGGATTTCCTTCCGCCGCCTCAATATATCTGTCATCTGATTGCGGCAAACCCTCTGGAGATCACCATAGCAGATGATCGACCCAGGGGTGCGTTTTGGAATGAATGCCCACAATTCATTTTTTCTTTGTGGGTACGCATTCCAAAACGCATCTGGGATTCCAAAGGGATGGCAAATTCCTTTGGCTCTGGGTTTCCAATAGGGGCGAGAGCACCCTGTTGGCTGAGGATTCCAAAGGGGACAGCGTTCCCTTGGCAGTGGTTTCCAAAGGCGGCGGCGCTGCCTTGGCAGGAAGAATCCAATGAAACCGGCGGTTTCGTGGCACACGACTTTGTGCGCAAAGTCTAGTGTGTTATACCTTTGGAGACCGTGGGTGGCGGAAAGGGGTTGTTCGGGGGAGGAACAAGCAATTTCAGCCAGCCACAGAACAGGCGGATTCTGCGTCCTCCCGGACGAGAAGCCCAGGAGTTTGCGATAGCAGAATCCGCCTGTTCGGGTATAGGTGGTACAGCGGAGCGGAGAGAATTTCGGAAGAAATTCTTGGAGCGCAGCAGCATCACCGGGGGAGCCAAAGGGATATCATCCCCCGTCCCGCCGCAGCGACACTGCTCTCTCTCGCTACTCCTCAAATGAAATCACCGTTTCTTTCGGCAGCTTCTCATTCTGACAATTCAAAAGATAGGAGATTGCGTACTTGGCAAAAGGCTGTGAATTCATTTTGTCCCAGTCTGCCAGTCGGATGATTTCTGCCGTTTTGTTTTCAAAGTCAAACTGAATCTCACCCCATTCGCCGTCGCTGTCTGCCTGATACAGGTAGGTCGCGGCGGTGATTTTTTCTTTTCGCTTTTTCTGGCGCTTGCATTTCAAAACGATTGTATGAAAGAGGCCATCCTCAATCAGCAGCTGCGCCAGCTTCTGTACCGCTTTCTTGTATGCCCGTTCTGCACCGCTGGCTGTGGAGCCTTCAAACATCGCTGCCAGATCCTCCCATGTGGGACGGCGGCCCAGGGGCAGCACACAGCGGCAGTCCATGCAAACTGCCATGTGCCGCTCAATCAGAATCTGAGAACGGTAATCCAGTTTGCTGTGCGCGCGCTGGACAGCACCACCCCAGGAGCTGTCCCAGAGCATGGCGTTGTACACGCCACCGGCATCCCGGCTCAAATCCTCACCATCGTCCTCGGTGATATCCTCATCAAAATCCTCGCTGAATTCCCTGTCGCGCTCACGGAGAATGGTATCATAGATAGAAACGTTGCCCCGATTCTTGCGGGCTGCGGTGAGGTAATCCTCCGCCGTCTTTTTGGTGCAGCCGGTTTTCCCCATGAAAGCCGCAATGGTTTTCCTCCGGGAATCCCTCGCCTTATTATAGAGCCACGCGATGCCCCGGACGGTTTTGTACTCGTCCAGATTTTTGAAGGAGCCGGATTCCTCATAGCGGCGGCAGTTGAGAATGGCGTTGCCGATATCATAGTAAGCGTAGGTCAGAAAATCCGCACCCCTGTCGGGATCGTATCCCGGACAGCAATCCACAATCGCGGACACGCAGTTCAGTTTGTAATCCAGCAGACGAACCGGGTCATAAGCGTACAGTCCCTCACGGTGGAAGAAGCGGTAGATGCGACCATTCAGTATTTTCTCAATGTGGTGGAGATAAAAGCAGACATACAGAAGATTGTGCTCCCGGTTTGCCATGACGATGTATTGATTGATATCCTCCACAGCCAGCGGCTCCGGAGATATCTGAAAGGCGTGCTCTGCCTCAAACCGGGTCACGTTCTTTTCCAGACACTGGAAACCATATTTGGTGGTGTACCTTTCTGCTAACTTGGGCATGGGACACCTCCTTCCTCTGTTTCAGAATCACAGGAGAGCTTTGGCTTCCGCCTCCAAGGCATCCAGCTCCATCTCCTGAATGTATTTCCCATTGGCGTAACGGACACTATGCTCAGCCCTCTGCATTTTATCTTTCGCCAGCTTCTTCATCAGCTTTGCAAGCTCTGGATCGATACGATTTCTTTTTATCCGACGATTAATGGAGTTCATGCGTTTTTTATAAAGCGCGATATAGGGATGATCCTTAGCACTCTCCCGTTCCTTTCGGCCTTTCAGATTCCCAACCTGTCTGCAGCTTCTGTGCCGCTTATCTCCGGGAGCATAGCCGTTGCAGTATTTTGTTGGTCTGGCATTGATGGTCAGAAACCAACGTCCGCAGGTTCGGCACTTCTTAGGAGCGTGTCCTACACACAAGCCTTCGTACAGATCGGAACGGAACATTCCCACGAAAGAAACATAGATCATGTGCTTTGCGATTACCGGCGTCTTGCTGTCGGGCCGCAGCAGCGTCGTGTATTGGGTGGTGGCATTGGTCATTGCCATCCAGGCGGCATTGTTCTCGAATTTTTCAATCTTCGGGAAGCACTCCCCAAAGAGAGTGGCAATGTTCTGGGGCGTTCGCTTGAATCCGGGATCGTTCAGCTTCTCCGCAAAGGAAAGCATGGTTTGCTGATATTGCTCCAAAGAATATCCCAACTGCGCCAGCACCGGCAGCGTCCGAAGCAGGGTTTTGCCCTGTTCATATTTTGGATCCGACAGAATGTCCAGAGTGCTGCCGCCAAAGACAGTGCTGTATTCGATTGCGTTGTTCAGATATGCTTCCGAGAAAATCCGCTCAATCCGACCTTCCACATCGGGCACATCCATATAGGAAAAGGGTTTCACATTTTTCAGGAGTTTCGCAATCTGCTGGGCGCTTTCCCGCGCCGCCGAAAGCAATGCAGGATTCCCGGGACCGAAAGTAAGAGAGTTTATCAGCGCATACTGCACCGTACATAGTTCTTTCAGTTTCTCGATCACTTCGGCTGGGATATTCAGGGCGTCACAGCCAATGGTTCCGCAAGGGAAGCTTTTCCCGGAGTAGAAAGCCAATCCGTTCCAGAAGTCAAGAGATACCGCATCGTTTGTATTCATCATCCAACCCTCCAAAATTGTTTTCGCTCATTATAGCACATATGTTCTATAATTGGAAGAGGGTTTGTCCTGTTTTTTGAAATGGGCTTGTCCTGCGATTAGCCTGTTTTTTGAAAATTTCCCCATAACCATAGTGAGGAGGTAAGATGCCTGCCAACCCCAGCGGGTATTTTTCTTCCCAATATTTTTATGGAGGCAAGATAATGCGCGTATTTGAAACCATCAAGGCAGCTGTCACACCGATGCAAGCTGCCGAACACTATGGGCTGCGGGTTCTGCCAAACGGCATGACCTGCTGCCCATTCCACAAGGATCGGCACCCCAGCATGAAGCTGAACAAAGATTACTTCTTCTGCTTCGGCTGCGGAGCCAGCGGGGATGTCATAGACTTCACCGCAAGGCTATTCGGCATCAGCCTTAAGGATGCCGCAGAAAAACTCGCCGCTGATTTTAGCATCAATCCCAGACCGCCAGAACAATCGGAGATTCCCAACTGCCATGCAGAGCCAACCCGGGACAGGGAGCGGCTCTGTGTTTGCGTTTTGCAGGAATATCTCCGGCACCTTCGTATCTGGCAGCTGCGGTATCGTCCTGAGAAGCCGGGTTACCCCATTCATCCCCGCTTTGCCGAGGCGATGAAGGCACTGCCCACGGTAAACCATCTTCTCGACTGCCTGCTGGGAAATGATCTGCTTCTGGCAGAAAAGACGGCGGAAATGCTCTGCGAGGAGGGATACACCCGGCGGCTGTCCGAATATCTCGGGACACTATCTGAGAAAGAGGGGGACTGCGCATGAGCGGTACGCCGGAATGGCTGGATGACAAGGGGAAGATCATTGAGCACAAATACTGCCAGTGCTTTCTGGAACAGCACCCCCTGCTCAGCAAGGGAGAGGACTTCTTCACCACGGAGGGCGTTGTTACCGACAAAGACCGGCTTCTGCGGGATGTGTTCGATGACATCAAGGAACACCTGACCGGCGGGCTGGTGACGAAAGCCAAAAACCTTCTGGAAGCCATCCGCATGGAGTGCTACGACCGGGGAGCGCTGGAAAAGTATCAGGATCGAATTTTCCTCGCCAACGGGACGCTCTTTCTGGATGGCAGCTTCGTGGAGGAAAAAGGCTTCTGCCTGAACCGCCTGCCCATTCGCTACAATCCTAATGCACCGCAGCCGGAGATCTGGCTGCGGTTTTTGTCTGAGCTTCTGGAGCCGGAGGACATTCTGACCTTGCAGGAATATATGGGCTACTGCCTGATTCCCTGTACTCGGGGACAGGTGATGCTGCTCATCAAGGGCAACGGCGGCGAGGGCAAGTCCCGGATTGGTGTGGTGATGCACACCCTGTTCGGTGCCAATGCCAAGAACGGCAGCATCGACAAGGTGGAAAACAGTGCCTTCGCCCGGGCGGATTTGCAGCATGTGCTGGTGATGGTAGACGATGACACCAAAATGGAGGCTCTTTCATCTACCCACTATGTAAAATCCATCATCACAGCGGAAACGCCCATGGACTTGGAGCGGAAGAAGGAACAGAGCTTTCAGGGGGATATGTATGTCCGCTTCATGGCGTTCTCCAACGGCAATCTGGAAGCCCTGTATGATAAGTCCGAGGGCTTTTTCCGGCGGCAGTTGATTTTGCAGACTAGGCGGAAGCCGCCGGGCAGAGTGGACGACCCCTTTCTTTCCGACAAGCTGAAACAGGAGGCGGAGGGCATTTTCCTCTGGTGTCTGGATGGCTTGAAACGCTTGCAGGCCAACAACTACCGATTCACGGTGAGCCAGCGGGCAGCGGAAAACAAGGAGCACGCCAAGCGGAATGCCAACAATCTGGTGGAGTTTCTACAGTCCGAGGGGTACATCCAGCTGAAAGCAGACAGCACCATCACCTCCCGGGATTTGTACGCCATCTACCAGCTGTGGTGCGAAGATAACGGCTATCGTCCCATCGCCCAGCGGTCAGTGAGCAGCTACCTGAAAAGCCATCTGGAGGACTACAATCTGGAAGCCAGCAACAAGATCATCAACAAGTCGGGCAAGCAGGTCAACGGCTTCTGGGGCATTCAGGCGCTGACCGCTCCAATTATTCTCTGATGTGAAAAACATCCATCCCGATCCATCCCAAGCATCCCGGGGATAGATGGGATGGATGGGGATAGAGGATTCGGGATTCAACAGAAAAATGAAGGAGAAAGAAAATGAAAAAGTACACAGGACAGGAGTGGGCGTTCTTCCGCAACCGGGCGGGGCGCGTCCAGTTCAATTCCGTATGCCGCAGCTGCCGAAACCGCTGCAAGCAGAGCTTCCGGGCAGAGCTAGTTTCTTGCCGGCGATATGAAAGCAGAAAACAGCCGCGGAAAACACAGGAAAACGGAACGGATTTCCCAAGGCTTGTGGAAACGGGAAAATGATACACGAAACCGTAGGAGATTTTCACCCAATCGCGCTGGTGAGAAGGGTGAATCAGCTACACGGTTTCGTGTTTTTCTATGCCGTTTCAAAGAATCCTTTCCGAAACAGAAAAAGCAAACAAGGCATCATTGATGCAGACATCATGGGAGCCATTTCCATTGGCTCCAAATCCGAATTTACAATGAAAGAGGTATTTCTATGAATGTGAAAAATGAAATTAAAAGCATCATCGTCCGTTCCGGCATGACCATGCAGCAGGTGGTTGACCTGCTGTCTGACGAGTACGGATGGAGCGACAGTATTTCCAACTTCTCCAACAAACTGAGCCGTGGTTCCCTGCGTTACCGGGAGGCTATTCAGCTTGCAGATGTGATGGGGTATGACCTCATCTGGCAGAAACGGAGGGATTCCTGATGGAGAAACCTCAGTATGCAATTCTGCGTTTCGCCAAGTATAAGGGGCCAGAGATTGGCAGAATCGAAGCCCACGATGAGCGTACCAAGGAGAAGTACGCCAGCAACCCGGATGTGGACACCAGCCGCAGCAGGCTGAATTTCCATCTGGTGAAGTCCCACCGCTCCTACCGGGCGGAGGCGGAAAAACAGATTTCTGAGGCTGGGTGCAAAGCCAGAAAGGATAGTGTCCGGGTGGTGGAAACCTTGATTACCGCCAGTCCGGAGTTCTTCCAGGACAAAAAGCCTCGGGAGGTCAAAGAGTTCTTTGAATATGCCCTTGCCTTCATCCAGGAAAAACAATCTCCCGAAACAATCATATCCGCCGTGGTGCATGTGGACGAGAAAACGCCCCATATGCACCTTTGCTTTGTCCCGCTGACCCCAGATGGGCGACTTTCTGCCAAGGATATCATCGGCAATAAAAAGAAGCTGACCCAATGGCAGGATGAGTTCTGGAAGCACATGGTCAAGAAGTATCCGGATTTCGAGCGTGGAGAATCTGCTAGTGAATCCGGGCGTGACCATATTCCACCGAGGGTGTTCAAGGAGATGACCCGTCTGACCAAGCAGAAAGCCAAGCTGGAAGAATTGCTTGCTGATGTCAATGCGTTCAACGCCAAAGGCAAGGCATCAGAGATTGGCGTGCTGCTGGACAAGTACATTCCCGCTGTGGAGCAGATGCACACCACTCTGAAAAAATACAATGTGGCCTTCACAACCACGACTGCTGAGAACAAAAAGCTGAAAAAGGAAAATGAACAGTTGGAGCAGTCTCTGGATGAAGCCAGGCAGGAAAGCACTTTGAAGAAGCTGGCGGCTGCCAAGCTGCATCGGGATTATGAGGACGCTCTGGTACTGCTTGACCGGATTCCGAAAGAGGTGCTGGCGGAGTACGCGCACAGACCGCAGCCGCAAAAAAACGAAAAGAAACACAATCGATAATTGGGGAAAAGGAGATTTGCCTATGGGATATAGCCGCAAGGATGTAGAAGCAACGAAGAAGATGGCAAAGAAATTTGTCCGATATCAAGAGGGTGCCGAGCTGTACAGCTTGGGACTGACGAAATTTCAGGAACTGGCAAAGGAGGCGAAAGCGGTTTATAAAATCGACAAGGTTGTGCTTGTGAACTGCGAAATATTGGATCAGTACCTTGAAACATTCCGTGTTGCATAATCTGCGGAACAAAATTTAACAGAACAGATTTTTTCATCGAAGGGCTCGGTACAGTGTTGACTTTTTGTCATACAATAAGTATAATGTTGTCGTGGAGGTGTGAGGACAGCTATGGCAGATATGGGAAGACCGAAGTCAGAACATTCAAAGAGAAAAATACTGAGTGTTCGCATTGGGGACGCCTTGTATCAGCAGATTTGTTCTTACGCCGAACAACACAATACGAGTGTGACAGAAGTTGTCTTGCAGGCATTGGAGAAATTCTTATCCAAACCTGAATAATATCGAGCCCTTCTTCATTTTTGGAGGAGGAATTGATATGGCAAAGGCAAGAAAAGATTTGCGGGGAAGAGCCCTGCGAAAAGGAGAGATGCAGCGAAGCTCCGACAAGCGGTATGTATACAGCTATACGGACCCACTTGGACGGCGCAAGTATCTCTATGCAAATGACCTTGTGACCCTCAGGCAGAAGGAAGCAGAGTTAACCAAAAATCAGTTGGACGGTTTGGATATTTATGTTGCCGGAAAAGCAACGGTGAATTTCGTGTTCGACCGGTACATGAGCCTGAAAACCAATCTCAGACAGACCACCAGAAGCAATTACCTGTACATGTATGACCGCTTTGTTCGTGACACCTTTGGCAACAAGAAGATAGCGGATATCAAGTTCTCGGATGTGCTTCAATTCTATAACTGTTTGTTGGAGGAACAGGAAATCCAGATCAATACGCTGGAAAGCATTCACACGCTTCTGCATCCGACATTTCAGCTGGCGGTTCGTGATGACATCATCCGCAACAATCCAACCGATGGCGTTATGGCAGAGATCAAGAAGAATTCCGACCATAACACCGGTGTTCGACACGCGCTGACCATTCCGCAGCAGCGGGCGTTTATGGAGCATATCGCCAATCACCCGGTTTACTGTCACTGGTGGGCGATGTTTACCATCCTTTTGGGGACAGGCTGCCGCATTGGGGAAGCATTGGGACTTCGCTGGGAAGACCTGGACTATGAGAACCGTGCAATCAGCATCAATCATAGCCTGGTGTATTACCCGGTAGGCGATAGCCGCACCTCTGTGCAGCATATCTCGAAGCCAAAGACAAAGGCCGGTGAACGCACAATCCCGATGCTCGACTCTGTGAAGGACGCCTTTGAGATGCTGTGGGAGGAGCAGCAGGAGAACGGCTGGAACGACGTGGAGATTGACGGTATGCACGGATTTATCTTCTGCAACCGTTTCGGGAATGTCCCGAATCCCCAATCTGTAAACCGGGCAATCAAGCGGATTGTTGCCGATTACAATGCCAGTGAGGAAGTCAACGCCAAGAAGGAACACCGGGAAGCAGTCATGCTGCCTGACTTTTCAGCGCACCATCTGCGTCACACGTTCTGCACAAGGCTTTGCGAACAGGAGACCAACCTGAAGGTCATCCAGTCCATTATGGGGCATAAGGACATCAAGACAACGATGGACATTTATGCCGAAGCGACCGAGGAGAAAAAACAGGAATCATTTGAACGTCTGGCTGCGACATTGAATGTATTTTAAGAAGGGCTCAATGAGCCGTTTTGCCTGACAGCAAAATTCTTCAAAGGACAGCAAATTGACATCAAATGCGCGAGGATAATGGTGCGTCACGAAGCATGGTGAATCGGTGGATTCCCAGCAAAAACAGTACCGCGACGCATCACGAAGCATGGTGAAGGGGTCTCATCAATAATCCCCACAATGAAGCCTCTGGATATGCCCAAGAGCGAGAAGAAAGAGGAAGCTGCTGCTCCTGTCGTTAAGAAGGAAGAGGTCATCGACTTCTCCAAGGTTGAGGTGGAACCTCTGTTTGCAGATTATGTGGACTTTGAAACCTTTGCCAAGTCCGATTTCCGGGCCGTGAAGGTTAAGGCCTGCGAAGCTGTGAAGAAGAGCAAGAAGCTGCTGAAGTTTACCCTGGACGATGGCAGCGGTGAGGATCGGGTGATCCTCAGCGGTATCCACGACACCTACGAGCCGGAAGAGCTGATTGGCAAAACCCTGATTGCCATTACCAACCTGCCTCCCCGGAAGATGATGGGCATTGATTCCTGCGGTATGATTATCTCCGCCATTCACCACGAAGAAGGTGTGGAGAAGCTCCACTGCCTGATGGTGGACGATCACATTCCCGCCGGCGCAAAGCTGTACTAAAAATACGATATAACAGCCCCACTGGAAAATTGCTTCCAGTGGGGCTGCGTTTTGTTGTTTATTCCGCTTTTTCAACGGATACCAGTGCTGCTTCCACAGTTTCCGAATCCGGCTGTGCTTCACCGGTATAGGTAACCGTGACTGTGTCACCCGGTTCCAAACCGGTCAGATCTACATCGCCGATTTCGAACTTGTAATAGGCATCATCCACAATCAGAATCAGTATGTCCAGGCCGGTGTCAACCGTATTGACCACACCCTTCATGGTTTTGGTTTCCGCGTCATTCGGCTGTGTAAGCGTAGAAGAAACCACCGTGGTGGGAGTCTGCTCCTGCTGATTCTGTTGGGAAGACGCTGCGCAAGCAGTCAGCGCCAGGGCTGCTGCCAGACATGCGGCGGCCACTGCCCATCCTTTTCTATTGCATCTCATGATAAACACTTCCTTTTTTGTTCTGCCGCGTCCCGATTCCCGCGGCTGGGTATACCATAGCACAGGGGCGGCCAATATGCAACAAGGATAAGAATTTCTTAATCTACAGTTAATGGTTTCTTACGTTTTTCCAGGATTTCTCAGAAATTATGAACAAATCGTGTTATAATTGTGACGAAGTATCCTGCCCGATCCGGTCGTAGGCAATGCGTTCGGTACCGTCGGCAATATGAATGATTCCGCAGCGGCGGAACCCCTGCTTCTCCACCGCCCGCTGCATCACCTTATTATCTTCATGGGTATCGATGCGCAGGTAATCAATGTGCTCTGCCCCATACGCAACGGCGGCGCGTAAGATTCCTCCCGCACCGTCGGAAGCAATGCGGTGAATGGTTCCATAGGGGCGGTTGGAATGCCAGCTTCCGCCGAAGATTACCCGGTAAGTTGGGTCCTCTCCAATGTAGAAGAAGAATACTCCGTGAATCTCCTCATCTTCCGTGACTACAAATAACTTCCCCTCCCGGATGTCCTGCTGAAGCTGGTGTTTGGGCGGATTGTGATTGCCCCACTGGTTTGGGTTTCCTGTTTTTGCCATAAAATCCCTGGCATAGGCATAGATTTCCAGAATCCGGGGCAGATCTTCTTCCCGGGCTGTTCGGACATTTCTTTGCATAATCGTTTCCTCCTGAATGTTTGTCTCATTATACGCAACTTGCATTGCCATTGCAACCCCTGGACATAATAAGGGAAAACAAAGGAAGGTGCGTTTATGGCAAATCTGAAACGGGGCAGACAAAGCTTTGCCCTGCCGGAACCTCCGGTCATCACCCACTGGGCCAGTGTGGCGGGAAAAAAAGAAGCGGAAGGCCCCCTGGCCCATACCTTTGATATCAAATGCCGGGATACCTATTTTGGTCAGAAAACCTGGGAACAAGCAGAAAAATACATGCAGCAGCAGGCTCTGCGGAAACTCGCAGAAAAGGCTGGTATGCACCAGAGAGAATTTGACCTGGTGTTTTCCGGGGATCTTCTGAACCAATGCATTGGTTCTTCTTTCAGTCTGCGAAATACCGGGATTCCCCATCTGGGGCTTTATGGGGCCTGTTCTACCATGTCGGAAAGCCTTTTGATGGCCTCCATGGCAGTAGGCGGCGGATTTGCGGACAAGGTAGTGGCCATGACTTCCTCCCATTTTGCCTCCTCTGAACGGCAGTACCGTTTCCCACTGGGTTACGGCGGACAGCGAACCCCCACCTCCCAATGGACGGTCACCGGCTCTGGTGCGGCTTTGGTCTGCCGTCAGGGGAAAGGTCCCAAAATCACAGCCTGTACCATCGGCACCGTCACTGACCTGGGCATCAAAGACGCAAACAACATGGGCGCAGCCATGGCCCCTGCCGCCTATGCCACCATCCGCTCTCACTTTGATGACCTGAAAACAGGGCCGGAAGACTTTGACCTGATTGTCACCGGCGATCTGGCACAAATCGGCAAAGAGATGCTGCTGGAGCTGGCACGGAAAGACGGGATCAGTCTGGGTGGAAAGCTGACTGACTGCGGCAATCTGGTGTTTGACAACACCAAGCAGGATGTACACGCCGGCGGTTCCGGCTGCGGATGCAGCGCCATTACCCTGTGCGGGTATCTTTTGGGGCAGCTGCAAAGTGGGAAACTAAAGAAAATTCTGTTTTGCGGCACCGGAGCGCTGCTCTCCCCTACCTCTACCCAACAGGGACTGCCCATTCCCGGTGTCTGCCATGCAGTGTGCATTGTAGGAGGCAGGTAACATGGATTATGTAAAAGCGTTCCTGGTGGGCGGGCTTTTGTGTCTGATCGGACAGATTTTGATTGATAAAACCAAATTGACACCGGCGCGGATTCTGGTCAGCTATGTGGTGATCGGTGTTTTGCTGGGTGCTGTCGGGCTGTACCAACCTCTGGTGGACTTTGCCGGTGCCGGAGCATCGGTGCCGTTAACCGGATTTGGAAACACCCTGGCCAAAGGTGTCCGGGAAGCGGTACAGGAAGATGGATTCCTTGGCATCTTCACCGGCGGTTTGAAGGCATCCGCCGGGGGAA
This sequence comes from uncultured Oscillospiraceae bacterium, assembly GCA_944382965.1. GTDB lineage: Bacteria > Bacillota > Clostridia > Oscillospirales > Oscillospiraceae > Faecousia. The sequence continues at coordinate 203,071 of CALWOA010000001.1, read as the reverse complement.
TCACTGCTGCCATTCTGGCAGGACTAATCGCAAGTCTTCTTTTCAAAGCTAAGGATAAATCTTGAAAAGCTGGGCATGATAGGGTTGCGGCAAAGCCGTGATCAAAAACGGAGGATACGAAGTATGAATAAGCAGAATAACATGCAGAAGAAGAACCAGACCCAGAACGAGCGTCAGACCTATACCAACAACGAGCGTCAGGACCAGAACACCAACCAGACTCAGGAAAAGAACTGCCGCTAAACGGCACATTGGGGCACCCTGCCGGGTGCCCCAATGTCATACTTACGCCTTTGTCCTTGTCACAGGGAAACCAGCTGGCCTCGGTGGAAGAAATATAAATATTTACCGATAATCGGCTGTTCATAGATCCGGCTCAGAGCTTCCGCATAGGTCTGCACCTGAGAGCGGTAACGCTGCACAGCAGTGGGAAGGGTTTGCTCCGTCACCGCGTCAGTTTTGAAGTCCACGATGGTAATCCCCTTCTCCTCCAGCAAAGCGCAGTCCACCACACCTTGCAGCAGGACCTGTTCCCCTTCCAGGCCTTCCCCATAATGGCGGCCGTCGTCCAGAATGGAAAACTTAAATTCCCGCAGACAGTCCGCTCCGGCAGCAAGCTTTCTTCCAATTTCCGTTGCAAAGAATTCCGCCAATTGCCGACAGTTTACCAGCTGCCCCTGTTCCTGGGTAAGAACACCGGATTGTACCAATCGCTGAATCTCCTGTGCTACTGAATCAGCCGTGGTGCCTGTCTGAAAATCCATGTACTGCAGCGCCGCATGCATCGCAACGCCATAAGCCCGGGCATCGGTTTTTCTGTTCTGAAACGTCGGCCGCCGCCAACTCCGCTGGGCAGGCTTTGGTTCCTGAGTATCTTCTGCCGCTTCTGCGTCCTTGAGACGTCCTTTTCTGCCAGTAGCTGTCTGTTTGGAGGGTGCCAAGGTAGCAGCAATATGAGGATAGTGAAATGCCAGTGCCTGTTCCAGCCGGGCTTCCACCCCATCCGGCAGGGTTCTGCTCTGCTGGGGCGCTGCCCCGTTTTCCTGCATTGGCTCCGGAGACTGGCAGACAGCAATTTTCCACAACTGATCATGCAGCTGCGTGTAATTGGGCCTGCCTCCCAGATTGTGAAGTTCTCCGGCTTCCCGGCGGCTCATAGCAGCCAGCAGCACCCAGTCACCCAAACAAATGGCATCCCGGCACAGCAGCTCGCCGCCGTCAAAGTCCTGGCGCAGGGCAATCTGCTGCAAGTCCTTTTCCAGGCTCTTTGCCGCGTAGGTCATAATCAGCCGGTCCTTGGCACGGGTCATGGCCACATACAGAACCCGCAATTCTTCGGACACGCTTTCTGCTTCCATTTTTACTGCGATGGCCCGTTTGGCAATGGACGGGTAGCGTATCCGCTTTTCCGTATCCGCCACCGACAGCCCCAATCCCAGATTTTTATCACAGAGAATCTGGGCCCGAAGGCTTTCCTGGTTGAATTTCCGGGACAAATTGCATAAGAACACCAACGGAAATTCCAGTCCTTTGGATTTGTGGATACTCATAATGCTAACGCATCCGGAGTTGGCGGCCCCAGGCATTACCAGGCCACGGTCTTCCAGGGATTCCAGATAATCCAGGAACTGAGAAAGATCCCGCAGATTTCCCTGCTCATAATCCGCCGCCAGCTGAAAAAACGTCTGAAGATTGGCCCGCTTGGCTTCTCCCCCTGGCGTCGCTGCATAAAGGCTGTCCATCCGGGTCAGGCAGAAGCAGCTTTCCAGCAAGGCAGTCAGCGTACTGTGCCGGGCCTCCTGGCGAAGTTTGCCCAAGATTTTCAGAAACTCCCGGCTCTTGGGGGCGTCGCTTTGCAGCAGTGCATCATAAATGCTGCCCTTTTTCTGCTGGCTCCGAAACCGAGCCAAATCATCTGCGGTAAAACCGAAAATCGGGCTTGCCAATACGGTAATCAGAGGGATATCCTGGCGAGGATTCTGGATGGTCTGCAGCAGTGCCCGGAATGTGGCAATTTCCTCCGTCTGCAAAAGATCCGTTCCGCCGCCGGAGGTGCAGCGGATTCCCAATTTCTCCAGCGCACGCTGGAAATATCCGCCGGCGCTTCCGGGAGAACGAAGCAAAATCACGATATCCTCCGGCATCACCGGGCTGAGCTGCCCATTCTTACGGATGGTTGTTCCCTCCCGGAGCATGGATTGGATTTTCTGGGCCACAAAGTCTGCCTCTTCCGAGTAAGCATCCTCCCGGACTTCCAAGGCGTACAGTTCTACACCCGGTTCTCCCAGAGAAATGTGCGGAATTCCTTCCCGGAGTTGTTCCGCTTCGCCATATGTCAGGCCGCCAACTTTTGGGCGCATACAGGCGCCGAATACCGCATTGACACCTTCGATCACCTCAGCACCGGAGCGGAAATTGTGGCTGAGCAGCACTTTCCGTCCTTGTTTGGGCTGGGCCTGTTCCACAGGGAGAAATTCCCGGTATTTTTCCAGGAAAATCCCCGGGTCCGCCAGACGGAACTGATAAATAGACTGCTTTACGTCTCCCACCAAAAATGCATTCTGCCGTTTTTCCGACAAAACGGTAAAAATCGCATCCTGAACACCGTTGGAGTCCTGGTACTCGTCCACTAAGATTTCCCGGAAGTGATTGGCAATCTCCTCAGATACTCCGGTTGGGCTGGTACGGTTTTTCCCCAGCAGCAGATCCAGAGTTCTATGCTCCAAATCTCCAAAATCCAGTACCCGGCGGCTGCGCTTGGCTGCCGAATAGTCCCGGTCAAACTGCCGGACCAAGGACACCAGCCCCCTGGCTCCTGCGGCGCATTGGGAAAGGTCCTGAAGGATTCCCTCTGACAAATCCGAGAAACTGCGCAGCTTCCGTTCCAGACCTTCCTTGCAGGCACTGCGGGCAGCCTTTATCCGTTCGCTCAGTTCCGGGTCCGTCTGCTTTCTGGGAAAGGTCAATCGGCCATAATCAATTTTTCCCTGGCGGACGATTGCATCCCAGGTTTGGGATGCACGAAGGGTTTTCAGCTGATCCAGGGTCTGGCCCAGATTGGCGGCAGGCTTTTCCATGCCTTCCACAGCTTCCAAGTCTTGGCAGCACCGCTCCAGCACCCGAATCTGACAATCCAGATAGTCAAAAAGGTCATCCATCAGATACTTGCCCCAGACCGTTTCCCCAGCACCTGTGATCGCTTCGGTTTCGGTAGCTTTCAAACAGGCTTCCAGCCAGCCGTCGGGATTCAGATGACACCGGGCGCTGTCGTAGACCTTTTCGATGATTTCCGGCACCAGGCGGTCATCTCGACCCAAGCCTTGAGTATCCGTGAAAGCCAAGAAATCTTCCCTGTTTTCTGCATTTGCATAGGCGCTGTCCAGCAAGTCTTCCAGAACCTGGGAACGAATTTCCCGGCATTCGCTTTCGTCTGCCACCCGGAAGTCCGGGGCAACATCCAGCCGGTAGGCATACTCCCGCAGCAAATCGCTGCAAAAGCCGTGGACAGTGGAAATCTTCGTCAGGAACAGCCGCTGCATCTGCTTTTGCAGGTGGCGGTTTTCCGGTTCCTGAGCGATGCGCTCTGTCAGTTTGGCCGCAATTTTTCCCCGCAGTTCCGATGCGGCGGCCTTGGTATATGTAATGATCAGAAATTCGTCCAGATTGGCAGGATCATCCGGGTCCGTCAGATACGTCAGCAACCGGTCCACCAGCACCTTGGTTTTTCCGGAACCGGCAGCAGCGGAAACCAACAGACGACCACCCCGGTTTTCCACCGCCTGGGCCTGTTCCCGGGTCAATTTATCTGCCATGACGCTTCATCTCCTTCTCGACTTCCTCCCAGAATCGCTGGGGCGACATTGCCTGATAATTCCGCCGTCCCGGCACCTGGTCTTTGTGGCAGATGCTCCCATAGGGACAAAAGGCACAGGCATTATGGCTGGTGCCTCGGGTATAGGGGTTCGGCTCCACATTTCCGGAAGCAATCTCCGTAACCATGGCGGATAGAATATGAAATACGTACGCTTTCAGCAGTTTCAGCTGCTCCCGGTCCGCCAGGTCACCGGAAAGGGAACCGTCTTTTTTGATGGTATAGCTCATGCGCTGGGGAGACTCCCCTGGCTCCATGGCCTGCAGCACCGTCTCGTCGGACAGGAGCAAGCCTTTGCGCTTCCAGGCAGGTTTTCGTTCTTTCTGCGCTTCCTCGGGCTCCAGTTTCCCGTCCACAGACAAATACGGCGCCCGGGCAGGAAAATACTGCACGCCTGCGGGAATGGGATGCTCTCCCAGCAGTTCTGCCCCGGATTCCCGAAGGGCAAACAGGTACAGAAGCATCTGAAGTCCGACACCATTAAAGATGTCGCAATAGTCAAAGTCCTTTTTTCCGGTCTTATAATCCACAACCCGGTAATAAGTACACCCAGCCGTGTCCCAGGTATCTACCCGGTCCACAAAGCCCCGCAGCAGAGCCTGCATACTGCCGTTGGGAATGGCAATAGCAGGCAGGCCCTCCGGACTGCCGAATCCCACCTCGAAATCCTTGGGCGCAAACTGCGCTTGCTGTAATTCCTGCCACAGTTCCCGCACCACCATATCCAGTTCCTGGATATTTCGCTGGAACAGGTAGGTCAGGCGTTCCGATTCTACCTGAGAAAATCGCTCTTTGGCGTATTCCTGGCTATACCGGTGGGCAATCTCCAAGGTTTCTTCCTGAGAAACCTGGTGGAATCCTCCCAAATCCCGGACACATCGGGCTGTATGCTCCAGCACCGCATGTACATAAGTACCAAACTCCGCCGGGTCAATTTTGGCTTCTTTCCGCTCTTTCGCCCGCATGCCGTATTTCAGGAAATAGGACATGCGGCACTCCGCCTGTCGGTCAACCTGGGATGCGGACAGATTTAGTGTGGTACCGTAAAGGCCCTGAATTCCATCTTTGGAAACGGTTCCCAGGGTGAAATCCCGACTGCGGGCAGCGTCCTGATACCCTTCCTGCACCCCAAGCCGCTGGGCAGCATCCTGGGCATTCCAGCGAGAAAGGCAGGCTCCCGCTTCCCAGCCATCCGCCGGGCCATAGCCCAAATCATCCGTCACGCTCTGCTCCCCGCCAGCTAATTCCGACAGGCGACGAAATACAAAGGAGGGCTGCTCTCCGGCGCAGTACACTCGGATGCTTTCGGTTGCGCCGCAGAATACTCCATAAATTTCCGCAAATTCCGCCTGAATACCCTCCATAGCGCCGCCGGTCAGCGGGACACCCATTTGCCGCAGGGTAACACGCTCCTGGTCGGTAAGCAAGCCCTGGGAACCGGAATAGCCGGGCAGGTTCCCTTCCTCCGCTCCCAGCACGATCAAGTGCTTTTGCTGGTGACAGCGCATAGCCGTTACCGGGCCCATCTGCACCGCATCCAAAACCGGCGGAATGGTGCCTACACTATACTGGCTCAGCAGCAGTCGCAGCAGCCGGGTAAAATGCTCCGGCTCCCAGTGGGTCTGACCCAAAACATCATACAGCTGTTCCAGGGCAGAAATCAGGATTTCCCACAGCTGATTGAGTATCTGGGCGCTGCGATTATCCCCGGCATCATCCATTTCCTGGGCCATCTGGGAAAGACGCTGCTCCAGATGAATTGCTTCCAGAAATTGATATAAGGCACGCACCTGCCCCTGTAAATCCACCGCATCCCGGAATCCCCGATGCAGCGCTTCCAGCGGGTCAATGGTTGCGCTTCTTGCATCATTGAGCAGGTTCAGCAGCTGATAGGATTTTTCATCCCAAATTCCGCCCAAACCATCCGGGTGATATTCCCAATCCGATGTCCACTTTTTCCCTCGGATTCCCCAGACAATGGCATAATTTTCCACCAAATCACAAACATCTGGTTCCAGTGGTGACAAAGCAGAACGAAGATAGCGCAGCGTTGCCCGCTGGTCAAAGCCGCCCAGAGCCGCTTCCAAACCCGTCAGCACCGTGGATATCACACTTTTTTGCAGAATTTCCTCTGTTCCCGAGCGGTAGACCGGAATGTGGAAGCGATGGAAAACCAAATCCACCAATGGCTGGTATGCCGCCATATCGGTGCAAACCAGGGTAATATCCCGATACCGGCAGCCCTGGGATACCCACCTTAGCACTTGGTTTGCCGCATCCAGACATGCCTGATAAGGCGATTCTGCCCGGCAGGTATGCAAACAATCCTGAGCCGCTCCCCAGGAAATGGGGCTCTGGAACAGTCGTTCCCGAACAATCTGCAGCGGAGTTGTATGGGGCTGAACATACTCGATCTGCACCTGCACACCTGCCCGGCTGGCACAGCGATACAGTTCCTGGGCAGTATCTCCTGCTTTTTCAAATGCCAGCAGAGTAGAGTCAATTTGGTCGCAGTTCAGGCTCACCGTTACACTGGGGCTGACCCGAATCAAATGTTCCAGAATTTCCAGATTCTGCCGAGTGAAATCCGGGAAACCGTCTATGTAAAATACATGTTCTTCTCCAAAAGTTCCCTGTTCCAGCTGTTCCAGCAGCCAGGTCATCTGGTCTCGTGGGTCCCGCTTGCCCCGGCTGCACAGGCTGTCGTAGCCTTCCATCAGCAATGACAGTTCTTCCAGCTTTTGGGCAAGGCTTCCGGTGGTACCTTCGGAAGCGTTTCGCAGATCTTGGGGCGTAATACAGCAGCGCTTGAATTCATCCACGCCATCAATCAGCCCGGTTAAAAATTCCGGTTTGGTTTCTACGGCGGCATAGGCTTTCAGTCGGCTGCTGAGCTGCCGGGCGGCGGCGGCCATTGCCACCACGCGGCCCCCATCGTCCAGACATTCCAGTGCGGCACTCCCCATCGCATCCGCCACCCGGCGAACCAGCCGGGTAAAGGACAGTACTTCCGCATAGCGGCTGGCGGTGTCCCCTGCCGCCGCGCAAAGTCTGCGCTCCGTTTCATGGCTGATGAGTTCGGGTACCATTAAAATTCGATTACCCTTTCGCTCCTTCACATCCGCGGCAATGCGCCGTAAAATTTCATCCCGGTTGGCCGTCCAGTCACGGCCCAGCAGCAGGTGCAGCATAAGCGACTCCTTTTCCATCTCGGTTTCTTTATCTAACAGGATACCACAAAATCTGTCCAAAAAACAGGGGATATTTCACCCCTGAAACAGGATATTTTCCAGACGACCCATGGCGTCCAGCAAGTAAAAGCGGAGTTCATACCCTTCTTCCCCGGTCAGAGCGCTATTGAGGCTGTCCGGGAAGCCTGCCGTTTGTGCAGCTTCGGAAAATCCTTCCGTAGTAGCAGGCAGACACAGCGACGGGAATACCACACACCACCAATTATGTCCCTGGCCTTCTCCAATGACAATGCGCAGAGATTCATACACTCCCGCAGGCAGGGAAAAGGTATCATAATCCCGGGTGTCAAAAGCCTCTTGGCACAGGCTGACCATCGCCTGCGTGTCAAATCCTGCGGCCTCCAGGGTTTGATTTGCGATTTGCTGGATTTTGGGAAGGTTTTCCCGGATGTATGCTTTTGCCTGCTCCACGTCGGCTACATTTTCCAGTTCTGCTTGCAAACTTTTGATCACGGCATCCCGAACTTGCAGTTTTACAGCCTGATCCGCCTCACTGTCGGAATTGGCAACCACATGCAGCCGGATCAGTTCCTCGTGCAGCTGCTGGCGGTCGGCAATCAAAGTGCCTGCCCAAACCAAAGCCGCCACCGCAAAGCAGATCATGACTCGTTTTACCAGTTTTACCATAAAAAACACCGTCCATACGGAAATACTTCCAGTATGGACGGCATTCGCAAAAATTATACCGGTTTGGCAATAAAAATCTGGGGATAATTCTCCTTGAGCATATTGCACACCACTGCCGCATATTCAAAGCTTGGCATAATGGCAAACACAGCGGAACCGGAGCCGGTCATCTGCTGGTTCAGCGCGCCGTAACTGTTGCAGATGGATTTGATATAATTCAGTTCCAGGTGATCGGATGTAACCACCGGGTCGAATACATTGCAAAGATTTTCCGCAACGGCTCCCAGGTCACCTGCCAGCAGGGCGCTCTCCATGGCCCGGTTGTCCGGCCGGCGGGCTATGGCAACCTGGTCAATTTTCTGATACAGCTCCGGTGTAGATACGGAGAAATCCGGCTTGCAGATCACAAACACGCAGTCCGGCATATCCGGCAGCTTGCGCAGCCGCTCTCCTCTTCCTTCTACCATGGCAGTTCCGCAGAGGGTGCAAAATGGAACATCGCTTCCCACCTGAGCGCCCAGCTCTGCCAATGCCAGAATGGACAGCGGCTCGCCGTAGTGACGGTTCAGCGCCCGCAGCACTGCTGCGGCATCGGCGCTTCCGCCGCCCATCCCCGCGCCGGAGGGAATCCGCTTGACAATCCGGATCTCGATGCCGTCCGGATCTACGTTCATGGCCTGGCAGTATACCTTTGCGGCCTTCCATGCCAGATTGGTCTCATCCGTAGGAATACCTTCCACGGAGCACAGCAGCTTCCAGGGCTTTCCCGTGCCGATGTCAATTTCCACATCGTCGCGAATAGAGATGGTCTGCATCACGCTTTGCAGATCATGGTAACCGTCTTCCCGTTTGCCCAGCACATCCAGCGTCAGATTCAGCTTTGCAAACGCGCCTTCATAAAGTGTTGTCATAGATCGTACCGTCCTTTGCGCACATTTTCTGTATTATATCCTGAAAAAACATTTTTTGCAATCATCATCCCTGATAAAATTGAAAAACCTGTGCATCCTAATGGCATCCGGAAGTTGAAATGGAGGTTAAAACTATGGATACCATCGCACTGATCCTGTCTATCGTCGGTTGTGTCAACTGGGGACTGGTGGGAATTTTCCAATTTGATCTGGTTGCCTGGCTCTTTGGCGGCGCAGGCTCCCTGTTCAGCCGTCTGGTCTACACGGTTGTAGCCCTGTCCGGCCTGTGGTGCATTTCCTTCCTGTTCCGCAGGAATGCCATTACCGGTAACGAATAAAAAAGTGCGGCTGCTCCGACACGGAAGCAGCCGCAATATTTTTCTGGTTTACTCTGGATTAACCGCAGCGGACAATGCAGCTGACTTCCTGGTCGCCGTATTTGGCAGTAATGGAAGTAGTGCCGGCCTTGATTGCCTTGACCCAGCCCTCTTCATCCACCGTTGCAATATGCGGATGTTCCGAAGACCACTCCACTTCATTCTGCTCCAAATCGCAGTCCAGCAGCAGCTGGAATTCATAGTAGACGCCCAACATGATGTCAGTTCTCTTGAGCTTCAAGGTAACATCCTTCTGCCCAGAATCACCTTGGCCCTGCGCTACTGTTTCGGCTGTGGTTGCCGGAGTGGTTTCCTCCGCATCCGGTGCCTCCGTTGCTGCGGTTGTGGGTGCCTCCGTCGGCTCTTCAAAAGAGACCTTCACAGGGACTTCAATTTTCTGCTCACCACAGGTAATGGTCACCACGGTCTCGCCCTCTGCCACCGCTTCAATCCGACCATCATCGGTAACGGTAGCAATGCTTTCATCGGCTGAGGTAAATACCAGCGCATCCGTAGTATCGCCAGGCTTGGGAATTACATGCAGGAGGAACCGGGCACCGACTTCATTCAGCACTGCTTCCCGCTCGCTGGTCATAACCAGATTTTCACAGGGGATGGCTGTACTGTCGGTAGCAGCCGTAGTCTGCATAAACTGGGGCAGTGTGGTTGCCTCCGGCTCCTGCTGATTCATATTCGGCAGGAAATAGCGGAAGAACAGGAAACCCGCCGCTAGAAGCAAAGCCGCAATCAAAACCGTCAGCAAAATCACCACAAAGGTATTGGACTGATAGGTTTCTTCCTCTTCCTCATCAAACAGGGAATCATCCTCCGGCTCCCGCCGTGGGGCACTGTTGACCTCATCGAAATCAAAAATTTCTTTTTTCTTTCTGGATGGGGCACGGCCGCCTTTGGCTTTGGGCGAATCGAAGTCATCCATCAGCAGTTCATCTTCCAGCAAATCTGCCGCAGAATCCCGGGAACATCCACAAATCGGGCACTGTTCCGCAGTATCCGGATAACTGGTTCCGCAAACATCACAAATAATCTTACTCATCAGGATCCCTCCAGTACACACTACTGTACCATTGTTGCTCGACATTATAACACAAAATTCCCCAGAATACAACTACAAAAGTATTGCTTTTTTTGTCATTTTATTTTATGATAGTTTGGTTAAAGGAGGCGATCTGTTTGTCGGAACCGAAGTCCATTTCTCCATTACTGGACGGCTTCCTCATGGGCAGTCCCATGAGCGGTCATGATGGCACCATCTGCTGTCCCGCCATCAAGGAGAATACGGATCAAAAGTACATAGTCAAGATTATCTCCATCCCTGCCACCCAGGCACAGATGGATGCCCTTCTGCTGGCAGGCGCCTACAAAGATCCTGCGGATGTGATGGAATATTTCCGCAAAACCGGCGAGGCTATCCTGGAGGAAGCCAAAACCCTGACCACTCTTTCCAAACTGGAAGGCTTTCTTCCCTACGAAGGCTGGCAGATGGAGCCCATCACCCGGCGCAGGTTGGGATACGAAGTATATCTGCTGGGCAGTTATAAACGTTCCCTGGACAAATACGTCAAACGCAATCAGGTTACCCACCTGGAAGCGATAAATTTGGGTCTGGATCTGTGTTCGGCCTTGTCCGTGTGCCGCCAAGCCGGGTATTTGTATGTGGATTTGAAACCCACAAATATTTTTATCTCCGAAAAAAAGGAGTACCGGATTGGTGACGTTGGCTTCATTCCCATTGGTGAACTGAGTTTTGCCACGATACCTGATCGGTACCGAAGCGCCTATACGCCGCCGGAACTTTCCGATCCCATGGTGCCGCTGAGTTTAACCATCGATACCTTTGCTGTGGGTATGATTCTCTACCAGCTGTATAATGAAGGACAGCTGCCCGTCATTCCCCCGGCTGATTCGGAAGAGGCCATTGCCGCACCAATCAATGCGGATTATGAATTGGCGGAAATCATTTTGAAGGCCATCCATCCTGACCCGGAAAAGCGATGGACTGACCCCAAGGATATGGGACAGGCTCTGGTTTCCTACATGCAGAGAAATGCTGTCAATGACGTGCCCATCACTCCGTATCTTCCCTTGGAATTTGAGGAAGCTCAGGAGAAAGAGAAGCTGTCGGAGGATGTACCCGCCGACTCTGAATCCGCAGATTCCCCGCCGGAGCAGCCAGAATCCGAAGGAAGTCCGCCGCCGGAAGAGGTGTCTGATGCAGCCGAAGAGGTATCTGAGGAGGAAAGCCCACCAGAAAAGACGGATTCTTCCCCCGACGCTGGCGAAGATGCACAGGAACATCCGGATTCCGAGGATTTGGAGGAAACGGATCCCCTACTGCCCCATGAAATGTCGGATGAACTGTCCCGGATCTTGGAAAAAGCGGATGATCTGATCGCCCACGAAACGCCGGAAGGCGTGGTTCTGCCGGAAATTCCCGATCCGCCGGACCCCTTCGCTTTTGCAAAGGAAGATTCCGATGAGATTGATGACAGCGGCATTCCTCGGGATCCTTTGATGGAGGATGAGTCTGATACCCAGCCCCGGAAAGTCACCCGAAAGTTTGCCGACCAAAGCGGAAAACGTCTGGCCAAAAAGCTGCTGACTACCGCAATTGTCCTTTTAATTCTGGCTGGGCTCGGCTTCGCTGGATACTGGTATTACCAGAATATTTACCTGCAAACCATTCGCAGCATCGATATTGACGGAACCAAACACGATTTGACCGTCAACATTGACTCGGATGTGGACGATGCCCTGCTTCAGGTCACCTGTTCGGATAGCCAGGGCAACACCATGACCCAGGGCGTGATCAATGGTCAGGCAACCTTTACCGGTCTGACCCCGGATACACTGTACTCCATCGAGTTGAGTATCGAAGGATTCCATGAACTGGTAGGCCAGACTTCTGATATCTTCACTACCGACACCACCACCACGATTTTAAGCTTCACTCCCGCCGCCGGCGAAGAGGATGGTTCTGTGGTTCTGACCTTTACCGTAGAAGGAGAGGAGCCGGAAACCTGGACCCTGAGTTATATGGCAGAAGGCGAAGAAGAGCAGGTACATACCTTCTCCGGACATTCTGTTTCCATTTCCGGTTTGTCCATTGGAAAGATGTACACCTTTACACTGGATGCCGGTGACAGTCTGTCCCTTAGCGGCGAGACCGTTCTGGAGTATATGCCTTCCCGTTTGATTCTTGCCAAGGATCTGACCATTACCTCTACCGGCAACAATGACATGACTGTGCATTGGAATGTGTCCGGTGACGTAGTGGTAGACAGTTGGACCGTACGCTGCTATAACGAAAGCGGCTATGACAATCAGCTGACGACTACAGAAACCCAGATAAGCTTCACTGACATTGATCCCACACTCAGCTATACCGTGGAAGTCACGGCCTCCGGCATGACCCAGCCAGCCAAAACCAGCATTACTGCCAACCCTATCAACATCACCCAGTTCACTATGGCAAATGAGGAAGACCCGGAGTTGGAGGTGCTGAAACTTAGCTGGGAATACACCGGCTCGGAACCGGAGGGAGGCTGGCTGCTGACGTACAGCATTGACGGCGGCAGCGTTTCCGATACGGTCAAGTGCAGCGATGCATCTGCCGAGATTGGGCCCATCGTACCAAATGCCAAATATGTCTTTACAGTGCAGGCCGCCGACGGCACCTCCGTGTTCAGCAATGTGTATTCTTACACCACAGCGGAAGCGGAACCGTTCTCGGAAAATGCGCTTACCGCTGATAAAATCGAAGTGCAGCTGCTGAAAACACCGGAAAAGACAAACTGGCGATATGAAGATCTGGACAGCGATGTTTACACCGACCAGTTTGCCCCGGGAGAAGGCATTTCCCTGGTTCTGCATGGCACTACGGACTTTTACCTTCCGGGTTCAGCTTTGGACGTGCTGTATGTGATTGAGGACGCTTATGGCAATATTGTTCCGGATTTGGTTACCCTGGAAAAACATTACTGGAAAGACCTGTGGTACGCTGGCGATTATCACTACAGCGAATTGACCGTACCGAAAATCCCGGAAAACTCCGGAGATTATGTACTGCATCTGTACTTCAACGGTATGTCTGTGGCAGAAGTTCCCTTTACCATTACCGATTGAGCCTGCGAAGCCGCCTGAAATTCAGGCGGCTTCGTTATTTTCTACAAAAACAGCAGGTCAAGCAAGTGTAAAGTTATTTGTATCTCTGATTTATTGTGTTGTTCACACATTTTCAGAAACGATGTGCTATAATTGGCTCAAATCTGTGTGAAAGGGGCACCCTCATGCGTGGAAAAAGCCACCTCTGCCTGGGGCAGTATCTGACGGAGCGTTATATGCAGGACGCGCCGAAGCGTTGTGTGAAAGCCTTTCTGGTAGGCTGTGTGGAACCGGACCGTAACCCGATTACATATCTGAAGGGATCTTTGCATTTCCAGTGGCTCCGTGGTCACAATTACCGCAATGCCCGCCGGTTTATGCGCCGCATTTCTACTCGTCTGGAAAACAAGCGTTCTTTGAACCTGTTTGACTACTATACTCTGGGCAAGCTGATTCATTACGTCACTGACGCATTTACCTATGCCCATAACGACGCCTTTACCACCAATCTGCTGGATCATCGGGTTTATGAGGTGGAGCTTCAGGAGCACTTCCTGCAGTACATGCAGGACGACCCTCAGGTCAATCCCAGAGTTGCCCGCAGCGTGATGGAGGCAATTTACAGCTTCCATAAGGAATATGAGAAGCTGGAAGCCAGCATCCACACCGATACCCGGTTTGCGCTGAATGCCTGCTGCAGCGTTGTGGGTTTACTGCTGCCGAGGCCAGCGGTCTAAGGTCGGAGGTCTGGAATGCACAGAATTTCTTCCATGTGCCTGGAAGCCGGTGTTGCCGCTCTGATTCTGTTTCCCATTTTTTTGGCTCTGAATTGGCGGAAGGCGTGCTGCTTACGGCGGACGGCAGAGTGTGTCGTGTTTTCTGTCTACCTGGCAGCAGTGGACGCAGTGGTGGGGCTTCCCAACGTCACCTATGTCCGTTTTGATTTGAATCTGAACCTCATGCCGTTTGCCTATATGTTTTCGGACGCTACTACCAGCCTGCTGAATGTGGCGCTTTTTCTGCCGTTGGGCTTTTTGCTTCCCATCCTTTGCCAGAAGTTCCGGAAACTGCATTGGACGGTTCTGTTCGGCTTCTGCGCTTCCCTGCTGATTGAACTGCTGCAAATTTTTACCTTCCGGGCCACCGATGTCAATGACCTGATTACGAACACCGTTGGAACCATACTGGGCTGGTGCGCCGCCCGGGTTGTATTCTGGCTCTTCCCCGGTATCACTCCAAAGTGGAGTTTGCGGGAGGTGTTTCTGGTCTGTTTTCTGACCCTGGGCGTGATGTTTTTCCTACAGCCGTTCCTGGCAAGGACGCTGGGAATTCCTATTTGATCGGTTCTCTCCCGTGTTTCGCCGGAGCGAGCCGGTCTTTTTTCTGTCTTTTTAAAAATTCTTCCGGTTTCGCGATTTCCTCTTGCATTATTCCACCGCCCGTGGTATAATGTCCGCAGCTACTGAACAAGGAGAGCATCCTTATGACTTCTACCATCGCTGCTGCACAGTTTTTCTTTGGTTACTATTACTTTTTTACCAAGAAAAAGTAATAGCGATTTGTGCTGCAATGGATTTTCAGAAGCTGAAACCGTTCTTTAAAACGCCGCACGAATTGCCGTGCGGCGTTATTCTTGTTTTTAGGAGATGTTTCTATGATCGCAATTCTGAAACACGGCACCACCCCGGAACAGACCCAGCATCTGGTGGATTGGCTGAAACACATGAATCTGGATGTCCATATTTCTCAGGGTGCTGAGGTAACTGTCCTGGGCCTCATCGGCGACACCAGCCGGGTGGACATGGAACTGCTGAAAAGCCTGGACATGGTGGAAACCGTCAAACGGGTTTCCGAGCCGTTCAAGCAGGCGAACCGGAAATTTCACCCCCAGGATACCATTGTAGAAGCCGGTGGGGTGCGCATCGGCGGCGGATATTTTGCCATGATTGCCGGTCCCTGCTCCGTGGAGTCTGAGGAGCAGATCATCCAGGTTGCCCAGGCGGTCAAAGCATCCGGCGCCAACATTCTCCGGGGCGGCGCTTTCAAGCCCCGTACCTCCCCCTATGCCTTCCAGGGCATGAAGGGCGAAGGCATCAAGCTGCTGCTGAAAGCCAAGGAAGCTACCGGACTGCCCATTGTTACGGAAATTATGAATATCTCTTCCCTGGATCTGTTTGCGGATGTGGATATTATTCAGGTGGGTGCCCGGAATATGCAGAACTTCGATCTTCTGAAGGAACTGGGCAAAACCCGCAAGCCTATTCTCTTAAAACGTGGCCTGGCCAATACGCTGCAGGAGCTACTGATGAGCGCCGAGTATATTATGAGCGAAGGCAACGAGCAGGTCATCCTCTGTGAGCGGGGAATCCGTACCTTTGAAACCGCTACCCGGAACACCCTGGACCTGTCCGCTGTTACCGTCCTGCACAACCTGACCCACCTGCCTGTGGTGGTTGACCCCAGCCACGCCACCGGCAAGGCCAACCTGGTTGCCCCCATGGCCTACGCTGCAGCTGCCTGTGGCGCCGATGCCATTATGATCGAAGTACACAACAATCCTTCCTGTGCTCTGTGCGACGGTGCCCAGTCCCTGACACCCCAGCAGTTTGACGAGCTGAATCGGAAGGTCGTCAAGATTCGTGAGGCTATTGTATGACAGTTGGTATTCTGGGTTTGGGATTGATTGGCGGTTCCCTGGCCAGGGCCTATGCCCTGGAAGGGCACACCGTCTATGCCGCTGAGAAAGACGAAGGTATGCTCTCCTTTGCCATACTGGCCGGTGCCGTTCATGGACGGTTGGAGGAAGCTACGGTTCTCCAGTGCGATCTGATTCTGCTGGCAATCTATCCCGGCGGCTGCGCCGCATGGCTGGAAGAAAATGCCCCTCTGATTTCCAAGGATGCTTTGGTTCTGGACTGCTGCGGCATCAAACAGGAAATTTGCCAGAAATGTTTTCCCCTGGCAAAGCAATACGGTTTTACCTTTGTGGGCGGTCATCCTATGGCCGGTTCTCAGTTCTCCGGCTTTAAGTACAGCCGTGCCAATCTCTTTGCGGGTGCTCCTATGGTGCTGGTTCCCCCTGTGTTTGATGACATTGCGCTGCTGGATCGGGTGAAGGGAGCCCTGCGTCCCTGCCGGTTTGGTTCTTTCTCTGTAACCACTGCACAGGAACACGACAAACTGATTGCCTTTACTTCTCAAATGCCTCATATTCTGAGCAACGCCTTTATCAAATCCCCCACCGCCCGAAGTCACAAGGGTTTCTCCGCCGGAAGCTACAAGGATCTGACAAGAGTCGCCTGGCTGAATCCCCAGATGTGGGCGGAACTGTTCCTGGAGAACAAGGAAAATGTGTTGTTTGAACTGGACTGCTATATCCATAGTCTGCAAGAATACCGGCAGGCCATCGCTTCCGGGAACTCCGAAGCTTTGATATCCCTGCTGGAAGAAGGGAAGAAACGGAAAGAGGAGGTGGACGGATGAATACCGTCACAGTGAGCGCCTCAAAGCAATATGAAATCCGCATTGGCAGCGGACTGCTCTCCAGCCTGGGCAGTGCCATCCGCTCTCTGGCTGCGCCAAAAACCGTCTGCCTGGTCAGCGAAAGTACGGTGTTTCCCCTGTATGGAGAGGCAGCGAAAAAAAGTCTGGAAAACGCCGGTTTTCGCGTAGTTTCCTTTGTGTTTCCTGCCGGAGAAGAGAGCAAAAACGGTGCAACTTTTCTGGAGCTTTTAAATTTTCTGGCGCAGAACCAGCTGACCCGGTCCGACTGGATTGTGGCATTGGGGGGCGGTGTGGTAGGCGATCTGGCAGGTTTTGCCGCTGCCACTTATCTGCGGGGGATTCCCTTTGTTCAGGTTCCCACCACCCTTTTGGCTGCGGTGGATTCCTCCGTTGGCGGAAAGACCGCTATTGACCTGCCCGCCGGAAAGAATCTGGCAGGAGCCTTTTACCAGCCCAGTCTGGTGCTGTGCGATACGGATGTACTATCCTCCCTGCCGGAGGATGTATTCCGGGATGGCTGCGCAGAAGTCATAAAATATGCCATTCTTTACGATGCAGCCATGTTTTCCAGCCTGGAACAGACAGAATTGGACTTTGACCGGGAACAAATCATTACCCGCTGTGTCCAACTGAAGCGGGATGTGGTTATAGTGGATGAGTTTGATACCGGTGCCCGGATGAAGCTGAATCTGGGGCACACCGTCGGCCATGGTATCGAAGCGAAAAGTCAGTTCTCCCTTTCCCACGGAAAAGCCGTGGCTATGGGAACAGCCATCGTCACCAGAGCCGCCGCTGCCATGGGGATGTGCCCGGAAGCGGACTGCAGGAGAATTGTTTCTCTTTTGCAGCAGTTCGGCCTTCCCGTTGCCACCGAGTACAGTGCATCGGACTTGTTCACATATGCTCTGTCCGACAAGAAGCGCTCCGGCGGTAGCGTCAATCTGATTCTCCCCCACGCCATCGGCGACTGTGCCATCGTTCCCACTCCGGTGCAGCAGCTGGAATCCTGGATACAGGCAGGTCTTTGATATGGATATCACCATCACACCAAGTGGATTATCGGGAAGCGTAAAGGCAATCGCTTCCAAGTCCCAGGCCCATCGTCTGCTGATCTGCGCCGCCTTTGCCGATAACCCTACAGAGCTTCTCTGCTCCCAAACCAACCGGGATATGGATGCCACTGCGGATTGTCTCAATGCCTTGGGCGCAAAAATCATCCGTACTTCTTCCGGTTATCAGGTCACTCCTCTCCTACAGATTCCCAAAACGGCACAGCTGCGTTGTCATGACAGCGGCTCAACCCTGCGGTTTCTGCTGCCTGTAGCCGGAGCCTTGGGGGTAGATGCCACCTTCGTTCTGGAAGGCAGGCTTCCCCAGCGCCCACTGTCCCCTCTCTGGGAAGAAATGGAGCGGATGGGATGCCGGCTGTCCCGGCCTACTGCCGAGACCATCCGTTGTCAGGGCAGGCTGCGTGCCGGAGATTACGTTATCGACGGCGGCGTTTCCAGTCAGTTTATCACGGGGCTGCTGCTGGCAGCAACCCGGATGTCCGGCGTCAGCCAGCTACACCTGACAGGTAAGGTGGAATCCCGGCCTTATATTGCCATGACCCAGGAAGCAATGGCATTATTCGGCTGTTACAGTCAGGAGTATCATATTACAGGTGGCGTTCCTTTTCATTCTCCAGGACGTGTGCAGGTGGAAGGTGACTGGAGCAATGCCGCATTCTTCTTGGCGGCGCAGGCACTGGGAAATTATGTGACTGTGCAGAACCTGAATATCCGTTCTGCACAAGGTGACCGGACCGTTCAGCAGCTGCTTCCAGCGTTGAAGGAAAACACCGTCATAAATGCCGCAGATACCCCCGATTTGGTTCCCATTCTGGCGGTGGTTGCCGCTTGTAATCAGGGTGCCGCGTTTACCGGCATTCGGAGGCTGCGGCTGAAGGAATCCGACCGGGTGGCGTCCGTGATTGCCATGCTCACCGCCTTGGGCGGAAAGGCCGAGGCTGCAGAGGACACCCTCACTGTTTATGGTACCGGATTGACAGGAGGTATTGTGGACAGCTGCAATGACCATCGCATTGCCATGTCCGCAGCCATCGCCGCCACGGTCTGCAAGCAGCCGGTTACCATTCTAGGGGCAGAGTGCGTAGAAAAATCTTATCCCCAATTTTTTGACGAATATCGCCGGTTAGGAGGAAGTTATGAGCAGTACCTACGGTGAAAATCTAAAATTGTCTATTTTCGGTCAGTCCCACGGTCCCGCCATCGGGATGACATTGGACGGAATTCCGGCGGGTCTGAGCATAGATTTTGACAAGCTTCAGGCATTTCTCAACCGCCGGGCGCCGGGACAGAATTCCTGGTCCACCCCCCGGAAGGAAGCAGACCGGCCGGAATTTTTGTCCGGAATTCTGGACGGCTATACCTGCGGCGCTCCCATTGCTGCGGTAATCTACAACAGAAATACCCGTTCCGGAGACTACGCCAATCTGAAAGACTGTCCCCGGCCCGGACATGCCGATTATACTGCCCAGGTAAAATATGGAGGCTTCCAGGATGCAGCCGGAGGGGGGCACTTCTCTGGTCGGCTCACCGCCCCTTTATGTATTGCCGGTGGCCTGTGCAAACAGTGGCTGGAAGAGCGGGGCATTCAGATTGGCGCCCGGATTTTCCGCATCGCTGGCAGCTGCCGGGAGGATGATCCGCTTTCGCTGCATGAAATCCCTCCAATCTGCGATGACTTCCCAGTGGTCAACCCGGAAGCTGGCTTGGCCATGCGGCAAAGCATTGAACAGGCCCGGAAAGATGCTGACAGTGTTGGCGGAGAAATCGACTGCATGGTTACCGGGCTGCCAGTGGGAATCGGAGAGCCTATGTTTGGCGGTGTAGAAAGTCGGATTGCCCAGATTGTTTACGGTATCCCCGCTGTAAAGGGGTTGGAATTCGGCGCTGGTTTTGCGGCGGCCCGGATGCGGGGAAGCCAGTGCAATGACCCCTTTACCGCCGAGCATGGTACAATCCAAACCATTACAAATCACTGCGGCGGTATCTTAGGTGGCATCACCAACGGCATGCCGCTAACCTTCCGGGTAGCGATAAAGCCTACCCCTTCCATTGCCGCGCCGCAGCAAAGCGTAAATTTGAGTCAAATGACAAATCAGCAGCTGAACATTCAGGGCAGACACGACCCCTGCATTGTCCCACGCGCCGTTCCGGTTGTGGAAGCGGCGGCTGCCATTGCAATTTTTGATATGATATTGGGCAATACCCAGACAGACAGGAGGAAATAATCCATGGAACTGAAGGAATTACGGCAGGAAATTGACAAGATTGACGACTCTCTGGTAGAGCTTTTCCGAGCCCGAATGGAAGTAGCCGCAAAAATTGCCGACTGCAAAAAAGAAGAGGGCATTCCCATTCTGGTTCCCGCCCGGGAACGGGAAAAATTGCAGGATGTGGCCCAAAAGGCAGGGCCGGAAATGGCAAATTATACCCGGGTACTGTATTCCATGCTCTTTGAGCTGAGCCGCAGCTATCAAAGCAAGCGCAGCGGCTCCGTCAGCCCGCTGTACGATGCCATTACCCGCTCCATTGAGCAGACCCCCAAGCTCTTCCCCCAGGCTCCCATGGTGGCCTGTCAGGGTGTAGAGGGGGCTTACTCTCAGATTGCCTGCGAGAAGATATTCAAAAACCCCTTTATCTTCTACTTCAAGAACTTCGAGGCGGTATTCAACGCCATCGACCAGGGTATGTGTCAGTACGGCATCCTGCCCATTGAAAATTCCACTGCCGGTTCGGTAAAGAAGGTTTACGATCTGATGATCCAGCACAATTTCTCCATCGTGCGTACCTTCCGACTGAAAGTGGACCACAACCTGCTGGTCAATCCCGGCACTTCCCTGTCTGATATCAAAGAGATCTACTCCCACGAGCAGGCCATCAGCCAGTGCGGCGATTTCCTGCAAAGTCTTACCGGCGTCAACGTGATTCCTGTAGCCAATACGGCGTTGGCAGCGGAAATGGTGGCCCAATCCGGGCGCAAGGACGTAGCCGCCCTGTCCAGTCGGGCCTGTGCCGAGCTTTACGGTCTGGAATGCCTGGCTTCCTCTGTTCAGGACAAGGGCAACAACCGGACCCGGTTCATCTGTATCAGCAAAAATCTGGAAATTTACCCCGGTTCCGACAAGACCAGCATCATGATGATTCTGAATCACAAGCCCGGTGCTCTGTACAAAGTTCTAGCCCGGCTCTACACCCTGGGCATTAACGTTACCAAACTGGAATCCCGCCCCATTCCTGACCGGGAATTTGAGTTCATGTTCTACTTTGACCTGGAAACCTCCATTTATTCCGAAGAATTTGTCCAGCTGATGTGCGAACTGGATGAACTGTGTGAGGAATTCAAGTATCTGGGTAGCTACACCGAGGTGGTCTGATGAAGTGCGGATTGCTGGGCAGAAAACTGGGCCACAGCTATTCTCCCCAAATCCATGGGTTTCTCGGGTCATACACCTACTCTCTTTTTGAAAAAGAGCCGGAGGATGTGGAAGATTTTCTGCGAAGTGGGGATTTTACCGGGATAAACGTAACTATGCCCTACAAAAAAACTGTTCTTCCCTATTTGGATGAACTCTCCCCCGTTGCCCGGAAAATGGGGTGTGTCAACACTATTGTCCGTCGGAATGACGGCAGCCTGTATGGGCATAATACGGATTATTTTGGTTTTGTGTCCCTGGTTCACCACAGCTGCATCCCGGTTGCCGGGAAAAAGGTGCTGGTTCTGGGCAGCGGCGGCGCTTCCAATACGGTTGTTCACGTCCTGACGGATTTGGGCGCACAGCCGGTGGTCATTTCCCGCAGCGGAGAAAACAACTATCAAAATCTTTCCCGTAATGCCGACGCTGCCGTAATCGTAAACACAACGCCGGTGGGAATGTATCCCCTGACCGGGGTCAGCCCTCTGGATCTGCAGCAGTTTCCCCGGTTGGAAGGGGTGCTGGATGTGGTGTACAATCCCGCCCGGACACAGCTTCTGCTGGATGCAGAAAAACTGGGGCTGCCCAACGAAAACGGTCTGTGGATGCTGGTGGCTCAGGCGAAGGAAGCAGCAGAGTATTTTACCGGAACGAAGATTTCCGATACCGTTATCGAAACCATTCACCGCAGGCTTTCCGCTCAGATGCAGAACATCATACTGATTGGGATGCCCGGATGCGGAAAAAGCACCGTTGGAAGCCTGCTCGCTCAACGATTGGGACGGGTATTTGTGGATGCCGATGCGCAAATTCCGGAATTGGCCGAAAAATCCATTCCGGTAATTTTTGCTCAGGATGGAGAAGAAACCTTCCGAAAATGGGAAACCCAGGTTCTTTCGGAGTTTGGAAAGCAATCCGGCTTGATTATCGCCACCGGCGGCGGGTGTGTCACCCAGGAGCGCAACTACAATCTGCTGCACCAGAATGGGCAGATTTTCTGGCTGAAGCGGGATTTGGAGGTACTGCCCACAGATGGACGACCCCTTTCTCAGAGCAACCGGCTTGCTGATCTGTATGAAGCAAGGAAGGGTCAATACCAGGCATTTGCGGATTTTGTCATCGACAACAACGAAAGCACCGAGGAAACTGTCGCTGCTATTTTGTCCCATTGGGAGGATATAATATGAAAATTCTGGTTATCAATGGCCCCAATATCAACATGTTGGGGATTCGGGAGCCGGGAATCTACGGTAAAAGCAGCTTTTCGGATTTGCTGAGGCTGCTGGAAGAGACTGCTCAGGCGGAAAATCTGGAGATTGAACAGTTCCAGTCCAATCACGAAGGTGCCATTGTGGACGAAATCCAGCGCGCTTACGGAGTCTTCGATGGCATTGTCATTAACCCGGCCGCCTACACCCACACTTCCGTAGCCATTCTGGATGCCCTGAAAGCCGTATCCATCCCCGCTGTGGAAGTCCACATCTCCGATGTAGATTCCCGGGAAAGCTTCCGGCAGATTTCCTACGCCGGTCTTGCCTGCTGCAAAACCATCAAAGGTCACGGGCTGGAAGGATACCGGGAAGCCATTCTCTACTTAAAAGCCCTGCTGGGCGGAAAAATCGCATAGAAAAAGCGCAGAGGTTATTTCCTCTGCGCTTTTATTATTTTGCTTACAGATGCAAAACCCGATCCTTGATTTCCTGGGTTCTGCCCTGGTTCCAGAACTGGGTGCCTATGTAGCCGCAGGTACGGCGGGCAACATTCATCTTGCTCTGATCCTTGTTGCCGCACTGGGGGCATACCCAAATCAGTTTGCCATCGTCCTCCTGAATGCTGATTTCTCCATCGAAGCCGCATTCCTGGCAGTAGTCTGACTTGGTGTTCAGCTCGGCGTACATGATGTTGTCATAGATAAACTGCATCAACTCCAGAACTGCGTCAATATTGTTCTGCATATTGGGCACTTCCACATAGCTGATGGCACCGCCGGGAGACAACTGCTGGAACTCCGCCTCAAAGGCCAGCTTGGTGAAGGCATCGATCTCCTCGGAGACATGGACGTGGTAGGAGTTGGTGATATAGCTCTTGTCCGTGATGCCGGGGATGATGCCGAATCGGCTTTGCAGGCACTTGGCAAACTTATAGGTGGTGGACTCCAGAGGCGTGCCATACAGGGAGAAGTCAATGTTATGCATGGCTTTCCACTGCTTGCAGGCATCGTTCATGTGCTGCATGACGTGCAATGCGAAGGGCTTGGCCTCTTCGTCGGTATGGGATCTTCCGGTCATGTACTTGACGCACTCGTAAAGGCCTGCATAACCCAGGGAAATGGTGGAGTAGCCGCCGTAGAGCAGCTTGTCGATAGGCTCTCCCTTTTCCAGACGGGCAAGAGCGCCGTACTGCCACAAAATGGGAGCTGCATCGGACAGAGTACCCTTCAGCCGCTCATGACGGCACATCAGCGCCCGGTGGCACAGTTCCAGCCGTTCGTCAAAAATCTGCCAGAACTTGTCCATATCCTTGCCGGAGGACAGCGCCACGTCCACCAGATTGATGGTAACCACGCCCTGATTGAACCGCCCATAGTACTTCGGCTGGTTGGTTTCCGGGTCCACATAAGGCGTCAGGAAGGAGCGGCAGCCCATGCAGGTATAGCAGTGGCCTTCGCCATTCTTGTCCACCTTCAGCTCCAGCATCTTCTTCTCGGAGATATAGTCCGGAACCATCCGCTTGGCGGTACACTGGGCGGCCAGACGGGTCAGGTAGAAATAGGGGGTGCCCTCCCGGACATTGTCCTCTTCCAGAACATAGATCAGCTTGGGGAAAGCGGGGGTAATCCATACGCCCTTCTCATTCTTAACGCCCTCATAGCGCTGGCGCAGGGTTTCCTCGATAATCATAGCCAGGTCTTTCTTCTCCTGCTCGGATCTGGCCTCATTCAGGTACATGAACACGGTGATAAAAGGAGCCTGACCATTGGTAGTCATCAGCGTGACTACCTGGTACTGGATGGTCTGAACGCCCCGGCGCACCTCTTCCCGGAGCCGGTCTTCCACCACCCGGGTAACGGTCTCTTCGCTGGGGGCAATGCCGAACAGCTCCATCTCTTTTTCCACGGTCTTGCGAATCTTGTCCCGGCTGATCTGGACAAAGGGAGCCAGATGGGTCAGAGAAATGGACTGACCGCCGTACTGGTTGGATGCAACCTGGGCAATAATCTGGGTAGCGATGTTGCAGGCGGTGGAGAAAGAATGGGGCTTCTCAATCAGCGTGCCGGAAATCACCGTGCCGTTCTGGAGCATATCCTCCAGGTTCACCAGATCGCAGTTGTGCATGTGCTGGGCATAATAGTCAGAGTCGTGGAAATGGATAATGCCAGCCTCGTGGGCCGCCACAATGTCCTGGGGCAGCAAAATCCGGCGGGTAATGTCCTTACTGACCTCGCCTGCCATATAGTCACGCTGAACGGCGTTGATGGTGGGGTTCTTGTTTGCGTTCTCCTGCTTGACTTCTTCGTTGTTGCATTCAATCAGGCTGAGAATCCGGTCATCGGTGGTATTGGCCTGACGGGCCAGGCTGCGGATGTAACGATAGGTGATATATTCCTTGGCAACTTCAAAGGCACCGTGGGCCATGATCGCCTTTTCCACCAAGTCCTGAATTTCCTCCACCGAGGGGCTGTGGCCCATTTCCTCACAGGAAATCTGGACGCTCTGACCGATCCGCTCAATCTGCAGCGGAGTCAGGCGCACCTTCTCTTCCACGGCGTTATTGGCCTTGGTCACAGCCATCAGAATCTTGTCAATATCAAAAACAACTTCTGCGCCATTGCGCTTGATAATCTTCATGGGGGTTCCTCCTTGGGTACATTCTCCATTTGACTTTCTACATGCAGGGCTTATTATACTATATCTTGTGTTTTTGTCAAGAAGAATATACAAAATGTAGTAGTTGCGTTTTCAGCGGGAAAAAGTTCCCGTTTTTCCGGTTATCCCGCCCCGGCAGCGAGGCATCGGAAAGTGGGATTTTCTTCCCGATGGTCCAAAGAAGTGTTTGAAATCCGTCGAGGATTATAGTATAATCACAGAAACCCTTCTTTACATAATCTCCGGTATTCCGGGTCAAAAAATGAAAGGAGTTATTTTCATGAAAGAATCTTTCGGCACATTGCCCTCGGGAGAAATTGCGTCACTGTACACCATATCCGGTGGCGGCATGACCGCTGCGGTCAGTGACTACGGTGCCACACTGGTTCGGCTGATGGTTCCCGACCACAATGGCAGCATGGCGGATGTGGTTCTGGGGCACGACGACTGTAATGGCTACCGGCTGGGTAACGCCTGTCTGGGCGCAACCGTAGGCCGCAATGCCAACCGCATCCAGAATGGTACCTTCGCTCTGGGCGGCAAGGTCTATGTCATGACCCCCAACGAGGGAAAAAACAACCTTCACTCCGGCCCGGACTACTATTACAAGCGGATGTGGAAGGTTCTGTCCCATACCGACAGTGCCATTACCCTGGGTCTTACCAGCCCCCACGGCGATCAAGGTTTCCCCGGAAAGGCCGAAATTCAGGTCACCTACTCCCTGGAAGGGGTGGGTGCACTGCGGATTTCCTACAAGGGCATTTGCGACCGGGATACCGTGTTCAATATGACCAACCACAGCTACTTCAATCTGGCCGGCCATGACAAGACCGATGCCGCCATGAGTCAGCTGCTGACTCTGCCGGGCCGTTTCTTCAATCCCGACGATGCAGAAAGCATCCCCACCGGAGAACTGCGGGATGTAGCAGGCACTCCCATGGATTTCCGCACCCCCAAGGCAATCGGTCAGGATATCGGCGCGGATTATGAGCCTTTGCACTTGCAGGGCGGCTATGACCACAACTGGGAAGTATTCTGTAATCCCTGCGCGATTCTGTCCGATCCGATTTCCGGCCGGAGTCTGGCCATCAGCACCGACTGCCCGGGTATTCAGTTCTATGCCGGCAACTTCCTGGACGAGCAGGGCAAGGATGGCGTGTACTACGGCAAGCGCAGCGGTGTGGCTCTGGAAACTCATTTCTATCCCGACGCTCTGCACCATCCCCAGTGGCCCCAGCCCATTACCAAGGCCGGGGAAACCTATCGCAGCGTAACCACCTATCAATTCTCCTGGTAAATTTCAGAATTGGGAAGTCTCGAAGGGGACTTCCCAATTTTTCTGTCCGGAAGCTCCCGCAGAAATGTCTGCACTTCCCGAAAATCTCTGCATAAACTGTCCTATAAGCGCTATGCTTATTCTCAATTCGGGAGGTAATTCCAATGTCAGAGCAAAAAAAGGACACTGTGTGCTGTGATCCTCAGGATCTGCGCCAGGCAATGTCCATCCACACACGGAAGATCACCGACTCCTGTCGGGATAAGGACTGTATCGAAGACCTTCGGGTATATCTGACCACCAGTTCCCAAGCCATTCTGGACAAAGCCACCAACGCCCGGGTGCGCTGCGCCGAACTGCTGTGCACCTACATTGATGTAGAGCCTTTGGCCTTTAACCGCAACCATTACTGCATCGACATCACGTTCTACTATCGGATTTTGGCAGACGCCGTGGTAGGCGTTTCCCGTCCTGCCACTCTGTACGGTCTTGCCGTGTTCTCCAAGCGGGCCGTTCTGTGCGGCGAAGACAGCCACTCCCACATCTACCGCAGCGATACCCGCATCGGCGAGGCTGACGGCGTGACCCGTTTGTGCGCCAACCTGCCTACTGCCGTAGTAGAGGTCATTGCCCACAAATAGGCAGGTATATAGATCCCTTATCCGGAGCCATTTTGATGTGGCTCCGTTTTTTTGTGATAAAAATTGCGTGTGCTTTTTACAGAAGCTTGTCCTTTTCCCGGGAATCTCCTACTATATAGGTGTAAGGCCTTATAAAACAAAAGGAGGTGTCACAGTGGAAGATACCGAAATTGTCCGTCTGTATTTTCAGCGCAGTGAAGACGCCATTGCGCAGACACAGAAGAAATACGGTCATTACCTGAGCCAAGTGGCATTTAACATCCTGCACTGCCAGGAAGATACCGAAGAAGTAGTAGGCGATACATACTGGGCAGCGTGGAACGCCATTCCGCCTACCAAGCCGAATGTGCTGAAGCATTTCCTGTCCCGGATTACCCGAAATCTATCCTATGACCGGATGGATTACAATACCGCAAAGCGGCGCAATCCCCATATGACGGTTCTGTTTTCCGAATTGGATGAATGTCTGCCGGACAGAAGGAACAATACAGAGAAACTGTGGGAGGCAAAACAAATCGGCGTCAGCCTGAATCGGTTTCTCGGGAGTGTGACGGCGGAGGACTGCGCCATTTTTCTGAGCCGGTATTATTACGCCATGTCCGTTCCGGACATCAGCCAGCGATATCATCTGCCCCAGCGCAAAGTCAAATACCGGTTAAGCCGCCTGCGGCAGCAGCTGCGCAGCCATTTGCAGCAGGAAGGAGTGGTACTATGAGAAGCAAAAAGCTGTTTGACGCCATGGAATATGTGGACGATCGTTTCCTGGATTTGGTGGACAGCCAGGCCCGGCAGACGAGCCAGAAAGACACG
Source organism: uncultured Oscillospiraceae bacterium (assembly GCA_944382965.1). GTDB lineage: Bacteria > Bacillota > Clostridia > Oscillospirales > Oscillospiraceae > Faecousia. Next base: position 175,335 of record CALWOA010000001.1, on the reverse strand, counting down.
GGACACACCCGTTCTCTGCGCAGGGCGATTGTGGTTGCCCTGGCGGCTGCAATTTGCGTAAGCCTGCTGGCGGTAACCGCCGTGGCTGCCGGATGGGTTCCTTCCATTTTTGAACTGCTGAAGGAGCAGTTCCCCCAGGAGACCATATACGCTCAGGCAGAGCAGGCAAGTCAAACCCAGATTCCGGAAGTGGTGGAACTGCCCAAGATGGACGCATCCAAGTTTGTCCTCTCTCAGAGCTACTATGACGGAGAAACCATTCTGCTGGGGTACAATCTGGAAGAAGTACTGCCGGAGCCGGTGGTGGGATATCAGGTGGACGAGGCTCTTCTGCGGCAGCTCAAAGGTACGAATTCGATGTCTTCCGGCAGCATTGATCGAAAGACCTACGAAGCCCAGTACGGCCCCCTGCCGGAATACGTTCAAGAGCATTCCATGAAACGGGATACTCTGGCCATGGAAGGAGAACTCCGGCAGATGCTGTCCCCGGAAGCTTATGAGAAAATGTGGCAGCTGCTTGTGCAAAATGGCTACGTCTGCGTGGTCACCCAAGAACTTCACCTGGGGGATCATGTACTGGTTAACGGGGTAGATACCATCACCGCCATGGCTGACAATCCCGGCGCAATCGGAATGACCGATATTCAGACAGAAGCAGGAACTTGCCTTTATCTGAATCCTCTACCGGCAGCAGCACAGAACCAATCCTCTGTTACTGTAGAACTGAAGGTAAGATCCGGATTTGAATACTGGTATCTGGAACTGGAAGGACACGCCTACAGAGCCTATGCCCCCGATCAGGAGCAGATTGTGTCCTTTACGCTGGATAATGTCCAGAATGCTTCTTCAAAGTAAAAAGGAGGCATGATGATTATGAAAAAAACAAATTGGTTTGCTCTGCTGCTGGCCATTTTCTGTCTGACCGGCTGCGCCGCTCCCCAGGCAGAAACCCAGCCCACCCAGACTGCCCTCTGGGAAGCCGGCAGCGTAACCGAACTGTCCCAAACCGTGACGGAAGAAGGCCGTACCCTGATTCTGAAGGGCTCCCTGGAGCTGCCGGAACCAGAAACGCTGTATCACATCCAGCTGGCACTGGATGAGGAAGCCCTGGAGCGATTTGTGCAGGATTATATTTATTCCGCCTGCCCGGATGCAGAAAAGGGAGTACAGGAAGACGGAAGAATGCACTGGTGGAAGCAAGAAGGAGACCGGCTTTTCCTGTCTTTCTCCCAGGACATCACAGGAGACGGGCGCTATTTGGATGTCACCCGGGATTTGAATGGGAAGGATTTGGATGAAGGGCACGCATTCGAGCAGGGATATATCACCGATCAGATTCCCGGCGATCTCACCACTACCGCCGCTGAGGCGGCGGCTGCTGCCGGAGAGGAAATTGCAAGGTATTCTTGTTTTTCCCTTGCGCCCTGGAATGTCACAGCGAATGTCACTGAGGACGGAAAAGGCGCTTACTATGCAAAGTTGCAACCCTATTTTGAGGGATTGCCGGTGACTGGTTACGTTCCCTTTCGCAGTATTTCCGCTCATATTTCCGAAGAAGGGATGTTTTCTTTCCAAGGGACTTTCCTGTTGAAGGAACTCAGCCGGGAGCCCATCGTCCCCAGTTGCACCCTGGAAGAAGCAGCGGAGAAGCTCAAGACCGATTTTCTTTTCCGCATGTACGGCGATGACAAAACAATGGAGGTCATCAGCGTCGACATTCAGTACTTTGCGGAATTTGACATTGACAACATTTGCCATCTGCGTCCGGCTTGGGTATTTACCTGCCGGACAGAGCGAAACGGTTTCGTCGATGATCTGTTCTTTGCCTATCTCATGGAAACCGGCACACTGGAATGCTTCCGCTAAACCCCATAGAAACGCCCGGCACGCAGTTTTTGCGTGCCGGATTTCCTTGTGAGAATCAACGGGTAAATCTGAAATTGTTGGATATCAAAAACACGGCACACCGGGAGCATTTTCCGGTGTGCCGTTTGGGCAGTTATTGGACATTGCGATGGACGGTTCCGCAGCGCTCCACCCTGCTTAAGATCCGGTCAACACAGGGTTCCTGCTTTTCCGGCACCTTGGAAATGATGACTTCCGTCCCGTAATGCTCACTGTAGAGCCTGCCTCCCAGACGGATGGTGAAAAACGGCGTCATCTTGTTATAGATTTCCGTATCCGAGGGTTTGGGCATCCGGGTCAGATAGGAAAGGAACTCTTTGGTGATGGTTCCCAGAATTACCGTTCCGTCCCGCCAGGTGGAGGCGACCTTCCGCCCGTACCGCAGGGCAAGCTTTGCCGCATCACTTTCGTCAGACCAGCAATGGATTTCGAACACATCCCCCAGAACTGCACAGGCCTGAATCAGATCTTTCCACCAAGTGTTGTCTTCTACCGTTGTGTCAATCAGTATGTAGCTGCTCATATGGTACACCTCTCTTTAACACACAGCTGCATCGCCGTTTGGATTTGATAAACAAATTACTGCCGGATTCTGCTGCAGTCAATCACTTGTCCAATGGTACGCACATATTCTCCCGGATTTCGGATGGGGGTCAGGTTCAGAACCTCCTGAAGCTCCCGCAGCCCCGGCTGGGGAGTTTCCAATTCTGCGGAATCTTTCCGGTCGGTACCGGCAACGGATTCCGCTGACCCGCAGGCCAAAATCAGGCGAAGAAATTCCGAAAAATCGTAGGCCAGGGGATGGATATCTCCGGTGTACTTGTCCAATGCGAAAACCGTCTCCTGATATCCTTCCGCAAAGAAGAACAGGCTCTCCCCTGCCGCGCCGAAAATTCTGCTGCCCTGGGGTAAGTAAGAGCGGGCAGCTTCCGGGGAACAAAACCGGATGCCCAGTGCCGTTTCCGCTCCGCATATGTTTTTTACACGATCCAACATACTCATATCGATCCAACAGCTTTCCGAAGAGGACCAAGTCCTCCTTTTTTCTTTTTCTAGGGGTGTCGGTACAAAATCTTCTTTACTATATAGACGATTTTTTCTACCAGAATGTTTCACTTGTTTACAATAATTTACAAAATGTTCACATTTAGTTCTTCTCCCTCCCTGGTAATGCCACTGGGATTGCGTCAATAGACTATGCCAGGGAGGGATCATCTATGGCAAAAAAGTCTGTTCAGCCAGTTTATACCATCGTCAATCCCAACACAGCGGATGCCCTCACAGAAGCTTTGCTAAAATTACTGCTGGAAAAGATTACCGAAATGCCGGACAGCTTAGAACCCGGCATCGCAGAAGGAAGTGCCCAGCCATGAAGATTGCCGCCTACTGCCGGGTTTCCACGGAAAAAGAAGAACAGCTCGATAGTCTGAACCACCAAAAGGAATTCTTTCTGACCTATGCCCAGCGAAATGGGCATGAACTATACCGGCTGTACGCTGACGAAGGGATCAGCGGAACTTCCGTCAAACGGCGGGAAGCCTTCCAGCAGCTGATGCGGGACGCCGAAACCGGCGCTTTTCAGATGGTGGTGGTGAAGGACATCAGCCGCTTTGCCAGAAATACTGTGGATGCTCTGCAAAGTATCCGGACCCTGAAGGCCCTGGGGATTCGCACCCTGTTTTTAACGGCGAATATGGATTCCATGGGAGACAGCGAGTTTGTACTGACCCTGTTCAGCGCCATGGCCCAGGAGGAGAGCAATAATCTTTCCAAGCGTGTCAAATGGGGCAAGCGAATCAACGCAGAAAAAGGCCGTGTCCCCCGGGAGCTATTCGGCTATGATCGAATTGACAATTTCACACTGGAAATCAACCCCATCGAAGCGGATGTGGTACGCAGGATCTTTTCTCTATACACCCGGCAAGGGCTGGGGTGCCGATGCATCAGCCAGATTCTGAACCAAAACGGGGACAAAACAAAATTCGGCGGGAATTGGAATGCCCGTGGTGTTCGCCGGGTTCTCCTGAATCCCATCTATTGCGGCACCTTGGTCAACCACAAGTATGAAGTCCAGGACTTTCTCACCGGGAAACAGATTACACTGCCGGAAGAAGATCATTTCTGCCACAATCGGCCCGAATGGGCCATTGTCACAGCGGATACCTTTCAGAAGGCCCAGCAGCTCCGACAGGAGCGAAGGAAATCAGATCCATTGCCCGGTAAGACAGAACGTTACAGCGGCAAACACCTGTTTTCCACCTTGATTCAATGCGCCCACTGCGGCCGCTCCTTCTGCCGGAAAACATACACCTATGTCAACACCCGGGTGTATTGGCACTGCGTTACCAACGATCAGCACGGCATCCAAAGATGCGAAAACCGGGTCAGCCTGGACGAAGCGGAACTAATGGAAACGCTAAGCCGCTTCATTCTCTCTCAGATCGGCGATCCGGAGCAGTTTGCTTCCCGTGTGCCAACTCAGCTTTCTTCCCGGACAGTCCCAGCAGAAAACCACCACATCCGCCAACAAGTGAAACAGGAAAAACTTCTGGCAAAAATGGAGCGCTACCAGGAACTATATGTCAACGGTCTGATCTCCCTGGAGGCACTCAATGCAAAGCTGCTGCCCATACAGCAGGAACTAAGCCGAATCTCTCAAAAAAGCGAGCAGCTTCCCTCCCCTTCTCTGAAATTCCAGGAAAGGCTGGACACATCCCAGGGATTGCGGGAGGAAATTCAGCGCTTTTTACATCTTCAGTCGTTTACCAATCGAGATCTTCGGGAAATTCTGGATCACATATCGGTCAGTAAAGACGCGGAGGTAAAAATTGTTTTGAAAAAGCTTCCGCCTGCCTAATTGGTGGCGGCAGTAGAGGTACTGGACCCCATGGTACTCAGCTCCAAAGTCAAAGATATCTGCGAATGCACCTGCAACGACTGCCCCTGCCAGGTTCCCGCCGCAATTCGGGGACAGTTCGACGAAGAGCTGGTACTCTCCGGTGACCGCCGTCGGCTCTTTGTTACCCTGGGACAATTCTCCATCGTCCGGCTGGAGCGGGAAGCTCAACTGATTGTTCCGGTTCTGGACTACGCCATTCCCTGCAAGGAATGCTGCGAGGCACCCGGCAGCGGAGAAGATCCCTGCGAAATGTTCAGTCGGATTCCCTTCCCCGCCACCCAGTTCGCACCCAGATGCTGCGACGACAAGCGCGACGGGGATAATTGCTATCAAACCTGCTGACAAGCGCAACGGGGAGGGATTACCCTCCCCGTTTTTTCCTGCGCAAATCTTATCTGATTTTTAAGGCACAGGATGGACAGAAGTTTACAGAAAGTTTCGACAATCAACATTCGCCGTGGTATAATGATATTAGAAATTATATACGCGAGGTGCATACTATGGCGTTTGTAGAATTTCAGAATGTAGGAAAAACCTATCATATGGGCGAGGTGGAAATTGAAGCCTTGCACGATGTTTCCTTTGAAGTGGAAAAAGGAGAACTGGTGGTCATCGTCGGCCCCTCCGGTGCCGGTAAAACCACTTTGCTGAACATTCTCGGCGGCATGGACACCCTGACCACCGGAAAAGTCACGCTGGATGGACAAGAAGTATCCGCTTTGAACAAAAAACAGCTGACCCAGTATCGCCGCTATGATGTCGGATTTGTCTTTCAGTTCTACAACCTGATCGGCAATCTGACCGCTTTGGAGAACGTAGAACTGGCCAACCAGATCTGCAAAGATCCGTTGGATGCCGCCGAAGTGCTGAAAGAAGTGGGTCTGGAGGAACGGATGAAGAATTTCCCCAGTCAGCTTTCCGGCGGTGAACAGCAACGTGTTGCCATTGCCCGGGCACTGGCAAAAAATCCCAAGCTGTTGCTATGTGACGAGCCTACCGGTGCTCTGGATTATCAGACCGGCAAGGCTATCTTGCAGCTATTGCAGGACACTGGACGCAAAACCGGTATGACTGTTATCATCATTACCCACAACAGCGCCTTAACCGCCATGGCCGACCGGGTGATCCGGGTAAAAAACGGCACAGTTTCCTCAGTTACACGAAATGAACACCCACAGAACATTGCGGAGATTGAATGGTAATGAAACGAAATGCCATGCGCAGAAACCTGCGCCAATCCATTGTAAAGTCCTTCGGACGATATACGGCCATTGCTGCGATCATTGCTTTGGGCGCGGGGCTGTTTGTCGGTCTTTTAATGGCAAAGACCGACATGGTAGCCACGGGGCAGTATTTTACTGACCAGCAGAATATGTTCGACATCCGCCTGGTAAACAGCTACGGCTGGACCCAGGAATATGTGGACAAGGTGCAGCAGCTGGATGGTGTCGCCCAGGCAGAAGGCTCCATCTGGATGGATTTCATTGCACGAACCGGAGAGGATGGTGAGGATTGCGTATACCGCTTTTACTCCCTTCCCCAGGAGATCAACCAGGTTGCCCTGCGCAGCGGACGAATGCCGGAGGCGGACAACGAATGCCTGGCGGATGGATTCCACTGGACGGAGGACATGCTGGGGCAGACTGTCACCATCTCTTCCGATAACGAGGAAGATTCCCTGGACAGTTTACGCTATCAGACCTTCACCATCGTCGGCTGTGTGGCAACGCCTTTGTACATGGACATGAACCGGGGTACCACCACAATCGGCAGCGGCAGTCTGGAAAACTACTATTACATTCCTCAGAGCGCCTTCGATGTGGACTACTTTACGGAAATCAACCTGACTATCCCCGGTGACTATGCAATCTACTCTGACCAATATAATGATGCTCTGGATGATGCGGTGGATGCCATTGAGCCGGAAGCCGAGCGGCTGGCGGAAGAACGTTTTGCCGATGTAAAATCCGAAGCCGAGGAAGAGTACGATGAGGGCTACCAGGAATATCTGGACGGCTTGAAAGAATATGAAGACGGCAAGGCGGAAGCTGAACAGGAACTGGCTGACGCTAAGCAGGAACTCGACGATGCAGAGCAAGAACTGAAAGAGAATCGTCAAAAGCTGATCGACGGCGGAAGAGAGATCGAAGAAGGCCGGGAACAGATTGAAATTGCCCGAGGACAAATTTCCGCCGCAAAGGAAGAAATGGAAGAGAAAAAAGCAGAAGCAGAACCGCAAATTGCCGCTGCCAGGGAAAAACTGGATCAGGAGTACGCCCAACTGAAACCTGCTTACGATGAGGCTTCAGCCAATCAGCCGGTGCTTCAAGGTCAGATTGATGACCTTCAGGCGCGGATTGAAGCGCTTCCGGAGGACGATCCTGATCTTCCCCAGCTACAGCAGCAGTTGGCCTCATTACAAACAATGATGACCCAGATTCAAGGCGTGCTGTCTGCCATGGATCAGATTCAGGCAAGATACCAGGCTCTGGAAAATCAGGAACAGCAACTGGCCGATGCGGAAGCTCAGTTGACCGCCGCAGAGGTAGAAATGTGGGCAAATGAAACCAAACTCAACGACGCCTACGATGCCCTCATGGTCAACTGGGGACTGTTCCACGAAGGGGAAGCAGAACTGGCCGAGGGCTGGGAAGAATACGAAGATGCCAAGGCAGAAGCCGAACAGGAACTTGCCGATGCGGAAGCCGAACTGAAAGACGCCAAGGAAGAACTGGACGAAGCCCGGGCGGATATTGACGCGATGGAGAAGGCCGATGTGTATGTGCTCGATCGCAACAGCAATGTGGGCTATGTGAATCTGGACAGCAGTTCCGACATTGTATCCGGTGTTTCCCGGGTATTCCCGGTGTTCTTCCTGTTGGTGGCTTCTCTGGTATGCATCACTACCATGACCCGCATGATTGAGGAAGAACGGACCCAGATCGGTACGTTGAAAGCGCTGGGATACAGCAACCGCAGTATCATTGGAAAATACCTGTTCTATTCCGGCAGCGGTGCTTTGCTGGGATGCAGCGTCGGCATTTGGGCAGGCTCCACCATCTTCCCCCAGATCATCTGGGAGGCTTACTGTATCATGCTCTATATCCAGCCGAAAATGGTGCTGACCATTGATTGGCCTCTATGCATCGCTGTGGTTTTGATGTACACCGGCGTCATGCTGCTCGTCACCTGGTACGTCTGCCGCAGAACATTGGAAGAGGAGCCGGCTGAACTGATTCGGCCCAAAGCCCCCAGTTCCGGCAAAAAGATTCTCCTGGAATATCTGCCCTTCTGGTCCAAGATCAGTTTCCTGGATAAGGTAACCATACGCAATATCTTCCGTTATCGCCAGAGACTTGCCATGATGCTGATGGGTATCGGCGGATGCACGGCTCTGCTGCTGACGGGCTTTGGTCTGCGGGATTCCATTGTTAACGTGGCGAATTATCAGTTTGAGGAAGTCACTCTTTACGATATGGCGGTCTATTTCCGGGAAGAGAACACCCCGGGGCAGTTGGCGGATTTTTCCGAAGCGGTTCAGGACTGCGAGGGTTCTCTACTGTATCATCAGAGCAGCGTAGAACTGGATTTTGGCAACAAAGTCAAAGAGCTATACATGATCAGCAGCGGTAAGGAACTAACCGATTTCATTGACCTGCACAGCAGCAATCAGCCTGTGTCCATGCCTGACATTGGTGAAGTGGTGCTGTCCTCCGGTGTGGCGGAAAATATGAAAATCGATGTGGGAGACACCGTGATTCTGCGCAATGGCGATTTGCAGACTTTGGAACTGACCGTTTCCGGCATCTATGACAACCATGTGGATAATTACGCCATTGTCCTTCCGGAAACCATCCAGCAGCAGTGGGGAACCCTGCCAGAGCAGCAGATGGCCTTTGTGAAAGTTTCTCCGGACCAGGAAGTTCATATTATCAGCGCGGCAGTTTCTTCGTTAGACAATGTGATGAATGTATCGGTCAGTGAGGATCTGAGCGACATGGTTCAGGGCATGATGGATGCGCTGGATCTTGTGGTAGGCGTGGTGGTATTCTGTGCAGGACTGCTGGCTATCATCGTTCTGTATAATCTGACCAACATCAACATTACCGAACGCATCCGGGAAATCGCTACCATCAAGGTACTGGGTTTCAACGCCAGCGAAACAGCAGCTTACGTGTTTAAGGAGAACATGGCATTGACCGTGATTGGTTCGCTGCTGGGACTGGCTTTCGGCAGATTGCTTCTGCTGTTTGTCATGAGCCAGATTAAAATTGATTTCGTTTGGTTCAAGGCCATCGCCAATCCTATTTCCTATGTCTGGGCGCTGTCTCTGACCCTTCTGTCTGCTGTGGTTGTAGACTTTATCTTCTACTTCAGGCTGGAGAAAATCAACATGGCAGAAGCACTGAAGTCGGTGGAATGAACATGCAAAAACCAGGAACTTTGCAGTTCCTGGTTTTTTGTATTATTTCCGAAATACCAGCATTTTGCTGGCAAAATAGTTCATCACAACAACAAGAATTTGGGTAAACAATTTCCAGATATTTCCGTTCCAGTGCATCAGATCCACTGTCAGGAAAATAATCGCCGTCTCCATTACCCCCGATACCAAACGGCAGCTGACAAACTTACTCAGTTCGGGAAGTACTGTTTTTGCGGACCAATCGTGGCTCTTGAATACAAAAGGTTTGTTGGTCAGGAAGGCAAACGCCACTGCCACTACCCAAGCCACGATGTTGCACACGGAAGCAGGTATGTGCAGCAAATTGTACAGCGGAAGATATACCAGATAGTTGACCACCGTGGTCAGCACTCCAAATATCAGATAGGTTATAATGTCCCAGTGTGTCAACACCAGGTTTTTGATTTTTTCCAGCATTACTTTTCCTCCTATGGTATTTTCCACACTATAGCACAAATACCACGTTTTTCGCAAGAATATTTTTCTCACACTGGGCATTCTATTGATAAAATGCTCTTGACAATCCGATTCTATATCGCTATAATATTATCGATACAAAAAGGAGGAATAAAACATGAAACTTGCTTTCTTTGATACAAAATCCTACGATGTTCCCGGCTTTGACCGTTACGGCGTTCCCGCCGGTGTGGAAATCAAATACTTTGAGCCTAACCTCAATGAAGATACCGTATCTCTGGCCGCAGGCTTCGATGCGGTATGTGTCTTTGTCAATGATACCGTGAATGCCGCTGTGGTTGAGAAGCTTTACGAGATGGGCGTGAAGGCCATTGTCCTGCGCTGCGCCGGCTTCAACAACGTGGATATCAAGGCCTGCCAGGGCAAACTCCGGGTATTCCGGGTGCCCGCCTACTCTCCCCACGCTGTTGCCGAGCACGCCATGGCGCTGCTGCTGACCATCAACCGGCGCACCCATAAAGCCTACAACCGCACCCGGGAGTTTAATTTCAGCCTTCAGGGTCTGGCAGGATTTGACCTGTATGGCAAGACTGTGGGTATTATCGGCACCGGTAAAATCGGCCGGGTATTTGCCGATATCTGCAAAGGCTTCGGCATGAACATTCTGGCCTATGACAAATTCCCCGCCCCCAACTCCGGGCTGCACTACGTGGACCTTCCGGAGCTGTTTGAAAAATCCGACATTATTTCTCTGCACTGCCCTCTGACCGAGGATACCAAGCACATCATCAACGCGGAGTCCATCGCCCGAATGAAAAAAGGCGTCACCATTATCAACACCTCCCGGGGCAGCCTGATCAATACGGAAGATCTGATCAACGGGATCAAGGAGAAAAAAGTAGGCGCTGCCTGCCTGGACGTTTACGAGGAGGAAGGCGACCTGTTCTATGAGGACTTCTCCGGCCACATCGTGCAGGACGACAAGCTGGTTCGCTTGATTGCTATGCCCAATGTTATCGTCACCTCTCACCAGGCTTTCCTGACCAACGAAGCCCTGGACAACATTGCCGCCACCACCATAAACAATCTGGTATCCTTCTTCAACGGCAATCCGGATACCTCTACAGAAGTTTGCTATCACAAATAATCTCTCGACTACCGCAAAAACCCGCCCCGGAACATCTGGTTCCGAGGCGGGTTCTTCTGCTACATGGGGTTATGCGCCCAGATTAACGTTGCCCAGCGTAATATTCTCGTAGACAACTTCCATGGGATTCTTTTCTACCAGATTGTCAATCAGGTTGTTGGTCTGTTCCGTAACCCAAGCGTTTTCCGCATAGTATTTCCACTGCGGCTGGGTATCCACAAAGTACATCACATGGTAGCCGTAGTCGGTCTTCACCAGGCCATAGTCACCGGTTTTCCGGCTGGTATCGAAACACCAGTCATTGAACGGAGCCACCATCTGACCTTCCGTTACCCGCTCATACAGACCGCCATTGGCCTGAGAGCCGGGGTCTTCCGACTTTTCTGTAGCCAGCGCAGCAAAGGAATCTTCCGTTTTATCTCCTGCCAGCCACTCGTCCAGAATAGCCTGGGCTTTTTCTTCACAAGCCGCCCACTCTTCATCGGTGTAGGTGGTATTGCCCTCTTCATCGGTTGTACCGCCGGTAATCTGCACCAGAATATGCCGCACATCCACAAACATGCTGTCTTTGGTAATGCCGTTGTTGGCATAATCCTGCTCATGCTCTGTAAAGAATGCTTCCAGATCCGCCTCGGTGGGAACCATTTTCGCCGTCTCCTGCTGGAAGTAAGGCAGACCTCTTAAATACTGCTCCTGGAAATAGTGGTATTCTTCCATACCAGCGCCGGGGCCAAGATTGGTCAGCAGCAGTTCATCCAAAGTCATATCATAGCCTTTCGCAACCTCTTCCATCTGCTGCTGCAGGGTATCCAGATATTCCTGGTCTTCCGGATTGATCTGTACGCCGTTGATGGCGGCTTCCATGGACATAGCCTGAACCTGCTGCCAATTATTCAGCGCTCTTTGCAGGAAGAACTGCTGCCAAGTCAGATTTTCATCTTCCATAGAAATCTGGGTGTCCAGGGGCTTTGTGTAATCCAGTCCGAAATACGGAGCATAGGCACCATAGGTGTTCAGGAAGCTCTGTACCTCCATCCAGTAGTACACCTGGAGCTGGCCGTTGGTCAGCTGGCGCTCTCCAATGGTGGCTACCACAGTCTGCTGGTTGTCTTTCGCTTCCGCGTCGGTAACGGTGTAAGTTCCCTTGCAGGTTACATCCTCCGGATTTCCGTCAGCGGGCACCGTAGCCGGTACTGTCTCTGCCGTAGTTGCACCGGTTGCGCCGGTTTCGGCAGAGTCGGCAGGTTCCTTCTGCCCCAAGCCAGCTACAATCAGTGCAATCAGCACTGCCAGCAGCACCACAACCGCAGCGGCCATCAGTGCAATCTTACCAGGTGTTGCCTTCAAACCTTCCTGGATCTGAGGTTCCTGAGAATCCTGCTGTGCATCCTCAACGGGAGCAGCAGTGGCTTCCGATTCCTCATTTGCACCAGCGCTGTCGGAGGTCACTTCCTGAGCCTGCGCTTCTTCCGCTGCAACGGACTGTACAGCCTCAGGTGCAGACTCCGCCTGCTCCGTTGCGTTGTCCTTGCCGCAGTTGGGGCAGACCGTATCGTTCTCCGCCAATTCCGCTTGGCAGAATTTGCATTTTTCCATTACTTTCTTCCTCATTTCTCCCATAATTGGGCAGTGATTCCGAAACAGTTTACCATGATTTTACCACAATTGCAAGGTAGGACACAGATTGTTTACAAATAAAGCCCTGCCTCCCCGCCACTATTTCCCGGGTTTTGTGCGGACTTGACTTTATAAGGGATATGTTGTATAATTCAGTGAGATTCTCGCGAAACGGAGTACTTTTCTATGAAAAAAACGATCAGAATACTGATTACCACCCTGCTGGCGGTTTTGATCTGCACAAGCGTGGTGTGGTATTTGTTTGTGTATGACCGCGCGTTTACCCGGGACACCCTGATCAGTCAGGCCCGCTTTCACGACCTGCACGGCAATTCCCGGATGTCCTCTTGGTTCTATGATATGGCATACAATTTCTCTGACCATGACGAAGGCGTTGCCATTGAACTTGCCAATCAGTACAAGAAGACCGGCAACTACACCAAAGCGGAACTGACGCTTACCCGTGCCATCAGCAGCGGCCCCACCGCAGAGTTGTATACCGCCCTGTGTCGGACCTTTGTGGAGCAAGATAAGCTTCTGGACGCCATCAGTCTGCTCGATGGAATCAGCGATCCCCAGGTGAAAGCGGAAATAGATGCACTGCGTCCTACCGCACCTACTGCCGACTATGCCAGCGGCTACTACAGTCAGTATATGGATATTCACCTGACCTCCTCCGCCGGTACGATTTACTACACAATGGACAACACTTATCCCACCACCGCAGGTCCTGCTTATGGTGAAAGCATTACCCTTCCCACCGGCGAAACCGTTATTCTGGCGGTCAGCGTTAACGAAGACGGACTGGTGAGCCCCTTGACTACCTTGGACTACACCATCACCGGTGTGATTGAAGAGGTTACCTTCACGGATCCTGCCATGGAGGCTGCCATCCGCTCCCTTATTGGCGTCGACGAGGATGACACAGTCTTTACCAACGATCTTTGGTCCATTACAGAATTCACTGTTCCGGAATCCGCTTCCACCTTTGGAGATCTGAGTCTGATGCCATACTTACAAACGCTGACCCTGCAGAACCATACGCTGGATTCTTTGGAAGTGTTTTCTTCTCTGACCAGCCTGACCACGCTGGACTTAACCAACTGCAACTTCCCTTCTGAGGATTTGACCATTTTGGCATCCCTTCCGGTACTGTCCCGGCTGACTTTGGCAAACTGCAGTTTGAGTACCATCGCCAACCTCTCCGGTGCTCAGGCATTGACTTATCTGGATTTGAGCAACAATACTGTCCGGAATCTGGAAGCGCTAACCACTATGCCCTACCTGACGGAGTTGAATTTGCAGCACAATGCAGTAACAAGTCTGGAGAATCTGAGCAGTCTGGCGAATCTGCAAAAGCTGAATCTGGAATACAATGCTGTTACGGATCTGTCCCCTCTTGCCAACTGCACGCAGTTGAGCTGGCTGGATGTGGGCAACAATCAGCTGTCTCAGCTCAATGGTATTTCCAGTCTGCCTGCTCTGACTTACCTGTCCGTCAGCTACAACTCTCTGACAGATATTTCTGCCATCGCCAACTGCACACAGCTGACGGAACTGGATATTTCCAGCAACGATATTACGGATATCTCCTCTCTGAGCACCCTGTCCAAGCTGGAAGTTTTCAACTTCTCCGCCAACCAAGTTGCGGAACTTCCGCAATGGCCTGACGGCTGCCCCCTGCAGAAAATTGACGGCTCTTACAATGCACTGACCAACATTGATAGCCTTCAGAAAATGGAAAGCCTGACATATGTTTATATGGATTACAACCTTCTGACCAATATCGACGCTCTGGCGGACTGCTACCGTTTGGTTCAAGTAAATGTTTTTGGCAATCAAATCAGTGATGTATCCAGCCTGCGAGATCATGACATCATCGTCAATTACGATCCTACCGTAGAATAATGCAGACCTGTCCGGTGCCCTTCAGGGCACCGGACAAAAAAACCTTCGTGCAGGTGACTGCACGAAGGTTTTTTCTTATTCCGTTGGCTTATTGGTTTCCTCCGGTGACACGACCTGGGGAATGAATCGGGACGCTACCTTTCCTTTCCCCTTTTCCTTTACGAAGAAGAAACCAATGATTGAGAATACTACAGCACCGATGAGATTCACAAACAGGTCCTTCATGGTGTCCTGAATACCCACATCCAGGTATCCACCCAGCCCCAGTGCCTCCTGGCTGCCGTCGGAGTGAACCACAATCACATCCACGATATCCTTCACATGCACAACGGTATTGGTCATGGTCTTGTCCAGATTTACCGTGTGAATTGCATTGACCACCGTGTCTTTCTGCATATCCATTCCAAGCAGGTAATCTCCGCTGAATTCAAAGAACTCCCACAGCACACCAACCGTCATGGAAAAACAGAAGGCAACCATTGCCAGGTACACCGGAGACAGCTTGAAGGAGAATCGGTCATCCCGGTTGAGCATATCCACCAATGCAAATCCAATGGCAGCGCAAAGGAAACCGTTAATGGTATGCAGCATTGTATCCCAATGGGGAACCCGGACATAGAAGCTATTCATTTCTCCCAGGATTTCTGCTGCAAAGATAAACAGCAAAATGATAATCTCCAAAGTGCTGGGCAGCATGATCTCCAGCTTTCGGGAAATGATGCTGGGCATAATCAGCAAAAACAGCGATAGGGCACAGAAAAAGACATTCTGATATTCCTGCCGGAAAATGGCACGGACCATGGCAATGATAATCAGCCCTCGCAAAATCAGGTAGACAGTCAGTGTAGTTTTGTTTTTATAAATTTCCGGCTTGCCCTTTTTTTCTTTTCTGCCCATATTCTTTCCTCCATAATGATGATATTACTCCTGGAATCGCAATGTCCAAGGCTACTTTGTTTTCATTATAACATGGTTTTTTACGCCGTCAAGTTTTCTCTTGACACGCTTGTTTGGCTTTGCTATAATGCAAATACTTAGTAATGCTAAATAATCGGAGGGGGCATATGGAAGATCGTTTTTCCCAACAGCTGAAAAAGGGCGTGCTGGAAATGCTGGTTCTGGATCTGATCTGCAGCAGCCCCACCTATGGCTATGAACTGCTGTCGCAGTTGAAAGACATTTCCCAAGGGATGTTTGCGCTGAAAGAGGGTACGCTCTACCCCATTCTCTATCGACTAGAAGATGACGGGCTGATTCAGGCCAGATGGAGTCAGGGAGAAGGCAGATCCGCACCGAAAAAATTTTACGAGGCCACCCCTGCCGGGCATACCGAAAACAATCGCCGAAAACAGATCTGGCAGGAATTTCAGGAAACAGTTGGACACTTTCTGGATGGAGGAAGGAAACTATGACACAAGCCGAAAAAAAGATGAAACGCTATGTCAATGCCATTGAGCGGCGGCTGAATCTGCCGCTGGAGGTGAAGGCCCGGGTAATGAGTGACTTTGGAAGCTCCATCGCCGCCCGTCGGGAGGCCGGGCAGACCGACGAAGAAATCTATGCCGAACTGGGAGACCCCAAAAAGGTGGCAGCCGAACTGAATGAGCAGATGCAGGAATTTGCCTACCGGAAAAGTCCCTGGCGGTTTGCGTTTGCGGTTTTGGGAATTTACTTTGGTATCAAGCTTCTGGGGATCGTATATGTCCTCATTTTTGCCGCAGCTATGGCAATTTATGCAAACATGCCGAACATGGCAAGCTCTGTGGGCGTCATCGGCGGGGCCGACGGGCCTACCGCAATTTTTGTCACAACAAGCACAAACTGGCTCACTTTTCTCCTTGAGGTTGGTTTGACAGCAGTTGTTGTTGGCTTGTGCATCTGGGGATACCGGCGGCTGTGCAAATGTAAGAAAAAGTAATTACTGTCATACAGTTCAGAGCAGCAGTCCACCGACCTGCTGCTTTGCATCGTTCAAATCTCTTCTTGAATATATAAAAATGCAGGTACCTTTACAAGGTGCCTGTGTCTTTGGTGAACCCGAGGGGATTCGCTGCATTTGCTTCCGGCAGGGAGCAAATCATAGTGCTGCCGCCGTCCAGCCGGCGGCAGGCAGCAGTCCACCGGACTGCTGCATTAAATGGTTCGAATCTCCTCTCTAGCATATAAAAACAGACACCTCTGCGAGGTGTCTGTTTTTTGAAGACTAACCCTAATTTTGATACAAATGCACCCCCTTTTGAGATTAGGGGGTGCAAAGCCTTTTTAGGGGGTGCATTTTTTAATTCAGGGGGGTGCAAACAGAAGATACAAAATAGGAGTAATCTACAGGAATTGCACCGATTTTCTCAATAAAGAAACGGTTAATCATCAAAGGAATATTGCTTCTGCTGTGCATAATCTTTACTCTGCTTACCTTCAAATAAGTCTTGTTTTCGGCAACATAAAAAGACAACTGATGTTCTATTGATGCTCCTAAGTGTGAAAAAACTATAATTGATCTATTTCTATCAAATGTATACTCGAGGGTATCGTAGACATTGCGGATAGACAATTTGTCGAGTGCTTCGTTCTGCTCACAGTTTAAAACAAAGCAATAGTGTTGTGTTAGTGGATCGGAATTGGTTACATTATTTCGAACTTTCTTATCTGCAATTACTGGCTTAAAAATCAAAAACAAAGCCAAAGGCATAGCGAGAATGAATAAAGCGATAAACACGACGAATTCCACAGAAGCACCTCCTATTGCATATTGGTTCAGTTCATTTTACCATAAAAATAAATATTATTCAATAGTTTAACGATTGTTGACTGTAATTCAACGATCGCCCCACTAAATCAACGATTATGGTTATAAATTAACGATTATCTGTGCTTTAACGATTTGAAATGGAATTTATTATCAATTCAGAAATTTCTTTTCCTAAAAGTTCTCAAAATACTGATTTTAGGTATAAAATAACCGTCATCCTGTTGTGTCAGAATGACGGTTATTCTTTGGTGGACCCGAGGAGATTCGAACTCCCGACCCCTACAATGCGAATGTAATGCGCTCCCAGCTGCGCTACGGGCCCATAACTGTGGCAATTATAACGCCGCTGGATGGGATTGTCAAGTGGGTTTCTCCCCCGCTGGGATGCTTTCCCGGTTTTCTCCCTTTTCTTTTGGAGAATTTTGTGATAGAATAAGTCCCGAAACTGCTTAAAGGAGAATCCCATATGCAATCCATTACGGAAATTCTGGCCCAGGAATTGGGGCAGAAACTGGAATATGTTGAAAATGTGGTAAATCTGATGGATGAAGGAAACACCATCCCCTTCATCGCCCGCTACCGCAAAGAGCTTCACGGAGCCATGGATGACACCACTCTGCGAAATCTGGAAACCCGGCTTACCTATCTGCGTTCCCTGCAGCAGCGCCGGGAGGAAGTAAAAAAATCCATTGAAAATCAGGGCAAACTCACCGAGGAACTCTCTCAGGCCATTGATAATGCCGCTACCATGACGGAAGTGGAAGACCTGTACCGCCCCTACAAGCAAAAGCGGCGCACCCGGGGTTCCATGGCCCGGGAAAAGGGTCTGGAGCCCCTTGCTCAGGCGATTTTTGCCCAGGACGGACAGGACCCGGCTGCTCTGGCAGCGTCTTTTGTAGACCCGGAAAAAGGCGTAAACACTGTAGAGGAAGCCTTACAGGGAGCAAACGACATTATCGCCGAAGATCTATCCGACGATGCTGATATCCGCAAAGCGCTGCGGGATCTGGTACTTCGTCGGGGCATCTTCGTGTGCAAGGCCGATGAGGAAGCGGAAGAAGAGGGCGTGTACAGGCTGTACTACGATTTCTCCCAGCCCATTTCCCGGCTTCTGGATCACCAGATTCTGGCAATGAACCGGGGCGAAAAGGAAGGCATTCTCAAGCCCAATGTCACATTGCCCGGGAACGAAGGCGCTGCATTGGTCTGCCGGGCGGCTTTGAAGCCCACCATGCAGGTTTCCGCCTTTGTCCGGGCAGCGGCAGAAGATGCCTATGAGCGGCTGATTTTCCCCTCCATTCAGAGAGAAGTCCGCAGCGAATTGTCCGACCGGGCCTATGCCGGAGCCATCCACAATTTCGCCCTGAACCTGAAACCCCTGCTGATGCAGCCGCCGGTGAAAGGTTTCGTCACCATGGGTCTGGATCCCGGATACCGCAATGGCTGCAAAGTGGCCATTGTAGACGCTACCGGCAAAGTGCTGGACACCACTGTGGTCTACCCCACCTTCAGCCAGCACAAAAAGCAGGAAGCCATCGAAATCCTCTCCCGGTTGATGCGCAAGCATGGGGTAAAACACATCGCCATCGGCAACGGCACCGCTTCCCGGGAAACGGAAGCCATGACTGTAGAGCTGCTGCAGAACTTCCCCGATGCCAGTTACATGATCGTCAACGAGGCGGGCGCTTCCGTATACTCCGCCTCTCCCCTGGCCGCTGCGGAATTCCCGGATTACGATGTGAACTTGCGCTCTGCGGTTTCCATTGCCCGCCGGCTTCAGGACCCGCTGGCTGAGCTGGTCAAAATCGACCCCAAGGCCATCGGCGTAGGCCAGTATCAGCACGACTGCCCGCAAAAGGAGCTGGATGCGGCTCTGGGCGCCGTTGTGGAGGACTGCGTCAATGCGGTGGGTGTGGACGCCAATACCGCTTCTCAGAGCCTGCTGCAGCAGGTTTCCGGACTGAACGCCACCACTGCCAAAAACATTGTGGCCTACCGGGAAGAAAACGGTCCCTTCACCAGCCGTGCCCAGTTGAAAAAAGTCCCGAAATTAGGCCCCAAAGCCTTCGAGCAGTGCGCCGGATTCCTGCGGATTCCGGAAAGCAAGGAACTGCTGGACAATACCGGTGTACATCCGGAATCCTACGCTGCTGCCAAGGCGCTGCTGAATCTTTTGGGCTGCAAAAAGGGAGACAACCTTTCCGGCATTCTGGAAAAGCTGGAAGCTTACGGTCTGAGCAAGGCTGCGGCGGAATGTGCTGTAGGTGAGCCGACCCTGGCCGACATTGCCAAGGAACTCTCCAAGCCCGGACGGGACCCCCGGGACGAGCTGCCTGCCCCCATTCTGCGCAAGGACGTTCTGGAAATGAAGGACCTGAAACCCGGCATGGAGCTGACAGGCACGGTGCGAAACGTCATTGACTTTGGTGTGTTCGTGGACATCGGTGTGCATCAAGATGGCCTGGTACACATTTCGGAGGTCTGCAATCGCCGTCTGCGCCATCCCAGTGAGGTGGTAAAAGTGGGCGACGTGGTCAAGGTTGTAGTTCTGGGCGTGGACGAAAAGCGGCACCGGATCAGCCTTTCTATGAAGCAGGCAAAAAAATAACGCCAACAGAGAGGGCCTATGCCCTCCCCCATATCAATAAAAAGCTGGGAACCAGTGAATCAGGTTCCCAGCTTTTGCTTCATTATTCTACTTCGTGGGTACCGGTCATACCGTAGATCACCCACTCGGCCACATTGGTTGCGTGGTCGGCAATACGCTCAAAGTATTTGGCAATCATCAGCAGATCCAGGGTATCTTCACCCTGGGCAGGATTGGAAGCAATGTCGCCAATCAGTTCCTTTTTAATCTGCACGAAATCGCTGTCTACAATGTCGTCATGCGCCAAAACCGCCTTTGCCAGTTCCATATCCTGACGGGTATAGGCATCTACGCTGTCTACCACCATGGAGATAGCATGTTTGGCCATTTCCTGGATTTTGGGATGGGCATTCTTTCCGGTTTCTCCCATATTGGGGACAATCTCTACAATATCTTCTGCCTGGTCGCCGATGCGCTCCAGGTCCGTAATCATTTTCAGTGCTGCAGAAACAAAGCGCAGGTCACCGGCTACCGGCTGCTGGCGCAGCAGCAGGCGCATGCAGACTGCTTCAATGGAGCGCTCCATTTCATCAATTTCAGCTCCGGTCTTTTTCACCTTTTCTGCCAGGTCTTCATTCCACTGCGTCAGTGCCTGAGCAGCAAACCCAATGATCTGCTCACACAGGCCGCCCATTCTGGTCAGTTCCTGATTCAGCTCTTTCAGCTGATTGTCATAGAAAATTCTCATAAATTAACCAAACCTTCCCGTAATGTATTCTTCGGTCCGCTTGTCCACGGGCTTGGAGAACAGTCTTTCCGTCTCGCCGTACTCTACCAGATCACCCAGCAGGAAGAAGGCCGTCTGGTCGGAAATACGCACAGCCTGCTGCATATTGTGGGTCACGATGACGATGGTGTAAGAATCCTTCAGTTCCATGACCAGATCTTCAATGCGGGAGGTGGCAATGGGGTCCAGAGCGGAAGTAGGCTCGTCCATCAGCAGCACTTTCGGCTCAACGGCCAGCGCCCGGGCAATGCACAGACGCTGCTGCTGACCGCCGGAAAGGCCCAGCGCGTTCTTTTTCAGGCGGTCTTTTACCTCATCCCAGATGGCGGCACCCCGCAGGGCCTTCTCCACGATTTCGTCCAGCTGCTGCCGGTTGGTAATGCCATGGGTTCTGGGACCGTAGGCAATGTTATTATAGATGCTCATGGGGAACGGGTTAGGCTTCTGGAATACCATGCCCACTTCCTTACGCAGTTCGTTGACGTTGGTGTCAAAAATATTCTTTCCTTCATAACGCACATCGCCGGTAATGCGCACGCCGGGAACCAAGTCATTCATCCGGTTCAGGGTTTTCAGGAAGGTGGACTTGCCGCAGCCGGAGGGGCCAATGAGAGCGGTGATGCTTTTTTCCGGAATATTCAGATTGATATGTTTCAGCGCCTGGGTCTGGCCGTACCAGAGGTTCAGGTCTTTGACGGTAATAACAGATTTATTCAAACCGCATTTCTCCTTTGAAAATACTTGGTAACCATAACTGCCGCCAGGTTAATGATAAACGACAGAATCATCAGAATCGCCGCAATGGCGAAGGCAACTTCAAATTCGCCCTGCTCCTTGGCATAGACATACAATGCAACCGTCAGAGTTGCACCGGCGCTGGACAGGCCTTCAAAGAAACCGTTGAGGGCGTGGGCAAAACCGGCCGTAAACAGCAGTGCGGCAGATTCGCCCAGAATCCGGCCTACGGACAGGATACATCCGGTCAGCACACCGTCCAAGCACTGCGGAAGGACAACTGTACGGATCACACGCCACTTTCCGGCACCGAGGCCGAAAGCGCCTTCCCGGTAAGCCTGGGGAACGGTTTTCAAACTCTCCTGTGTGCTGCGCATGATGGTAGGCAGGTTCATAATCACCAGGGTCAATGCGCCGGACATCAGGCAGGTACCGAAACTGTTGGAGAACATCAGCATGCCCACCAAGCCGT
Source organism: uncultured Oscillospiraceae bacterium (assembly GCA_944382965.1). GTDB lineage: Bacteria > Bacillota > Clostridia > Oscillospirales > Oscillospiraceae > Faecousia. Next base: position 153,650 of record CALWOA010000001.1, on the reverse strand, counting down.
AAATAATGGAAGGAATACCGGACAGAGCTTCGGCAGCATACTCAATAACAGCTACAATCTTTTTGCTGGAAGCATACTCCGTCAGGTAAACTGCAGCACCCACGCCCAAGGGAAGCACAATGGCCAGGGCTGCAATTACGATGTACACGGTATTGAGAATATCCGGCAGGATGCCGATGTTACCGCTTAAGTAACTGGGTTTTGTGCTAAGCAACTCCCAGGTAACATTGGGAATGCCTTTCAGCAGCACATAACCCATAATAAAAAGAGTCAGCGCTCCAGTCAGTACGGCGGCCAGATACATGGCACCGCGTACCGTCCACAGGAACATCTTTCTTCTGTTGGAAATCATTTGTTCCGCTCTCCTTTCAGGAAGAAATTCAGCGCTGCGTTAATCAGCATAATAAACAGGAACAATACCAGGGCAATGGAGAACAATGCCTGCCGCTGCAGACCGCTGGAGTAAGACATCTCGCTGGCAACAGCGGTGGTCAGGAACCGGACGCTCTGGAACAGAGAGTCGGGCATGTTGGGCACATTGCCCGCAACCATCATAACTGCCATGGCTTCGCCGATGGCACGACCCACACCCAGCACCACAGCTGCGGCAATACCGCTTTTTGCAGCGGGAACACTGACCCGGAAGTAGGTTTCCTCCGGTGTAGCTCCCAGAGCCAGGGAGGCGTCTTCATATTCTTTCGGCACTGCTTCCAGAGCCGTAATGGACATTTTAATAATAGAAGGCAGAATCATAACTGCCAGAACAATGATTGCAGCCAGAAGACCGGCGCCGTCGGGAATATCGAACAGTTCCCGGATTCCCGGTACCAGAACCATCATGCCCACCAGACCGTAAACCACGGAAGGAATACCGGCCAGCAGACCCACTGCCTGCTCCATCACATTCTTTACTTGAATCGGCGCAACCTTCGCCAGATATACCGCCGTCAAGAATCCCACAGGCACACCCAGAATGATGGCGCCGGCCGTGCCGTAAATACTGGTCAAAATAAAGGGCAGGATTCCGTATTTCGGCTCCGAAGCAGTGGATGCCCAGGTGTCGCCGAACAGAAAATCCACCAGGCCAATCTCCCGGATGGCAGGGATGCCGCTGATAATCAGATATACCGAAATCAGCAGAACGCAGCCCACGGTAATCAGGCCCAGGATCAGGAAGATGCCATGAATGATGGCTTCAAACAGATTCGTCTTTGTATTCATTCTATCAACCTTTCAGGAAAGGCAAGTATCCTTTTCTCCTACGCATTTCCGCCCTGCAAGTGCGGAAGGGGAGGGTTTCCGACCCTCCCCTATGTTTGGTGCTCGTCAGAACCCGAGAGTACGTTGGGTTTCCTCTGATGGTTCGCTTTAATCAGTTGGCAGGTACAACGCCGGCGGCCACGATGATTTCGTTGGCATCAGCAGAGGTGATGTAGTCGAAGAAGGCCTGGGCTACGGGGTTCAGTTCTACGCCGGTCTGGGTAGCCAGAACGAAGGGACGCTGGATCTTGTAGCTTTCATCCTTGACAGTGTCTTCGCTGGGAGCAACGCCGTCTACCTTCACAGCCTTGACAGTATCCTTAACGGAAGCCAGGGAAGCGTAGCCGATGGCGCCGGGGTTCTGGGACACAGCGGTGATCACGTCGCCGGTGGAGGTCAGCTCCTGACGGTACTGGCAAGCATCTTCCGTGCCGGTGATTTCTTCGAAACCGCTGCGGGTGCCGGAGCCAGCCTCACGGCCGATGACCACGATCTCAGTATCCTCGCCGCCGACTTCGGACCAGTTGGTGATCTCGCCGGTGTAGATGCCGGCAATCTGCTCAACGGTCAGGTCTTCCACGGTGTTGGCAGGGTTGACAATCACAGCGATGCCGTCATAGCACAGGACAGTCTCGGTCAGGCCGGCTTCCTTCTCCTCGTCCTTCAGAGCACGGGAGGACAGGCCAATGTCGCAGCGGCCTTCCTGAACAGCCTGAATGCCGGAACCGGAACCGGTGGGGTTGTAAGTAAAGTTCACATCGGGGTTGGCCTCCATGAAAGCCTCACCCAGAGCGCCGATGACAGCTTCCATAGAGGTGGAGCCATCGGTGGAAACAGTGCCGGACAGTTCAGCGGCTGCTTCGGTAGCAGGAGCCTCGGTAGCGGGGGCGTCTGTAGCAGGAGCCTGGGTAGCGGGAGCGGCAGTAGTGGGGGTCGTCTGGGCAGAGTTGCCGCAGCCCACCAGAGCCAGCATCAGCATCATGGCCATAACGGCGGAAATCATTCTTTTCATTGTTCATTTTCTCCTTTTGTAGTTGTGGATTCGTTTGATGTATCCTACGGCTATCATCATACCCAGCTTTTGTAAAATCGGAAATCCGCTTTCTGTAAAGGAGTAGAAAAGAATTGTAAAGTTTTTGAAAGAATGTCAGCCTCCACATCCGGTTTCCGTTTTATCTCAAAACGCTGGATTACACAGCTGCTCTCAGGAAATCCCCTTGACAGAATGGCGGATTCCTTCTAAAATACAACTTAAGAGGTTAATTTTTTTCTTCCCTCTTATCTCCTGCGCAAATACAATCGGAAGGTGACGTTATGTATCGTATTCTGGAACTGAACCCTCAGCTGAAGCCCTTTGCCGGAGACATCGATCTGCGGATGTTCCTGTATCACTCCACCAAAGGCCGTCTGCTGGCCGAAGATCAAACCTTGCTGGATTTTGCCAACGCATACAATTATTATGGATTTCATCATGTAGACGGCGGCTGGTACTACCGGGAGTGGGCTCCCAGTGCCTATCAGCTGTATCTGGAGGGTGACTTCAACGGCTGGAACAAAACCAGTCATCCTTTGAAGCATATCGGAAACGGAAACTGGGAACTGTACTTGGACGGTGACGACGCCCTGTGGGAAGGCTGCAAGGTGAAAACTGTTGTGGATTCCAACATGACCCGCACCGAACACATCCCCCTGTACGCCCGCCGGGTGGTGCAGGACCCCAAAACCATTACATTTACCTGTGAGATTGTGGATGATCGGGATTCCTTTGCCTGGACAGATCAGAAATTTGTGGGAGAAGAGGAACTGTACATCTATGAGGCTCATGTGGGCATGGCCCAGGAAGCAGGAAAAATCGGTACTTACCGGGAATTTGCCAACAAGATTCTGCCGCAAATCAAGAAGGCCGGTTACAATACCGTGCAGCTTATGGCCATTATGGAGCATCCCTACTACGGCTCCTTCGGCTATCAGGTGTCCAGCTTCTACGCTGCCTCCTCTTGGTTCGGCAAGCCCAAGGACCTGAAATATCTGGTAAACAAGGCCCACAAACTGGGGCTGCGGGTGCTGCTGGATGTGGTCCATTCCCATGCCGTGAAGAACACCACCGAAGGCATCAACATGTTCGACGGTACCACCTGGCAGTTCTTCCACGACGGTCCCAAGGGTGATCATCCTGCCTGGGACACCAAATGCTTTGATTACGGTAAGACCGGCGTGCTTCACTTCCTGCTGAGCAACCTGAAATTCTGGATGACGGAGTACCACTTTGATGGTTTCCGCTTCGACGGCGTGACCTCCATGCTCTACCATGACCATGGTCTGGGCACGGACTTCAATAGTAATGATAAGTACTTCTCCTATAACACCCACACCGAAGCCATCACCTACTTGCAGCTGGCAAACGAGCTGATTCGTCAGGTGAATCCCAAAGCCATTACCATTGCGGAAGATATGTCCGGCATGCCTGGTATGTGCCTTCCCATTGAGGACGGCGGCATTGGCTTTGACTATCGGTTGGGTATGGGCCTGCCGGATATGTGGATTAAAACCGTCAAAGAGAAGAAAGACGAGGACTGGAATATTGGACAGATGTGGGGCGATATGTGTCTGCGCCGTCCCGGTGAAAACACCGTCGCCTATGTAGAATCCCACGACCAGGCGCTGGTTGGCGACAAAACCATGATTTTCCGTCTGGCTGACGCCGCCATGTATACCGACATGGACAAAGCCATTCACAATCCCGTCATCGACCGGGCCATTGCTCTGCACAAGATGATCCGCCTGTTCACCCTGGGCGGCGGCGGAGAAGCCTACCTGAACTTCATGGGCAACGAATTTGGTCATCCGGAATGGATTGACTTCCCCAGAGAGGGCAATGGATGGAGTTTCCACTACTGCCGCCGTCAGTGGAGTCTGAAGGAAAACGGGTATCTGAAATATCAGTGGCTGAATGACTTTGACGAAGATATGGTGAAGCTGACCAAGGAGAACCACATGTTCACCCAGCGGATGGCAGATCTTCTGCTGCTGAAAGAACCGGAAAAGACCATTGTCTTCTACCGGCATGGCCTGTTGTTTGCCCTGAACTTCCATCCCAGTCAGTCTCTGACCAACGTGCTGGTGCCGGTGCCCCAGCCGGGAGAATATACCGTGGCACTTTGCAGCGATGATGAAAAGTACGGCGGACAGAATCTGGTGGCCCACATGGTCTACCCCACCAAGATGTTCGACGGCAAGCACTATGTGGAACTGTACATCCCCGCCCGTACCGCCATTGTGCTGAAAGAACGGGTAATTCTGCCGGAAGATGTGCAGCAGGAAGCAGCCAAGCCCGCCGCCAAGCGTACCACCAAAAAGGCGGAATCCGCAGAAAAGAAAGCCGCACCCCGTAAGCGCAGCACCAAAGCTGTGGATACTGAGGCAGAACAAAAACCTGCCCGGAAACGGAGCGCAAAGGCAGCAGAAACGGAGCCGGAAAAGAAACCTGCCCGGAAACGGAGTGCAAAGGCAGCGGAAACAGAGCCGGAAAAGAAGCCTGCCCGGAAGCGCGCCAGCAAAAAGGCACAAGAACAAATCGATGTGAAATAAGAAACAACCCGGCTGTGTTGCCAAACGACACAGCCGGGTTTCCATTTTAATTGTAAGAAAACACAATTTACAAATTTTCCTGCCACTGCTATAATTTCCCCCGGGAATGAAGTTCTCCCCCGGAAAACCGAAACCGCTTGTTAAGCTGATGACTTCTGTGATTTTCGTCGCAGAGGGGCATCAGCTTTTTTGCGTCTATAGGAGGAAAAAATATGTTATCATCCCTGGCACTGATTTTTCTGGTAGGACTTGCTATGGCTGCCATCTGTCAACGACTGATGCTGCCACGGATCATCGGCATGCTGCTGACGGGCATTGTGCTGGGTCCCTACGTTCTGGATCTGCTGGACCCGTCCATTTTGGACATCTCGTCGGATCTTCGGCAAATGGCTTTGATTATCATTTTGCTGAAGGCCGGGTTGTCCTTAAACTTGTCGGATCTGAAACAGGTGGGGCGTCCGGCAATTCTCATGTCTTTTGTCCCGGCCTGTATGGAGATTCTGGCGTTTTTCTTGTTTGCGCCCTATATCTTAGGCATCAGCAGAATTGAAGCTGCGGTAATGGGCGCCGTATTGGGTGCTGTCTCCCCTGCGGTGGTAATTCCCCGGATGGTTGGGCTGATGGATAGCGGATACGGCACCCGGAAAAGCATTCCCCAGATGATTATGGCAGGGGCTTCCTGTGACGATATTTTCGTCATTGTACTCTTCTCCACCTTTGTCAGCATGGCCCAGGGCGGCAGCGCCCGGGTTCTGGATTTTATCAACATCCCCATTTCCATGATTCTGGGTGTGGCTTTGGGTGCAGCTACCGGGTATCTGCTCAGCCGCTTCTTTGAAACTGCCTATGCTTACAAACACTGCGTCAGAAACAGCATGAAAGTCATCATCGTTCTAGGAACGTCTTTCCTGCTGATGGCCATGGAAACCTGGCTTAAAAGTGTGGTATCCGTCTCCGGACTGCTGGCCGTTGTCAGCATGGCCTGTGTAATCAAAATCAAAAGCATTCCTTTCGTATCCCAGCGACTGTCCGAAAAATTTGGAAAATTGTGGCTGGCAGCAGAGGTAATTTTGTTCGTTCTGGTGGGTGCGGCGGTGGATATCCGTTACACCCTGGGTGCAGGACTGAGCGCCGTGGCCATCATTCTGATTGCATTGGTTTTCCGGGCGGTGGGGGTACTGCTGTGCATGACCGGCACCGCTCTGAATCGGAAAGAGCGGCTGTTCTGTGTCATTGCCTACCTTTCCAAAGCCACCGTCCAGGCTGCCATCGGTTCCGTTCCTCTGGCACTGGGTCTGCCCTGTGGTCAGATTGTTCTGACGGTAGCGGTTTTGGCGATTCTGATTACCGCTCCTTTGGGTGCATTGGGTATGGATTTTACCTACCGCAAGCTGCTGTCAAATGACACTGCCAACCAATGAAAGTGGGCGCCCCCAGCTATCTGCGTACCAAGTTGACATTCCGGTTTTCTAAACCATTGGTTCAACTTTTCCTTAACAAATTGTACAATCAGCATCTGTCCTTTTCCGCAATCCCGTGCTAGAATGGTGGCATGGAAACGGAGGAGAACACTATGAAACAATCACTTTCCGAAAATATCTGCAAACTGCGAAAGGCGAATCACATGACCCAGCAGCAGCTGGCGGACGCATTGGGAGTCAGCTTCGCCGCAGTGTCCAAATGGGAACGGGGCGCAGCGACACCGGAACTGTCCCTCATCACGGACATGGCAGACTTATTTGATGTGTCTACAGATGTGTTGATTGGGTATACCCTGCGAAACAACAAGAAAGATGCTATCGTGGAAAGGCTTAAACATTATGTGCATGACAGAGAATCTCAGAATGCTCTGTCAGATGCGGAAAAAGCGCTGCAGCGATACCCCAACTGCTTTGAAATCGTCTACTACAGCGCTGATAACTACTATGTCCGGGGTATTTATCAGCAGCAGGAAGCCTATTTGAAGCGCGCGCTGTCCCTTTTCAACCACGCCTGTCACTTAATTGAGCAAAATACCGACCCAAAAATCAGCGAAATTTCCCTGTGGAAAGTCATTGCGGATATCCACATTTCCCTGGGAGACTATGGCAAAGGGCTCCAGATTCTGAAAACCCACAATCCTTGCCGGCTGAATGACGACGAAATTGGGCTGACGCTGGCCTCCTTTTGCAATGACACGGAAGGGGCGCTCCCCTACCTGTCTCGAGCTTTGATCGATTTGTATGCTTCCCATATGCGGATCGTCACAGGGTATCTCAACATTTACTACAAAACGGGAGACTACGAAAGCGCCGCCGCATTGCTGGATTGGGCGCTTTCCTTCTATCCGGGACTGAAAAAACCGGGAACCGTATGCTGTATGGACAAGCCGGAAGCCACGCTTTGGGTGCTTCGGGCTTCTGTATCCCTAGAACAGAAGGAACCAGACTGTGCCGAAACATATCTGCGCCGGGCCAAGGCTCTCGCCCAACGCTTTGACAGCGCACCCATCTACGATATAACCAGTATGCGGTTTGTTCCCAATGACACCGTGGCTTCCGCAGTAGATAACCTGGGGCAAACCGCTATGGACGGAATCGAGAAAGTGCTGCTGGATGTAGACAGCAAAGAACTAACCGCATTATGGAGGGAAATTCAGGATGAAGCGTGAACGAAAAAAACTAATTTCCCAATTTTTTCATCAGAACCGGTTTTCCTTCTTCCTGGCAGTGCTGTCGGCTTTGCTGATTGCCGGAGTGAATCTGGTCATTTCCTGGCTGCTGCAGCAGATGATCGATGCCATTTCCGGCGTTCCCGGCTCTCTGGGACTGCCCACTTTGGGGCTGATGCTGGGAGGAGTCGTGGGGCTTATTCTGCTCGGCAAAGGGATGACCTATCTTTCCAAGCCCCATTTTCTGGAAAAGGCCATGCGTCAGTACAAAGACTACGCCTTTCAAAAGCTGACCCAAAAGAGCATTGCGGCGTTCTGTAAAGAAGATACCTCCCAGTACCTGTCCGCTTTTTCCAATGATGCGGCGGTGATTGAGAAAAGTTACTTAGAAGCCCAGTTTGACATTCTCCACAACTGCATTGTGGCCGTGGGCGCACTGATTATGATGCTGCTGTACAGCCCCATTATGACGGGAATCTCCTGCGCCTTTTTTCTTCTGCCCATCGGTGCATCCTTAATCGCCGGAAACCGTATTGCCCAGGCAGAGCGCAGGGCTTCGGATCGGAATGGCGTTCTGGTTTCCACGCTGAAAGACAGTCTCACCGGCTTTTCCGTGATGAAAAGCTTCAAAGCAGAAAAGGCCATTGCGGCCCTGTTCGCCAAAAATAATGCCGCAGCGGAACAGGCAAAGTGTGACAAGCGCAAGTGGGCTACCGTTGTCAACACGATGGCAGGCGTTGCAGGCGTGGTCGCCCAGCTGGGAACCTTCCTGGTAGGTGGCATTCTGGTACAGTACGGTTTTCAGATCACACCGGGTATTCTGATTGTGTTTCTGGATTTGACTGGCAATATCATTTATCCCATTCAGGAACTGCCGGAACAGCTTGCCCAGCGGAAAGCGGCGGCTGCCTTGATTGACAAGCTGGCCGCGGCCCTGCAGGACAATGTCCGGGAAGCTGGCGTACATCTGACAAGTCAGCAGAATGCGGATATACAATTCAAGAATGTGTCCTTTGGTTACGAGACTGGAAACGATATCCTGCGGCAGATCAGCGTAACGTTTGAAGAGGGAAAAAGCTACGCAATCGTGGGGGCCTCCGGCAGCGGGAAATCCACTTTGCTGAACCTGATGATGGGAAGTCACGAGAACTACTCCGGAGAAATCTGCTACGGCGGTCAGGAAATCCGGACAATCAGCAGCGATTCCCTTTACGATGGGATTTCCATGATTCAGCAGAATGTGTTTGTATTCAACGCTTCCATCCGGGACAACATCACCATGTTCCATGGATTTCCGGAAGAAGAAGTGAACCGTGCCATTGCGCTGTCCGGACTATCCAAACTAATTGGGGAGCGGGGCGAAGATTATCTGTGCGGAGAAAACGGCAGCGGCCTGTCCGGTGGAGAAAAGCAGCGCATTTCCATTGCCAGAAGTTTGCTGAAAAAATCCCACATTCTGCTGGTGGATGAAGCCACCGCCGCACTGGACGCCGCCACCGCATATCAGGTCGCCACTTCCATTCTGGATTTGGACTGCATGACACGCATCGTTGTGACCCACAATCTGGATGCTGCACTGCTGAAACGCTACGACTGCATTCTGGCGATGAAAAGCGGAAGAATTGTGGAATCCGGCACATTTGACCAACTGATGGCAGAAAAGAACTATTTTTATTCCCTCTTTACGGTATCTCAGTAGCTTTTTTAGTCAAACATTGCAAGAGCCGCCAGGCAAACGACCTGGCGGCTCTCCTTATGTTTTGTATTTTCGGTCACAATCCAAAGCATTTTAGGATGCGGGGATAACCGTTCCGTCCTCAAAAATCAGGTGGTCAACCTGGTCAATCATCATCGGCGAATCCAGGAAATAACGGATAACGTCTACACCACCCCACTGGGCCATGAGAGTCATTTCGCTCCCGTCTTTCATAACCGCGCGGATTTCCTGTCCAAAATCACCGCCGAGACCGGGGCTGTCATAACCAATATCCACGGTCAGCGCCCGGAGGGTGATGTAAGGAATGGGCACGCCTTCTTTCCAGCAGACGGTTTTTTCCTCCGCTTCCATATCCAGGTAGCGCAGAGAGCCTTCCGCCGGTTGGGAGATCAGTTCTCTGGTGCGCAGACTGTCCTCTGTCACAGGAATGTCAAATTCCCAATCTCCGGCGATAATCTGCTGATCTTCCCACTCCGTACACTCTTTGTTGCTGACTCTCTGATAGAAGTCCCGGAAATGGATTTTGATTGTCTTTCCAGCCAGATCCAGTGGTTCTTCTTCCTGGGTCTCCGGGTTCCAGAAGCCCTCCAGCATACCTAAAACAACATAATCCATGGTATAATCCAAGCCATCTCCATCGTCCACCAGAAGGTACTGCAGGGAATTATAGATTCTGTTTCCATCCAGCGTTACAACATCTTGATCTGCGTACTCCGCATCAGGAGAGTCATCTCCGTACTCCGTATCAGGAGAGTCATTTCCGGGGTAGGCAAATGCATGCCAATCCTCGTATGGGTAAGATGCAACATAGTCTGGCGCTGTGATGCGCAGTTTCATAAAAATCCGAATACCGTCGGTCAGGGCAGATTCTATGGTCAGTCCCGGCTGCTGGGGAGCAACCTCAATGACATTTTCATTCAAATACGTCTTTTGTTCTTCACTCAGTTCCGTCTGGGATTGCTGGGCAAAGTAGTTCTGATACCACACGCTGAGAGAATGCACGCCGCAGGCCGTCAAGCCCATGGCCGCAAGCAGCGCCGCTGCGCCAAGCACCCGAAGGATTTTTCGTTTATTGGAATATGTAACCGGTTTGGACAGGGCATCCAGAATAATTTCATCGTCCAAATCGTTGATAGCTTCCAAAAGATTTTTCGCTTTTTTCATAAAACACCCTCCTTTTTCAGATGTTTTTGCAATTTCCCCCGGGTGCGGCTCAGCATGGATTTGACTTTGCTTTCGGAAAAATGGTACTTGTGCGCAATCTCTCGGATGGAATACAGATGCCAGTACCGCAGAACGAAAATCCGTCCTTCGGTCTGGTCCAACGCCTTGACAAAGCGGCTGACGCTTTCCGAAAGTTCCTTGCCTTCCAGCGCCGCTTCCGCAGAATCTCCCCAGGAGATACAGCCTTCCAGTTCTTCCAGCGCCAGGGCGGCTTCCCCTGCCCCTCGTTTTTGGGTACGGCCGCATCTCCATTTGTTCAGCGCCAGCCGTCTGGAAATCTTTCCCAGGTAGGCCGGTAAGGATATGGGTTTCGTCGGGGGAATGGAGTTCCAGGCTCCCAGGAAGGTATCGTTTACCACTTCTTCAGAATCCGAGTGATTTTCCAGAATCCGGTAGGCGATGCTGTGGCAGTAGGCGGAATATTTGCCGGCAGTTTCGGCAATGGCCCGTTCATCCCGGGCAAAATACAGCCTGACAATCTGGCCGTCTTCCATAATGCTCACTTCCTTATCTGTCTGTACAAGATCGATCTTCACCTATCCAGACACCAAAAATCTGCTTCCGTCGTATAGTTTATAATATTTTTTGAAAAATTACCAATCTTTCATTCCTATTACATAATATTAACAAATACATTCTTGCAAACGCCCCAGAATTATGTTAAAATACACAATGAGCTAGGAGAAAGAACGCTCACCCGCTGGGAATCCAACATAGACATGGAGGTTATCTGCAATGAAAAAACTGATCAATCAAGTGGAAAATGTAGAACTGGAAATGCTCCAGGGCATTGCAAAGGCCCATCCGCAGCACCTGAAAAAACTGCCGGATTACAATGTTTTGGTCCGTGCGGAGAAAAAAACAGATAAGGTTGCACTGGTTTCCGGCGGCGGTTCCGGCCACGAACCCGCCCATGGCGGCTTCGTAGGCAAGGGCATGCTGGATGCAGCGGTGGCAGGCGCGGTCTTTACCTCCCCCACCCCCGACCAGGTAGAAGCTGCCATTCGGGAAGTGGCTACCCCCGCCGGTGTTCTGCTGGTCATCAAGAACTATACTGGTGATGTAATGAATTTTGAAATGGCCGCAGAAATGGCCGAAATGGACGGTATCAAATGCATGAGCGTAGTCTCCAATGACGACGTGGCCGTTCAGGACTCTCTGTACACCACCGGACGCCGGGGTGTGGCAGGCACGATTTTTGTACATAAGATCGCCGGTGCCAAGGCAGAGCAAGGCGCAACTCTGGAGGAAGTTCACGCCGTTGCCCAGAAAGTTATCGACAATGTGCGCACCATGGGCGCAGCCCTGACCCCCTGCACCGTTCCTGCCGCTGGCAAGCCCGGCTTTGAAATCGGTGAGGACGAAATGGAAGTGGGCATCGGCATCCACGGCGAACCCGGCACCCACAAAGAAAAGATCATGACCGCCAATGACATCACTGACCATCTGCTGTCCAAGATTCTGGCGGATATTGACTACAGCGGCAGCGAGGTTGCCGTGATGGTCAATGGCTCCGGCGCAACACCTTTGATGGAACTGTATATCATCAACAACCGGGTTGCAGACGTTCTGGCAGAAAAGGGCATCAAGGTTTACAAGACCTTGGTGGGCAACTACATGACCTCCCTGGAAATGGCCGGATTCTCCATCAGCCTGCTGCGTCTGGATGACGAGCTGAAGGCGCTGCTGGATGCCCCGGCGGATACCCCTGCATACAAAGCATAATCTAAGGAGGAATCGCACATGGCAACCATTGCCGATTTGATCTCCATTCTGGAAGGTATGAATGGAATCATTCAGGAGAATAAGGACTTTCTGACCCAGCTGGACATGCCCATTGGCGACAGCGACCATGGCATCAATATGGCCCGGGGCTTCCAGGCAGTTGCGGATAAACTGCCGTCTCTGGCAGAAAAAGATGCGGGCACCATTCTGAAAACCGTGGGCATGACCCTGGTATCCACCGTTGGCGGCGCTTCCGGTCCTCTGTATGGCACTGCATTTATGAAAGCCGCCGTTGCTGCCAACGGAAAAACGGAATTGACCATGGCAGATTTTCTGGCCATGCTGGACGCCGCTGTGGAAGGTGTCAAATTCCGGGGCAAATCCACCACGGGAGAGCAGACCATGCTGGACGCCATGGTTCCTGCCCTGGAGGCCATGAAGGCAGCATCCGGTTCTGTCGGTGAGATTCTGGCCGCCGGTCTTGCCGCAGCTCAGGCAGGCGTGGAAAACACCAAGGGCATGATCGCCACAAAGGGACGCGCCAGCTATCTGGGAGAGCGGAGTCTGGGACATCAGGACCCGGGTGCTACTTCCTTCGCCCTGCTGCTTTCCGTCATCGCAAAGCATTTCGCATAAGGAGGATTCCAATGGTTGGAATTGTCATTGTGTCTCACAGCCAGAAGATTGCGGAAGGCACCAGAGAACTGGCCCTGCAAATGGCCCCGGAAGCACCAATCGCTGCCGCCGGCGGTCTGCCGGATGGCGGAATCGGCACCGATTTTCAGCGGATCTACGATGCCATCGAATCCGTCGCCGGGACGGATGGCGTAATTGTCCTGTTTGATATGGGAAGCGCCATTATGACCACGGAAATGGTAATTGATTCCTTTGAGGGCACAGACATTCGCATGGTCGACGGTCCGGTGGTAGAGAGCAGCGTAGTCGCAGCAGTATCTTCCGCCGTGGGCATGGATATGGACGGCATTGTGGAAGCCATTCGGGACGCCGCCCAGACGCCGAAACTGTCTTCCTAATCCTAAAATTTCAAATCACACCCCACAGCCGGGACACCTTTGGTGTTCCGGCTGCTGTATTTGTGGGAAAGCGAAATTTGTCTTGACTTTTTCCTGGTTTGAAATTATCTTGAACCTAAACCCACAGAAAAGGAGGCAAGACCGCTTCAGCGGCCCATATCGCCATGAACGAAGCAATAAAAAGTCTGTATCAGCGCAAATCCGTCCGTGCTTTTCTGGATCAGCCCATTGGGGAGGATGAAAAAAGCGCCATCTTACAGGCGGCTGTCCAGGCTCCCACTGCCGGAAATCAGCAGCTGTACACCATTCTGGACATTACCGATCCGGCATTAAAAGCGGCATTGGCTGTGTCCTGCGACAACCAGCCCTTTATCGCGAAAGCGCCTATGGTTTTGGTCTTCTGCGCCGACTGCAAAAAGTGGTACGACGCTTACCGGATGACGGGCTGCTCTCCCCGGGAGCCGGGTGTCGGAGATCTGATGCTGGCGGTAACGGATACCGCAATCGCCGCCCAAAATGCCGTAATGGCGGCCGAAAGTCTGGGAATCGGCTCGTGCTACATTGGGGATATTATGGAAAACTGCGAGACCCAGCGCAAGCTGCTGTCCCTGCCGGAGTATGTATTTCCAGCGGTGATGCTGGTTCTGGGCTACCCAACAAAGCAGCAGCAGGAACGCCCCAAACCTACCAGGTGTCCCATGGAGCAGATTGTCCACGAAAACGGCTACCGCTGCATGGATGCAGAGGAACTGCAAAAACTTCTAGGCGGCAAAGCCGGTCAGCGCAGCTTTGACAGCTGGTGCCAGGCCTTCTGCCAGCGAAAATATAATTCGGATTTTTCCCGGGAGATGACCCGCTCTGTGGGGATGTATCTGAGCCAGTATCAAACGGATTTTTCGTCCGAAGAAAAGGAGAATGGAGAATGATTAATGAATCTGTGCTGATGCAGCGGGTTGACAAGTTCCTTCAGGAAAACCAGGATGCTTTGCTGAAGGATCTGGCATCCCTCATCGAAGTGAACAGTGTCCGGTCAGATCCGGCACAGAATGCTCCCTTCGGAGCAGGTGTTCGGAAAGCTTTGGACAGGGCTCTGGAAATTGCAGGCCGCTTTGGGCTTTCCACGCAAGATTGCGATGGGTACCTGGTGTATGCCGACATTCCCGGAAAAAGCGAAAAGCAAATCGCTGCCATTACCCACCTGGATGTGGTGCCTGCGGGAAACGGCTGGAATCATGACCCCTTCTGCCTGACAGAGCGGGAAGGCTTCGTCATGGGCCGTGGTGTGGCAGATGACAAAGGACCTGCGGTCATTACGCTGTATCTGGCAAAATTCTTCCAAGAATACTGCCAGGAAACTGGCGAACCCCTTCCCTACACCCTTCGGATTCTTCTGGGCGGTGCGGAGGAAACCGGAATGGAAGATGTGGACTACTACCTGGAACACTACCCCATGCCGGCGTTCTGCTTCACTCCGGACGCAGAGTTCCCCGTGGGACATGGGGAAAAAGGCGGATTTGGCGGCACCTTTGTCAGTACTCCTCTCAGCGGCAATCTGGTAGACTTCCAAGGCGGCGTTGCCAACAATGTGGTGCCGGATCTTGCCTATGCCCTGGTCCGCTGTGACATTTCCGGTTTGAAGGAAACCGATAGAATTTCCCTGTCCCAGGAAGAAAATGGCATTGTGCGAATCACCGGTCACGGCAAGGGCGGTCATGCTTCTACGCCGGAAGGAACCATTAACGCCATCGCCCTGGTCACGGACTATCTTCTGGACAACCATCTTTGCTCGGACGCGGAGAACCGCTACCTGACCATGCTGCGGCAGCTGATGGCTTCCACCGATGGTTCTTCCTTTGGCATTGCCGCAACCGATACCATTTTTACGCCCCTGACTTGTATTGGCGGTGTGATTTCCATGCATGACGGTATTCTGCGCCAGACAATCGATGTACGCTACCCCACCAGCATCACCGCCGAAGAGATGGAAGCCGCCTGCGGCAAGCTGGCAAAGCAGGGCGACGCCCGGTTTGTTGCGGAAAAGGACCGGGTTCCTTTCTATATTCCTGCGGATTCCCCCGAAATCGAGGCCTGTATCCGCTCTTATAATGAAGTGACCGGAAGAAACGACAAGCCCTTTACCATGGGCGGCGGAACCTATGCCCGTCACTTCAAAAATGCGGTCAGCTTTGGCATTGAAGCGCCGGATACAAAGTATCCGGACTTTGTAGGCCAGATGCACGGTGCAAATGAAGGCGTACCGAAGGCCCTGCTTTTCCAGGCGCTGAAGATCTATATTCTGGCCGTGAATCGGCTGATGGACCTTTCCTTCTAATGGCGATATAGCTGCTCTATTTTTATAATCCGTCAGGATATTCCTGACGGATTTTCTTTTTTAGTATAGAATTGTATATTCTGGAAAATATTCAGTGTTTTCTTGTATTATTCCGCCGTTATATGATATAAATTTGCGTTATTTCTTTCTTTATCCCTCTTATATCTATCACAATATGTATAAAATTCCTATATTATGCATTATATCCATTCGGTTTTTGGTTATATCTCTAAAATATTCATAGTTTATGTATATTATTGAATATTTATATTGACATGCAAATAAAGCAGCGCTATAATCTCTCCAAGACAAACACCTGTTCCCCAGGCAAGCTCTCCAATACAGTGGGCACATGACAGGAGGCGACAATTCCATGATCCATGTTTTTATTGACGGCAGCGCCGGAACCACAGGACTTCGCATTCACCAACGGCTCCAGTCCCGACAAGATATTTCTTTGATCACCCTTCCGGAATCTTTGCGAAAAGACCCCAAAGCCCGAGAAGACGCCATCAATGCCGCTGATGTGGCATTTTTTTGCTTGCCTGACGACGCAGCAGTGGAAGCTGCCTCCATGGTGCATGGAAACACCGCTATCATCGACACCTCCACCGCCCACCGAACCGCACCGGGTTGGGATTATGGCTTTGCGGAGCTGGCAGGATTCCGGGAAAAAATCGCCGTTTCCCGCCGGGTCGCAAATCCCGGATGTCATGCCAGCGGTTTCATTGCCCTGGTGCAGCCCTTAATTCAAGCTGGAATTCTCAGCAAGGACGCGGCCCTGACCTGTTTTTCCGTAACCGGTTACTCCGGCGGCGGGAAAAAAATGATTGGTGAATACGAAAGCGCCAATCCTCCGCTGGAATTATCTGCGCCCAGGCAGTACGGATTGACCCAGAAGCATAAGCATCTTCCGGAGATGGTCCGCATTTGCGGTCTGGAAAAAGCACCTGTTTTCTGCCCCATTGTATCGGATTTTTATAGTGGGATGCTGGTGACCGTTCCTCTATTCCAATCGGATATTCGTGGCACTCAGAAGGATCTGGCAGACATTTATTCCAGCTGTTACCACGGGCCAATCGTCCATTTTGACACCATGCCGCTGACCAGTATGGCCGCTGCAAATGCACTGGCAGGACGAGATGACATGGCTATCTGTCTTGGCGGCAATGAAGAGCGAATTTTGCTGATGGCTTTCTTTGATAACCTGGGCAAGGGCGCATCCGGCGCCGCCATTCAAAATATGAACATCATCCTGGGATTGGAGGAAACCACCGGTCTGAACATCGGCGGTTGAGGAAGAGAGGAATTACTATGAAGTTAATATCCGGCGGCGTTTGCGCCGCAAAGGGATTTGTAGCCGCAGGCATTCATTGCGGCATCCGTAA
Organism: uncultured Oscillospiraceae bacterium; assembly: GCA_944382965.1. Taxonomy (GTDB): domain Bacteria; phylum Bacillota; class Clostridia; order Oscillospirales; family Oscillospiraceae; genus Faecousia. The sequence continues at coordinate 136,732 of CALWOA010000001.1, read as the reverse complement.
AAACCGGACAAAAAAGGATCTTGCCTTGATTTACAGCCAGGCGCCGTGCAGCGCTGCTGCGGTTTACACCACCAATCTGGTGAAGGGCGCGCCCTTGATCGTAACCAAATCCCACCTGGCAGACGGAAAGGCTCAGGCAGTGGTCTGCAATAGCGGCAACGCCAACACCTGCAATGCCAACGGGATTCAAATTGCAGAAGAAATGAGCGTTCTAACAGCCAAAGCATTGGGAATCGGTCCGGACGATGTGGTAATTGCTTCCACCGGCGTAATCGGTCAGCCACTGTGCATCGACCCCATCGCCGAGCATATTCCTCAACTGGTTTCCCTGCTGAATCCCAACGGCAGCGCCGATGCCTGCGAGGCCATCATGACCACGGACACCAAGCCAAAGGAAATTGCAGTAGAATTTCAGCTGGGCGGCAAAACCTGCCACATCGGCGGCATCGCCAAAGGCAGCGGGATGATCCATCCCAATATGGCTACCATGCTGGTATTTCTCACCACGGACGCAGCAATTTCTCCAGAAATGCTTCAAAAAGCGCTCAGTGGGGACATTCAGAAGACCTTCAACATGATCAGCGTGGACGGGGATACTTCCACCAACGACATGGTTACCATTCTGGCCAACGGATTGGCCGGAAATGCGCCCATTGACAGTGAAGGTGAAGACTTTACCCAGTTCATGAAGGCACTGAACACCGTGAACATTCATCTGTGCCGCAGCATTGCCGGTGACGGCGAAGGCGCAACGAAGCTGCTGGAATGCAAGGTCACGGGTGCAAAGGACTGGGATGCTGCCAAGACGATTGCAAAGAGTGTTATCTGTTCCAGTCTGACCAAAGCCGCCATGTTCGGTGCCGATGCTAACTGGGGACGGATTTTGTGTGCCATCGGCTACAGCGGTGCACAGGTAGATGTCAGCAAAGTGGATGTTTCCTTCCGCTCCCCCGCAGGAGAAGTGGCTGTCTGTCAGGGCGGCGCCGGAGTCGACTTTTCCGAAGAGCTGGCGAAAAAGGTATTACTGGAAACGGAGATTGAAATTCTCATTTTCCTGGGTGATGGCAGCGCAGAGGCTACTGCCTGGGGCTGCGATCTGACCTATGAATACGTCCACATCAACGGCGACTACAGAACGTGAGGGCAAGATATGGATACAGTCGATATTTTTTCCAACGCCCAGCGGGCGCAGGTACTGACCGAAGCCCTGCCCTATATTCGCAAGTATAACGGTCAGATCGTGGTCGTAAAGTACGGCGGAAACGCCATGATTCACGATCAGCTGAAAATGCAGGTCATGGAGGACATTTTGCTGCTATGGCTGGTGGGTGTGAAGGTCGTACTGGTTCACGGCGGCGGGCCGGAAATCAGCGAATTGATGGGAAAACTGGGTAAGAAAGCCCAGTTTGTTGATGGGCTTCGGGTCACGGACAAAGAAACGGTAGACATTGTACAAATGGTGCTGGCAGGCCGGGTGAACAAAACCCTAGTCAACCTGCTGCAAACCAAAGGCGGTAAGGCCATGGGGCTTTCCGGTATGGACGGTCATCTGATTGAAGCGGAAATGAAGGATCCAAAACTGGGATACGTAGGAAAGATTACCAATATCAACATTCAGCCGGTAATGGATCTGCTGGAAAAGGGGTATATCCCGGTAATTTCCACCCTGGGCTGCGATAAGGATGGCAACGTATACAACATCAACGGGGATACTGCCGCTGCCTGCATTGCCGGAGCGCTGAAAGCAAAGCGTCTGATTATGATGACCGACATTGACGGTGTACTGCAGAAAAAAGACGATCCCAGTACCCTGATTCCCATGCTCACCGTTTCCAAAGCGAAAGCTCTGTTTGAGCAAGGGGTTATCTCCGGGGGTATGATTCCCAAGGTGGATTGCTGCATTGAGGCCATTGCCAAAGGCGTCAGCAGCGTCATCATCATGGACGGACGGGTGCCCCATTCGATTCTCATGGAGATTCTCACCGACGAAGGCGCCGGTACTATGGTTGTGGGAGATGAAGCATATGACGAATCTGAAATCCATCGATAAAACCTATGTAGCCAATACCTATGCCCGGTTCCCCATCGAAGTGGTTTCCGGGAAGGGTTCCCTGGTTTACGATGAAACCGGAAAAGAATACATCGATATGGGCAGCGGCATTGGCGTCACCGCCTTTGGAATTGCCGACGACGCATGGAAAGAAGCGGTGATCCAGCAGTTGGGAAAGGTGCAGCACATGTCCAATCTGTACTACACCCAGCCCTGCGCCCAGCTTGCCCAGCTGCTGTGCCAAAAAACCGGAATGAAGAAGGTTTTCTTCTGCAATTCCGGCGCGGAAGCCAACGAATGCGCCATCAAAGTTGCACGAAAGTATGCCGCCGATAAAAAAGGAAGCAGCTGCTATACCATCATAACGCTGGAAAACAGTTTCCACGGACGCACCTTGACCACCCTGGCCGCCACCGGTCAGGATCACTACCACGAACTGTTCCAGCCTCTGCCCCCAGGCTTTGTCTACGCCCGGGCCAACGACATTGACCATATGCGGCAGCTTTGCCGCCAGTATTCCGTTGCCGCTATTTTGCTGGAGTGCGTTCAAGGCGAGGGCGGCGTGAATGTATTGAATAAGGATTATGTTCAGGCGGTGGCGAAACTGGCCCAGGAGCAGGATATTCTGCTGATGGTGGATGAAGTACAGACCGGCAACGGCCGCAGCGGCAAACTTTACGCCTATATGCACTACGGAATCCAGCCCGATGTGGTTTCCACCGCAAAGGGACTGGGGGGCGGTTTGCCTCTGGGCGCTACCTTATTGGGAGAGAAAGTAGAGGCAGTTCTGGGCTTTGGCGATCACGGCTCAACCTTCGGAGGAAACCCGGTGTGCTGCGCCGGGGCTTTGAGCATTCTGAATCGTCTGGATGATGCCTTCCTGGCAGAGGTTCGAAAAAAGAGCGAAGCGGTCTTTGCTGCCTTAGCCGGCGCAGAGGGCATCGAATCCGTATGCGGCCTTGGATTGATGATCGGTATCCAGACAAAAAAACCGGCATCCGAGGTGGTAAAAGTCTGCATGGAAAAAGGCGTGCTGTGCCTGACTGCGAAAAGGAAAGTCCGGCTGCTTCCGGCTCTGAATATCCCCATGGACATACTAATGAAAGCCGTTTCCATTATCAAGGAAGCCTGTGCTTAATCCAGTGTTTACAAAGCGAAAATATCCCCTGTTGGTTGAAATTCCAACAGGGGATGTTTTTATGCTTCATAAATCTGCTGACTGCCGCTGATGGCTTCCGTCAAATATTTCTGAGCCCAGCGGGAGGCTCCTTCTTTGTCCCGGTTCAGAAGGTGCCGATATAGCTCCTGGACATTATCATGCAGGGCGTGAACCCCGAATTTTCTACAAAAGCGAATCCACAGCGCCGTACATGGCACCTTAAAGGAAAGATAAATCAGCGGCAAAATAGAATTTCCGCCCGCCAGAGTCAGCTCGTGGTGGAACTGAAATGCCAGCTCCGCAGCCTGAGGCGGAGATGGACAGGGATTGCTCCCCAGTGCCCGGACATATTGGCCCAACCGCTCCAAATCCTCGTCACTGGCAAAATCAATGGCGCGGCTGACGGTCATCTGTTCCAATCCCCAGCGTACTTCCAGGATGGAGCGGATTTCTTCCCTGCCCAGTACCCCGCCATTATAGTGCATAATGGCCATCAGGGTATCCATATTGCCATTGCGGCGATAGTCCGTGACATAGGCCCCCTGCCGGGGCAGTACCTCCAGGAATCCCTGGCGGGCCAGTTCCGCGATGCCGGAGTTGACCACCGCCCGGCTGACATGCATCTGCTGGCACAGTTCCCGCTCCGGCGGCAGCTTGGTTCCCAGGGGCAAATCCCCCGACAAAATCATCCCCTGAAGCTGCTGCACAAACAGATCTTTCAGGCTGGGTGCGTAGAGTCTTTCAAATTCCATAGAGCCCATCTCCTTTTTGTGGTTATACCACATACCACGAATTTTATTTTACCATGGATTATTCACAAAAACAAGGTCAAATTCCAGGATAAATCGATGAAAAGTGAAAGTATCATTGACATGGTTTTGAAATAGACTTACACTATAAGAAAAGAAAAACTCTGGTATGACCAGAAAGGAGCAGCTGACGCCCATGGAGAAGGTTAAAATTTTAGAGATAAAACAAAGCGTCTTTGCCAACAATGACGCCCAAGCTGCCGCCTTGCGGGAAGAACTGAAAAGCAAAGGAATTTACCTGCTGAATCTCATGTCCTCCCCCGGCTCCGGAAAAACCACCACCCTCACCCAGCTGATTGGAACCCTAAAGGACGAACTGCAAATCGGCGTGATGGAAGCGGACATTGATTCCGACGTGGATGCAAAAACCATTGCCGCCACCGGCGTCAAGGCCATTCAGCTGCATACTGGCGGCATGTGTCATCTGGATGCCGCTATGACAAGGCAGGGACTGGAGGGGCTGGACCCCGGGGAATTGGACCTGGTCATCCTGGAAAATGTGGGCAATCTGGTATGCCCCGCGGAATTTGACACCGGCGCTTCTTCCAACTGCATGATTCTGTCCGTTCCGGAGGGCCACGATAAACCGCTGAAATATCCGCTGATGTTCCAGGTCTGCGACACCGTCATCATCAACAAAATGGACGTTCAGCCCTATTTTGACTTTGACTTGGACAAATGCACGGAATATATTCACATGCGCAATCCCAAAGCCAGGATCTTCCCCATCAGCGCCAAAACCGGTGAGGGTGTGGACGCCCTTGCCGCCTGGCTGAAAGCAGAAGTAATCACCTGGAAAGGAGAGAATTGATATGAGCGATACCAAATTCCCCCTGGATGAAAGCAAGCTGGACTTTCCCCTCCCCAAAAGCGATGCCCCTCGGGAAAAGATCATCGCCCTGGGCAAAAAAATCACTGACCGGGTTCCTGCCAAAATCAAAGGCGTCTCCGGTGACGATCCGGAGTACTGGGGCCTGGCAGGTCTTGTAACCGACGAAATGGCGGAAGTGGCCCTGAAAATGCAGGTGCGAAAGCCAAAGACTTTGCAGCAGCTGGTAAAAATCACCGGCGTGCCAGCAGAAAAACTGGAGCCGCTGCTGGAGCAAATGGCCTATATCGGTCTTCTGGAATACCACTGGGAAAACCTGGATGGGAAAAATCCCAATCACGAAAAACGCTATGTGCTGTGTCGATTCGTCCCGGGCAGCGCAGAATTCTTCAACATGCGCAAATCCCAGATCGACGAGCATCCGGAAGTTGCTGCCTTCTTCGAGCGGATGACCTTCCTGCCTCTGGAGCGGATTACCCCAATGGTTCCCCCCGGAGGCGCAGGAATTGGTATGCACGTCATTCCAGTGGAAAAAGCCATCGAAGCGGAAAATACCTCCATTGACATTGAGCACATCTCCTACTGGCTGAAAAAATACAACAAATTCGCCGCTTCCCCCTGCTCCTGCCGGATGTCCCGGGAAAAACTGAAGGAAGGCTGCGGTGACTGCTTTGAAGATTGGTGTATTGCCGTTGGCGATATGGCGGACTATGTGGTGGAAACCGACCGGGGCCGCTACATCAGCTACGAAGAAGCCCTGGAAATCTTCCGCAAAGCAGAGGAAAACGGCTTTGTTCACCAAATCACCAACATTGACGGTCAGGAGAAGATCTTCGCCATCTGCAACTGCAATGTCAATGTCTGCAACGCTCTGCGAACCTCTCAGCTGTTCAATACCCCCAACATGAGCCGAAGCGCCTATGTTGCCAAGGTGGAAACGGAAAACTGTGTAGCCTGCGGCCGCTGCGTGGAATACTGCCCTGCCGGTGCGGTGAAGCTGGGTCAAAAGCTTTGCACCAAGGATGGTCCCATCGTCTATCCCAAGCACGAACTGCCGGACGAAGTCCAGTGGGGACCGGAGAAATGGGACACTGATTACCGGGACAAAAACCGGATCAACTGCTACGATACCGGCACTGCCCCCTGTAAAACCGCCTGTCCTGCCCACATCGCCGTGCAGGGTTATCTGAAGCTGGCGGCCCAGGGAAAATACACCGAAGCGTTGGCATTGATTAAGAAAAACAACCCCTTCCCTGCCGTCTGCGGCCATATCTGCAACCGCCGCTGTGAAGATGCCTGTACCCGGGGCACCATTGACCAAGCCGTTGCCATTGACGAAGTCAAGAAATTTATCGCCCGGAAGGATCTGGATGCCGCTGCCCGGTACGTCCCGCCCAAGGTCATTCCCAAGGTTTCCGGGGAATTTGATGAAAAGATTGCCATTATCGGTGCAGGCCCTGCCGGACTGAGCTGTGCTTACTATCTGGCAGAAAAGGGCTACCGCCCGGTGGTCTTTGAAAAAAATGAAAAGCCCGGCGGTATGCTCCGTTACGGTATTCCCAGCTTCAAGCTGGAAAAGGAAGTCATTGACGCGGAAATTGAAATTCTGCGGCTGATGGGCGTGGAAATCCGCTGCGGTATTGAAGTCGGCAAGGATATCACTCTGAATCAGCTGCGGCAGGAAGGCTACAAGGCTTTCTACATCGCCATTGGCTGTCAGGGCGGCAGAAAGGCCAATATCCCCGGTGAAGATGCCGAGGGCGTTATGACCGCCGTGGACTTCCTGCGCACGGTAGGAGCAGACGAATCTTATCCCGTCAGTGGAAAAACTGTGGTCGTGGGCGGCGGCAACGTTGCCATAGACGTAGCCCGTACCGCTGGACGGTGCGGTGCAGAATCCGTGACCATGCTCTGCCTGGAGCCCCGGGAAAAGATGCCTGCGTCGGCGGAAGAAATCTCAGAAGCCGAGGACGAAGGCATCGCCATCCGCTGCGGCTGGGGTCCCAAGGAAATCCTCACGGAAAACGGGAAAGTCAAGGGCATCGTATTCAAGCGTTGCACCTCCGTTTGGGATGAAAGCGGCAAGTTTGCTCCTGCTTATGATGAAAACGACACCATTACCCTGGATTGCGACCGGGTGTTCCTGTCTATTGGTCAGAGTATCCAGTGGGGCAAACTGCTGGAAGGCAGCAAAGTTCAGCTGGGCCGGGGCAACGGCGCTGTTGCCGACAGCCTGACCTACCAGACCGCACAGCCGGACATCTTTGTAGGCGGCGACGTATACACCGGGCCCAAATTTGCCATCGATGCCATTGCGGCTGGCAAGGAAGGCGCCATCTCCATCCATCGGTTTGTACATCCCAATACCAGCCTGACCATTGGCCGGAATCGCAATGACTTTATCGAGCTGGATAAGAAGAACATTGTGGTAGAGCACTACGACAATTCCTCCCGTCAGATTCCCAGTTTCAACCCGGACATCGACCACAAGCGTTCCTTCCGGGATGCCAAGCTGACCTTCACTGAGGAGCAGGTCAAGGCAGAAACCGCCCGGTGTTTAGGCTGCGGCGCTTCCGTAGTAGACCCCAACAAGTGCATCGGCTGCGGTCTGTGCACCACCAAGTGCGCATTTGATGCCATCCACCTGCACCGGGATCTTCCGGAATGCTCCACCATGGTGCGCACCGAGGATAAGATGAAGGTCATTCTGCCCTACATGATCAAGCGGCAGTTCAAGATCAAGAAGGCGCAGCGTAAAGCCAAGAAGGAGAAATAATATGCACGAACTGGGAATTGTCTTTCACGTCATGGACACATTGGACGATGTGGCGAAGGACAATGGGCTTACCCAGATTCAGAGTGTGACTCTGGAAATTGGAGAGGTTTCCACCGTTGTGGGAGACTATCTCATCGACTGCTGGCAGTGGGCCGCAAAAAAACGGCCCCTGTTTGAAAACAGCAAGCTGCTGGTACAGACACTGGAAGCCGTTACCCACTGCGACGGCTGCGGAAAAGACTACGGCACCGTGGCCCATGGGCGAATTTGTCCTTACTGCGGCAGTGAAAAAACCTGGTTAATCAAAGGAAATGAACTGAATATCAAAGAAATATCCGCAATTTAAGAGGAGGTAACCGGTATGTTGTTTCAAATCTACGGAGAACGGGCTGGTTTCCAGCTGTTTGGCTGGCTGCTAGTCTTTTTGGGGCTGATCCTGTGCAACGAGATTGCCCGCCGGTCAAAAAAAGGCGGTGCGTTCTTCTTCCTGCTGCTGCCTGCGGGACTGACAGTGTATTTTATTTCCATCTATGTTGGAGCCGCCATGGGAGCAGAATGGGCGCTGAATAATCCCACCTATCTGTACATGAACGGCTGGTTCCACTATGCCAAGCTGTACGCCTCCCTGGCCGGGTGCATTGGCTTTATGATGCTCAAGTACAAAAAGGGCATTGGCGCAACCCAGTGGTTCAAGGCGTTTCCCTTCATTATCGTGGCAATTAACATCCTGATTGCTGTCGCCAGTGACTTTGAATCCGCAATCAAAGGCGCTGCCGCGATGAAAGAATTCGGTGATCGGTGGTGGCTGTCCAGTGAAAATGTGTGGCTGTACGGCGGCTGGTGGAACTGGCTCAACGGCATTGCCGGTATCATCAACATTTTCTGCATGACCGGCTGGTGGGGTATTTATACCTCCAAGAAGCATGATGATATGCTCTGGCCTGACATGATCTGGCTGTACATTCTGGCCTACGATGTATGGAACTTCCAGTATACTTACCTGAACCTGCCCACCCACGCCTGGTTCTGCGGCGTTGCCCTGCTGCTGGCTCCCACCGTTGCCAACGCATTGTGGAATAAGGGCGGTTGGATTCAGAACCGCGCCAACACTCTGGCCATCTGGTGCATGTTTGCCCAGGTATTCCCCCTGTTCCAGGACAACAGCGTGTTTACCACCATTCCGGTGCTGTATGCTGACGGATTCATGGATGCTGCCGTGCGTCCCACATCGGTCAACCCGGTTCCCCAGGGCGTGATCTCCATCCTCTCTGTGGCAGTAAACGCACTGGTTCTGGCGATTATTGTCAAACGTGCTGTAGAGCAGAAAAAGAATCCCTACAAGAACGAAATCTTTGCCGATACCAAGGATTTCCAGCTTGCCATGGCAAGAGCCGAGTAAAAATACACCGGCGCCACTTCAAACGGTGGCGCCGGTACTTTTGTGTATGGGAACACTTTTACAGATAGTCCCTTAGGTGATAGCGCTTTCTGCCTGCCGTTTCCTTGCCGTACTGAATGGCACTCTGAGGGCAATCGTGGATGCAGCGCATACACTGGTAACATTGCTGCTTCCAAACCGGACGTCCGTTTTCCAAGGTAATGGCGCTGGCGGGACAGTTTTTCTCACAAATGCCGCAGCCGTTACAGGTATCCAGGGCATAAAATGGCTTGGTGGTGCGGGCAAATTTGTTAAAGCCCATATTGATAGCATTGGATTTCAGTGCCGGATGTTTTCCCTCCTGGACACGATATACGCATTTTTTCTGTGCAATTTCCCCAGCAATGGTTTCCAGTTCCGCCTGGGCAGAGGAAAGTTTTCTTGCAATGGTGTCATCATCGTCAATTTCGGAGCCGATGATATAATTGTTAGGCATGGCGATGCTATAGCTGCTGGCCAGAGGGAAAATTTTTGACAGTTTTTTCATTGCCAAGCCCGCATCTGCGCCGCAGGTACAGACGCCGAAGGAAAAGGCCCCAGTTTTCTTCAGTTTTCTGGCAAAATCCACCATTGCCTCCGGTGCTCCCCAGGCGTAGATGGGAAACACCAGGCCCACTTGCTGCTCCTGCTCCAGGCTGGGAATCTGGTTCAGCTGCACAATATCCTGTGCCTGATCCTTCAGCTTCTGGGCCAAAGTCTGGGCAGCCCATTGGGAATTTCCTGTTCCAGAAAAGTAAAATATCACAGTGAATCCTCCATTCTTCCTCCGCCGGTATTGCAAGGCACCGTCAGCGGATACTGTTTTTTTATATCATAGCAGATCTTCCGCAAAATGCAAACATCCCATTTCGCCAAAAAGCGCAGCTTTCTAAGAAAGCTGCGCTTTTTCCGGCTGAATCAGTCATAAAGTGTTATCTGGCATATTGTCTTAGTGGCTTCAATGGCATCATAGTATTTCGAGAACCAGCTGTCTGCCCCTTGGTTAATCACGGCAAAATCTCCCTTGGACGTGTATGCTACCCAATACGACCAAGTTTTCCCACTTACACTGTATCCTCCGTTGGGATTTATCACACTTTCCGGGAAACTGCATTGGGTGGGATAGTCATACCACGAACCCTCGATGTAAAATCGGTTGCTTTCTTCCGGATGATACCCTTCCGGCCAGAAGCTGAAATAGAGCCAGCCAGTGGAAACATCGCCAGGTCGGCAGCGGACACCATAGTTCGTGGTCTGGGGCTCGCCTTCCACAATCTCGTATTCCCAGCCCTCGATCAGGTGCAATGTCAAATCCAAATCCTTATAGGAAAAATTCACCGTTGCTTTCCATGGATATCTGGTAGCGATTGTACCTTCCAGGTAGTTTACTATCGGCCGCTGTTCGATGAGTGTGCGCATATATTCTTCCAGGGCATCATCCTGTACAAACCAATATTGATAAGATTCCAAGAAAGCCCCAGAGCCATCCCGCGCCTTCTGCAGTTCGTCACTGAGCAAAATTCCCATTCCCTCATCGCTGTAATGAATCAGCACCCATAGAGAATTCACCGTGTCCATAATAGAAATCGCTGCACACCTGGTGTTTTCCTCACCCAAAGTGTTGTACAGATTCCGGTAGCTAAGTTTTTTCTTTGCCTGGGGGATGAATGCATTTTCCGGAATCTGGTGGAGAATCTCCAGCAGCTCGTCCAGCGATTCCTGGGTCAGGATTCCTTCTGACGTGTGCGTATCCCGCACTCCGTACTGATTGATTGGGGTTAGCCATTGGATATTTGCACTGGCCTTTTCAATGGCGTTGGTTGTGACATTCTGAGTCCAGTTAAAAATCTGATCCTTTTCAGCGAAAGGCTGTCCTGTGGTCTGCCGATCCTTGACACCGTTGGTTAACTGCGCAAAATAGTCCTGCACCCAGTCCCATTGCTCCAGAGAATAGATCATTCTCTTCCGTCTGGGGACATCCTTCCAAATCAAATCGCAGTCCTCGGAAAGCCAGTATACTGTGGTGGTATCGTCCGTATGATGCACCGATATGTAATTCCAGGTCAGGTCATTCTGGATTTTCTCGGAGACCGAGTCTGTGGGAACCGGCGATTGATCGAATGCCTGCGTGAGCATTTCCTGCAGCGGTGCAACCTCTTCTCCTTTATCCAGACGAGCCATTCCATCCCCATACCAGATATCCATGCTGGAAATCCCTTCCGGCATCGGTATCTCGTCGCTCGGCTGCCGGAACTGGGTCAAAAAGGCTTCATCGTCCACCGTCTGGCCCTTTGGCTCATAATCGTACTGGACGAGCCAGGTTACATAGCCGTTTGTGCGCCACTGTCTGCGCAGCACGTTTCCGTCATAATCGCAGAAGTACATGGAATCACTGGTGCCTGTTTCCCAGTCGGGACGGTTTCCGGAAATAACGGTGATGGTGTATCCATCCTCCTGATAGGCATATATTTCACGGTAATCATTAACTTCGGCATCTTTGTACCGTATGATTTTCTCCTGAGGATTGCCTTCCGTATTATAGATGTACTCCGTTTCTGACAGAACCGTACCATCCTCTGCGTATTCAGTACCTTTCACCGGTTTTCCATCTTCATACTCGGTTACCGACTGAGTAATCTCGCCTCCGGATTCCTCCATGACTTCTTCCAGGGTCTGCTGTCCCAGCCAGTTATAGGTGCGTTTCGTCTGTCTGACAAAGCTGACTGCGCCGTTCTCACCATACATTTGGGTGATTTGTTCCCATACGGCATTGCCGCGCCAGTCATATGCGCAGTCATATGTCATCGATACGGCATCCCCGCTGTAACTCTCCTTACGGACAAGGCGGTGGCGCCAATCCAGGGTTACTTGATATTCCGATGTGCTGGTCTGGGTAATTCCGTCAGGCAGATAGAATGTGCTTCCCACTGTGTTGCCATAGGCATCCATATCTGTAATGGTCTTTCCTGTAATTTCTCCATCCCGATACTCGATCATATACAGGCGCTGTCCACCATTGCCATAATAGTGTTCCGTTTTCGCCGTTCCGGTTATAACACCGTCCTTGTAATAGGTCTGCTCCATGGTTTTGCATTGTAAAGATTCACTGGAGGGGTTGGAAGGATCCAGCCATTGCACCTGCTGGGGCGCAACGGGGTTTGTCAGGAAGCACACCGCCACCACAATGGTGACTACCAGTGCCGCCAGCAGAATCCAAAATCCCGGCTTCTTATAGTGCATGACACTTTTGATTCGCTCCTTGACCCCCACCTCACCGAAAGCCAACGGACAGGCTGCAATAGACTTACGGCGGATGCTGCAATTCAGCAGCGCAGTGGAATAGGCCCGGCGGTCCTCCATGTTCATATCCCGGATCACCCGCTCGTCGCAGGCAGCCTCAATGTCCCGGCAAAGCAGGATGTAAGCCAGCCACAATACCGGATTGAACCAATAGATGCTCAGCAGCACAAAGCCAACCGGCTTCCACCAGTGATCTCCCCGGTGAATGTGGGATTTTTCATGGGCAATGACGTAGGGTAAGTCTTTTGGATTCATGGAAATGGGAAGATAAATCACCGGACGAACCAGCCCCAGCACAAAAGGCGAGTCTACCCATTCACTTTGTTTGATTCCCTTTTCCAGAGGAATTGCAGCGGCAACCCGGTGCTTTAGAATTAAGTAGCTGATCAGCGCATACAAAAGCATACAACCGCAGCCCACAGCCCAGCCCCAAGACAGGAGAAAAGACCAGATCTGGGTAGGATTGGCACTTGTAACCGCAGGTTCCGGCACGGTCATAGTATCCTCCAGAACCGGATTGACCACGGAATCCACGGCCTCAATGCCGCTGTGGATTTCCGGCTGGGCGGTATAGACAATTTCCTGGGGAAAGGTCTGAGTACTGGGAATCAGGCTCAACGCACTTTCCAGTGAGAAGGGAAAAATCAGCCGCAATGCAACCAATCCCCATAGCAGGCACAATACCCACTTGGGTGTTTTCCGAAACACCAGCCGCGCCCCGATAACAGCCAGCACTAACCAGCTGGCGGTGATGCTCATGTTCACCAATGTGACAAACAGCGTTTCCATTGGGCACCTCCTTAGCCTTCGATGATCCGGCGGATCTGCTGTATCTCCTCTTCAGAAAGTTCCTGCCGGCGTCCAAAGGCCGCAATGAAGGCAGGTAGGGAGCCTTCAAATTTCTTTTCCATCAGTTCATCCAATTCGCTCATCTGGGCTTCCTCTTTGGAAATCAAAGCGGTGACGATGGTATTCTCGTTTTTCACCACGCCCCGCTCAGACAGTCGCTTGATAACAGTATAGGTAGTGGTTTTGGACCAATCCAGCTTCTGCTTGCAAAGCTTCGCCAGTTCACTGCTCTTGATGGGCTGATGTTCCCAGAGAATCAGGCAGAAACGATACTCACTTTCAAATATTTTCGGCGTAGGCATAGACGCATCCTCCTTGGTCGAATCTATTAGTACAGTTATATTCTAATCTATTAGAATAAATTTGTCAAGAAAAATCCCGGTGATGAACGTTTGCTGTCATCACCGGGTACATTATAGGATTCTTCCGTGTTACTGGGCGATTTTTCTGGCAACGTACACGCCGCTGGCAGAGGCGTGGGACAGAGAATGGGTAATTCCGCTGCCGTCGCCGATGATATACAGGCCCGGATATTTGGACTCCAGATTCTGGTTCACTTCTACTTCCATGTTGTAGAATTTGACTTCCACGCCATAGAGCAGGGTATCTTCGTTGGCAGTACCGGGAGCAATTTTATCCAGAGCATAAATCATTTCGATAATACCGTCCAGGATGCGTTTGGGCAGCACCAAGCTCAGGTCGCCGGGGGTAGCGTTGAGGGTGGGCGTAATGAAGGCTTCCTCAATCCGGCTGGGAGTAGAGCGGCGTCCGGCAATGAGATCCCCGAACCGCTGCACAATGACGCCACCGCCCAGCATATTGCTCAGTCGGGCAATGCTCTCGCCGTAGCCGTTGGAATCCTTAAAGGGTTCGGAGAAGTGCTTGGCTACCAGCAGAGCAAAGTTGGTGTTCTCCGTCTGCTTTTCCGGATCTTCATAGCTATGGCCGTTGACGGTGATGATGCCGTTGGTGTTCTCGTTGACAACAGCACCCTTGGGGTTCATGCAGAAGGTACGCACCTTGTCTCCGTATTTCTGAGTGCGGTAGACAATTTTGCTTTCGTACAGCTCATCTGTCAGGTGGGCAAATACCTCCGCCGGCAATTCCACCCGGACGCCAATATCCACCCGGTTGGATTTCACCGGGATATCCAGCTCCCGGCAAACGGTTTCCATCCACTTGCTGCCGCTGCGGCCCACGGAAATCACACACTCCCGGCAGGAGTAGGTTTCGTTCTGGCAATGAATTTCGTAGCCGTCTTCCGCCACCGATACAGACTGAACCGGCGTATCAAAGTAGAAGTCCACCTTGTCCTTCAGATAGCCATACAGATTTTCCAGTACGATGTAATTAATATCCGTACCCAAGTGTCGGACGGAGGCGTCCAGAAGGTGCAGGTCATTCTGAATGCACAGGGTTTTGAACCGGGAACCGGCTGTGGTATACAGCTTGGTACCTTCGCCGCCGTAGCGCATGTTGATATCATCCACATACTTCATCAGGTCCAGCGCCTGCTTTTTCCCGATATATTCATAGAGGGTGCCGCCAAAGTCGTTGGTAAAATTATATTTTCCGTCAGAGAAGGCACCGGCACCGCCAAAACCGCTCATAATACTGCAGCTTTTGCAGCCAATGCAGCTTTTGATTTTCTCCCCGTCAATGGGACAGTGCCGCTTATTCAGGGCATGGCCTGATTCAAAAACACCCACTTTCAGAGAGGGCGCCCTCTGGGTCAGTTCATACGCCGAAAAAATACCGCCAGGACCTGCGCCGATAATAATGACATCGTACCTCATGTTCAAAACCTCCAAAAAAGAATAGCTGACCACGGTAAGGAATCGTAGTCAACTATTTACGGCAGTTGGTAGAAACGCTCAACCATATTATGAGCTTATAACCATATTCTTTTTACCTGGACAAGGGTAACACAACACAAGGAAAATGTCAAGTGAAACCCTGAGAAAAGAAAGCATTTCCCCTTATTTTTTATGATAATGCACAATTTTCATGGTATTTATTTAGAAACCACGCCAGTGGCGCTCACTCCTTCCTTTGTGCGAATCCGGTTGACCCTTGCCCTGTTTTGCGCTAGAATAAGGTTATCTTACAATTCCGGGTAATCCGGTGCAACCCCACAGGAGGAATCCATTATGAGCCTATATACCGTCATTTTCAGCCCCACCGGAACGACCAAAAAGGTCGCCGACACTTTGGCTTCCGCCATTTCGGATCGGCATACCGAAATCGATTTATCTGCTAACGACCGCAGCTTCTCCGGCACCGCTTTTACCAGTGAGGATCTGTGCATTCTGGCAGTGCCTTCCTATGGCGGACGAGTATCCCGTACCGCTGCCGGCAGGCTAAAGGAATTGTCCGGAAATCAGGCCAAGGCCATTTTGGTAGCCGTCTACGGAAACCGGGCCTTTGAAGATACCCTGGCGGAATTGCAGGATCTGGCGGAAGAAGCAGGCTTTTCCGTGGCTGCCGGAGTGGCGGCCGTCGCAGAACATTCCATTGTTCGGGAATTTGCCCATGGGCGTCCGGACGAAGCGGATCTGCAAAGCCTGCGGGACATGGCGGAAAAAATCAAAGCATCCCTGCCCCGTGCCGCTGCTCCCGTGATTCCCGGAAATTGTCCCTACCGGATTTATAATCCCGTTCCCATTGCCATCGAGGTTAACGAGAATTGCGTCCGCTGCGGAAGCTGCGCCGCCGTTTGTCCTGTGGGAGCCATTTCCAAAGAGGACCCCTCTTTGCCCGCCAGCAGCGCTTGTATCTCCTGTATGCGCTGCGTAGCGGTATGCCCTGTCCACGCCCGGCAGGCGGACCCGGAAAAAGTAGCGTTTATTCGGCAAAAAATTGGCCCTGTATGCCAATCCAGAAAAGAAAACCAGCTTTTCCTATAACAATGCTGTAAAAAGGAGAAATGACCTATGGTACGACTTGGAATTTTAGGTGCCGGAAACATTGCCCACACCATGGCAAAAACCGTGACCATGATGAACCGGCAAGGAAACCACCAGGTATCCTTGCACGCAGTAGCCGCCCGGAGTCCAGAACGGGCAGAAACCTTTGCCCAGATGTACGGTATCGAAAAGGCTTATGGCTCTTATGAAGAAATGCTGGCGGATGAAACTGTACAGCTGGTTTACATTGCTACCCCACACTCCCATCATTACAGTCAAGCAATGCTGTGCCTGGAGCATGGGAAGCACGTTTTGTGCGAGAAAGCCTTTACCGTCAATGCCGCCCAGGCAGATGCCCTGATGACAAAAGCCCGGGAAAAGGGGCTGCTGATTACGGAGGCCATCTGGACCCGTTACCAGCCTATGCGAAAAATGCTGCTGGATTTGCTGGACTCCGGGATCATCGGAACGCCCCGGATGCTCACCGCCAATCTGTGCTACGCTATTGAGGATAAAGTACGCCTGACAGAACCTGCACTGGCTGGGGGTGCCTTGCTGGATGTGGGAATTTACCCGCTGAATTTTGCGGAAATGGTCTTTGGTCGGGCGGACGATGTGAAAGCATCCTGCGTCAAGTCTGACAAGGGCGTGGATTTGTGCGACAGCATTACCCTGACCTGGAAGGATGGAAAAATGGCCGTGCTCAACGCCGGTATGCACTGTGTATCTGACCGGCAAGGCGTGATTTACGGCAGCAAGGGCTTTGTAATGGTGGAAAACATCAATAACCCCCAATCTTTCCGCGTCTTTGACCGTAATTACCAGTTGATTCGGGAAATCCCCTGCCCTGCCCAGCTGACCGGATATGAATATGAAGTGATGGAAGCTGCCCAGTGTATCGAATCCGGTAAAAATCAGTGTCCTTCCATGCCCCACGAGGAAACCCTGCACATGATGCAGCTGATGGACGAAATCCGTCGGCAATTCCAGCTGGTTTATCCCTGCGAATAACGCAAGCATTTACATAACAAACGGCAGGCCCGGTGGGCCTGCCGTTTTTATTCAGAATTCTTCCAGAGATTTTTGCAGAAATGCTTTCGTTTTCTCCTTTTGGGGATTTCCAAAGACCTGTTCCGGTGTGCCCATTTCTTCAATGATGCCATCTGCCATGAAGATCACCTTGTCCGCCACATGGCGGGCAAATTCCATTTCATGGGTTACCACAATCATGGTGCTGTCCTTGCTCTTCAGGCCCTTGATGACCTTCAGCACTTCTCCGGTCAATTCCGGGTCCAATGCGCTGGTGGGTTCGTCGAAGCACAGAATATCCGGATTCAACGCCAAGGCCCGGGCAATGGCCACCCGCTGCTGCTGACCGCCGGAGAGCTGACAAGGATATGCCTGAATACGCTCCGAAAGGCCCACTTGGGCAATCAGCTTTTTCGCCTTTTCCTGGATTTCCTGGGCAGTGCCAAGTTTCAGCAGTGTAGGCGCCAAGGTCACATTTTGCAGCACATTATACTGCGGAAACAGGTTAAACGACTGAAACACCAATCCAAAGTGCAGTCGGTTCTCCCGGATCTGCTCGTCAGTCAGTTGGGAAGCCGATGCCGCGTCAAAGATGGTTTTCCCATTGACCACGATGCTGCCTTCCTGGGGTGTTTCCAGGAAATTCAGGCAGCGCAGCAAGGTGGTCTTGCCGCTTCCGGAGGAGCCGATGATGGCAAGCACCTGGCCTTTTTCCAGGGAAAAGCTGATATCTTTCAGCACTTCGGTTTTACCGTAATTTTTTTGAATGTTTCGGACTTCCAAGGCTATCATGTTTGCCACCCCCTTATACTTTAAAATAGTCCAGCTTCTGCTCCAGCCAGGCAAACAGTACCGTCAGGATTCCGTTGAAGGCCAGATAGTACACCGCCGTGAAGAACAGCGGCCACAGCTGACCGGAAATTCCCTGAGAGCCTTTCATAAATGCCTGACCTGCCCAGATAATTTCCTGCAATGCAATAATTCGGGCCAGAGAGGTATCTTTCACCAGGGTGATGATTTCGTTGGCCATGGGCGGGATGATCCGCTTCACCATTTGCAGCAAGGTGATCTTAAAGAAGATCTGGCTTTTGGACAGGCCCAGAACCTGCCCTGCTTCTTGCTGGCCAATGGGCACGCCCTGGATGCCGCCGCGATAGATTTCCGAAAAATAGCATGCGTAATTGAAGATAAAAGCAACCGCTGCAGCGGTGAACCGACCGGATTCGCCTCCACCCCAGCCGATATTAACGCTGTAGCCCAACACTTGCTCCAAAAACGGCTGCAGCACCAAGCCAGGGAAATAGTAAATGATCATCAGCTGAATCATCAGCGGAGAGCCCCGGACAATCCATACAATGGTTTTGACCACTCCCCGCAGACCCCGAAACCGGGACATAGAGCCGAAAGAGATTACCAGTCCCAAAGGCAATGCGCCAAGCAAGGTCACAAAAAACAATTTCAGGGTTTGGACAAACCCCACATTCAGCGCCTGAATTACCACAGGGAACTGCTGAGAAAACGTTGTAAGCTCCATATCTTCAACCTCAAATCATGTATTCACAGGAAAACAGAGAGCATGTTACCGCTCTCTGTTTTCAATTTATCCCGAAAGGATTATTCGCTGATCACCGCTGCCTGCACGCCGTAGGTTTCTGCCAGCTTCATCATGGTGCCGTCGGCCAGGGCATCGGCAAAGAAGGTATTCAGGGCCTCGGTCAGGTCAGAGCCTTTCCGGAATCCCACGCCGTATTCTTCGCTGTTCAGCGCCACCGTATAAGTCAGATCCGCATAGCCGGTTCCCTCTCCAACCATGGCCGCTGCCATCAGGGAGTCGATAATGGCGGCATCACAGGTACCGGCAGCTACTTCCATCAAAGCCGTTGCCTGGTCCTTGACTTCCGTGTAGGAAAAACCATTGGCATCCGCCTGAGCCTTGCCGGCAGAACCGGCTTCCACCGCAAAGTTCAGCTCCTTGCAGTTCTCCGCAGTTTGATAGTTCGCAGCCTGATCTGCAGGAACAATCACCACCTGGGCGTTGTTGCAGTAGGCATTGGTGCAGCTCATGGCAGAGCGTACTTCATCCGTCAGGGTCATGCCATTCCAGACACAGTCGATGGTCTTGCCGTCCAGCTCTGGAACTTTGTTGTCCCAGTCGATTTCCACGAACTCTGCTTCCACGCCCAGACTTTCCGCAAAAGCCTTTGCCAGGTCCGCATCAAAGCCAATCCACTCTCCCTGGGCATCCTTGTAGTCCATGGGTGCAAAGTCCGTAATGCCCACGACCAGCGTTCCTTTGCCCTTCACATATTCCATGTCGCTGGTTGCCTGGGCAACTTCTTTTCCTCCGCAGCCAGTAAGGCTGAGTGCCAACATCCATACTGCAATTGCAGATGCAATCCACTTTTTCATATCCATCCCAACTTTCTTCAATTTAGCGCTTTATCACGTTAAAGCACTAAAATACTATCACATCTATCCCGGTTTGTCAATGGCAAAAAACCATTTGTTTTGACCATGTGGAAAATCACGGAACACCATTTGCAAATCTCCTCTTGACAAGCTGTTATAACTGTATATAATACTGATATACAGTTAAGAAACGAGGTGAGCAGATGCATATCCTGATTGACAACAAAAGCGGAACGCCAATTTACGATCAGATCTATTCCCAGATCAAGTCCCAGATTATTAGCGGAGAATTGCAGGAAAACGAGATACTTCCCTCCATTCGGGGTCTGGCAAAAGATCTGCGGATCAGTTTCATCACAACCAAGCGGGCCTATGATGAACTGGAAAAAGAGGGATTTCTTTACACCATCCCCGCAAAAGGCTGCTATGTGGCGCCAAAAAATGTGGAACTGCTTCGAGAAGAAACTCTCAAAAAAATAGAAGATCACATTGATCAGATTTTGAAATTGGCCGCTTCCTGCAATCTGAGCAAAGACGATATCGTATCCATGATTCTGTTCGCAATGGAGGGACAAGAATGAACGCCATCGAAATTAAAAATCTGACAAAATCCTTCCCCGGATTTACCCTGAACAATCTGAATCTGACCCTGCCCGGCGGATGCATTCTGGGCCTGATCGGTGAAAACGGCGCCGGAAAAAGCACCACCATCAAGCTGATTCTGGACATTATCCACAAGGACAGCGGCAGCATCACCATTCTGGGCCGGGACAACACCGAGAATATTCTTCTGACCAAAGAAGAAGTGGGCGTTGTGATGGACGAAATCGGCATCCCCGAATGCCTGACGGTAAAGCAGATCGGCAATGTCATGGCCCATACCTTCCGGAACTGGGACGCCTCTGCTTACCAAGCCCTGGTTCAGCGAATGGATTTGCCGGAGAAAAAACCCTTTAAAGACTTTTCCCGGGGCATGAAAATGAAGCTGGGTATTGCCATTGCCCTGTCCCACAACTGCAAGCTTCTGCTGCTGGACGAGGCCACCAGCGGACTGGACCCGGTGGTCCGGGATGACGTGGTAGAGATACTCAGCGACTTTACCCGGGATGTAAACCACTCCATTCTGGTTTCCTCCCACATTGTCAGCGATCTGGAAAAACTCTGCGACTATATTGCGTTTTTGCACAAGGGAAAGCTGCTTCTGTGGGAAGAAAAGGATGTGCTGCTGGCAGAATACGGGGTAATTCACTGTACTGCGGAACAACTGCAATCTATCCCACTGGAAGCAATCAAGCACAAGAAAGAATCCCCCTACGGGGTGGAAGCTCTGGTGCTGCGAAGCCGGGTGCCCAGCGATCTGCATATCAGTCCCATCAGTATTGAAGAACTGTTTGTCTACATGGTAAAGGAGGCCCAGTAATATGAAAGGACTGCTTCTGAAGGATTGGTACATGATAATGAAGTACTGCAAGGCTTACCTGCTGATCAGCCTGGTGTTCATTGGCGTTTCCGTCATGGGCGACGATAATTTTTTCTTCATCCTCTATCCCTGTATCATGTGCGGCATGATTCCCACAACTCTGCTTGGATATGACGAGCGCAGTAAGTGGGATCAGTACTGCGCTGCCCTGCCCTATACCAAGGCGGAGATCGTTTCCAGCAAATACCTGATCGGTTTGGCTACACAGGTTGGGATCCTGCTGCTCAGTGCTGTGATTCAGGGCATCCGAATGCGGGTTAATGGAGTATTCTCCTGGGAAAGTTTTGGCAGCATTCTGTCCGTGGTGGCTACCATTTCTCTCCTCGCCCCTGCCATTACGCTTCCGCCTATGTTCCGCTGGGGCGTGGAAAAGGGACGTATGGCGTACTACATCAGCATCGGACTGATTTGTGCCATCAGCGCCTTCGTTGTCAGCATCTCTGGCATCACCTTGTTGGGCGCGCTTCCCAGCAGCAGTGCGATGCTTCTGCTGGGTCTGGCTGCCCTGGCGACTTATGGGGTTTCCTGGTATCTATCTATCCTGTTCTACCAAAAAAGAGAAGGTTAACCCTCCCATTTCTGAACAAAGCCGGGAATGTACATTCCCGGCTTTTTCCGTGCCAATCGTCGTTTCTCACATTGCCGTCGCACTCAGCACGGACATTTTTTCATCAGCGGCGGACATTTTTGTTGACATTTGATAAAGAACGCGCTAGAATGATAGCCGTTTTATAAAACAACGGAAAAGAGGAGAAGTATGAACGGAATTCTCATGATGGTAATCGCTCTGGTAGTTCTCATCGGCGCTTACCTGGTCTACGGACGTTACCTCGCAAAAACCTGGGGTGTTGACCCCAAAGCCAAAACTCCCGCCTACGAGCTGGAGGACGGTGTGGACTATGTTCCCGCCGACACCAATGTGGTCTTTGGCCACCAGTTTGCATCCATTGCCGGTGCTGGTCCTATCAACGGACCCATTCAGGCGGCAATCTTCGGTTGGCTGCCTGTGCTGCTGTGGATTCTGATCGGCGGCGTGTTCTTCGGCGCTGTACAGGACTTTGCTTCCATGTACGCTTCCGTTAAGAACAAAGGCCGTACCATCGGCTACATCATCGAAGCCTACATCGGCAAGCTGGGCAAGAAGCTGTTCCTTCTGTTCTGCTGGCTGTTCTGCATCCTGGTGGTTGCCGCCTTTGCAGACGTGGTTGCCGGCACCTTCAACGGCCTTAATCCCGATCAGAGTCTGAACACTGCCAACGGCGCTGTGGCTACCACCTCCATGCTGTTCATCGTGGAAGCCGTTGCCCTGGGCATGATTCTGAAGTACGGAAAACTGAACAAATGGGTTAACACCGGAATCGCCATCGCCTTCCTGGTGGTCGCAGTGGCGCTGGGTCTGGCAATGCCGATGTACCTGTCTCTGAACACTTGGCACATTTTGGTATTTCTGTATATCATGGTGGCCAGCATTGTGCCTGTCTGGTCCCTGCTGCAGCCCCGGGATTATCTGAACAGCTACCTGCTGATCTTTATGATTATTGCCGCCATTGCCGGTGTGTTTGTTGCCAACCCCAGCTGCAATCTGGAAGCCTTCGTTGCCTTCAATGTGGATGGCCAGTACCTGTTCCCCATTCTGTTCGTTACCATTGCCTGCGGCGCTGTGTCCGGCTTCCATTCTCTGGTTTCCTCCGGCACCGCTTCCAAGCAGATCAAGAACGAGCGGAATATGCTGCCGGTTTCCTTCGGCGCTATGCTGATGGAGAGTATGCTGGCTGTGATTTCCCTGATTGCTGTTTCTTCCTTCGCCTCCGGTGAGGCTGCCGCTCAGGGTCTGAATACCCCCGCTCAGGTCTTTGCCGGCGCTATTGCCAATTTCCTGCAGGTGGTAGGACTGCCTTACAATCTGGTGTTTACCCTGATTAACCTGGCGGTGTCCGCCTTCGCCCTGACTTCCCTGGACTCCGTGGCCCGTGTTGGCCGGCTGTCCTTCCAGGAGTTCTGGATGGAGGACGGCATGGATGAAAAGTCCATGAACCCCTTCCTGAAGCTGATGA
Organism: uncultured Oscillospiraceae bacterium; assembly: GCA_944382965.1. Taxonomy (GTDB): domain Bacteria; phylum Bacillota; class Clostridia; order Oscillospirales; family Oscillospiraceae; genus Faecousia. The sequence continues at coordinate 113,665 of CALWOA010000001.1, read as the reverse complement.
CCAACAAGGTTTTCGCCACGGTGATTACCTTGGTGCTGGCTTATCTGCTGGCAAAGGTCGGCTACAAGGAAATCTGGCCCCTGTTTGGCTCTGCCAACCAGCTGCTGAGCGTGCTGGCTCTTGTGGCCTGCGCCGTGTTCCTCAAGCGCACCAAGCGCAAGGGATTCATGCTGTGGGCCCCCATGTTCTTTATGATGGCAGTTACCTTCACCGCTCTGGCTATGACCATTTACAGCCTGTCCGGCGCTCTGGTAACCACTGGCCTGACCCTGGGCAATACGCTGCAGCTGATCTTCGCAGTCCTGCTGCTGATCCTGGGCGTTCTGGTTGCCATTCAGGGAACGCAGAAGCTCTTCGGAAAGCAGCCGGAAGAAGCTGCCGCATAACAAAATACAAAATTATCCCCGGATTCATCAGAATCCGGGGATGTTTTGTTTTACAGAATCAGAAGAGAAAGCAGTACGGTAATCATGCCGCAAATGCCGATGGCAAGTCCGCTCATGGCACCTTCCACTTCCCCCAGTTCAATGGCTTTAGAGGTACCCATGGCGTGGCTGGATGCTCCAATGGCTAAGCCAGCAGCAACCGGGTCGGAAACCCGGAACAGACGAATCAGAAGAGGCGCCACTATGCTGCCCAGGATTCCTGTAAAGATCACCGCAACCACGGTAATCGGCACCACACCACCAGCAGATTCGGCCACGCTGACAGCAATGGGCGTGGTCACGGACTTGGGAAGCAGGGACACCCGCAGGCTCTCGTCCAGGTGAAACAGCCGACACATGGCGTATACACTGGCCATGGATGCGCCGGAACCAGCCGTACAGCCGACCAGAATTGGCAGCCAGTACTGCTTCAAAATGGCAAGCTTGCTATATACTGCAACAGCCAGGCAGGCTGTTGCCGGAGCCAGGAACATATTGATGATCTCACCACCGACATTGTAGGCTTCATACGGGATCTTAAAAAGGAGCAAAATCCCCGCAACCAATACAATTGCCACAATCAACGGATTGTAAAGGGGCGTTTTCCACTTCTGATGAAGTTTCACACCAATTCCGAAGGCCAAAATACTCAGTGCAATTCCAAAGTAAGGGGAATACACAATCTCTTCCATCAGCAGTGCTCCTTCTCTTTCTTTTGGGCCATTTTATTTACCAACTTCATGGTATATTTTACGCTCCAGGCCGTCACCGCAAAGGTAATCACAGTGGATACGGTGCAGATAATCACCAGCTGCACCGCTGTGCTTTTCAGAATATCAAAATAGTTGATAATGCTTACCCCCGCCGGAACAAAGAAAAAGGCCATATTGCTCAGCAGAAAGTCCGCTTTTTCCTGAATATGTCCAATTTTTAAGATTCCGGTCAGCAGGCAGAGCAGAAGCAAAACCATACCGATGACGCTGGCGGGAAATGTAAAAGAAAGCAGCTTTTCCACCACCTGACTGACCCAGCAGATAGAGAAAATAATTCCGATTTGTTTGATGATTTTCAAATCCATCTATCCTTTCTGTGTACTTCTTAGTCGCATTTGTAATCTTCTGCAAAACTTCCTGCGGGCAAAACATTGCCGCAAACGCAAGTTTCATCGGAAACCAGCGTGCCTGTCTGGCCGGGAGCGCCGCCCATTTTTACAAACACCTCAACCCACTGTCCGCACTTGGGGCATTTCACTTCCATCAATTTAGGGGTGTGTTTTCCCTCGTGGCATCCATCCAATACCATGTTGTCTCCTCCTATTTGCTCTGAATTGTATCTTATTTCAGCATGCTGATTATAGCACAAGTTTTTCCATTTACAATTCCATTTTGAATATCTGGGAGAAATTTTTCAGTAACCAGCTTCTCTTATTGACGCAAAACAGGCTCCAAGCGAACTTGGAGCCTGTTGTTATTCCGCAATTACACCGTTGCAGCTTCCGTTTTGGGATCAGAAATGTGGATATTGACGCCGTTGACTTCCACTTCCTCGTCCGCACAAATCATGATGTACTTCACACCGCCGATTACCCGGGTCTCAATCAAATCGCTTCTGGTCGGGTCCACCTTAATGACCACATCCGGGGTTTTCAGTTCAAAATGCTTGTTGTCGATGATGTTCTTGGGATGCAGGTCTGCTTCAAATCCGAAAACCTCGTCATAATCCACGCTGAACTTAGCCACATGCTCTTCAGAGACGCCGCAGGAGGACAGGACTTCCTTCACATCCTCTTTGCTGATGAGCAGGGGTTCGGGCACCTTGCTTTCTTTATGCAGTTCAATCCGCTGGCAGATCTGGTCATGTACCGTCTGCACCACATCCAGGCTGCATTCATCCCCAAGGGCGGTGGTCAGCAGGGCTTCAAAGGACTTCTTCTGCTCCGCTGCCGGCTGGGGTACCGGGGTATTGAAGATTGCCTCAATCAAGGCATCCTGAGATTCCTTGGTATCGTGGGTGTAATACAGGGCGTTGTAAATATTGGTAGAGCGGTTATCGAATGCCGGGAACAGGAATCCCAGAGCCGGAGCGGAGACCATCTGGTTCATGGCGCCGTCATGGAATACCTTTTCTTCCGGAATATAGTGCAGATTGGCCTTGGTCTGCTTCACCGGGCAGATGCAGCACAGCAGGAAGCGGTAAACCTCTTCCGAGCTGTCCTTCTGGAAGCTGTCATCCTTGGACTTAAAGGGCACGTCATAGCTGTCACAGCCCAGCAGAATCAGGTAATTTCCTTCCAAAACCACGGTATCGATGATTTTCTGGAAAAACTCCAGACGCTTTTCTTCGTCTTCCAGACGGGATTCCCGAAGGTCCATCAGCAGCTTATGCTCCGGGCTATTCGCAACCTGGGAGGTTTTGAAGGTAATGTCAATCAGATTCTTTCCCAGGGCGCCGGACAGACTCCGGCGCAGCAGAGCAAAATATTTATCCGATTCATTTTCCGGCATCATTCCGACGGACTGCTTGAACTCGGAAATGATCTCCTTATTGTCATTTACATAGCATCCATAAATATGGGTAATATTGCTGCGGTCCCGGCGCAAATGCCGGCGGACTTCGCTGATTTCCTTATCAATCATGGTATAACCTCGCAGTTTCTTAAAAGTGCCAGTGCATTATACCACAATCGCCACAAAAAATCCAGTGGAAATGCCGCTGCCGCAGCCACCCTTTTCTGGAACTTGCTGGAAATAAAAACCGCGCCGCCAGTTAGGGTCTCCCAAACGGCGGCGCAGTATGTAATGTTTAGTCCCAGAGGCATTTCCAGTTCTGGATAAAATATTCCGTGCCGGAATACACCGTGGTCAGCACAATCACCGCGATCACCACCCAGTTGAGCACCTCGATGCCCGGAATTGCCATCATAATACACAGGCCAACCATGGTGCTGGCGGTCTTGACCTTTCCGCTCCAGCCGGCTGCAATGACAGTGCCTTTCTGCACAGCCACCAGGCGCAGACCGGTAACAGCAAACTCCCGGGTCAGCACAATCATCAGGGCCCATGCAGGAAACACGCCCCACTCACAGTACATGGCCATAGCCGTAATCACCAGCAGTTTGTCCGCCAGCGGGTCCAGGAATTTACCGAAGTCCGTAGTCTGACCGTAATGCCGGGCGATATAGCCGTCTACAAAATCCGTCAGACTAGCAACCAGGAAGACGGCCAGCGCCAGATACATCCACAGGCCGCTTTCGCCCCCGGAGAGGTACATGCATACCATATAAAATGGAATCAGGGCCACTCGAATCAGTGTGATTTTTGATGCGGTTGTCACAGTGCTACCTCCTCTAATACATATCCGGACAAGTCTCCGTCTACACATCCGTCAATTTTTACAGTGACAAACATACCTTCCCGCAGGGGTTCTTCCGAGGCAAGCCATACACGGCCGTCAATATCCGGAGAATCCGCATACGTCCGTCCATAGAACTGTTCCAGTTCCTCGTCATAGCCGTCTACCAGCACCTCCAGGGTTTTTCCCTGCATGGCAGCATTGTAGTCATCCATAATTCCGGACTGGATCATCTCAATTGTCTGGGCTCGCTGCTGGGCAACTTCGTTGTCCACAAATTCCATCTCCGCCGCCGGCGTTCCCTCTTCCGGAGAGAAGGCAAAAGCACCGACCCGTTCCATCCGCTGCTCCCGAAGGAAGTCGCACAGTTCCTGGAACTCCGCCTCCCCTTCTCCAGGCAAGCCGGTAATCAGACTGGTGCGGATTACTAGGCCGGGAATCCGGCTACGGAGCTTAGCAAGCAATTCCCGCAGGAATTGGCCGTCTCCCCGACGGTTCATCAGTCTCAAGATCTCACTGTTGCAGTGCTGGATGGGAATGTCCAGATACTTGACAATTTTGGGCTGGGTTGCCATGACATCAATAAATTCGTCGTCGATTTCATCGGGATAGACATAATGCACCCGAATCCAGTGCAGCCCGTCAATTTCACAAAGCTTACGCAGCAGTTCCGGCAGCAGACGCTTATGTCCCGGAAGGTCTGTACCGTAGCGGCTGGTATCCTGGGCCACCACAATCAATTCCTTCACGCCGCTGTCTGCCAGCAGCCGGGCTTCATACAGCACATCATCCAGCTGACGGCTGCGGTATTTGCCCCGCAGATAGGGAATGATGCAGTATGCACACCGGTTATCGCAGCCTTCCGCAATTTTAATGAATGCATAATGCTCCGGAGTGGTGACGATGCGTCCGGTTTCCTGTTCCGGTGCATCAATGGAGCCAAATTCGCAAACATTTTGCTGATTCAGCAGCGCTTCGATGGCCGGGACAATCTCCGTATAGCTTCCCGTTCCCAAAACACCGTCCACTTCCGGCATTTCCGACAGGATTTCGTCCTGGTACCGCTGGGACAGGCAACCGGTGACCAGAATCTTGCCAACCTGCCCCTCTGCTTTCAGCGCAGCGGTTTGCAGGATGTAGTCGATCGCCTCTGCTTTGGCGGAATCAATAAAGCCGCAGGTATTGATCACTACCACATCACTGCCCACAATGTCCTCTTTGACCGTGTGACCCGCTTCCCGGACACGGTACATCATCCGCTCGCAGTCCACCTGATTCTTGGCACAGCCAAGGGATATAAAACCAATATTTGCCATTTCTGTTACTCCTCCGGAAAATCCTCTGTTTCAAAGGAAAGTCCACTTAGTGCCTGTTTGATGCTGCCGTAGCTATGCCCCCGACGCAGCAAGGCATCCACGGCCTTTTTGACTTGCTTGGGATCTGCCCGATCTGTTAAGCGAGTGCGAAGAAAGGATTGGATTTTTTCCATCTGGTCCGGATAATCCTGCAAGGCTTCTTCCCAATATTCCTTGGGAATCCGCTTCTCGTACAGGGCCTGCTTTGCCCTGGCCAGGCCGTAGCCTTTGGAAATGCACGAATGCACCACGGTTTCCGCTGTGCTGCGGTCATCAACCAAGTGCATGTCTTCCATCCACTGAACCGCTTCTCTGGCCTGAGCAGGATCTTCTCCTTTTCTCACCAGTCGCTCTTCCAGGTCCCGGCGGGATACGCTGGCTGCCGAAACAATCCGCACTGCCCGCATTTTTGCAGACATTCTGCCCATTTCCTGCAAAAGAGCATCCAATTCCTCTTGAGTCAGCTCTTTCCCAGGATACAGGCCAAAATCCTCCACCGTCTGCCGGTATAACCCCAGTTTTCTTCCGTCCTCCAACGATGCCCAGTACCGGCCTGCCCGGTCGGGGCTGATCTTCAGCGAATCAATCCTCATCGTTAAAGTCGTCGGCGCTGACGGTTACCGCACGTTCCGCAGCCTTGGCTTCCATTTTTGGTGCGCCGCCGTTCAGCTTCCACAGGTTCTCCCGAACCTGGGCTTCCACCTTCTCAGCGATATCCGGGTTGCTCATCAGGAAATCCTTCACCGCATTGGCGCCCTGGCCGATGCGTTCTTCGCCCATGGAGAACCAGCTGCCGCTTTTCTGGATGATATCCATCTGCACAGCCAGATCCACCAGTTCTCCCCACTTGGAAATGCCCTGGCCGTACATGATCTCAAATACCGCTTCCCGGAAGGGGGGTGCAACTTTATTCTTGACTACCTTTACCCGGGTCTTGTTGCCGATGACGTTGCCGCCTTCTTTGATGGATTCTACACGGCGCACATCCAAACGGACGGAGGCGTAGAATTTCAGTGCATTACCACCGGTAGTGGTTTCAGGATTGCCGTACATTACACCAATTTTCATACGCAGCTGGTTGATGAAAATTACCACGCAGTTGGTCTTGGCAATGGTGCCTGCCAGCTTCCGCAGGGCCTGGGACATCAGACGAGCCTGAAGGCCCACAAAAGTATCGCCCATTTCGCCCTCAATTTCCTGTTTGGGAACCAAGGCGGCAACGGAGTCCACGACCACCGCATCCACAGCGCCGGAGCGTACCAGTGCATCGGTGATTTCCAGCGCCTGCTCGCCAGTATCCGGCTGGGATACCAGCAGGTTGTCCGTATCCACGCCCAATGCAGAGGCATACACCGGGTCCAGCGCATGTTCCGCATCCACAAAGGCCACTTCTCCGCCCCGCTTCTGGGCCTCTGCCAGAATATGCAGGGCCAAGGTGGTTTTACCGGAAGATTCCGGGCCATAGATTTCGATGATTCTGCCTTTCGGCACACCGCCAATGCCCAACGCAGCATCCAATGCCAGGGAACCGGTGGGAATGGCCTCCACGTTCATTTCCGGGCGATCGCCCAAACGCATAACGGTACCCTTACCAAAATTTTTGTCAATCTGCGCCAATGCGGTTTGCAAAGCTTTTTTCTTATCCGATGCGGGGGTAGGTGCTTCATAAGCAGTCTTTTTGGTCGCCATGTTATCCTTCCTTCCTGCCGTACTGTGCCAGCACGGCTCTTTCTCTATCATTAAAATCCCGGGCTCGTTCCAGAATTGTAAAGCCCTGTTCCTCCAGAATCCGGCAGACACTGTCTCCTTGTCCCATCCCGAATTCCAGGCACAGGTATCCGCCCGGACGTAGCGCCGAGGTAAAATTCTGAGCAATGGAGCGGTAGAAATCCAACCCATCTTCCCCGCCGTACAGCGCCATATGGGGCTCATAGTCCCGGACGCTGTGGGGAAGCTCCTCCATCTCCGCCGCTGTCACATAAGGTGGGTTGGAGACAATCATATCAAATCTTCCCAGGAAACGAGCCGCTGGTTTCAGGGCATCCGCCTGAACACAGCGTACCCGGCCACCCAGTTTATTCAGAGAGGTATTTTCCTTGGCCACAGACAATGCAGCCTGGCTCAAGTCGGCCAGGGTAACTTTGGCATCCTTGACCCGGGTAGCAATGGCAAGGCCAATACAGCCGCTGCCGCAGCATAGGTCCAAAATCCGAGGGGATTCTTCCAAAAACAGCGCCTGACGAATTGCCAGTTCCGCTACCGCACAGGTGTCGTCCCGGGGAATCAGCACATCCGGCGTCACATGCAAGCCTACACCATAGAATTCCCACTGTCCCAGGATGTAGGGGATCGGCTCCCCAGCCAGCAGCCGGTTCAACCCCGCCGCTACCCCCTTTACAATTTTCTCGGAAGCGTACAGGTCCCGATCCGCCAGAAACTGCGCCTGGCTCTTTCCGGAAACGTGACAAAGCAGCAGTCTGGCAAGCACACCGGCATCCTGTGCCGATTCTGTCGCCAGCAGGGCTCTGCGGGTTTCCTGGTAGAGCTCTCCGTACTGTTTTACCATCGGTCTGCGCCCTCCTCTTCAGGAAGCACAGCCTCCAGCGCAGCAATGCCCACTTCCATCATCCCAGCATCCGGCTCGTTTGTGGTAAAATTCTGCATCCACATACCCGGAGCCGTTAAAATGCGGGTAAATCCATTATCATGGCGGCCCGCCCAGCGGTTGATTTCATACGTGATGCCCACAATCAGTGGCAGAAGCAGCAGCTTAAACACAATCATCAGCAGCCGATAGCTGAAACTTCCCCGGATTGCCTCCAGTGCCGGAAAAATTGCCAGCAAGCCGGAAGAAGCAATGGAAAATACCAGAATAGACGTAACCATCACAACCAGCAGGAAACTGGTACCGCAGCGAGGGTGCAGCCGTGTCTGTTTGCTGACATTCTCCACCGTCAGGGGCAGTCCCGCTTCGTAGCAGCGGATGGTTTTATGCTCCGCACCGTGATAAGAAAATACCCGCTTCATCTCCCCCATTCGGGAAACAAGAAGCATATACCCCAGGAAGATCCCCATACGGATCACACCTTCCACCAGGTTCAGCGTAAAAGCGTTGGAAATCCAGCGGTCAAAAAAGCCGCTGATGATCATCGGCAGCAAAAAGAACAGGCCAATGGATAACCCAAGCCCCAATGCCACCGCCAGACCGACAACCACCTGCTGAAATTTTTCATTTCCCAGCTTTTTTTCCAGCCACTGGTCAAATTTGGAAGGCGCTTCCTGCTCTTCCTCCGGTGCCAGATCCGCAGAGCGCATCAACGCCTTGACACCCACTACCTGAGCGTCGAAAAAATTGAAAACACCCCGGACAAAGGGCCAGTTTTTCCAGGATTTTGGTGGGTTTTTCTTCCTGGGATGGACTTCCACGTTCAGTCCGTCCTTGCCTCGGGTAACGATGGCGTCCTTTTCCGGACCGCGCATCATGATACCTTCAATCAGTGCCTGGCCGCCAATCATCGTCTTGAACGGCTGGCAACAAATTTCCGTTTCTTTGTTTGCCATAGTAACAGAGTCTCCTTAGTGTGCAGCGGGCAGGCGCACCGTCACCAGCGTACCGCCCCCGGGAGCGTTCTCCAGGGTCAGGGTACCGCCGTGCATATCCACAATCTCGTCACAGACCGCAAGACCAATGCCTGTGCCCCGGACGCTGGAGCTGCCCTTATAGAACTTCTTTTTTACCAGAGGAAGTTCATCCTCCGGGATGCCGGGCCCGTAGTCCCGAATCCGGACAACAACCTGGTCATCCTCAAAATGCATGCTGGTATCGATCCGCTTGCCTTCCCCACCATACTTGGCAGCATTGTCCAAAATATTCAGGAACACCTGGCGCAGCCGTTTGGGATCGCAGGGGATCTCCGGAATCTCTTCATCCGAATCATGGTAGCACAGCTGGATACCATCCTGGGCCAGTCTGCTTCCGTACATATAAACCGTGTCTTCAAATTCCCCACGGATATCCGTCTGCTCGACAGAAAGGGTCATTCTGCCATCCTGCATCCGGGTGAAGTCCAGCAGCTCCACCACCATCTCCGTCAGGCGCTTGGCCTCGCTGGCGATGATTTTCAGGCCCTGCCGGGTATCGGCATCCATATTTTCATCTGCCAGCAGGGTTTCGCTCCATCCGTTGATTACGGTCAGCGGGGTACGCAGTTCGTGAGACAGTTGGGAGATAAACTCCGCCTGCATCTTTTCATTCTGCGCAATTTTGCTGGACATTTCGTTGATGGTTTCCGCCAAATCTCCGATCTCATCATTAAACGGGGTTTTAATCAGGACACCGTAACTGCCATTGGCAATGCGCTTGGCTTTTTCCGTAATCTCTGCCACCGGGTTCATGATGGAGTGAAGATAATAGTTGCTGCTGACCACCACAACTGCCAGCAATACCAGCAAAACCACACCACTGGTCAGCACAACCAGCAGGATTTGGCCATCAATGATACGGGTAGATGTGACGAACCGAAGCACACCGGCAACCTCACCGTTGGCATAGATCATGGGGCCGGAAACCGCCATAATCCGCTCGTCGGTATGGGGATCACGGCCTACATAGGCCTGAACCACCCGGGTATTGATGGCCTCCATAATCTCTGGAGTACAGGGAGAATCCCCCGGCCACTGACCGTAGGAGGATGCCAGCAAATTTCCATTCCGGTCAATAAACTGCAGTTCGATTTTATCTTTGCCCTCATAGGTCTGGGCATAGGTAATGCATGACTGCAAGTACCCATCATAGGACTGGTCCAGATTGTCCGCAAAAAATTCCATAGTCGCATTGGCACGGCTTTCCAAGTCGCGCTGCATGCTGCTGTAGTAATAGGCTGAAAAAGCCGCTGTAATCGCCAATACACAGACCAATCCCAGAGCCAGCACCACGCTGGCTGTATTCAGCAGCCAGCGTTTTTGCAGTCCGCCCATGTTGAGAATGGGTTTGAATTTTTTCCGCATTATGCGCCCCACTTATAACCCAGCCCCCAGACTGTGGTGATGTAGGTTGGATTTGCCGTATCGTCCTCAATTTTGATTCGCAGACGGCGAATGTTCACATCCACAATTTTCAGCTCGCCCTCATAGTCCCGGCCCCAAACAGCAGAAAGGATGTCCTCCCGGGACAATGCACGGCCAGGATTCTGCATGAACAGCTTCAAAATTGCATACTCCACCTGGGTCAGGCGAATCCGGTTTCCATTTTTTTCCAAAGTGTGGTTTCGGGTATTCATGACGAAGGGGCCTTGGGTCAGCAGTTCGGAGCTGGCATTGCTGTCACCGCCGATACGTCTGTACAGCGCATCGATCCGCGCGGTCAGCTCTGCCGGGGAGAAGGGCTTCGTCACATAGTCGTCCGCACCGGTCATCAGACCTGTTACCTTGTCCATTTCCTGGGTACGCGCTGTGAGCATAATAATACCCATCTGCTTGTTAGTGGCACGAATCCGACGGCAAACCTCAAATCCGTCGATTCCCGGCACCATAATGTCCAAAATGGCAACCCCCACATCCGGATTTGCCGCGATGGCATCCAGCGCTTCCTGACCGTCACCGGCCTCGATCACATCGTACCCCGCACGCTTCAGGTTAATAACCACGAAACTGCGAATGTTCAATTCATCTTCCATAATCAGAACTTTTTTCATATGATACCCCTCAGTTCTCTCCCATTTGCCAATCCTGCCGAATCAAGTGGAAGGATTGAATCAAGTAATCTTCTGTAATTCCATAATCAACAGCGCCTACGTCCAGTTTTCCCGCATAGGCGACGCCTTCCGTTCGATAAACCGGAAAGCGGCCCTCTTCTGTTGCCAGTCGATCCCGGTCCGAACCGGTGAAAACATACAAGTGAAACAGCGGTGTAGGCTCCTGGTAAGTTGCATCCCATAAATAGAAGATGAAGGCATCTTTCTTCTGTTCCACCGATACCCGACTGGCCCACTGGTTATCCAGCTGCAGATACCATCCGCCTACATAATTATGGAAGGTAAACAGCTTATCCACTTCCCATCCGTTCAGGTTCAGGGAAAACCATCGCAGGAGAAACTGCTCTTCACCCCATGCCTGGTTTCCCACCGCTTTCATGGTAATCATGGATGGCAGTTCCAGAACGCCGTCACTGTCCATATCACTGCCATAGACGTAATAATTTCGCAAAGTCTTGATGCTGGTACTGGCTTCGCTTATCATGGTAATATTGGTAAGGATATCATCATTCAACGCCAATACATCCGTGACAATGGTGTTTTCCTCAGCGGAACTGGCAATATATACCGCAGGAGTGCCATCCTGAAGATTGCTCAGCGTAATACGCCGGATCCTGGAAGGTTCCTGGGAAAGTTCCGTCTCCACGCTGCGGACAATCTGTCCGTCCTGAGTGCTGTAGAGCACGGCCATGCCGCTCTCGGTTTCAGCTTCTCCGGGGCGCAAGACCATTAACTCCTGTCTCCCGTTTTCATCCAAATCACAGGTCAAAAACTTGGAGTAGCTATTGAGCAGCAGCAATTCTGCATCGCCATCGGCAAAGCTGTACACCGCCACACTACGCAGAACCTGGTCACTAACCTGCAGCCCAATGACCAGCTCATATCCCGGTCTTTCATCGAACTGCACATACTCAACCTGCTCAAAATTCATTCCATTGCTGCCAATGGTTTCCATGGTACGGACGGTACCGTCCGCCTCTTTTTTAAAAATCAAAATTTGCAGCGGCTTTTCGGAGGCTCCCTTCGCAAAGACAAGATACTCATTTTCGCCATCACCATCCAGATCCGCCATCTGCATTGTCTGCTGATTGTCACCGGAGCGGGGGGCTGAATATGTAAGGCCGTACATGGCGGAATCCACCGCAATTTGTAGATCCCCGTATTCCTTCGACCGCTTGGGCAAGGCATACATTTCTTCTACCGTGCGCATGGCGCATCCGGTAAAGAGCAATGCCGTCATCGCCAAAATCATCAGAAACAGCGTTCGCTTCTTCACGGCATCCACTCCTTTCGCTCTTTTTCATCTGCGCCCGTCAGCGGCAGATCGGAAAATTCCGGATTCTGCCGCCGGCTGACGAATATAGCAGTTTTGGGTTATTATAGCACAAACATTTGAAAAAAGGAAGCTATTTTACAATGACATTTCCTTCCCCCAGAGTATTTGTCAGTTCTCGCAGCAAGCTGTCTGCAATGGCGCACCGACTGCCCCGGCGCTGCTTGCTGTCGGCGAAATATACTACCACCCCGCTGTTGCCGGGGAACATGTTCAGCATTGCCCGAACTTTGGGGAACAGGTTTCCCGATTCACTCGGCAAGCGCAAATAGAGGGTTCCCAACGGGGGTGGTGCCTCTCGCATCTGTTGGGGCGGCGGGGCCGGCTCCGGATCCCCGTCGGCATAATCCGAAATGGGCCGCGCCCGGTTAATCACAATCTGCGGCTCCTTATTATCCCGCAGAGAAAGCCGCCCGGTGATCACCACGGGACTGTTTTCCCGCAGATATCCACCATACTGGTTCAAAACATTGGAAAATGCCAGCATTTCCATGGCGGCGGTATCGTCTTCCACCGTAACATAGGCCATCATGGAGTTACTCCGGGTGGTTTTCATCTTCACCGTTTGCACAATTCCCGCCACGCTGACGATATCGTCATCGGTATAGCTGGATTCCTCCTCCATCAGCTGTCCAATATGAACCACATGGGTGCTGCGCAGATACGGGCGGTAATCATCCATGGGATGCCCGGAAATATAGATGCCGGTGGTTTCCTTTTCCATAGCCAAAAGGTCTGCTTTGTTCAGTTCCTTCAGCTTTGGAATCAGAATCTGCTGGGAATCGCTTTCCTCTTCCATCATGGAGAACAAGCCCATCTGGCCTTCCAGATTTTTCTTTCTGGACGCAGCAATAGCATCCATCATCTGGTCATACACTGCCAGCAGCTCACTGCGGTGGTAGCCAAAACAGTCTGCCGCGCCGGATTTGATCAAATTCTCCACGGTGCGTTTGTTCAGCTCTCCTTCTCCCATCCGTTCGATGAAATCTTCCAGAGATTTGAAAGGGCCGCCTTCGGTTCTCTTGCGCACCACTGTCCGGATCAGTCCTCGGCCTACGTTTTTCACCGCCCCCAGGCCAAAGCGAATGGCCTGGCCTTCCACGGTGAAAGGATCATCAGAATGGTTCAGATCCGGCGGCAGCACCGCAATGCCCAGCTCTTTGCATTCGGCAATATATCCGGAGATTTTGGTAGCCGAATCCAACACCGAGGTCATCAGCGCTGCCATATATTCATGGGGATAGTGGCATTTCAGGTAAGCCGTCTGGTAGGCCACCACGGCATAGCATACCGCATGGGCCTTATTAAAGGCGTAGTTTGCAAAATCCACGATTTCATCGTAAATGGACTGGGCCACCGCTTCCGGCACACCATGGCCGATACAGCCAGTAATTCCCTGTTCCGGGTCACCGTAAACAAAGACTTTTCGCTCCGCCTCAATGATCTTCATTTTTTTCTTGGAAATTGCCCGGCGAATGTTGTCCGCCTGACCCATGGTGTATCCACCCAGGGAACGGAAGATCTCAATCACCTGCTCCTGATAGACGATGCAGCCGTAGGTGACTTTCAGAATCGGTTCCAGCAGAGGCGTCTTGTAAGTGACCTTGCGGGCATCCAGTTTGTTGGCAATAAACCGGGGAATGGAATCCATAGGGCCTGGACGGTAAAGAGCCACGATAGCGGTGATATCTTCAATAGAGCTGGCTTTCATATTGACACAGACACCGGTCATGCCTGCGGATTCCAGCTGGAAGACGCCCTGGGTTTTGCCCTCGGTAAGCATAGCAAAGGTTTCCGGGTCGTCATCGGGAATGTTCGCAATGGCAAACTCCGGCTCTCGCTTACGGATTTCCCGCTCCGCATCTGCGATCACCGTCAGGTTCCGCAGTCCCAAAAAGTCCATTTTCAGCAGGCCCAGTTCCTCAATGGTGGTCATGGTATACTGGGTGACGATGGTATCATCATTCCGGGACAGCGGCACATAGCTGCATACCGGATTGGCAGTAATCACCACACCGGCGGCATGGGTAGAAGAATTTCGGGGCATACCCTCCAGGCTTCGGGCAGTGTCAATGAGCAGCTGCACCCGTTGGTCGCCGTCGTACATTTCTTTTAGCTTTGGGCTGACCTTCAGCGCTTCATCCAACGTAATATGAGGCGTTCCCGGCACCAGCTTGGCTACCACATCCGTCTCCGCATAGCTGAAATTCAGCGCCCGGCCCACATCCCGGATGGCACCCCGGGCTGCCATGGTGCCGAAGGTGGCAATCTGGGCCACATGGTCGGCACCATACTTTTCCATAACGTAAGCAATGACCTCGCCCCGGCGCTCCTGGCAAAAGTCGGTATCAAAGTCCGGCATGCTCACTCGTTCCGGGTTCAGGAATCGTTCAAAAATCAGGGCGTACTTCATGGGGTCCACTTCGGTAATGTGCATGCAGTAGGCCACAATGGACGCTGCACCGGAACCACGGCCCGGGCCAACCGGAATGCCCTGTTCCTTGGCATAGCGGATAAAGTCCCAGACAATCAGGTAGTAGTTGACATACCCCATCCGGCTGATGACCCCAATTTCGTATTCCAGCCGGTCCCGGTACTCCTGAGGTGGATTCTCATAGCGCTCACGGAAGCCTTTTTCGCACAGTTCCCGGAAGTACTGTTCATTGGTATAGCCCTGAGGAACCGGGAACGAGGGCAAGTGGTATTCATGGAAAGTAAATTCCAGATTGCAGCGCTGGGCAATTTTCGCCGTATTTTCAAAGGCCTCTTCACAGGCTGGGAAAAGCTGGCGCAGCTCCTCTTCGCTTTTCAGATAAAATTCCTCAGTCTGGAATTTCATCCGGTTGGGCTCGTCCACCGTTTTTCCC
The DNA here is from genome assembly GCA_944382965.1 of uncultured Oscillospiraceae bacterium. Classification (GTDB taxonomy): domain Bacteria; phylum Bacillota; class Clostridia; order Oscillospirales; family Oscillospiraceae; genus Faecousia. The sequence goes on along the minus strand of CALWOA010000001.1, from coordinate 98,581 downwards.
GTCTGGATGCACAGCAGCACATCCTGCATTTTCGCGTCTTCTTTGCGCAGATAGTGGGCATCGTTGGTCACTACCAAGGGAAGCCCTGTTTCCCGGGCCAGGCGCAGTACTCCCTGGTTTACCGGACGCTGCTCGTCAATGCCATGGTCCTGCAGTTCCAGGTAAAAATTCCCTTCCCCAAAAATTCTTGCCAGATTCAGGGCATATTCCTTCGCCCCGGCATAGTCCTCCGCCATCAGATACTGGGGAATTGCACCAGCCAGACAGGCGGACAAAGCAATCAGTCCCTCGTGGTGCTGCTCCAGAAGCTGCAAATCCACACGAGGTTTGCCGTAAAAGCCGTGAATAAATGCCTCCGAAACCAGCAGGCACAGATTTTCATATCCCGTCCGGTCTTTGCACAACAGCACCAGGTGGTATGGGTCATTGTCAATGCCATGCACCCGGTCGGCAATACTCCGGCGGGCTACATAGACTTCACAGCCAATAATGGGCTTGACTCCCGCCGCCTTGGCTGCCTTGTAGAAGTCGATGCAGCCGTACATAACGCCGTGGTCCGTAATCGCCACGGCCTCCTGCCCCAGTTCCTTGACCCGCTCCATCAGGCCGTCAATCCGGCAGGCACCGTCCAGAAGGCTGTATTCTGTATGCACATGCAGATGCACAAAACTCATGGCTCTATCTCCTTCGCCAACTGTACCAGTTTTTTCATCCGGTTGTTCATGGCTGGTTTGGTAATGGGCGGCTCCATCATGGCTGCCAGCTCCGACAAGGATGCAGAAGGGTTGTCCTGCCGTGCTTGGGCCGCCTGCTGGATTTTTGCCGGGAGTTTCTCCAGCTGTCCCGCCTCTTTCAAGATCCGGATCGCCAGCAGCTGTTCCTGGGCCGCTTCCACCACCTTGGAGGTATTGGCATCGTCACAGTTGCAGCGGCGGTTTACCTTATTGTTCAGTTCTTTTTCCAGCCTGGCTTCCATCACGCCCATCGCCGCCACCGGCGCGCCCAGATAGGTCAGAAAATCAGAAATCAATTCACTTTGTTTTACATACAGGACCTGACCGCCGCCCCGGGATGCCAGTTTGGGCGTAAAACCCATGGTCTCTCGAACCAGTGCGTCGGTTTCCCGGGCCACGCTTTGGTGGGTGGTGGTCAGTTCCATGTGATACCCTTTTCCCGGGTCGGTGACACTTCCTCCGGCGAGAAATGCCCCCCGGAGGAAGGAGGCTTTGCAGCAATCGTCCTCCACAACAGGCAGATTCACATGCAGCGCAAGATTCCCCTTTGCATCAAATCCAAATGCCGTCATAATGGCAGAAATCTTCCCTTTCTCCCAAATCTGGAAGGTCAGTTTCCCCGGCGCTGCCAAACTGGGATAGCTGTCAAATTCCAGGTCAAAGGCCTTCTTGAATAATTTCGGCAAAATACAGGCAAATTCCCGGCTCTCCGTTACAATTCGGATGCAGTCCGCCTGAAAACTATTGCAAAACAGCAAAATACCAAAGCACTCTGCCAATGCGCAGCACTGCTTCTGGGGCAGAATCCGGCATGCCTCGATCTTGGCCGCTGCGGAGAAGGATACTGCCATGGGAACACTCCTCTCTTTTTCTCTTACCAAATCCGGATTTCCGGTTCCAGCCGAATTCCGGAATTTTCATAAACCCGGTCCGAAACCTGGTTCAGCAGGGATCTGACCTCTTCGGCTGTGGCACCTCCTAAGTTCACTGCAAACCCGGCGTGTTTGTCCGAAATGGCCGCATTGCCTACCCGGAATCCTTTCAGTCCGGCCTGCTCGATCAGCGCCGCAGCGTAACCGCCAACGGGACGTTTAAAAGCAGACCCGGCGGAAGGCAGGTTCAGGGGCTGGGATGCAGTACGCTTGGCAATCAGCTCTTTCATGCGGGTTTTGATTTGCTCCGGGTTTTCAGGGGTTAGGGCAAATTCGCCGCTGATAACGATGTCCCCGCTGTCTTCCAGAACGCTGTGCCGGTAGGAAAATTGCATCTGTTCTCGGGTCAGCGTCCGCAGATGGCCCTGTCTGTCCATCACTTCCACAGCGGTGCAGACCTGGGTCATCTCCCCGCCGTAAGCGCCGGCATTCATATACAGGCCGCCGCCAATGGTTCCCGGAATCCCGTGGGCAAATTCCAGTCCCGCCAGGCCCAGTCCTGCGGCAAATACCGCTGCTCTGGCCATGGTCACACCGGCCATGCAGCGGATATGGGTATCGTCCACCTGCTGCATCCCATCCAGACAGTCCTTCAGGCAGATCACCAGTCCGGAAATCCCAGCATCTGGAGCCAGAACATTGGTTCCGGCTCCCAGAATAGACAATTTGCAGTCCAATAAAGCGGACGTTTTTAACAATCGGGCCAATTCTTCCTTATTTTTCGGGAACGCCATTACTTCCGCCCCTCCGCCAATACGGAAGGAAGTATGTTTGGACATGGGTTCCTGGAACCGCAGCTCAATTTCTGGTAAAAAAGCAGAGATTTTTCTCTGAAAATCGGTTAACTCAGTCATAAACGCCTCCGGGTGTATGATTGGTAACAGTATAGCACATTCCCGGTGGTTATGCAATTGCAATCCAGGTTAATTTTGTGTAACAAAGAATCTCCGCTGCACAATCGGCAGCGGAGATCAGAGTTTACATGTCGATGTTGTCCATCTTGCTGGAAATGGTATCGGATACCTTCCAGGCCACATCTTCCACCTTGTTGGCAGCCTTGGCCGCCAGGCGGCGGGTCGGGTTGGTTCTGGGCATCATCAGAACCGCCACAGCACCCGCTGCGGCACCAATTCCGGCGGTAATCGCCCATCCTTTCAGTTGCATGCTTTCCCCCTCCTTTCGCTGTTAGTATGCCCGAAAAGGAAGGTTTCATTTCCCCAGCTTTTCAAAAAAGGGCTTTTGTGGTATACTGTCAAAAGAACATGGAAAGGAAGAATACTATGCTGACCATTTATGGAAGTATGCTTTGCAAAGACTGTGTACAGTGCCGTGAGGAATTGGATCAGGCCGGTATTGCCTATGATTTTTTAGACATTACGGAAGATTTGCAGCACCTGAAAGCGTTTCTGAAGCTGCGCGAAGGCAATTCCCTGTTTTACCAGACCCGTCAGGATGGGCAAATCGGCATTCCCTGTATTGTCAAACAGGATGGAAGCCTGACGCTGGACTGGGAAGAATTTCTGTAAGTACAAAAAGCCGGGCCGGATGCTTCCGGCCCGGATACTTGCGGGAACATCAGTTCTGATTCAGCATACCGCTGCGGCTGCGGTTTTCCGCTGCTGCCCCAGTGGTGGCCGTGGTGTCATCCAGAGGACCGTTTCCATGGTCAATGGTTGCCTCGGTGGTGTCCTTGGGCATTGTTTCCGTGGTAGTGGGGATGGTAGTCATCTCTGTGGTACCGTCAGTGGTCCACACTTCCTCATTGGTGGGCAGGACTGTCGGTTCCGACGTATTGTCCATATTCTGATTGGTACATCCACAACCAACCAGCAGCGCCGCGGTAAGGACAAGTGCCAACACAAATATGCTGTACTTTTTCATTTCGCTAACCTCCATTGTACTTGTGTCAAAGCTATTATTTCCAGGAATTCTAGGTTTAGACCGGAAAGGTTCTGGAAATTCTCACCAAAATTCCTACAAAAAACGACATTTGGAAAATTCGACTCTTTTTGAATTTGGCATTGCTTTTTTCCTTGCCAGCATGTATAATGAAATAGAATTAAAGATAAAGGAGAGTTCTCTATTATGAAGAAGCTCGCTGTCAAGAAAAATGTAGAGTGTATGGCATGTCTGCAGTGCGTCAGCGCATGCTCCGTGGCTTTCTATAAGGAATTTGATGAGGATTTGTCCTGCATCAAGATCGTTGCCAAGGGTACCGGCGCAAAGCCCCAGACCTGCATCCAGTGCGGCAAGTGCATGAGAGCTTGTGAGCATGAAGCCATCACCCAGAACCCCAAGACCGGCGTGTACATGATCAACAAGAAGAAGTGTGTCAGCTGCGGCAAGTGCGTGGAAGCCTGCCCCATGCATGTTATGGTTCTCAAGCCCGAGAATCCCGCTTCCAAGTGCATCGCCTGCGGAATCTGCGTCAAGGCCTGCCCCATGGAAATCCTGGAAATCGTAGAGAAGTAATCCTCAAACAGACGGCCAGCTGGTCGTCTGTTTTTTTGCGCAACAGGGAAAACTTCTTGAAGAATTCCGGATTTTGTGTTATACTACTTGCAGGTCAACCAATGACATTCAGCCAGGAGGTGCAGCATGAGCAAAGGTGGGCGTTATTTAAAGCCAAAGGAGAAAAAAGGCCGCGGCCTGAAAATCTTGGTCAGTGTTTTGTTGGTATTGGTACTGATTGTCGGCGGATTGTATGTATTCCGCAAAGAGCTGACTAACCTTGTGCTGGGCCCTTGGCTGGATCAGATCACCCGGGCAGAGTATGAGAATAAGGATATCTCCGATGATGAACTGCAGTCCATTATGGACTTTAATCCGGACAAGCCTACTGGTGAGGTCGAAGCCACAGTTCCGTCAACCACAGCGCCTGTAACCACAGAAAGCACAACCCAGGCAACACAATGACTTCCAGCTTCTCAAGCCGGCAGCAGATGCTGTCGGCTGATTTTTTCTTTCGTAATATAAGAAAAGTACTTGAGTTTTGATAAAAAAAGTGGTAGAATAAATCGTAATGAGCATTTTATGGAGGTATTATCATGAGTAAAGGCGGACGCTATTCCAGACGTGGGGGGCATGGGGGCCACAGTTCTGGGAATGGCATTCTGATTGCATTGATTGTGGTTGCCGTGCTGCTTTTGGTGTTGATTGCCGGATTGATCGGTTTCCTATTCCTGAACAACAGCGCTTCCCTTCAGACACCAACCACTACTCCTACCACATCCCCTGTACAAACGCAGGTTTCTCCTGAAACGACTGCGGTTACCACAGAGGCCACTACGGAGCCCACCACCCTTCCGTATAAAGAGTCTGGACTGGACATCATCAATATTCTGGTCGTAGGCCAGGCTGCCCGGGATGGAGAAGAATCCCGCATTGCAGATACCATGATCCTGGCAACGGTAAACAAAAACACAAAAACGTTGACCCTGACATCCTTCCTGCGGGATACGTTTGCCACGCTTCCCAATCCCAAGGATCTGAACAGCACCTATGGCCGTCAGAGAATCAATCTTGCCTATCATTTGGGTTGGAAGGCCGGCGGTACTGCGCTAGCTATGGATACCGTTAACCGCTGTCTGTACATCAACTTTGGAATTAATGTGGATTATGACATTGAAGTGGATTTCCGGGCTGTAATTGATCTGGTAAACCTGATTGGCGGCGTTTCCATTGATCTGACCGAAGCAGAAGCAGAATACCTGCTTAACGATGATAAGGTGTGGCAGGAGGATATTCATGCAGGAAGATGTTGGCTGGATGGCGATACCGCACTGGCTTACGCCCGTATGCGTAAGGCTGAGGGAGATGGCGACAGCGATATCAAGCGTACCGCTCGTCAGAGAAACATGATTCAGGCCATTTTGACCAAGCTTACAAAATTGAGTTTCTCCGAACTGCAGGAACTGGCCAACACCGCCCTGCCCATGGTCACCACCAATATGACCAACGACGAAATTACGACCTGCATTTGGGAAATTCTTCCTCTGCTGCCGGAGCTGAAAGTAGAAACCGGCACTTGCCCCGTAGAAACTACCTACTGGGGTGAAATAATTGAGCTGGATGGCTATCCTGCCAGCGTTTTGAAATTCGACGAAGGGCAAAACAAAAAGTTGATGGCCCCCATTACCGAAGGTACCACTGAATAATCAACAGCATTGAGAAAGCCTGCGCCTCAGTTGGCGCAGGCTTTGTTTTATGTTGAGCCGGAAATACACCGCAGCTTTTGCAATATCCAGTCTCTATACTGCAGAAATTCTGTACAATCCGGTAAAATCTGCAAAACATAGTTCACTTTCCCCAACAGGTGCCGCAGATAGTCCTCTTCCGAAATTGCCAGGTCCATGGCTTTCATATGCTCGCAAACCCCAAATTTCTGACAATAGTACATCTCCTGGCGCAGTTTCCGGCGGTATGTAGCCGGGATTCCCGGCTTTTCGTTGACGACAACACCGGTAACCAACTGCTGCCGACCCTGCCGCTGGATTCGTGTTTTATTCTCATTGAGCAGTAGTCCCAAGCTTTTCAGCTGACGCCGAACAAGGTCGATAACAGTTTTCGCCTCAAAATCGCCCGAAAAGGTCAAGTCATCGCAGTAACGGGTATAGGCAATTCCCCGTTGTGCGCACCAGCGCCCAATCCGTTCATCAAAGTCAGCCAGAACAATGTTGACAATCGCAGGGGAACTGGGCGCACCCTGGGGCAGGACATCCTTATAATAACAAAGCATGGTCAGCAATATCCTAATCTGCTCTTCGTAAATATGAGCGGGAAATGCCTTTTCTTTTACCAAGCTATAGGGTACGCTGTCAAAAAATTGGTAAATATCCAGCTTCAGCACCACAGGTTTTCCCACATGCATCGCTGCGTTGCGCAATGTTGTGGCACCGAATCGGTAAGCGGTGGCATATTGGGAAATTGGCATATGCACCAGCAGGACATCCGAAATGCGGCGCTGAATGGTTTTCAGCAGCGCATCCGGTATCAAGAGGTTTCGTACGCCCCCGGTTTTCTTCGAGATGGAAACCATGCGATAGTGTCGCCCCAAGCAATTGCTGACAGCATAGAGGGTTTGGGCCGGGATACCCAGATCTCGCTCAAGGGAGGAAAGCTCCCTGTATACAATCATTTGCCTTTCCTCCCTTGAACCGTAAGGAACAATACCATGATGTATGCCAAAGTGTGCGGCGGTATCTGAAAGCACACAGGGTGTGCGGAAATACCGCAAGCACTTGGGCTGAGCATTGCGAATGAGATAATTTTCTGCGAACCGGCAGCGACTCGCTGCCGATGCCAACAGGTGTTGACAAACGCTATTGTTCCTTAGTGCATTATACCCCACTGAAATGCTGTTTTCAAGAAGTACTGAACAAAAAGCAGGCCCTCGCTGCGTTAGCAGCAAGGGCCATGTTTCAGGTGATATCCAGCACCGCCGAATCCTGCTCCACGCGAACATGGATTCCGGAAATGGGATGTTCAAAGCTGTCGATGATGGCTTCGGAAATGGGGTCCTCCAGCTCCCGCTGGATGGTACGCCGCAGATTCCGGGCACCGTAAATTTGAGAGTAGGCCTTCTTCACCAGCATCTGGCGCAGTTCCTCGTCCCAAGTCAAGCTCAGCCCCCGGGCTGCCAGACTGTCTTTCAGTTCTGCCAGCATAATATCCGCAATGCCCAGGAAGTTCTCTTCGCTCAGGTGGTTGAAGGTGATAATTTCGTCCACACGGTTCAAAAATTCCGGGCGCAGGAATTCCCGCAGGGCCTGCATGGTCTTTTCCTTCACCATATCGCTGTCGGTACGGCCGAAGCCCAGACCGCCTACCCTGCCTTCGGAGCCGGCATTGGAGGTCATGACAATGATGGTATTCTCAAAATTCACCACCCGGCCCTGGGCATCGGTAATTCTGCCATCATCCAGTACCTGCAGCAGGACATTCAGCACATCCGGATGGGCCTTCTCAATCTCGTCAAAGAGCACCACACTATACGGACGGCGGCGGATTTTCTCCGTCAGCTGTCCCGCTTCGTCATAGCCCACATATCCCGGAGGGGAGCCAATGAGCTTGGAAACGGTGTGCTTTTCCATGTATTCCGACATATCCAGCCGGATCAGGCTATCAACGTTGTCAAACAGATCATTCGCAAGCTGTTTCACCAGCTCGGTTTTTCCCACGCCGGTAGGGCCGACAAAGATGAAGGATACCGGACGCTTCTTGGGAGAAATACCAACCCGGTTGCGCCGAATGGCACGGGCAACCGCTTCCACTGCTTCATCCTGGCCGACAATATGCTCTTTCAGTCGGGAAGCCAGACCCTTGATCTGCTGATACTCCTGGGCCTTGATCTTGGATGCGGGAATCTTCGTCCACAGTTCAATGATTCTGGCCAGGTTTTCCATGGTAACTGCGGGCTTCGGCAGGGCTTCCAGCGCTTCAATCTGCCCAGCCAGCTGCATTAGACGGCTGCGGAGCATGGCAAGACGTTCATAGTTCTGGTTCTCGGTATCCTCATTGAGCATCCGCAGCTCCAGTTCGTAGTCATCCCGCTCTTTTTTCAGTTCTGCCAGGCGGGAGATTTCCTTGCATTGCAAGTTGACATCGGAACAGGCTTCGTCCAGCAGGTCAATGGCCTTATCCGGCAGGAAACGATCCGTAATATACCGCTCAGACAGCACCACGCACTGGTGGGCAATTTCCGGAGAAATTTCCACTCCATGGAATTCCGAGTAAGCCTTAGCAATTCCCTGCATGATCTGGCTGGCCTCGGCAATGGTCGGCTCGGCCACGGTCACAGGCTGGAAGCGGCGCTCCAATGCGGCATCTTTCTCAATATATTTGCGGTATTCGGCAAAGGTCGTGGCGCCGATGACCTGGATTTCCCCCCGGGACAGGGCAGGTTTCAGGATGTTGGCGGCATTCATGGAGCCTTCCGCATCGCCGGCTCCCACCAGGTTATGGACTTCATCGATAACCAAGATGATATTGCCGCATTCTTTAATCTCGCCAATCAGGCTCTTCATGCGGCTTTCAAACTGGCCACGGAACTGGGTGCCGGCAACCAAAGCTGTCAGATCCAGCAGGAACACTTCTTTGTCCCGCAGCTTGTAGGGAACTTCGCCTGCGGCAATCCGCTGGGCAAGGCCTTCGGCAATGGCGGTTTTGCCCACGCCGGGCTCGCCAATCAGGCAGGGATTGTTCTTCTGCCGGCGGTTCAGAATCTGAATCACCCGCTCCGTCTCCATGTCCCTGCCAATGACTTTATCCAGTTTGCCTTCCCGGGCACGACCGGTCAAATCCATACAGTAGCTGTCCAGGAATTTATGCTTCTTATTCTTCTTTTTGCCCTTTCCCTCTTCCTGGGATTCTTCTTTCTTCGTCGGGCGGGGCTGCTGGGCCGGGAGATTGCCACTGCCCCCCAAAAGCTGATTCAGCAGCGGGAAGGTAGCTGTCTGGCTGTCAATCTCATCGTCGTCGTGATCTTCGCTATTGTCCCGCTGGCCAAACATGCTGCTCATCTCATCGCTGAGCAGGTCCAGGTCTTCTTCGGAAATCCCCATCTGTTTGACCGCCTGGTCAATCTGAGGGATTCCCAAGCTCCGGGCACATTTCAGGCAGTAGCCTTCGTTCAGCGTCACGCCATTTTCAATCTTGGTAATAAACACAACAGCAATGTTCTTTCGGCACTTGCTGCACATTTTCGGTTGCATATGATTCACTCCTTTTCGCAAGGATTCTTTCCTTTGACATGCAGTATAGCATATCAGGCCGGAAAAAGAAAAAACAAATTATAAACAATTCGCTGGAAACCGCTGTCATTCCGTCCAGTCGCTGCCGCACTCAAATTTCGCGATTCCATCATCGTACCACAGATGGGTCATATACAGCCCTCCTGGCGGCACGGTTGGGCCGGCAGCCGTCCGATTGCCGGAATCCAGAATGCGCCCGATATCCTCTGGCTTGATCTTTCCTTCTGCGGCATAAACTACCGTCCCGGCCATGGCCCGGGCCATGTTGTAGAGGAATCCGTTGGCGCAGACCTTCAGGGTAATCAGATTTCCCTGCCGCTGTACATTATAATAGTATACGGTGCGCACGGTGGATTTTACATCCGTTCCCACACTTCGCACAGCGGCAAAATCATGGGTACCCACGAACTGCTCCGCTGCCCGCTGCATGATGGTTTCGTCCAGATGCTTGGGGTAAAACCAGGCACGGTTGACGTAAAACGGATCTTTCAGCCGGGAATTGTAGATCTGGTAGGTATATTCTTTCCGGGCGCAGGAGCCGATGGCATTGAAATCCTCATGGACTTCAAAGGCTTTTGTCACCACGATATCACAGGGCAAGTGGGTATTCAGCGCGTAGGGAATCCGCTCCGCCGGGATGGTGGAACTGGTACGGAAATTCGCCACATAGCACCGAGCATGCACTCCGGCGTCGGTACGACCGCAGCCGGTCATATGTACCGGGTGGCCAACCACCATGGCCGCGGCTTTCTCCATGGTTTCAGCAACGGTTGGCAGGTTCTTCTGAACCTGCCAACCGTGATAGTTGGTACCAAGATATGTTAAAAACAAGGCAATGTTGCGCATAGTTTTCCTCACAGGCCAAAACTGCCCAGTGCCAGCACACCGGCCATCAGAACAGCACCAATGGTAAACGCAGCCAGATCGTTGCGGTGGTAACGCAGCAGTTTCATTTTCGTTCTGCCCTCTCCGCCCTGATAGCACCGGCACTCCATGGCGGTTGCCAATTCATCTGCCCGGCGGAAGGCACTGACAAACAGCGGCACCAGAATGGGGATCAGAGCTTTGGCCCGATCCATCAGGCTGCCGTTTTCAAAGTCTGCGCCGCGGGCCTTTTGGGCGTTCATAATCTTGTCCGTTTCCTCAATCAGGGTGGGGATGAAGCGCAGGGCAATGCACATCATCATGGACAGTTCATGCACCGGAACCTTGATTTTTTTCAGAGGGCCCATCAGGGATTCCAGGCCATCCGTCAAGGCAATGGGGGATGTGGTGTACGTCAGCAGGAAGGTGCAGGTAATCAGCATCAGGATTCGGGCCATCATCAAAAGTGCCCGCTGGACGCCCCCCAGGGTGATGCTCAGCCCCCAGAAGGAAACCAATGTTGGACCTTCCTTGGTAAAAAACAGATTCAGCACACCGGTGAAAATCAGAATCATCACCAGCGGCTTCAGGCCCCGGACAATGGTTTTCAGCGGAATGGTCGACACCTTGATTGCCACCGCCAGGAACAGGAATAGCAGTCCGTAGGAAATCCAGCTTTGGGCCAGAAACAGCGCCACAATATACACAATCAGCACAATCAACTTGGTTCTGGGGTCCAAACGATGGATCACGGAATTGCCCGGAAAAAACTGACCCAGGGTAATATCCTTCAGCATACCGCAGCGCCCCCTTTCAGCCGTTTCAGCACATCCACGGCCTGATCGATGGTATATACATTGGGCACATCCAGCCCCATCTGTTTCAGGTGCAAGAACACTTGGGTTACCTGGGGGATGTTCAGGCCCATATCCAAAAGCTCCTGGGCATGGACAAACACCTCGGCAGGAGTTCCGTCCATCACCAGGTGAGACCCGTTCATAACCAGCAGCCGATCAGTCAGCCGTGCCACGTCTTCCATGGAGTGGGACACCATCATAACGGTGGCATTCCGGGATTTGCGGTAGGCTTCAATATTGCCCAGGATCTCTGCTCTGCCCATGGGGTCCAGACCGGCCGTAGGTTCATCCAGAATCAGCACTTCCGGCTCCATGGCAATCACACCGGCAATGGCGACACGGCGTTTCTGTCCGCCTGACAGGTCAAAAGGAGATACCTCCAGCTGTTTCTCTGTCAGGCCAACACAGGCAGCCGCCTCTCTTACCCGGCGGTCCACTTCCTCCTGGGAAAGGCCCATGTTTTTGGGACCAAAGGCAATATCCCGGTAAACCGTTTCCTCAAACAGCTGGTATTCCGGGTACTGGAACACCAGCCCGACACGGAACCGGGCTTGGCGGGTCAATTTCTTATCCGACCAGATGTCCTGTCCGTCCAGAATCACAGAGCCGGAGGAGGGTTTCAGCAGGCCGTTGAGCTGCTGCATCAGGGTGGATTTTCCCGAACCGGTATGTCCGATAATACCGATAAATTCTCCCCGGTTTACCCGGAAAGAGACATTTTCCAGCGCCTTATGCTCAAAGGGCGTTCCGGCGCTGTAAACATAGTTCAAATTCTTTATCTCAAGAATAGGTTCCAATCAAATTCCTCCCAGCGGGTCAGGCCTTTACCGCGTCATAAAGTGCCTGCGCGCATTCTTCCGGATTCAGTCTGTCCAGGGGCAGATCAAAGCCCTGTTTGTTCAGTGCCCAGCAAAGTTCCACACTTTCCGGCGCTGCAAGACCAATGTCGTGCAGCAGCTCGACCTGGGAGAAAACCTCTCTGGGGCTTCCATCGGTGACAACTTTGCCCTTATGCAGCACAACAACCCGCTGACACTGGGCTGCTTCGTCCATATGGTGTGTAATCAGCACCACCGTAATTCCCTTTTCCCGGTTCAGCCGTCCGATGGTCTCCATAACCTCCCGGCGGCCTCTGGGGTCCAGCATGGCGGTGGGTTCGTCCAGCACAATGCATTTGGGCTCCATGGCAATAACACCGGCAATGGCAATGCGCTGCTTCTGTCCGCCGGACAGAAGATGGGGGGCATGTTCCCGATACTCGTACATTCCCACCTGTTTCAGCGCCCGGTCCACCCGATTGCGGATTTCCGGGCTGGCAACACCCAGATTCTCCGGGCCGAAGGCCACATCTTCTTCCACCACGTTGGCAACAATCTGGTTATCCGGATTCTGGAAAACCATGCCCACATTCCGGCGAACGGTCATAATCCGCTCTTCATTGGAGGTATCAATGCCGCAGACGTAGACTTTTCCGCCGCTGGGCAGAAGGATGGAATTAAAATGCTTTGCCAGTGTGGATTTTCCGCAGCCATTTGTTCCCAGAATGGCAACAAAGCTGCCTTCCTGGATGGTTAAATTCATATCCTCAAATACCGGAATCCCCGGGGTGTCGTCCACCCCAGGGTAGGTATAAGCCAGATGCTGCACAGAAATGATCTCTTTCAACGCAATCCCTCCATCAGGGCGTCCAGCGGCCGGTGGCGCCGCAGGGAAGAATCAGGCCGGACTGTTTCACCGGCAGTCCCAGTTCCCCTGCCGCAGTAGTGCCGCCGTGTTTTGCGCCAAATACCACGTCGGAAGCATAAGCAACCGCTGAGGGTGCCAGTCCCGTGGTATAGGAATTGATGATAACAAACAGCGGATCATCAGAAAGCACCTTCACCACTTCCTGCAGGAAGGGATAGAAGCTGGTTTCCATTTTCCAGATTTCACCGCTGGGGCCCCGTCCATAGCTGGGCGGGTCCATGATGATGCCATCGTAGCGTCGTCCCCGGCGAATTTCCCGCTGGATGAACTTGGCGCAGTCGTCCACCATCCAGTGAATGGGACATTTGTCCAGACCCGATGCAACTGCATTTTCCTTGGCCCAGGCAACCATGCCCTTGGAGGCGTCCACATGGAACACCTCCGCGCCTCCAGCCGCTGCCGCCAGCGTAGCACCGCCGGAATAGGCAAACAGGTTCAGCACCCGCACCGGACGACCGGCAGAGGCAACCTTGTCCCGGATGAAATCCCAGTTGGCTGCCTGTTCCGGAAAAACACCGGTGTGTTTGAAATTCATGGGTTTCACATGAAAGGTCAGATAATCCTTATATCGAATCTGCCACCGATCCGGCAGATTGTGATCCGTCCAATGTCCGCCGCCGGTATTGGAGCGAAGATACCGGGCATCATAACGCTTCCATTCCGGCGCGGTGCGCGGGGTATTCCAGATTACCTGAGGATCTGGGCGTACAAGAATATACTTTCCCCAGCGTTCCAGACGTTCCCCGTTGGACGTGTCCAGAACTTCGTAGTCTTTCCATTCATCGGAAATCCAAAGCATTGGGCTTCCTCCTTCTACTTCTATATCGACATTAACCGTCGTAGTCGCCTTCCCAGTAATCATCATCCGGATTTTCACCAGAAATATCCTCTCCACCCTCTTCTGGTGGCTGATTCTCCTCGTGTTCCAGCCAGCTGTCCTGGTTATGAATGGGGCACACCAGATAGGGTTGGTCATTGCCCCCATAATTGCCGCTGAATCCGTGCCAGTCACCGTCCTGGTAATAGACATAGCCATCGGATGCGTAAACGCCGTTCAATCCCACACCAATGGCGCTGCGGATTTCATCGACCTCACCGCTGTTCAGCTTCACCAGAGAACGGGATGCCACTTCAGCGTCCGGGAACATAGAGCAATAATCCGTTGCCACACCGCCGCCGCTGATACAGTACTCCATCTTCACATGCTTATCGCAGGTACCCTGGGGCTCATCACCGGGATATACATTGACATAAACCACCCGGTCAATTCCCCGCACGTCGCTGCGGCAGGCATCGGTGGCCAGCAGTCCGGAATCCAGGCAAACCGCCACGGTGCGGAACGCATTGCCATTGTACAGCGCCTCATTGGGCAAGCCTTCGTGGATCGGCTGCATTACCTTTTTCCACATCTGAGCGGCTGGGTTGGTGCCCAGGTGAATCTGCTCAGGCTGGTCATAGCCCACCCAAACAGCCGCTGTATAGTGGGTTGTATAGCCACAGAACCAGCGGTCACGGTTGGACGAGGTCGTGCCGGTTTTACCGGCAATGGACTGACCGCCAAAGATCGCAGCGCCGCCAGTACCATGGTTTGCCGCATTGTAGAGACAATAGTTGACATAATCCACAGTTTTCTCACTGAGAATCTGCCGGGAATCCTGGGTATTGTCCACCACCAACTGTCCGTCACTGTTATAAACCTTGGTGTAAAGTCGGGGTTCCCGATAAACACCATGGTTTGCAAAGGTGGCATAAGCAGCAGACATTTCCTGAACGGTGGAGCCCACCGTCAAAGCACCCAGTGCCAGAGGTGCCGGACCTACGTCGGACTTGGTAGTACCGTCGGCTCCGGGATACTCCTCCACCAAATGCTCCTGACCGAAATTGTACTTGGCAAAACTATAACCGTACTCTGCACCGATTTCGTTCAAAGTTCGTACGGAGATGGTATTGACGGAAGATACAATGCCTTGGTAAACCGTTCTGGCGTACTGATACTGACGGTTGTCGTTCTTGGGCCAGTTGCCGCCGTCATAGGTCACCGGCAAATCCTTGAAAACCGTTGCCGGCGTTACCTTGCCGGATTCAAAAGCAGGAGCATAAACAGACACCGGCTTCTGGGCAGAACCGGTCTGGAGCTTCGCCTGGGTTGCCCGGTTGTAGCCCATGAAGGTATCCTTTTCTCCCACGCCGCCAGCCAGGGCCACCACGTCACCGGTGGTGTTGTCAATGACAACAATGGCAGACTGAAGCTGCTGGTTGCTGTTGGTGCCGGGAATGTTGTCCAGGTTGCCGTAGATTGCGTCAACCTGCTTCTGCACATCCATATCCAGTGTGGTATAAATGTGGTAGCCGCCCTTCTGGATGCGCTCGAGATAGACGTTTCTGGTGGTCTCTTCCAGGTCGTCCCAATTCTTTCCGTCCTGTTCCGCCAGATAGGAGGCAAAGTCGATAATGACCGCATCAACAAACCAGGAATAAATGTGCTGGGAAGCATTGGTGCTGACAGAGGTCAGATTTCCGCAAACGGGGCAATAATACGCGCCGTCTTCACCGGTAAATTGACTGCGGATTCCTTCGAAGCCGCACTCCGGATTTTCACAGACCGTCCAGCGGTCTTCGTCAGCAATGCCTTCCTTGAAGATCATTTCCTGAGCAACGGCTTCTTCATACTCCTCGTCAGTCAGATATCCCTGCTGGTGCATTTCGCTTAAGACATTGAGCTGACGGTAACGGTTACGCCCGGCGCCGTCCCGCTCTTCTCCTTTGTATTCAAAGACACTGATAGAATAGGGGTTGAACAAAGAGGGGTTATTGGTAATGCTGATCAGGCTGGCGCATTCGGCAACGGTCAGGTTCTGCAGTTCTTTTCCGAAATACTCAGCTGCTGCGCTCTTGACACCGTAGCAGCCCCGGCCCAGATAGATCTCGTTGAGATAATACTCCATGATCAGATCTTTGTCGTATTCCCGTTCAAACAGCTGGGCACGGAAAATTTCCATAACCTTACGCTGTACGGTGACGCTTTTTTCACCGGTATGGTTCTTGATAAACTGCTGGGTAATGGTGGAACCGCCGAACTGCTCATCGCCGCCGAAGAACATATTCAGGCACGCCTTGACCGTAGTAATCCAGTCCACACCCTGATGCTCATAGAAACGCTTGTCCTCAATGGCTACAGCTGCATCCACCAGAGCCTGGGGAATTTCGTCCAGGGATGCCCACTGGCGATCCGTGGTGGTGTAGATCTGCTGAAGCTGCTGAATATCGCCATTGTTATCCACATAATAAATAAAGGAAGTCCGTTCCAGGTCGTAGTCTTCCAGAGACCAATCCGATGCGGAGGTCAAAATATCCTCCTGAAGATAATCGCCCAACGTCCCAACAAAAACCGTACCGCAGATCAGCACGATCAGCAATACCGTGGCCGCGGCACCAATCGCAATCTTCAGTAAAGACAGCGCCGCACTGACTGCCGCATAGGCAAGTTTCAGCAGCCAATGGGGATTCCACTCCTGACGGAGCTTGCGCATTCTCCTTTTAAAGTTTTTATCATTTGCCATAGGGGTAACCTCCAACGAATCAGCCATCGGCTTTGTAGTAAATCAAAATTGCAGCGGGTATGCAAAGATGCCCGAATTGGGCATGTTGGCATAGCAATACGCATACGATTATAGCATACCCAATCTTAAAACGAAAGACCCAATTTATTAATAAAGATTAAAATCTGGGAAACACTAGCCCCATAGGAGGCGAAAAAACATGGTACGGAAGAAGGTTTTCTCTATATTCCTGGCGCTGTATGTGGTGCTGGGAACCTGGAAAGGATATGTGGCCCTGTTCGACAAGGGAAAGGACGAACCCCGGCAAATTTTCCCCAATACCGTCGCTTCCCTTCCAGCAGAAGATCAGGCCGCCTTGGAAAAAGGCATTGTCGTGCGCAATGACCGTCAGCTGCAGCAGCTGCTGGAGGATTACCTTTCATAAAAATACCCGGCAGATTCTATACAAAATTCCCTCTTGATTTTCCTCCTGTCAGGCATTAAAATAAAGGCATGCAAAGCATCGGAGGATTACACCATGGATCAGTATGGGTCTGACTTCATTACCATCACCGACGAGGATGGTACCGAATATGAATTGGAAGTTCTGAGTACTCTGGAATATAACGGCAATACCTATATGGCTGTGATTCCAGCGGCGGAAAGTCAGGACGCCCTGCAGTTGGAAGTCAGCATTCTCAAGTCCATAGAAGAGGACGGAGAACCGATCCTGTGTGCCATTGAAGATCAGGACGAACTGGAAGCAGTGTATGATCTGATCATGGATGCCCTTTATGAAGAGGATGGCGACGAGGCCTGATTGCGGCTGTGTTTTCCTTATGGTTTATTTCCTGCTTGGTGCGTGGCGTGTCCTTTTGGACCCACATTTTTAAATAGGGACGTTAGACTTCCTGGCCTGTTTGCAGACCTCCCGTTTCCGCCTCGACGGTAAATGGATGTTGGGAGCAGTAATGGTCAGGAGCGGCATCCCACCTGCCTTTTCGTGCAGGTCATAATTGGATGCGTGACGGCTAAAGCGGGTGCCTGGGGAACTTCGGTTCCTCAGGCTTTTTTATGCTCCGGGCAGCTTCCACACCCCAAAGATGAAGTGTAAATTTTTTGTTATTCGCCAAAAAGCGGGAAATTCCCCCTTGAAACCCTGGAATAGATGGGTTATAATACACAGGTCTATGCAATTTTCGCAAAGAACACCATTGAGACAAACGAGAGGATATGATCACATGAGCGCATCCAACAAGAAAAAGCTCCGCAAAGAGCAGGACGCTGCCAAGCTGACGGAAAAGCAGCTCTCCGCTCAGCAGGAAGCAAAGAAAGTGAGCCTTTACACCACCGCTTTTGTTGTTGTAATGGCACTGCTGCTGATCGTGGCGATTTTTGTCGGTGTCAGACAGACCATCGCTTCCAGCGGTATCCGGGAGAAAAACACGGTGGCTCTGACCGTAGGAGATCACGAGCTCAGCAACGCTGAACTGAACTACTTCTACATGGACGCCGTAAACAATTTCTATTCCGCTTATGGCAGTTACGCCACTATGTTTGGTCTGGACCCCACCAAGCCCCTGGACGAGCAGGTCTCCAACGAGGAAACCGGTGCCACCTGGGCCGATGACTTCCTGGAGTCTGCCAAGACCAGCGCTCAGGCTGCCTATGCCATGGCTGACGCTGCCGTGGCTGCTGGCTATACCCTGCCGGAAGAGGATCAAGCCACAATTCAGACCACCATTTCCAATCTGGATGTTTATGCAGCTCTGAACGGCTACTCCGACGGCGAAGCGTATCTGAAGGCCATTTACGGAAGCGGCGCCACCCTGGAAAGCTACCAGAAGTACTGCGAGCTGAGCATGCTGGCTCAGTCCTATCAGAACCATTACGCCGAGTCCCTGACCTACGAGGACAGCGATCTGCGGGCGGCTGAGGAAGAAAATTATAACGCCTACTCTTCCTTCTCCTACAATGCCTACTACCTGGCAGCCAGCCGTTTCCTCACCGGCGGCACCACCGACGAAGAGGGCAACACCACCTACTCTGAGGAAGAGACCGCTGCTTCTATCGCCGCTGCGGAAGAGGCTGCCAAGGCTTTGACCGGCAAGGATATTACCTCTGTTGAAGATCTGGACGCTGCTATTGCCGATCTGTCCATCAACGCAGAAACCGAAAACGCCGCCAGCACTGTTTATACCAATGCCCTCTACAGCTCCCTGAATACCCTCTATGCTGACTGGCTGGCTGATGAGGGCCGCAAGGAAGGCGATCTGTCCTACTTTGCCAATACCACCACTTCCACCGACGAAGACGGCAACGAGACCGAAACCGTCAACGGCTACTATGTGGTTTACTTCACCGGCAGCAACGACAACAACTTCCCCCTGTCCAACATCCGCCACATTCTGGTCTCCTTCGAAGGCGGTACCACCGATGAAACTACCAACGCTGTGACCTACTCCGACGAGGAAAAGGCTGCTGCCAAGGAAACCGCTGAGGAGATTCTGGCCGAGTGGAAGGCTGGTGACGCCACCGAGGAAAGCTTTGCAGAGCTGGCCAACACCAAGTCCGATGACGGCGACGGCACCACCGGCGGTCTGTACGAGAATATCTCCCCCGATTCCAACTATGTGACCAGCTTCAAAGAGTGGGCGCTGGATGATCATCAGCCCGGCGACACCGGCATCATTGAGAGCACCTATGGCTACCATGTGATGTACTTTGTTGGAAACACGGACTACACCTATCGGGATTACCAGATCGAGACCGAGCTGCGTACCGAAGATGTGAACCAGTGGTTCACCGAAACCGTGGAAGCCCTGCCCATGACGGAAGGCAACACCAGCTACATCCGCAAGGATCTGGTTCTGAGCCGCGGCTAATCCAAACGCAATCCCCCCTGCTTTCGCAGGGGGGATTTTCACTTGTATTTACTTTTGATTCAGACGAAGTTCCTCTTCATACAGGCCGTCCGCGTGATGCACAACGTTTCCTGTAGACTGAAAACCATGGCGTTCATAGAAGCGCTTCGCTCTGTCGTTGGTGCTAAGCACCCACAAAACAGGAGATCCCACGCATTTTTCCATTGCGAAGGCAAGTAATCGCGTGCCATATCCTTTATTTTGCTCCCTGGGCAGAACATACAGATTTTCAATCAGATTGCCTCGAACCGTAACAATTCCCACAGGTTTCTCGTTAAGCAGCATATATAGCCGCGCTCCTTTTTCGATCTGGGATTCCAGATAATCCCTTTGGCGCTCTGGTGTATGGATCGCAAGGAACTCCGCAGAGCATATATTTTTGTGAGACGCTTTCCAGCTTTCAGAGTGTATGATTGCCGCATGCATCATGCCAATCCGATCTGACAGCATTACCAACTGAATCATAGCAACCTCATCCTCTCTGCTCATCGTTCTTCATCCACGGATTGTAATTTGGGAAAAAGAAAAAGCACCGAAAACAAACCGTTTTCGGTGCCTTTCTGGTGGGCGAGGCGGGACTTGAACCCGCACGTCCGCAGTGAACACTAGAACCTGAATCTAGCGAGTCTACCAATTCCACCACTCGCCCATATTTGCCGTGTCTCAACGACTTGTTCAGTATAACACATGGTGGTAAATTTGTCAATAGTTTTTTCAGATTTTTTCCAAAAGTCTGTCACGGAATGTCTTTTCGCAGCAAATAGCGGATGGAACCATATTTGCTGCGCTTGGCCTGAATCGTGTATCCCTGATCCAGTACGTTTTGCAGGCTGTGGTGATTATCCGGATGGATGGTGCAGAGCAGAATCTTTCTTCCTGTGCGCTGCAGTTCCTGCTCCGCCATCTGCATCAGCTTCTTTTGCAGCCCCATCCCCCGGTAATCCGGATGCACTGCCGCCGTATCCATGTTTACCACATTCATCAGCTGTTCCTGAGATAATTTCAAGTCATAGCCATAGTTGTTCGCTTCCAGTCCAGGAAATATCACGGAAAACGCAGCAGCCATGGTATTGCCATCCATAGCTACCCACATCTGCAGTTGGGACGCAACTATTTTTTCCTTTGTTTCTTCCGGCGCATCAAGGTAGAACCACTCCTTGTGCTCCATGTCCGCATGCACCTTTTGAAGCAGGTCAACAAATGCCTGCGCATCTTCTTTTGTTCCTTTCCGAAGTTCCAGATGCACCGGTATTCCTCCCCTACTCCGCCAATGTGATGTAGCTGCTGACGCAGTAGAGTACCTGACCATTATATTCCACTCGTGACCAGCCCACATCCCGGTTGATGCCCGTTCGTGTCACCACATCCCCATTGTAAATCGTTGCCACGACTTTGGAATCCGGGCGCTCTACGCTGGGAATATTCCGCAGATTCACTTCTTCTTTTGCCGTTACCTGCTCGTTGACCTCTTCAAACTGGGTCTGCACCTCAAAGGTACCTTCCGGCTGGGTTTGCGGCTGCGTCTGGGTTGTCTGCCCTTCCACCAGGGTCAGATAGCTGCTGACCGCATAGCACGTGGTACCGTTGTAGATAAGCTTTGACCAGCCATTTTCACTGATGCCAACCCGCTGGGCCACATCACCGTTGTTCAGCTGCCCCACCACATCTGCGTCTTCGTGCTCCACACTGGGCAAAGCCCGGAGGTTTACCACGTCTTTGGCTGTTACCTGCTCGTCTACCTCAGCAAACTCCGTCTGGATTCCGTCGCCGTCCGAGTCCTGCACTGCATTCTCCGGGTCATAATCCAGATCCGTAGTCAGATAACTGCTGACCGCGTAGTAGGTTTCCCCGTTGAAAATCACTTTGGACCATCCATTGGCACTGACAGCAATCCGCTGGGCTATTTCTCCATTTTTCAGAGTGTAAAGCACCTGGCTGTCCTCGCCCTGGCTGGGAGCGCTGCGCAGATTAGTCTCATCTTTGGCGGTTACATCCTCCTGCACTTGCGTGAAGTTCATCAGAGCCTCCACATCCGGCCCAACCTCTTCCGGCGGGATGCCGTCCTTGGGCGGCTCAATACCGTCATAGCCAAAGTAGGCTACATTGATATCCACCGGCTGGGTGATTCCGGGGACAATGCCCTCTTTGGTAAACTGCCACATCTGATGCTCCCCAAGATAGCTGGACTGGGCCGTTTCCGGATACGGCTGGGCCGGATACTGAGCAACCCAGATCTTATAGTCCTCCTGAAGACGCTCCATTTCCCATCCTTCGCTCCACTCCAGGTCATGCTTGGAGCCGTAGAACATACCCACATATCCCAAGTCCTCAATGGTCTCCAAAAAGGCAAGGGCAATATCGGTGCGTTCTGTTTTGGTCAATCCGTACTGCCGGCTCTCCGGATCGGCAAAGCCTTCACAGTCATATGCCACCGGATAGGTGATGGAGTACTTTGCCAGCAGTTCAGCCACCCACTGGGCTTCCTCCACGGCCTCTTCCTCCGATACAGCTGTGGAGAAGAAATAGGCTCCCAGGCGGATGCCTACTTTTCCCGCTTCCTGGAGGTTGTAGCGGGCATTGCTGTCCTCTACGATCTGTCCCTGGGTCATGCTGCGGTATCCCAGCCGAACCATGGCAAACTGTACCCCGGCCTGGGCAACCTGCTGCCAATCAATGGTACCCTGGTAGCGGGCTACGTCAATTCCATAGGTTGTTTCTTCCGTTTCCCGGGTAGTCCGAGAATTGCCGCATCCGGCCAGCAAGGCGGTCAACATCGATATCAACAAAGCTGCGGACAACAAGCGCAGCGCAAATTTTCTTTTATTCATGGGGTTTCATGCCCTTTCTATCTTTCCTGGATTGCCCCTTAAGAGTAGCATAAATCCCAAAGGTTGTCTACCTTAGAATTTGTGTCGAATTTTACACAATTGGGTATTTTCTTTTTACAGGAAATAGTGTACACTGATGGTGGATTCTTTGTAAAGGAGGAATTTCAAATGCGCAAGTTTTTCGCAATTCTTTTGGCTTTGATGCTGGTACTTTCCCTGACGGTTCCCGCTGCCGCCACCCAAACCCAGCCCTCGGAGGACATCGCCATTTTGTACACCAATGATGTGCACACCTACATTGATGGCCCTCTGAGTTATGACGTAATCGCAGCGGTGAAAGCAGAGTTGCAGAAGCAGTACAAGTATGTTCTGCTGGTAGATGCCGGCGACCATGTCCAGGGTACCGCCTACGGTTCCATGGACAAGGGAGAAACCGTCATCAAGCTGATGAATGCCGCCGGATATGACCTGGCAACCTTGGGCAACCATGAGTTTGACTATGGTATGGAAGGCTGCCAGCAGATCCAGCAGTGGGCCGAGTTCCCCTACGTTTCCTGCAACTTCTATGAGGAGGCTGACGGCGTTCGGGGAGAAAATGTGCTGCCTGCCTACCAGATGTTTGAACTGGGTCAGGAAAAGCTGGCCATCGTAGGCATCACCACACCCGAATCTTTCACCAAATCCACCCCTGCCTACTTCCAGGATGAAAACGGCAATTACATCTATGGCATCTCCGGTGGTGCAGATGGGGCTGCCCTGTATGCCGATGTCCAGGCTGCCATTGACCAGGCCGTAGCCGACGGTGCTACCAAGGTCATTGCTCTGGGTCACCTGGGTGATGACAAGGCTTCCCAGCCCTGGACCAGCGAAGAAACCATTGCCAATGTATCCGGCCTGACTGCCTTCATTGATGGTCACTCCCACAGCACCGTGGAAGGCAAGGAAGTGGCCGACAAGGACGGAAACAGCGTCATGCTGTCTCAGACAGGTCAGTATTTTGATCGCATCGGCCTGATGGTCATCAACGCTGAAACCGGCGACGTTTCCACGGATTTCATCGAGTACGAGGAAATTCTGGAAACCGTTATGGGTGAAGACGGCTATCCTGTGAAGGATGAAGATGGCAACGAGGTAACCGAGGTTGTAGGCTACAAGCTGGTCTCCGATTTGTACAACGGCTCCGAATGGTGCAGCGATGCTTCCGTTGCTTCCATCAAAGAAAGCTGGATGAAGAAGATCGACGAGCAGCTGGGCACCGTCATCGGTTCCACCGCTCTGACATTTGACAACTATGCCAGTGACGGAACCCGGCTGATTCGCAGCCAGGAAACCAATACCGGTGACTTTGCTGCTGACGCTCTGTACTACCTGTTTGATAGCATGGACATGGATGTGGATGTGGCTATTATGAACGGCGGCGGCGTGCGCAATACCGCCATCACCGGTGACATTTCCTACCAGACCTGCAAGAGCATCCACACCTTCGGCAACGTAGCCTGCCTGCAGACCATTACCGGTCAGCAGCTGCTGGACGCTCTGGAATGGGGCGCACGGACTGCCGGTACCGGCGAAGAGTGCGGCGGCTTCCTCCAGGTTTCCGGCATCACCTATAAAATCGATACCGAATGGCCCGACTCCACCCAGAAAGACGACAAGGGTGTATGGATTGGCGCTCCCACCGGCGGATATCGGGTACATGATGTGAAGGTTTACAACAAGGAAATCGGTGCTTGGGATGACCTGGATCTGACTGCCAAGTATAACCTGGCAGGCTACAACTACACCCTGCGGGATCTGGGCGATGGATTCAGCATGTTCGACGGCGCTGTGAACGTTCTGGACTATGTGATGGAAGATTACATGGTTCTGGCAAATTATGTTCAAGCCTTTGAAGGCGGCGTTGTGGACGCTGACAACTCCCCCTTGGCTGCCAAGTATCCTGGTTTTACCGTGGATTACAGCACCGTTGACGGCTCCGGCCGCATTGTGATGGAAGCCGCCGTTCGGGAACCGGAGGCAACAGAAACCACCGTCCCTGTTACCGAGGCCGTGGAAACCACCACTGAAACCGTTGTGGTAGAAGAAATCGAAGCAGAACCCGCTTCCTCCAACGCCATTGTGGTCATTGCCGCAGTCAGCTGCGCAGCCCTGGCCGCAGTAGCCTTCGTTCTGAAGAAGAAAGAGCAGTAATTTTCCGATTCATAAAATTCCACGTCCTTCGGGGCGTGGAATTTTTGTACGAAAGAAATCCTTGATTTTTGCGGATTCCGCTGATATAATAGCTTGGCTGACAGCCGAAATGGAGATGTACCCAAGTGGTTGAAGGGTCCGGATTCGAAATCCGGTAGGTCGGTTCCGCCGGCGCTGGGGTTCGAATCCCCACATCTCCGCCAATTGCCGCAGAGCGAACGCTCTGCGGTTTCTTTTTGAAACATCCCAGACGATATCGTCTGGGATGTTTCTGCAATTTTGAGGATTTCTCAAAGTCAGGACTAGGAAATGGAAGTGTTCCCGTCTACTGCCTTTTCATCCACTTTCACGTTTTCACATCCGCTGAACATCATGCTGTCGCCGCCCAGGTCCCGGAAGGTACACTTTTCGATGACAATATCCTGAGTGCCGTACATGTAGATTCCGCCCTGGCTGCACTCATAAATGTCACAGTTGCTCACCCGGACATTGCCACAGAACTCCGTCTGAACGCCCAGAATGCCGCAGCCATATAGGCCGCAGTTATCTACCTGAATATAATCGCTGTCGGTAAATTTCAAAACTCCACCAGCACAGCTGCCCGGTTCCACAGTATGACCTGCCGTGAAGCCAGACAGGCTGATGTTGCTGCATCGGTTGAAATTCAGCACGTTGGCGTATCTGGGAACTGCCGTCAGGGTGTGCGCTTTTACATCTCCATCCTCACTGCGGATAACCAGGTTGTTAACGTCAGAGATCACCAACTGCGGTCCATCGAAAGTTTCCTCCCAGTAGTAGTATTCTCCGGCCGTTTCTCCGTACCCAGCGGCTGTGCTGAAATCATACAGTGCTTCGTCCAGTATGATCTCGGTGTTAGGTGCAATGGCTTCCAGGAATTCATCCACCGTTGCCACGTGGACCACGTCCCGCTCGCCCGGCTCTTCCTCGGTGCGGACATTCATACTGTCCAGGTCCTCCTGGGTAAGAGCTTTTCCTTCTTTGTCCACAGCGCTGGACGCACCGTCCTGGTACCAATTCCGGATCGTATTGTTTTCAAATGTGTTCTCATCCAGAACCAGCTCTGCGTTGTAAAGGTTAAAGGCGCTTTCTCTCACCCGGTTTCCGGTAATCTGATTGCCCCGCATTTCCACCGGGCTGCCGTCGCTGGCCACCAATAAGCTGTACATGTTGTTATCAAAAATCCGATTGTCGGAAATGGATACGCCGCTGCTCTGGTTTACGGAAAATACAGCAAAGCCGCCATAGTTCCGACCTCCGATGTTATTTATTTCACAACGCTCCACAGTAACTTCGGAACTTTCGTTTGCCGTCACCGCAGAACTGGAACAGTCATAAATGCGGCTGTCACCGATGGAAATATTGCTGCAGTACTGCGCGGCAACGCCGTTGACACCACAGCCGTAGAGTCCTACCTGGTTCATAGTAATGTCCCTGCATCCCTGCAGCGCGAGGACACCCCCTGTACATTCGGCCGCGCTGACCGTATGACCGGCTGTAAAATCCTCCAGGGTCACATTATTGCAGTTGAGCAAAGTCATTACGTTCGCATACCGGGGTTCTGCTGCCAAAGTGGTGTTGTCCATACCATTGCCCCGAATGGTCAGGTCGTCCACTCCCACCAGGCGAAGGGCATAACCATCTCCCACAGAAATCCACTCGTAATACTCGCCGGCGGTGTCCTTACCATAATCCGCAGCAGTGGACAGGTTATATGTCCCAGCCTCCAGGTATATTTCTGCGCCCGGCGCAATGGCGGCCAGCAGTTCATCCACTGTTTTCACCGTCTGTCCCGTTTCCGAAACTGTGTCTGTCACGGATTCCGAGGTCGGCTGCTCTGCCTGTTTGGTACCACAGCCGCTCATCAGGCCAATCACCAGTGCCAATATCAGCAGCCATCGTGAGGTTCGTTTCATGCTTATCATCCTTTCTGTTCCGGACTGCTGCCATCTCCGGCAATACAATCCGGATGTGTGATATTCGGGTTCGATTGAATGAAATAGCCATCCGTCTATAGAGTAATTTGCCGAAAATCAAAAGTCAATGGCTGTACTTTGAACTTAAGGAATTATTAGGAATTGCTTTCAAAGATAAAAAGAAGCCTGCCGGGATGACAACCAGGCAGGCTTTCTCGGGTTATAACACATCGTCTACAATGGTCTGGACTATACCAGGCACTGTGATTTCCTCTGCGGTCAGATAAGGAGAGGAAGTATATGCTTCCAACTTCTTGGCTGTAATACCTCCGATGCAGACGTATTTCACATTCTCGGGAAGGCTTCCATATTGGCGGATAAAGGCTTCCACGCCGCTGGCGCTGGAGAACGTCAGGTAATCCAGCTGGGGCAGCGTCTGCCCTGCTTCCTCTCCGGAAATATTATACACAGGAATATCGGAAACGGTCAGTCCCGCTTGGGTGAGAATTTCCGGCAGAACAGGAGACCCGATTGCGGAGCGCAGCAGGAAGATTGCTTCCTCTTTCCGGGCAGTCTGGGCTAGCTCCCGGGCCAGGGCTTCCGAGGTAAAAATCTGGGGACACAGATCCGCTTCCAGGCCGTACTGGGCCAGCATATTCTTCGTGGCCACGCCGATAACTGCGTACTTTTTTCCTTCCAGAACAGCCAGCTTTGCCGGATCATTGCCCAACTCTTCAAAGAATACCCTTACGCCGTTGGCACTGGTAAACACCAGCCATCCGGTTTTTCCTTCCAGCTGGGGCAAGACATCTTCCAAAGGGTACTTCTTTACCTCTGTCTGGGTAACCCAGCTGGTGTCCGCTCCCAGCGCTTCCAGGGCGGAAATCTGCTTCTTCGCCACATGGGCTGTGCCGGTGATGCCGACTCGAATGCCGCTGAGGGGCTTCTGGGACAAATCCAGCGCCGCAACCTGACCTACCATAATAATCGCAGGGGAAGCAACATTCTTTGCTTTCTCCGGAATCTCCCACAGCGGCGCCCGAACCAACGCCGGGTTCTGGGAGTTGCCGCCGGAGATCACCGCCGCCGGGGTATCCGGGGACTTTCCGGCCGCAATCAGCCGCTGGGAAATTTTCGGCAGCTGGGCAAGGCCCATCAGGAACACCAGGGTTCCTGAGAGCTTGGCCAAGTGGTCAAAATCCTCCGGAAGTCCATCAGGAGTATCCGAAGTATGAGCCGTGATGATATGCAGCCCCCGGCTGGCTCCCCGGTGGGTCACCGGAATGCCCACCTCCGCGGGAATGCCGATGGCGGAAGGAATGCCCGGCACTTCCTGGCAGGAAATTCCCGCCTCTTTCAGCGCCAGCATCTCTTCCCCGCCCCGGCCGAACAGATAGGGATCTCCGCCTTTCAGACGGACAACCCGCAAGCCAGACTGGGCCAGTTCAATGAGCTTGCTGTTGATTTCCTTTTGCGGCGCGGAGTGTTCGCCGCTGCGTTTTCCCATGTAGATCCGCTGCGCCGTTTCCGGTGCCGCCTCCAGCAGCGCCGGATCGATCAAATCGTCGTACACCACTGCCTGACACTGCTGCAGCAGCCGCAGGCCACGCACGGTGATCAGATCCGCTTTTCCGCAGCTGGCGCCAACCAGCGCCACGCTTCCGGCAGTCTGGTTGTCTATGCAGGCTTTCTTTTCTTTGGCTGTCAGGGGTCTGCGCTTTGCCATGCAGGCATCAAACATTCTGCGGAAGATCCCGGCTCGGGCGCACTGTTCCGGCACGGAAGCCTTCAGTTCCGGGCGCTGCTGTTCCAACCAGGTAAGAATCTGATCCAGATTTTCCGGCAGCACGGATTGCAGCTGCTCCTTAAAATAGACCGCAGCTGTGGGACTGGCACCGCCGGTGGTAATGCCGGCAGAAAATTCTCCCTGCTGCACCAGTGCCGGGAACAGGAAGCTGCATTCCTCCGGGCAATCCGCCACATTCACCGGAATGTGGTGCTTTTTGCAATACTGCGCGATTTTCCGGTTCACCTCCGGATCGTTGGTAGCAGCAATGACCATAGCCGGGCGGGGACGCAGATCCCCCATTCGGAATGGGCGGCAAATAGCCGTCACCTCCGGCAACTGGGAGATTTCCTCCATAATTTCCGGCGCAACTACCCGGAATTCAGGGCCATAGGGCAGGAGCTTGCGCACTTTGCGCAGAGCCACGCTGCCGCCGCCCGCCACCAGAACAATCTGGTCTTTCAAATCGATAAACATGGGAAAATGGGGCATGGGTCATTCCTCTCTTTCAACACAGTAATACTGTTTGCCGTGGGGCGTTTCGGCACAGTGGACATGGACATCAAACACGCCGTCCAGCACGCCGCTTTCATAGACCTTCTCCGGCGTGTCGCACATCAAAAGCCTGCCGTCCTGGAATACCCCAATCCGGTCTGCTCCCCGCAGTGCCATGGAAATATCATGCAGCACCAGCACCACCGCCTTGCCCTCATCGGCGAGGGTTCGTGCCGTTTCCATAATTTGCAGCTGGCGGCGAATGTCCAGATACGTAGTCGGCTCGTCCATAAACACCGTTTCGGTGTCCTGCGCCAACGCCATGGCAAGATATACCCCCTGCCGCTGACCGCCGCTGAGCTGGTTGATATTGGTATTCTCGTGCTGGCGGCATCCGGTAACATCCATAGCTTTCCGGGCAATGGCATAGTCCGCCTTGGAATACTGCCGGGGGTAGGACAAGTAGGGAAACCGTCCGTGCAGCACCATCCGCAGGGACAAAATGGAAGGGGTATTTCGGCTCTGGGTCAGGAAAGCGGCTTTCTGGGCAACGTGCTTTCGTTTCATCTGGCGGATATCCACACCGTCGTAGAGCACCGTCCCCTGCTCCGCTGGGAGCAAGCCCAAGGCCGCTTTCAGCAGCGTGGATTTTCCGCTGCCGTTAGGCCCCAACAAAACCAGCACCTGTCCAGGCAGAAAGTCAACGGAGACATCCTGCACAACCACTTTCCCCGGGTAGCCGGTGGTTAAATTCTGAATCTGGATCATCCCCGGCCTCCTTTCTGCCGCAGAAGCAGCCACAGGAAGAAGGGCGCTCCCGTAAAGGCCAGAACAATGCCCACCGGCAGCTCGAAGGGCGCAAACAGCACCCGTGCCAGCAAATCACAGAGGGTGACAAATATCCCGCCGCCCAGGATGGAGGCAGCCAGCACCGGCAGATTGTCCTCCCCCAGAATCCGGCGGACCGCATGGGGCACAATCAATCCTACAAAGCTCAGCAGTCCGGCAAAGCTCACCGCCGCGCCCGCCAGCGCCGCTGCCAACACCAGCAGCAAAAACCGCACGGGCTTTACAGACATACCCAGACTCTGGGCAGTATCGCTGCCCAGAGCCAAAATATCCAACTGCTGCGATAAGGTCAGCACAATCGCCAGACTGCCCAGAATCATCCAGGCTGCCGGAGCCAGCTGGCGCATGGTAACACCGGTAAAACCGCCGATGCGGAAATCCGTAATGCCGTTCAGCGCATCGGGAACCAGGGTAATCACACCGTCAATGCCGGCACTGAACAAATTGGAAATGGCCACGCCTGCCAGAACTACTGTCATTCGGGAGGCTCCCGTTCCCTGAGACAGGCCCAGAATCAGCAGCACGCCTGCCAGCGCTCCCAGAAACGCAACCAGCGGCGTAAACCGCTGGGCTGTGGGTGCGGCGGCGCAAACCAGTGCAACCCCCAGGCCCGCACTGGAATTGACGCCGATGACACCGGGAGATGCCAGTGGGTTATTCAGCACTGTCTGGATCACCGCACCGGAAACTGCCAGGGCAGCGCCAGCCAGCATGGCTGCGCAGGTTCTGGGCAGCCGGGTAAACAGCACAATCCGAGCAGCGGTGGAAGTGGTATCCTGCCCGATCAGAGCGGCAAACACCTGCTGTGCAGATACGTTCACCGAGCCTGTCCAAATACTGAGGATGGCTGTCAGCAGTGTCAGCAAGCAAAGTCCAATCCAGAATAAACTTTTATGCTTCCGGATAGAGGATATCCGCAAGTTGTTCATAGGCTTCCCCCCATCTTCCATTGGGTTTCAGATTGTAAAGGACCTGATCCATCACATAATAGCGTCCTTCTTTCACCGCAGTCAGGGTGTTCCAGGCAGGATTGCTCAGCAGGGTGGTTTCCAGGATTTCCTGGGCATTGGCAGGGTCGGCACCCTGAAGCACCACGAAGATATACTCCGGGTCTGCTTCCAGAATGGCTTCCATGCTCAGCTGCTCCAGAAGGCTCTCCTCCCGGTCGGCAATATTGTCGCAGTCCAAAGCTGCCAGCATTTCACCCAAAACATTGCCTTCGCTGTTTTTTACCTTACAGCTGCTTCCGGTGGCCCGGATATACAGCACACTGGGTTTGGAGCCATCCGGCCGGGTCAGTGCCTGTTCCACCTGCTGCTTTACCTGGACACCGTAGGTTTCATAGTTTTCTTCACAGCCGGTAATCTGGGTGCAAACCTTCAGCATCCGCAGATAATCGTCAATGCTGTTGACGGAGAAATAGGCTACATTCATACCCATTTCCTCAAAAGCGGATTCCAGTTCCATATTCCGGTCGGTGCCGCAGCTTGCCAGAATCAGATCCGGTTCGCAAGCAATCAGCTGCTCCAGATTCAACTCACTGGAAGACCCCAGATTGACAACATCTTCTTTCAGGGGCAAATCGAAATACGTCCAGGTTGCATTGGTCGTGGCTACAATACTGTCAGCACCCCCTGCCAGGCACCAGACATCGGCATAGCTGGCTGTCAGGCAAATGACCCGCTGGGGATTGTTTACCGTCACTTCTCGTCCCAGGTCATCGGTGAAGCGGACTTCGGTTCCGGATGCGGCGGTTGTCTGCACCGTATCTTCCGTCTGGGAAATCGGGGCAGTTTGGGCTTCATTCTGAGTTTGGGGCGCGCAGGCGCACAAAAGCAGCATGCAAACAATGGAAAAAAGGATGATTTTTTTCATAATACTTCTCCTCTGTATCAGCAATAAAAAAACCGGACGCAGACGGAAAAGGGCACACGATCCCCTCCCCGTAAGGAAAAGAAAAATCGTTTCAAAGCCCTTACATCGTCTTCAGCGATCCGGCAGATTTATCTTAACTCGATTATTCTACCAGCATAGTCACAATTTGTCAACACAGAAGCTTTGTTTCCCTCTTCATTTGTCTCCAAAGAACAGTTGGACTTTTTCCTGGATGTTGGCGTTTTTCAGCCAGACCAAATTAAACTCCCGGACAATATTTTCCCCTTGAATGGTGAATTGTTCTAAATCCGGTTCACTGTCTGCCAGCACCTTATATACAAAGGAGACTCCCGCCCCGCTTCGCACCATTTCCAGGATCAGCTTGAAGCTGGAAATGCAGATATTTCTGTGGAAATGGACGAAGGATTCATTATAGCCCAGCAGCTTCTGTTCCAGGATGGCTCGGGTGCCGGAGCCTTTCTCCCGGTGGATAATGGTCTCATCCATCAGCTGGGGAACGGTAATCTCCTTCCCGGCAAACCGGTGTCCCTTCTGGCAGATTCCTACAAAAGGTTCCTGGCGCAGGCAGCGGCATGCGTATTGCCGTTTGTCAAAATAGCCTTCCACAATGGCAAAATCCAGCTGATTTTCATCCAGAAGCCGTAAAAGATGTTCCGTATTTTCCACAATCAGCGTCAGTGCATTGTTCTCCCGGGCGAGAAACCGCCGCACCTGCTCGTTGATGACATAGTCACCGATGGTTTTGGTAGCGCCAATTTTGATTTCCTGAATTTCCCGGTCTTTCAGCCGATGGCGTACATCCTCGTCGTTATAGCGTACAGACCTGGCGTATTGCTCCAGTACCATGGCAGCCTGGGTTTTCTGGAGGCTGCGGTTTTCATAGGTGAACAGCTTGCAGCCATATTCCCGTTCCAGAAACTGAATGTGCTGGGTAACCGCAGGCTGGGAAATATGCAGCTGCTGCGCGGCTTTGTGGTAACTCAACGTCTCACACAGGGCAAGAAATGTGCCCATTCGATAATCTAACATAGTCCCCCCGCCCATCGATAAATATATATA
Source organism: uncultured Oscillospiraceae bacterium (assembly GCA_944382965.1). Lineage (GTDB taxonomy): Bacteria > Bacillota > Clostridia > Oscillospirales > Oscillospiraceae > Faecousia. The sequence continues at coordinate 66,197 of CALWOA010000001.1, read as the reverse complement.
ATCATACAATAAGTAACGATAAGTTGATTTTATCATATAATTCTGCTATAATCAACAAGGAAAGCAGGAAAAAATACCCAACCTAAATAAGGAGTGAGACGCATGAAATACATCGTAATCGGAGGCGTGGCTGCCGGTACCAAGGCAGCGGCCAAAATTCTGCGCCAGGATCGCAGCGCAGAAGTCTGCATTTACACCAAAGGAACCGACATTTCCTATGCCGGATGCGGCCTGCCCTATTACGTGGGCGGCAGCATCGAAACCCGGGAGGAACTGATCGTCAATACCCCCGCCAAGTTCTCCGCCCTCACCGGTGCCCAGGTTCGTACCGGGATGGAAGCTGTGGGCATTGACGCAAACGCAAAGACGGTCTCCTTCGCCAACGGCGAAACCGTTAGCTATGACAAGCTGATTATTGCCACCGGTGCCTTCCCCTTCGTACCCAACGTGGGCGGAACCAATCTGCCCGGTGTATTCACCATGCGGACTCCTGACGACGCCATCGGTCTGCGCAGCTATGTGGAGCAGAACAACTGCCGCAATGCCGTAGTGGTAGGCGGTGGCTTCATCGGTCTGGAAATTGCCGAGAACCTGATGGCGAAGGGTTTGAACGTAACCGTTGTGGATATGGCCGACCAGGTCATGCCCAACCTGTTTGATACCGATATGGCAGAGTACATCCGCCGCCAGCTGCAGACCAGAGGACTGCGCATCGTCACCGGTGCCGGACTGGAAGAAGTGCTGGGCAGCGACAAAGCCAGCGGCGTGCGCACCAGCATCGGCACATTCCCCGGCGAGGTAGTCGTTCTGGCCATTGGTGTGCGTCCCGCCACCGCCTTCCTCAACGGCTCCGGCCTGGAAATGAACCGGGGCACCATCGTTGTGGACGAATACCAGAAAACCAATCTGCCCGATGTTTATGCCGTGGGCGACTGCGCCCAGGTCTTTAACCGGATCACCGGAAAGCCTCAATGGTCTGCCATGGGCTCTACCGCCAACATAACCGGACGGTGCCTGGCCAAGAACCTGACCGGGGTTTCCTCCCCCTACGGCGGCTGCCTGGGTACCGGTGTTGTAAAGCTGGCCAAGGATCTGAATGCCGGCCGCACCGGTCTGACCGAGGCTCAGGCCAAGGATCAGGGCTTCAATCCCATCACCGTAACCTGTGTCACTGATGACAAAGCCCACTACTACCCCGATGCTTCCACCTTCGTCACCAAGGTGATCGCCGACCGGGACAGCCACAAACTGCTGGGTATCCAGGTTGTGGGTGCCGGCAGCGTGGACAAAATGGTAGATATTGCAGTAGCCAGCATTTCTTTGGGTGCCAAGGTAGAGGACTTCGGTACCATGGACTTTGCCTACGCACCTCCCTTCTCCACTGCCATCCATCCCTTCGCACAGGCCTGCACCATCCTGGAAAACAAGCTGGTCGGTGCATTTGAAACCTTCACCCCTGCCGAGTACGCTGCCGGCGCAGCCAAGGGCTACAAAGTCATCGACGCCCAGCCCGCCGCTGCCATTCCCGGCGCCATGTGGGTTGACCTGGGCAAGGTCAATGGCCCCATCGAAGGCCTGGACAAGGATGCCAAACTGCTGCTTGTCTGCGCCAAGGGCAAGCGGGGCTACTTCCTGCAGAACCGACTGAAGGCGTACGGCTATACCAACACCCGGGTTCTGGAAGGCGGCGTGTTTGTGAACAACGTGAAGGTTCCCCGCACCGAAGGCAAGCTCAGCGCTGAAGAAATCAAGCGTGTCAAGGGCCTTGGCTGTCTCCAGGACAAGCGGTATGACGATGTATTCAACGTCCGTGTCATCACCTGCAACGGCAAAATCACTGCCGCAGAGCATCACGCCATTGCGGAAGCTGCCGAAAAGTTCGGCTCCGGCGCCATTACCATGACCTCCCGTCTGACCATGGAAATTCAGGGTGTTAAGTACGACGACATCGAACCGCTGATTGCATTCCTGGGCCAGTACGGTCTGATTACCGGCGGCACCGGCAGTCTGGTACGTCCTGTGGTTTCCTGCAAGGGTACCACCTGCCAGTACGGTCTGATTGACACCTTCGGTCTGAGTGAGAAGATCCACGAGCGGTTCTATCTGGGCTACCACGGTGTCACCCTGCCCCATAAGTTCAAGATTGCCGTGGGCGGTTGCCCCAACAACTGCGTCAAACCCGACCTGAACGATCTGGGCATTGTGGGTCAGCGGGTTCCCATGGTGAACTACGCCAAGTGCCGCGGCTGCAAGAACTGCCAGGTGGAGAACAACTGCCCCATCAAGGTTGCCAAGGTTGTGGACGGCAAGATCCAGATTGATCCCAACGTCTGCAACAACTGCGGACGCTGCAAGGGCAAGTGCCCCTTCGGCGCACTGGAAGAATACCAGAACGGCTACAAGATCTACCTGGGCGGCCGCTGGGGCAAGAAGGTTGCCCATGGCGTACCTCTGACCAAGCTCTTCACCAGCGAGGAAGAAGTGCTTGAGGTCGTGGAAAAGGCCATCCTGCTGTTCCGGGATGAGGGCATCACCGGCGAGCGGTTTGCCGATACCGTAACCCGCCTGGGCTTTGACTACGTCAATGAAAAGCTGATCAGCGGAACCGTTGACAAGTGCTCCATCCTGAACAAGACGGTTAAAGGCGGCGCTACCTGCTAATCTTTAACTATAATAATGTGTGCGGCTTCTATTCCAGCGGATAGGAGCCGCACCTTTTTTGTACAGAAAAAATATGGGAAGAAAGCTGATTTTGAAACCCCCCGGGGGGCTTGTGTCGGTAAAAAGATATCGGTATAATATGGGAGTATTGCAAAGGCGGACACGTTTTGTCCGCTGAAACATAGAAAGGAACCCATTGCTATGCGTACACCCAAATTTTTAAGTCTTGTTCTCAGCGCTTCCCTTGCCCTGACATTGGCAGCCTGCGCAAGCCCCAAGCAGCCGGAGCAAACTCTGGCCTCCGTCAGCCAAACGACCAGTTCCACCCGCACCATTGTTGACGGCAGCGGTCGTGAAGTGGAGATTCCCGCACAGGTGGAAAGCATCGTCTGCGTTGGCGTTGGTGCGCTGCGTTACAGCTGTTATGTAGGCGCCGCCGATCTGGTGGTGGGCGTGGAAGATTACGAAACCAAGCCCGGCATGTCCCGGCTGTATAACTATGTGAACTTTGACAAATTCCAGTCCTTGCCGGTGATCGGCGCCAACGGCGAACCGTACACCGAGGAAATCATCACTGTTGCCCCTCAGGTCATCGTCATGAGTGCCTACGCTTCCGTTGATCCGGATGAATTGTCTGCACAAACCGGCACCCCGGTGGTGGTAGTGCCCGGCAGCGACACCACGCTGGATGACAAAGCTTACGAAACCATCCGGATTCTGGGAGAGCTGTTCCAGATGGAAGATCGGGCGGAAGCGCTGACGGAGTATCTGCATGGTCTGGAAGATGACCTGAGCCAGCGCACTGCGGACATTCCGGAAGAAGAAAAGCCCTCTGTTTATGTGGCCGGTGTTTCCTTCAAAGGCGCCCACGGTTTTGAAGGCACCGAAGCCGGATATGGCCCCTTCGCTCTGATTGGCGCCAAGAATCTGGCGGACACCACCGGACAAAGCGGTGCGTTTGATATTGACCTGGAGCAGGTTCTTACCTGGGACCCGGATGTGATTTTTCTGGACTTCAACGGCATGGAGCTGATTAACGAGGACTATGCCAAAAATCCCGACTATTACAACGCCCTTACTGCTGTTCAATCTGGAAAGGTCTATTCCCAGATTTCCTTCCGCTCCTCCGCCACCAACCTGGAAACCGCTCTGGCAGATGCCTACTACGCCGCCAGCGTCCTGTTCCCGGAAGAATTCTCCGATGTGGATGTCGAAGAAAAGACAGGAGAAATCTTCGAAATGATCCTGGGCGCCAATCCTTATGAAGATCTGAAGGAGGCAGGTTATGAATTCCGTCCCATCGTCCTTGGCCAGTAAGCAGCCGGATAACGCTTATCAAAAAAATCGAGCCAGAAGCATCTGCTTTCTGCTGATTCTGACTCTGATCCTGCTGTTTGCCATTTTGCTGTCCCTGCGGGCAGGCTCCTACAATACCCCCATCGGAGAACTCATCAAGGGAATCTTCGGCCTGTCCCAAGACAAGAAAATCAATCTGGTGGTCCAGAACAACCGCCTGCCCCGAATCTGTACCGCCATTCTGGCAGGAGCGGGACTGGGACTGGCAGGATGTATTTTGCAGGCGATTCTGCGAAATCCTCTGGCTTCTGCCTCGACTTTGGGTGTATCTCAGGGTGCAACCTTTGGCGCCGCCTTTGCCATTGTGGCTCTGGGCATGGGCAGCAATATGGGCATCGGCATCCCGCTGTTTTCCTTCCTCGGCTCCATTGCCGTGGCAGTTCTCATTCTGGGTCTGTCCCGATTCCGTCGAATTTCTCCGGAAGGCATTGTGCTGGCAGGTGTCGCCATCAGCTCCATGCTCTCCGGTGCCACCACGCTGATTCAGTACTTTGCCGACGAAGTGGAACTGGCAACCCTGGTTTTCTGGACCTTCGGCGATCTGGGCAGCACCGGCTGGGAAGATATGCGGTTGATGGCTCTGGTGGTTGCCATTTTGATTGTTTACTGTTTTCTCCATCGCTGGGACTACAACGCCCTGCTCAACGGTGAGGAAACCGCTCTGAGCCTGGGTATCAACGTCAAGCAGCTGACCCTGGTCAACATGGTTCTGTGCTGTCTGACCAGCTCGGTGATTGTCTCCAACATCGGCCTGATTAACTTTATCGGCCTGGTGGCTCCCCACATTGTACGGATGGTGGTGGGCAACAACCATGTGTATGTCATTCCCGGTTCTGTTCTGGCAGGGGCAACGCTGCTGCTGCTCAGTGACCTGTTTGCCCGGGTAGCCATTGCCCCGGTGATTCTTCCCATCGGCGCCATCACGTCGTTCCTGGGCGGGCCTCTGTTTTTGTACCTTCTGTTCAAAGGAGGAAAAAACAAATGATTCAGGCAAACAACATCTGCTATCACTACAAAGGCTGCCCGGAAGTTCTCAAGCATGTCAGCTTCGATTTGGAGCCGGGACAGTTTCTGGCAATCTTAGGCAATAACGGCGTGGGAAAAAGCACCCTGCTCAAATGCTTCAATAACATTCTGAAGGCGGACAGCGGAGAATTTCTGCTGGATGGAAAAAACCTTCTGACCATGTCCCACCGGGATATTGCCCGGAGCGTGGCTTTTGTCTCTCAGTCCGTTGCCAATACCCAAATGACGGTCCACGATGTGGTAATGCTGGGCCGTCGGCCCTACATGAAGTGGGGATTTACAGAAGAAGACCACGCCATCGTCCACGAGGCCATGGACCGAATGGGGCTGGATGCCCTGCGGGGACGATTTCTCAACGAGCTGTCCGGCGGTGAGCGGCAGAAAGTCATGATCGCCAGAGCCCTGGCACAGCAGCCAAAGGTTATGCTTCTGGACGAGCCTACCAGCTCCCTGGATATCCGCAACCAATATCAGGTATTGGAAATCGTCCGGGAGCTGTGCCACAAAGACGGTCTGACTGCCATTATTGTGATTCATGATTTGTCTCTGGCTCTGCGGTTCTGTGACAAATTCCTGCTTCTGCGGCAGGGCGAAGTATATCGTTACGGCGACCATTCCATCCTGGACTCCACAGCCTTTCGGGAAGTTTACGGTGTCGATGCCAGAGTTGCCCAGCTGGAAGGGCAGCATGTGGTTCTGGTCAATACGGAGGATAAAGCGGAATGGACTTAAAAGAGCTCTGGAAAACCGAATTTCAGCCGGAGATTCACCGGCAAATGTGGGACAGCGCTGCTCAAGATTATGTGAACAAGCCCATTCCTACATTAGAGGGACATTCCTTTCTCAAACAGATGCAGCAGAAAGGTGTCCTTCAAAAAGATGCCTGCGTTCTGGATATCGGCTGCGGCGCCGGAACCCTTACCTTGGCCCTGGCTCCCTATGTCAAACAGGCGGTAGGCTGCGACCTTTCGGAAAAGATGATCGCCGGGGCCAGAAGCCGGGCTGCAGAACTGGGAATCACCAACGCGTCCTTCTACTGCCTGGACTGGCACAGCCAGTCCTTGGAAAGCTTAAGCTGGGAAAAAAAGTTTGATGTGGTGTTTGCCCATCAGACACCGGCAGTCAGCGACTATGATACCTTCGACAAAATGGTGCGCTGTGCCAGAAAAGCCTGCTTCTTCCGGGCAAATACCCGGCGGCACGACGGGGTTTTGTCCCAGGCGCTGGCACAAATCGGCATCCGCCAGGACAATGCCCAGAAAGATGCCACAATTGCCTATGCCTTTGCATATCTGTGGGAGAAGGGGTATGAACCCAATATTCAGTACCACAAAGAACTCTGGCATCCGGTGAAAACCCTGGATGCCCAGATTGCCTGGACCCTCAGCCGGGCAAGACTCTGCCGGGACATCACCCCGGAAGAAGAAAGGGTCATTGCCGACTATCTGCGCACTATCTCTGAGCACGGAACCATTACCGAAACCATTACCACCACCATCGTCACCATGGACTGGTTGGCATTATAGAAAGAATGGAGTGTTACCTATGGACGAAAATAAAATGTTGTGGGAAAAGGCTGCTGCATTTCATGGTCACGTCTGCGGCGGTCTGACCATCGGCTACAAAGCGGCCCTGTATGCCATTGAACTGCTGGATCTGCATTTTTCTGCCGACGAACAAGTGGTGTGCATTGCGGAAAATGATGCTTGCAGCGTCGATGCCATCCAGGCTATTCTGGGATGCAGCATTGGCAAGGGCAATCTGCTGTTTCACATGCGTGGAAAGCAGGCCTACTCCTTCTACAACCGCAAAACCGGCAAGTCTGTCCGGCTGGTATTAAAGCCCCGGGATACTGCCATGACCAAGGAAGAATCCTTTGCCTACTATCAGTCCCACCAGCCTCAGGAACTGTTCGATGTGAAGCAGACCACCATCCGGCTGCCGGAAAAGGCAAAGCTCTTCGACTCCTACGTCTGCGAATGCTGCGGCGAAACCACCGGCGCCAACTGGATTCGTCTGGCGGGCGGAAAGAAACTCTGTCTGGACTGCTACGAAAGCTACGACCGATTCCATGTATAACAAACAGCCCTCCGGCGATTGTACGCCGGAGGGCAATTTTTTATCTGTTTTGGACCGCGGCTTCCCGGTTGCGGTAAAACACCACGTTCCCCTCTCCATATTTTCCTTCCCGCAGAACATTTCCCTGGGGACTGCGGGCCAGATGCAGCTCTTTCACAGCTTCCGGCCCCTCTGCTCCCACCAGAAAAACAACCACGCAGTTTCTGCTGAAGGTATACGCACCACTGAACACGCTGCCGTCAGACAGCCCATAGCTGTATTTTTCGCATTCCAGGATTCCCTCCCGGAACCGGTACAACGTACCGTCACCTGCGCAGTACCAATCACCCAGATAATTTTCCGGGTCTACTCCCTGCCGCAAAATCAGAATGGCACTTGCCAACAGCAGCAGCAACACAATTCCTACCGTGAACCAGCGTTTCATGGAACCCCTCCGCTTTCCTCTCATACCCGTATTATATACTACGAAATCGTAAAAAAGCAATGTGGCAATACTTAAGATTTATGTAAACTTATCCTTCCAGAAATTGGCGAAAATATCCTAACCTGACGTTCCTCCCTTCTCTGCATCCAATATCACATCAAATAATTTTGATATGACTATTGACAAATTCGCAATACCTGCGTATACTGATGACATCAAAAGATTTTGATTTGGGGGTGCACCAGATGGAGACAGTATATCAGCAGCAAGCTAGGATTTTCAAGGCGTTTTGTGACCCAAACCGTCTGGAAATTTTGGAATTGCTTCGCGGCGGAGAACGCTGCGCCTGCAAGCTCCAGGATCAGCTGCAGCTTACCCAGTCCGGACTGTCCTACCACATGAAAATATTGTGTGAATCCGGTATGGTGACCAGCCGTCAGGAGGGAAAATGGACCCACTATTCCCTCAACCCCGCCGGCTGTGATCTGGCACTGACACTGCTGCGGCAAATCACCACGCCGAAAGACAGGCAATGCCCGGACTGTCAGCATATCTGATTGTATGTCCTTCCCCATTCTGCGGAATGGGGGATACCTTTGGCCTAAACATCAAAATTTTTTGATATATCGAAGAAACGAGGGTGAAATATGTCTGGATGGGATTTTTTTCAGAAGGAAATTCTGGGAATGCAGTGGCTGAACCGGTTGATCGGCCGGATTTTATCCGGTTTTAGTATGGATCTGGGCAGCCCGGTTACCGGAAGTATCCAGTTTTTCATTTATGACGTAATCAAGATCATGATCCTGCTGGGATGCCTGATTTTGATCATTTCCTACATTCAAAGCTACTTTCCACCGGAGAGGACCAAGAAAATTTTGGGCAGGTTCCACGGCATCGGCGCAAACGCATTGGCAGCCCTGCTTGGCACGGTGACGCCCTTTTGCTCCTGCTCCTCTATCCCGCTGTTCATTGGCTTTACCAGTGCAGGGCTTCCGCTGGGGGTGACCTTCTCCTTTTTGATTTCCTCGCCAATGGTGGATCTTGGGTCACTGGTACTGCTGATGAGCATTTTCGGATGGAAAGTGGCTGCGGTTTATGTGGTACTGGGTCTTGTGATTGCTGTCATTGGCGGCAGCCTGATCGAAAAAATGCACCTGGAAGATCAGGTTGAAAGCTACATCCGAAGAGCCAGCGCCATAGATCTGCCTCAAGAGCAGCTGCATGTCCGGGACCGCATCCGCTATGCCTGGGAACAGGTATGCTCCACCGCCAAAAAGGTATTTCCCTATGTACTGGTGGGTGTGGGCATCGGTGCTGTGATCCACAACTGGATTCCTCAGGATTTTGTGACCGCTGTGCTCGGCACTGGGAATCCTCTGGGCGTTCTCATCGCAACGGTGGTGGGAATTCCCATGTATGCCGACATCTTTGGCTGCATTCCCATTGCAGAAGCCTTGCTTGCCAAAGGCGCCCAGTTGGGTGTGGTTCTGTCTTTCATGATGGGCGTCACCACACTGTCGCTGCCTTCCATGATTATGCTGCGCAAGGCTGTCAAGCCCAAGCTGTTGGGGGTCTTTATCGCCATCTGCACATTGGGTATCATCATCGTAGGTTACTTCTTCAACGCCATTGCCCATCTTTTGGTGTAAATCATCAAATTTGCAATAATTTTCATAACTTTAGGAGGAAAACGTATGTCATTGTTTCATTTTGGTAAGAAAAAGGAAGCTTCTCAGCCTTGTTCCTGCAGCTGCGCCCAGAGCCAGGAAGCTGCAGAAACGGTCTGCGTCTGCAGCGGCGGCTGCTGCGGCAGCGCAAACGGCATCACCAGCGTCAAGGTGCTCGGTTCCGGCTGCAAGTCCTGCCACGAGCTGTACGAGAACGCCAAGTCTGCCGCAGCAAATCTGGGTCTTTCTGTAGAGGTGGAGTATGTCACCGATATGGAGAAAGTCATGACCTACGGCGCAATGCGCATGCCTGCCCTGGTCATTAACGAAACCGTTGCCGCCATGGGAAAGGTTTTGAAGGCTTCCGAAGTGGAAGCGCTTCTGCGCCAGCAGATGAAGTAAAACGGCGCAAAAAACTGCCCCAGGAAGTTCCTGCGGCAGTTTTTATTTGTTTGGGAATTTACTTGGGACGGGAATTTGCGGCGGGGTTTACTGGCTGCATCATCACAGCGCTCATCCCCTCTGCGCCGGGCTTCCGGCCGCCGCTGGACTTCCAGGCGTGCATTGCCAGAGAAACCGCGATGACACCGTAAGAGAAGAACATCCGGATATACTCACTGATGGCAGAGTCGCCCACCAGCTTGGTTGCCGCCAGAGGAGCCACCACGAACAAGGTGTGGAACAGGAAAACGCCAATAATCGCCTGCTTGTTGTTGGCCTTCTGCACATTTGCACCGCCAACCAGGATGGCCGCTACTGCATACAAGCCCACGTTGGACTGCTGCTGCACCGTATTGAAGGTACCCAGGTTCTGCAGGAAAATCAACTGCCCCCAGGCGGCCATGACGGTAGAAATGCAGGTGGCAATGATTCGGGTTTTGTCTACATCAAGGCCTGCAGAAGTTGCAACACTGCGGCTCTGACCTACTGTGCGCATATTCTGGCCCAGACGGGTGCTGAGAATCCAGTTGTTGAAGAACACAAAGAAGCAAATGACTGCGTAGGTCATGGCAGGCAGCCGTACAGAGCGGTACAGCTTGTTGACAGCCGGGATGAAATTGGACACCAGCAAAACCAGAGCCAAAACTGCCAGATTCACCAGTTTGCGGAAAGCTCCGCTTCCCTTTTCCGGCCGCTTCCAGGCCAGCATGACTGCGGCATACACCAGCAGGCCAATGCCTCCCAGCATAACCGCATCCGACATCAGAAGCCGGTTGCCGCCCAGCATGTCATGCAGAATTGGAACGAATCTGGCAACGATGCTCACCAACAGCACCACAACCGAAGCTGCAACTTTTCCGGTAACCTGCTTGGCATTGACTTCCCTGCCCATCTTCTTGTCAAAGGAAGACAGCACCAGAGTTGAGAAAATCGAAACCACACTCAGCACAGAAACGGTGGTCAGGAAGCTGATATCATCCAGGGAGTATTTCAGATTTCCGGTCAGGTCAAAGGCGTTGCGCAGACCGAATCCCCGCTCCAGCAGATTGGGATCGTCGAAGGGAATCACGCCGCCGATGATATACAGAACAAACAGCCGGTACAGGCCATCGGCAAAGAAGCCCAGCACCAAGCCGGTAATCATTTCAGAGCCTTTGGTCTTGTTAAACAGCTTGCCCAACAGCCAGCCGAAGACAACCGCCAGAGGGGTGCAGATCAGCACGCACAGCAGCAGTCCCCCGATGCCGGTAAAGCCCCAGTGAACCACCCAGAAGATGGACAGCTGCGCAGCAATAGCGCCAACGACGATACCGAAGTTCATGCCCAAACCCGCCAGGCAGGGAATGATCAGCGCCAGCACCAGACAGGTATTCCGGCCAAAACGGGTAAAGACCTCGGATGCGACATAGGAAGCATTGGTATCGGCAATCAGAATACAGACAATGCTCAGAAGGACAAACAACAAGATAACTTTGTTGTCAAACACAAACCGTTTGAGGCCGTCCAGAGAGTTTTTCTTGTTCAAAGGTGTGTTACTCATTGGAAGAACCTCCTTTCGCTTTTGCCAGGGCGTACAGGATAACGCCGTTCTGGATGATCTGGCGCATGGTATCGGAAATATCCGTACCTGCCAACAACTCATTGGAAACCGGGGGCGTGAAAATGACCAGACCCTGATACAGGAACGTACCGATAATCACATGGGTGATGGTTGCCTTGGTGGTGGTTGCACCGCCGATGAGAACGGAAGCAACGCACAGGAAGCCCATGGCAAGCGGAGCCGCATATGCCTGGAGATAGCCGAAGCCCTGGGTGTAGACAACAATGCCCATGGCACCCAGCACGGTAGACAGGGTGATGCCTTTGATGCGCATCTTATCCACATCGATGCCGCTGGCTTTGGCAAAGGTGGGATTGGCACCGGCAGCGGTGATGGCGATGCCGGTCTTGGAGCGGAAGTAGAAATGCACCACCAGGCACACCAGCAGCACGCACAGGATAATGCCAGTGGGGATGTACACCGGGCCCAGGTTGAAGCCCAGGAAGTCATTCAGAAGATAAGCAAAGCTGGACTCCAGGGAAACCGGGTTACGCACACCGGCGCCGCCCAAGGGCCAGATGATTTCGCCGCTGCTGAACGGCGCCCGGAACCAGACGATACACATCAGGTAAATGACGGAATAGCCAACATAGGTGGTAACGGTCATCTCACTGCCTTTGACCATGTTCAGCAGCTTGCCATAGCCGATACCCACAAGCCAGGCCACCGCAATGGAAACGACAATGGCAAACAGCATGGCCATCCAGGGGCCTGCACCGGGCATTGCCGCGTTGACCCGGGGAGCAATGTTAAACTCAATGGCCAGCAGCGTACCCAGCAGGCCGCAGACAATACCCAGGCTGACGCCAAAGTTGGGGCCAATGCCGCACTTAATGGACGGAACCATGGCCAGCACCAGAATTCCCCACATGCCCCAATATTTCAGCGTGGAAGAGAAGTAGGAGGCTACGTCAATGCCATTGAAGTAAGCAGTCAGAACAATCGCCGCAAAGAACAAAAACACGATCAGTCTGGGCCAGCCAATGGCATCCATGGTCTTTTTCAGTTTTTCCTTAGTCATGGTCTTTCCCTCCCTCCACAACGCCGGACATGGCCAGGCCGTACTCGGCGTCGGAAGCGTCCGGTCCAAAGATACCGGTCAGCTTTCCGTCAGAAACAATGGCAATCCGGTCACAGAGACTGCGCAGTTCGTTCAGCTCCGAACTGACCATAATGATGGTCATGCCTTGCTCCCGGTTCATCTTGGCCAGCAGCTCCAGCACCAGCTTCTTTGCGCCGATGTCAATGCCGCGGGTGGGCTCGGAAACAATCAGAAGCTTCGGCTCCATGGTAATGGCCCGGGCCAGGCAAACCTTCTGCTGGTTGCCGCCGGAGAGCCGTCCGGCATACTGCTCCGGCCCTGTACAGCGAATATCCAAAGCTTTGATCATTTCCAGGGCATGCTGTTTGGCTGCCTTCCCGTTGAACTGGGTAATGGGGCCGAATTTCCGCAGGAACTTGCCCTGAATCTGCATGGCTGTGAAGATAATGTTCTGCTGGATGGATTTTCCCAGAAGCAGACCCACGCCCCGGCGGTCTTCCGATACAAAAGCGATGCCCTTTTTCAGCGCGTCGCCCAGCTTGGACGGGTTAATTTTCTGGCCGTCAAACTCCACTTCGCCGCTGCAGGGATACAGGCCCAGAATGCCGTTGGGTATGCCAACCTTGCCCTGACCTGCCAGGCCGCCGATGCCCAGGATTTCTCCCCGGCGCAGATTCAGATCCACTCCCCGAACCCGCTCGCCAGGCATATCCACATAGAAGTCTTTCAGCGTAAGCAATAGATCATCGTCACGAATGCCCCGGTTATCCTGGGTCATGTTGTCCACCAGTTTTTCCACTTTCCGGCCGATCATCAGTTCGGCAATTTTGGCAGCCGTGGTGTCCTTGGTTTCCAGGCGGCTGACAAAGGTGCCGTCGCGCAGAACGGTCATGGAATTGGTAACGGCGATTACCTCGTTGATCCGGTGGGTAATGAAGATAATGGCAATGCCCTTGGAGGCGATGACCCGCATGGTATCCAGCAGCCGGTCTGCTTCCGATTCCGTCAGCACCGCGGTGGGTTCATCAAAAATCAGCAGCTTGATGCCGGTTTTGTCAATTTCCCGGGCGATTTCGATAAACTGCATATAGCCTACCGGCATACCCGCCACCATGGCATAGTCCTCAATGTTCAGGCCGATGGTATCCAGCGCTTTCCGGGTATCGGCTGCCATGGCAGGCTTATCCAGCCGTTCCAGCGATTTGCCCAGCAGGGAACTGGCCACGGTAGGCGTGGTAATCTCCCGGCCCAGTTTGACATTTTCCGTCACCGTGAAGCCGGGAATCAGCATAAACTCCTGATGCACCATGCCGATACCCAGCTGCATTGCCTTATTGGGGCTGTCGATGGTGACCTTCTCCCCGTCAAACTCAATGCTGCCACCGTATCCGCCGGTGTTGTGGATCACCGGCATGCCAAACAGGATATTCATCAAGGTAGACTTACCGGCACCGTTCTCGCCCATCAGCGCGTGAATTTCTCCGGGTCTGACCTTCAGCTGGACACCTTTGAGCACCTTATTGCCAAAGTACTCTTTGCTGATGTCCTCCATATTCAGTACATATTCCTTATCCATAGTTAACCCCTTTTTGATAAGCGCTAAACGATTTGTGCATATGGGGATGCGCAAATCGTTCAGCACTCATGTGTCTGTCCGCCGGCCGTCGCAAGGGCAGCCATACTTCCGAAGAAAAATGCGCCCATCGATCAAGACCGATGGGCGCATTGATCTAAAAAACTGTCAGGTTACGATGTACGCCCTAGAATTTAGAAGGTGTAGAAGGGGCACAGAATCATGAAGAAGTTGTCCAGTTCGCCGTTGGCGTCAGAGTAGTGAGAAATCTTGGTCTCTTCACCGGAGATCTTCTTCATCTCAGCCAGCAGAGCTTCTTCGTCGCAGCGGTCGGTGATCTCACCCTTGCACCACTTGATGGCGTATTCCACACCGGCTTCGATCATCATCATATTGATGGGAACTTCCCAGGTGGACATACGGCCGGTGTTGCCATACTCTGCAACCTTGGCCTTGATCTGCTCCAGCATGTAGGGCACATCGCCTTCGTGGCCTTCGGTGGAGATGTTAAAGGCGGAGGGGTAAGCGTGGTAGGGAGAGGGGCAGCACTGCTGGGGGAAGATAGCGCCCAGCTCGGCAACCTGCTGAATCAGAGGAGTCTGCATGGAGCAGTTGGTGCAGAAGAAAGCAGTGTCCTTGCCGTACTCATCCACATAAACCTTGATGTTCTCCGTAACCCAGGCCTGAGCGCCGGTAACGCCGGCATCACCAGTGGGATCGGGAGCGGTAGCTTCTACATACTCAATGCCCAGCTCTGCGCAGCGGGCCTTGAAGCCGGCCTGACGGGCGGAGATGGTAGCGTAGCCCAGATGCCGCTCGAAGGAAATGTGAACGAAGGTCTTGGCGCCCATGGAAGCTGCCTGGTCAACGACAGTGGTACCCATGGCGATTTCGTCTACCAGCATGCAGATATCAGCAGCTGCAGCGATGACGGCGGGGTCTTCTGCGCAAACACCGGTGATGAACAGTACATCATCCCGGGTTTCCTTAACCTTATTGATGGCAGCGGTAGCACCGGGGACGGCCTGCACAAAGACAATGGCCTTGACATCCGGGTCAGCAGCCATGTTGGTAACGGTAGCGATGGTCTGCTCGGTTTCGGTGGAGAAGTTGTCGGGATAGGTCGCGGTGACGATCATATCGCCGTACTTTTCCTTCATCTTCTGGGCAGCCTGGTATTCTTCCTCGCCCTGAGAAACGGTGCCGGTAATAATACCGATCTTGAAGTCGGCGGAACCGGAATCGCTGCCGGAACTGCTGGAACCGCATGCAGCCAGACCGAGCACCAGAACCAGTGCCAGGATCATGCACAGAACCTTGTTGAACTTTTTCATTTTGAAAAAATCCTCCCTTTTAAAAAATATATGACAATTACTTTTCTCAAAAGTAATAGCCTTACAGCGCTTCACTTTCCTTTTGCAAAGGAACGGTTAAGAATATCAAAAAATCACATAAACCAGATTTTTATCGAAAATTTGCAGGATATCATTGCTTTAATACTTCAATTAAATGAAGCAAAACCACTTGTCGGTATTATAACGGATTGACTGTTATTTTGCAAGTATTCCTTCTTTGGATTGCAAATTTTTGTACAATTCTCTATTTCGTCATGGAAAATTCACATATTTTTCACAACTGCACTGTGCAATGTGCCCATATACAGCGGATTTATGTTCTTCCAGCAAAGACGTTTTCTGTTTCATATCCGCCGTTCACAGCCTGTGGGCAAGAGACGTTTTTCATCCCGCTGCGGAACTTTCTTTATTGCCAGAGCCGCAATCATTTCCATCATTTCTCGCGATCCGCACTTGAAAAGAAGAAGCAAAACTGTTATCATGTATAGTTGAGATTGTATCCACTGGAGGACTCCCCTATGAATACCAAAACCACTGTTATTTCCCAGGAAGAACTGGAGCATCAGTTCGCCTATTGTGATAAAATCGCCGCTTACTGGCAGTCCCGCGGACAGGTTCCCACCGCTTATGTGGAAACCTACGGCTGTCAGCAAAATGAAGCCGACTCCGAAAAACTGCGGGGATATCTGATTCAGAGCGGCTACCGCATGATCTCGGAAGCGGAAGGCGCAGATGTGGTGATTCTGAACACCTGTGCCATTCGGGAACACGCTGAGCAGCGGGTTTTCGGCAACCTGGGTGCGCTGACCCATACCAAACGCCGTCATCCGGCTCAGAAAATCTTCCTGTGCGGCTGCATGGCCGGTCAGGAAGTGGTTTCCAGCCGGATCAAAGCCAGCTACCCCCATGTGGATGGGGTGTTCTCCACCCACCATCTGTGGCAGTTCCCGGAAATCCTGTGGAAGGTGCTGGATGGAAAAAAGCGGCAGTTCTATATTACTGACGAGCCGGGTTCTATCGCCGAAGGCATCCCCCAGCAGCGGGATTCCCAGCTGAAAGCCTGGGTCTCCATCATGTACGGCTGCAACAATTTCTGCACCTACTGCATCGTTCCCTATGTCCGGGGGCGGGAACGCAGCCGTCAGCCGGAGGATATTCTGCGCGAGTGCCGCAGCCTGATTGAAAGCGGCGTAAAAGACATCACCCTGCTGGGTCAGAATGTGAATTCCTATGGCAAGGATTTGTCCTGCGGCGTGGACTTTGCCGACCTTTTGGAGCAGATTGCCCAGATTCCCGGCGACTTTTTGATCCGGTTTATGACCAGCCATCCCCGGGACGCCTCCAACAAGCTGTTCGACACCATGGCTAAGTATGATAAGATTGCCAAGCAGCTGCACCTTCCCTTCCAGTCCGGCTCTTCCCGAATCTTGAAGGCCATGAACCGCCACTATGACCGGGAAACCTACCTGGAAAAGGTTCGCTATGCCAAACAGGTTATGCCCTCTTTGGTGCTGACCTCCGATGTCATTGTAGGCTTCCCTGGGGAGACGGAGGAAGATTTTGCCCAGACTCTGTCTCTGATTGAGCAGGTGCATTATGACAGCCTGTTTACCTTCATTTTCTCCCCCCGTCCTGGAACCCCTGCGGCTTCTATGGAGGACCCCACCCCGAAGGAAGAGAAAAACCGCCGTTTCGACCGGCTGTGTGCCCTGCAAAATGCCATCTCCGAAGAAGTTCACCAGAACTATGTGGGCAAGACCATGCGCTGTCTGGTAGATGGCAGGGACAAAGATTTTCTCACTGCCCGGACAGAAGGCGGCAGATTGGTCCGATTCCATGGCTGTGACAGCCTGATTGGCAGCTACCAGTATCTGACCATCACCGGTGCCACCACCTGGAGCCTGACCGGCGAATTGGCCGAGCAAGCCGCAAACAACAGATAAGGAGGGGTTTCATGGCCGTCAACGAAAAAGAACTGACCCCCATGCAGCGGCAATACCAGCAGATTAAGGAGCAAAACCAGGACTGCATTCTGTTTTTCCGTCTGGGTGACTTCTATGAAATGTTCAACGAAGACGCCAAGCTGGCTGCCCGGGAACTGGACCTGACTCTGACTACCCGGGACCGGGGCCGTCCCAAGGAAGAGCAGACCCCCATGTGCGGCGTGCCCTATCACAGTGTGGATTCCTACATTGCCCGGTTGGTGCAGAAGGGCTACAAGGTTGCCATCTGTGAGCAGATGACAGACCCTGCCCTGGCCAAAGGACTGGTAGAGCGGGAAATCACCCGCATTGTCACCCCCGGCACCGTTACCGAAAGCTGCATGCTGGATGAAAACAAGAACAACTACATCGGCTGTATTTACGGAGAAAGCGGCAAGTTTGGTCTGGCTTTCTGCGATGTGTCCACCGGCGCTTTCTTTGCTACGGTTTGTTCCGATGGGCAGAGCGTTGCGTCGGAGTTGGGGCGGTTTGCCCCCAGCGAGGTGATCCGGTACGGTCAGAATGTGGACTGCGAGCCGATTTCCGATGCTATTTTCCGCCGCTTAAACTGCTGTGTGGACGAGGGAAAAGCGGAACTGTTCCGGCTGGAACAGGCGGAAAGCCTGCTGGAAAGTCATTTCCAGGCTTCCCTATCCCAGTTAGGATTGGTAGGACTTCCCGCCGCCGTGATTGCCAGCGGCGCGCTGCTGCAAACTCTGTTGACATTGCAGAAAAATGATCTGGCCCACATCCGCCAGCTGCAATACTATACCACCGGAAAATTTATGGAGCTGGATCTGGATGCCCGACGGAATCTGGAACTGACAGAAACCATGCGTTCCAAGGAGAAAAAAGGGACGCTTCTGTGGGTGCTGGATAAAACCCACACCGCCATGGGCGGGCGGCTGCTGCGCTCCTGGCTGGAAAAGCCTCTGCTGGACCCGGTGGAGATTACCCGCCGCCACAGCGCCGTGGAAGAACTGGCGGACAACACCATCGTCCGGGGGGAACTGGAAAAAGCATTGACCGACGTTACCGACCTGGAACGGGTGATGACCCGGATTGTCACCGGGACGGTAAACTGCCGGGATTTGCTGGGACTGGCCCGGGGATTCCGGGCTCTGCCGGAAGTGAAGCGGCAGCTGCAAAGCGCCGAAGCGCCGCTGCTGCGCAAATTGGAGCAGAGCATGGATGCTCTGACAGACTGTGCCGATTTGATTGAGTCCACCATTGTGGACGATCCTCCCTTGACCGTCCGGGAAGGCGGTATCATCCGCAAAGGCGCCAGCGAAGAAGCCGATCGGCTGCGGGATATTATGGAAGGCGGCAGCGGTACCATTGCCGCTGTGGAAGCTTCCGAACGGGAGAAAACCGGCATCCGCACCCTGAAAGTGGGATATAACCGGGTGTTTGGTTACTATATTGAAGTATCCAAATCCTTCATGGATCAAGTGCCGGAGCATTACATCCGCAAGCAGACCTTAGCAAACTGCGAGCGCTACATCACCCAGGAACTCAAAGAACTGGAAACCCAGGTACTCACTGCAAAAGACCGGCTGACCGCCCTGGAATACCAGATTTTCACCCAGCTGCGGGAACATCTGGCCCAGCAGGCCGCCCGGGTGCAGCAGACTGCCGCCGCGGTAGCTGCCGCCGATGCTCTGTGCAGCCTGGCCAGCGTAGCGGTGCAGCGGGGCTACTGCCGTCCGGAAATCACTCTGGGGCAGGAAATCTCCATCACCGATGGCCGTCATCCGGTGGTGGAAGCCATGCTGAAAGATTCCCTGTTTGTACCCAATGACACCCACCTGGGTGCGGATAATCACCAGGTTTCCATTATCACCGGCCCCAACATGGCTGGTAAATCCACCTACATGCGTCAGGTGGCTCTGATTGTGCTGATGGCCCAGATGGGTTCCTTTGTCCCCGCCCGCAGCGCCAGCATTGGTCTGGTTGACCGGGTATTCACCCGAATCGGCGCCAGTGACGATCTGGCTTCGGGACAGTCTACCTTTATGGTAGAAATGTCGGAGGTTGCTTCTATACTGAAGTACGCCACCTCCCGGAGCCTGCTGATTCTGGACGAAATTGGCCGGGGCACCTCCACCTACGACGGCATGGCCATCGCTCGGGCGGTTCTGGAATATGCTGCCAACCCCAAGCGGTTGGGTGCCAAGACCCTGTTTGCTACCCACTATCACGAACTGAGCAGCCTGGAGCACAAGCTGCCTAACGTAAAGAACTACAACATCGCCGTGAAAAAACGGGGCGATCAGATGATTTTCCTGCGGAAAATTGTCCCCGGCGCCACCGATGACAGCTATGGCATTGAGGTGGCCAAGCTGGCGGGAATCCCCAACGCGGTCATCACCCGGGCCCGGGAGATTTTGGCGGAACTGGAAGCCCAGGGTCCTGCCCAGCCTGTCATAGCGGCAGCGGAGCCGGAGGATCAGGTCAGCATGATCGACCTGACTGGGCAGCAGATTATTTCCGCCCTCAGCGCCATTTCCGTGGAAACCCTGACCCCCATTGAAGCCATGAACGAGCTGTACAAGCTCAAACAGTTATTGCAGTAACCTATGAGTAAACGTTATTCCGTTTCTTCTTGTCCCAACAGTCGGGAAACTGCCGCCGGATTCGCCTATCTGGCCTTCCATCTTCTGCTTCTGCCGGGAATTTTGACCTGGTTCAACGGGCAGCTTTCTCAGCCGATGAATGATGCCCAGTTAAACTTTGTTTATTATCTCATTAATTTTCTGGCTGTGGTTTTGATTTTTCACAATTTGCTGGGCAGAGCGGCAGAGCAAGTGTGGCGTCATCCTGCTTACTTTTGCCAAGCGGTAATCTTGGGTTTTGTGGCCTATTATTCCTGTCTTCAGGTAACCGGCTGGATCATCTCCCAGCTGGCCCCGGGATTTTCCAATTACAACGATCAGTCCATTCTGGATATGAGCCAAGGAAACGCTTTTCTCATGGGAATCGGTACGGTGGTTCTGGTCCCCCCTGCGGAAGAGTGCTTCTATCGGGGGCTGATTTTCCGCAACCTCTATGAAAAATCCCCCTGGGCAGGCTATGTGGTATCTATTCTGGCCTTTGCTATGATCCATATTTTGGGCTACATTGGAATCTACTCCCCTTTGGAATTGCTGATGGCGCTGCTGCAATATCTGCCTGCGGGGGTGTGTCTAGCCTGGTGCTACACCAAAGCCGATACCATTTTTGCCCCCATTTTGCTCCATGCTGCCATCAACTTTATCAGTTTTCAAGCCTTGAGGTAATTGCCTATGCCGAAAATTATTCAGTTATCCCCCCATATTGCCAACCTCATCGCCGCCGGTGAAGTGGTGGAGCGGCCTGCCAGTGTGGTGAAGGAACTGCTGGAAAATGCCGTGGATGCCGGCGCTTCCAAAGTCACCATTGAGATCCGGGACGGGGGCATGACCTTTCTGCGGGTCACCGACAACGGCTGCGGCATGGCCCCGGAAGATGCCAGAACCGCCTTTTTGCGCCACGCAACCTCCAAGCTGCGCTCCGCAGAGGACCTGGCTGCCATCGGCACCATGGGTTTCCGTGGAGAAGCCTTGGCTGCCATTGCTTCCGTCAGCCGCATTGACCTGATGACCAAAACCGCCGGCGCCATTTCGGGAACCAGTCTGCATCTGGAAGCCGGACAGATTCAGGAAGAAGCGGAAGTGGGCTGCCCGGAAGGCACCACCATCATTATCCGGGACCTGTTCTACAACACCCCCGCCCGGATGAAGTTCATGAAATCCGACACCGTAGAAGGCGGGCGGGTAGCTGCCGCTGTGCAGCTGCAGGCACTGGCCCATCCGGAAGTTGCCTTCCAGTTCCTGCGGGACGGAAAACAAGTTCTGTCCACTCCGGGAAACGGCGGCTTGCAGGCGGCGGTCTACTGCGTATACGGTCGGGACTGCGCCCGGATGGTCAGCGTAGACAGCCGCTGGGAAGGCTATCACCTGACCGGCTATGTTGCCAAGCCCACAGATGCCCGTCCCAGCCGAAACTTACAGACCTTCTTTGTCAATAACCGCCCCGTCAAATCCAAGCTTCTGGTTTCCGCACTGGAAGAAGCCTACCGCAACCAGATCATGGTGGGAAAGTTTCCCGCCTGTGTGCTGCATCTGACGCTGCCTGCCGGGGCGGTGGATGTCAACGTGCATCCGGCCAAAACCGAGGTGAAATTTCTGTCGGAAAAGGCCGTTTTTGACTGCGTGCATTATGGGGTGCTGGGCGCGCTGAACAAGCAGCCAGACCGGCCCCAGATTCAGTTTCAGAAAAAGCCAGAGGCGGTTCCTGCCCCGCCCTCGGCTGCACCCGTTTCCGCTTCTGCTTCCCCTGCCAGGAAAGAGCCGTTCTTCCGGACCATGACAGCGGAGCAATACAAAACCTTCTCCGCCGCCATGCAGGACAGCCCAAAGCCTACGCCGGCAGCGGCCAGCGCTACGGCAGTAAAGATTCGCCAGGAGGCAGATCCTTCCCTGAAGGAATCCGTCATTGTGCCCAGGCCTGCCCAGAGCGTTGTTTCCGCTCCCCTGCCGCCTATGCCGGAGCCTGTCGAAGAAGTGGAACAGACCGTGCTGGAAATGCCCAAGGATATTCCCTGGCGGATGGTGGGCGAACTGTACAACAGTTATATTCTGGTGGAACAGGGAGACGATGCCTTCCTCATTGACAAGCACGCCGCCCACGAGCGGATTCTGTTTGAAAAACTGAAGGCCAACCAGGAGAAAATCAGCGCCCAAAGCCTGCTGACTCCCATCCCCGTCCGTCTCAGCCCCAGCGCTACCGGGGAACTTCTGGAAAATCAGGAAACACTGGATGAATTAGGCTTTGAAATTGAAGAGTTTGGAGAAAACACCCTGCTTCTGCGGCAGATTCCCATGGATTTAAGTCCGGAAGATGCCGCCGATGCCCTGGAAACCCTGGCCAGCGATCTGCTGAGCGGCCGCCGGGAACGCTCCGACACCGTTCGGGACGAGCTGCTGCACACCGTGGCCTGTAAAGCCGCTATTAAAGCCGGATGGAAAAACGACGAAGCAGAACTTCTGGCGGTAGCCAAAGCAGTTATGTCCCGGGAAGATCTGAAATACTGCCCCCACGGCAGACCCATCTGTGTGACCTTGAGTAAAAAGCAGCTGGAAAAGCAATTCAAACGCACCTGATCGATTCTTCGGAGGTTCTGACCCATGAACAATATTGTCTGTATTGCCGGGCCCACTGCCTCCGGCAAAACCGCTCTGGCCGTGGCCTTGGCAAAGGAACTTGGCGGCGAAGTGGTTTCCTGCGACTCCATGCAGGTTTACAAAGGCATGGACATTGGCACCGCCAAGCCTACTGTAGAAGAAATGGAGGGCATCCCTCACCATATGCTTTCTGTGGCGGAGCCGGACGAGGATTTTTCCGTCAGCCGCTACTGTGAAATGGCCGCCCCCATTGTAGATGACATTGTGGCCCGGGGCAAAGTAGCCATCATTGCCGGCGGCACAGGACTTTACATGGACTCTCTCATCCGGGGCAACGCCTTTGCCCCCTTCCCCTCCACCGGTGTCCGGGAAAAGCTGGAAGCCCAGGCCGATGCCGAAGGCATGGAAGCCATGCTGCATTGGCTGGAATCCATTGATCCGGAAGCTGCCGCCCGGCTGCACCTGTCCGACCGGAAGCGGATTATCCGGGCTTTGGAAGTATTTCTGGAAACCGGCGAAACCATCACCGCCCACAACCGAAAAACCCAGGCTATCCCGCCCCGGTATACCCCGCTGTGGATTGGGCTGGATTTTGCCCAGAGGAGTGACTTATACCGCCGGATTGATCTTCGTGTAGGTCTGATGCTTCAGATGGGGCTGATTGAGGAAATCCGCTCCCTGCTGGATGCAGGGATTCCAGAAAAAACCACTGCCATGCAGGCCATTGGCTACAAGGAGTTCATTGCCGCCCTGGAAGGAAAATGCACCATAGAGGAAGCTGCCGACCAAGTACGGCAGTCCTCCCGCCGCTATGCCAAGCGTCAGCTGACCTGGTTCCGGCAAAATCCCGCCATTCACTGGCTCGTTCGTACCCCCGAACAAAAAAGCAGCGAAATTCTTGCCCAGGCCCGACAGTGTTTTCGAGAATTTGACAAGTAGAACGTGCTAGCATAGGTACATCCTCAAAGAAAGAAGGTTGTACATATGACAGAAGCAGCAAATTTACAGGACGCCATTCTCAAGGAGGTACGCCGGGACAAAGTTCCCGTCACTTTGTTCCTGATGAATGGTTTCCAGCTCCGGGGAATGATCACCGGCTTCGACAGTTTTGTGGTGGTGCTGGTCTCCGATGGAAAACAGCAGATGATTTACAAACACGCCATCTCCACCCTTGCCCCCATGAAGCCGTTGAAGGCTGCAGCAACTGCCGTGTAACGCAAAAATGGTGACGGAGTACGATCCGTCACCATTTTTCTTGGCAAGAAGGCATCTGTGCGGACATTTCCGAATTTTCTCGAAAACATGGTGTAAATTCCGACGGAATTTTCAAACATATGTACCAAAAGCTTCCTGTTTTTTCTGTGATTTCTCATTATTCCTGATAAAATCTTAATTTTTTTCAAAAAAAGTTCTAATTTACTGTTGACAGAAAGAACAAAATAGACGATAATGTCAAGGTGGACTGTTCGCCCAAGACCATGCTATTTTTTTGTGGCACATAAATGAAGATGGCGACATTCAGGATCCCCGCCGGAGCAGTTGGCTCTGCCGGTGCGTATGCCTAAGATTCATCAAGATGATGTGAAGATACATTAGGAGGAAATACAGAATGAGCTTTTGGGATAATGTGAAGAAATTTGCCCAGCCCTATGCCGATGACGAATACGACGATTACGACGAAGAAGACGAATACATGGATGAATACGAGGAGCCCGCTGAGCAGCCTGCCCGCCGCAGCCCCCGCCGTGCCCCCGCACCGGCTCCCGCTGCCGAGGAAGAAGATGACGATTACGGTTTTACTCCCGTACCCGTTTCCACGCCTTCTCCCAGTGTCGCCTCTACCGGCTTCACCGGTTCTCCGCTTGGCATGAGCAACAATACCCCCAAACAGGATATTGTTCTGTTCCGTCCTGGCAGCTTCAACGATACTTCCAAGGCCGCCGATGACCTGCGCAACCGCAAGGCTGTCATTGTCAACATGGAAAATGTGGACAAGGCCATGGCCCGCCGGGTTGTGGATTTCCTGTCCGGTTGTGTCTACGCACTGGACGGCGACGTGAAAAAGATTGCCCAGTCTGCATACCTGTTCTGCCCCCACAATATGGATATTGTGGGTGATCTGGAAACCCTGCAGGCCGAAGTAGAGAGTTACATCTAACACCGTATGCCTCCCATGCCGGGCAGTGCCTGACAGTCGAGTGCGTATGTTATCCAATACAGATAGGAAGGGGAACATTTTATGTTTACACCGCAGCAAATCGATCAGATTTCTTTCGGCAGATCCACCTTCGGCGGTTATGATATGCAACAGGTCGATGAGTTCCTGGAACCGCTGACGGAAGACTATGTCACCTTGTACAAGGAAAATGCCCTGCTCAAGAGCAAAATGCGTGTACTGGTGGGCAAGCTGGAAGAGTACCGTAAGAACGAAGCTTCCATGAAGGAAGCCGTTGTCAACGCCCAGAAAACTTGCGACAAGATGGTTATGGAAGCGGAAGCCAAGTGCGCTAAGATGCTCAATTCCGCCAGCACCACTGCCGCTGAGAACCTGAAGTCCTCTGACGCTGCTTTCGCCGCTGAAAATGCCCGTGTGGAAGAAGCCCGCAGAACTGCCGCTGCCAAGATCAATGAACTGCAGGAGCAGCTGCGTACCTGCATTCAGGCTTTGGAGCGGATCAAGGTTGCCAATGCCCCTGCTGAGGCTCCCGCACCTGCCCCCGAACCCGAAATGAAGAGCGACGATGTGGCTGACGAAATTGCTCAGAACATTGAAGCCATGATCGGCACCACCGTGGACACCGCCCCCAAGGCTGCTCCCAAGCACCCCACTGCCATGGAGTCCACCACCAGCAAGTTTGCCAGCCTGAACCTGCAGTTCGGCCGTAACTACGATCCTAAGAACAAGTAAGTTTTCATTTGCATAGATAATGCCACGACGAGGACACGCAAGCGTTCACACCGCCATCAGAGAGCTGCCGTTTGGTGCAAGACAGCAGGCAGGCGTCCCCTTGTATCACCTCCGAGCAGCGCACCGAACAACTGTAGGCTGCGCCGGTCTGCGCCCGATATCGCGCCCAATGAGTGCCGGTTTTCCGCCGGAACAAGAGTGGTACCGCAGAGGTTTTGTGCCTTTGTCTCTTTAGAGACAAAGGCACTTTTCTTTTGCGATGCGTTTTTTCAAATTCTCAAATGGAGGTCACATTCCAATGGAATACAAAAACACCATCATTACCCCAAAAACCAACTTCCCCATGAAGGCTGGTCTGCCTGCCCGGGAGCCGGGTATGCTGAAAAACTGGGAAGAGCAGAATCTGTACAGCGCCATGCTGGAAAAGAACAAGGATCTGCCCCGGTTTGTACTGCATGACGGCCCTCCCTTCTCCAACGGTGACATTCACATGGGTCACGCCCTGAATAAGACATTGAAGGATTTCATCGTCCGCAGCCACGCCATGATGGGTTACTACACCCCCTATGTCCCCGGCTGGGACAACCACGGTATGCCCATTGAGTCTGCCATTATCAAAAAGAGCAAGCTCAACCACAAGACCATGCCTGTTCCGGAATTCCGCACCGCCTGCGCCGAATTTGCTGAAACCTATATTCAGCGCCAAATGGCTGGTTTCAAGCGCTTGGGCGTGGTGGGCGACTGGGAGCATCCCTACCGCACCATGGACAAGCATTTTGAGGCTCAGGAAGTCAAGGTCTTTGGCAGAATGTTTGAAAAGGGCTACATCTACAAGGGTTTGAAGCCTGTGTACTGGTGCCCCAAGGATGAAACTGCTCTGGCAGAAGCCGAAATAGAATATCAGGAAGATCCCTGTACCTCTGTCTACGTCAAGTTCCCCATGAAGGACGATCTGGGCAAACTCAGCCAGTTTGACCTGAGCAAGACCTTCTTCGTCATCTGGACTACTACCATCTGGACCCTGCCCGGCAACATGGCCATCTGCCTGCATCCCCGGGAGAGCTATGTTCTGGTGAAGGCAGAAAACGGCGAGACCTATATCATGGCAGAAGCCTTGATGGATAAGGTCATGACCATCGGCGGCTTTACCAATTACGAAGTGCTGGCAACCTATCCCGGCGCTTTCTTCGAGAATATGCTGGCCCAGCACCCCTTCCTGGACAAGACCTCTCGTCTGGTCTACGCGGAGTATGTCACCATGGATTCCGGTACCGGCTGTGTCCACACCGCTCCCGGCTTCGGTGCCGATGACTACCAGACCTGCATGCGCTATGGCATGGATCTGGTGGTTCCCGTCAACGACCAGGGCCGTCACACCGAGTACGCCGGCAAGTACGCCGGTCTGAAAACCGACGAGTCCAACCCCATCATTCTGGCTGACATGAAGGAAAACGGCACCCTGTTTGCCAGCGAAGAGATTCTCCACTCCTACCCCCACTGCTGGCGCTGCAAGAACCCCATCATCTTCCGCGCCACCCCCCAGTGGTTCTGCTCTGTGGAAGCCTTCAAGGACGAAGCCGTTGCCGCCTGCGAAAATGTCCGCTGGCTGCCCGCCTGGGGCGGCGATCGGATGGTCAGCATGATCCGGGAGCGTGCCGACTGGTGTATCTCCCGTCAGCGCCGTTGGGGTCTGCCCATCCCCGTGTTCTACTGCAAGGACTGCGGCAAGCCCATCTGCACCCCCGAAACCATCGCCCACATCTCCGAACTCTTCGACGAGTACGGCTCCAACATCTGGTTCGAGAAGGAAGCTGCTGATCTGATTCCCCAGGGTCTGACCTGCCCCCACTGCGGCAGCGCCAGCGGCTTTGAGAAGGAAACCGATACTCTGGACGGCTGGTTTGACTCCGGCTCCACCCATTACGCTTCTCTGATGCACGACACCCCCGAGCTGTGGCCTGCCGATGTTTACCTGGAAGGCGCTGACCAGTACCGTGGTTGGTTCCAGTCCAGCCTGCTGACTTCTGTCGGCGCTCTGGGCAATGGTGCTCCTTTCAAGGATGTCCTGACCCACGGCTGGACCGTGGACGGTCAGGGCCGTGCAATGCACAAGTCTCTGGGCAACGGTGTTGACCCCGCCGACCTGATTAAGGAATTTGGTGCCGATATCGTCCGACTGTGGGCCGGTTCTTCTGACTATCATGCCGACGTGCGCTGCTCCAAGGAGATCTTCAAGCAGCTGTCTCAGAGCTATCTGAAATTCCGCAACACCGCCCGTTACTGCCTGGGCAACCTGAATGAGTTTGATCCGGACAACCTGGTGGCTCCGGAAGATATGGAGGAACTGGACCGCTGGGCTCTGACCAAGCTTAATGAGCTGGTTGCAGTTTGCCGGAAGGCCTACATGGGCTACGAGTTCCACACCGTTTCCCATGCCATCAACGACTTCTGCGTGGTGGAGCTGTCCTCTTTCTATCTGGACATCATCAAGGATCGTCTGTACTGCGAAGAAGCCACCGGCCTGCGCCGCCGTTCTGCCCAGAGTGCCTTGTTCCTGATTCTGGATGCCATGGCAAAGCTGTTCGCTCCCATTCTGGCCTTTACCTGCGATGAAATCTGGCAGGCTATGCCCCACCGCAGCGGCGATGATAGCCGGAACATCCTACTCAACCAGATGCCGGAAAACTTTGACGCTTATGTTCTGAGCCAGGACACCATGGCCAAGTGGGATACCGTCATGAAGCTGCGTCAGGATGTCAACGGCATTCTGGAAAAGGCTCGTGCCGACAAGCGGATTGGCAAGGCACTGGAGGCCCATGTGACTCTGGAAACCAGCGACGACAGCCTGAGAGCTGCCTGTGAAGGCGTGAACCTGGCTGAGGTGTGCATCGTATCTACCTGCACCTGGGACGCCCCGGAAGAGGGCGCTGAGGTTGGCAGCGGCGACAACTTCCCTGCTCTGACCATCGGCGTCAGCGAAGCCAAGGGAACTAAGTGCCCCCGTTGCTGGATGCACAGCGTAGAGGCCGATGAAAATGGTCTGTGTCCCCGCTGCGCATCTGTCATCGCAAAAATGGATGTAGAATTCTAATTTTTACCTTCGCAATTTTGCAGTTTTTACCCTTTCCGGGGTGGTTTTTCCACCCCGGAAAATTTTTCAAAAAATCTGCAAAAAAAGCTTGACAAATGGCGATTGCGTGTTATAATAAGCGTGTTCTGTTTGAGCCGCCGGTATAGCTCAGCTGGTAGAGCAACTGATTTGTAATCAGTAGGTCGGGGGTTCGAGTCCGTCTACCGGCTCCATTCAGACAAAACAGAATTTCATATCTGGGGGAGTTCCCGAGTGGCCAAAGGGGACAGACTGTAAATCTGCTGCGTTTCGCTTCGATGGTTCGAATCCGTCCTCCCCCACCAAAACGAGAGTAAATCGCTTGATTTACTCTCGTTTTTCTTTGGTTTTGAAAAGGACGGATTCGAAAGCTGGCTCTTGGAAACAGTCCAGCGGACTGTTTCCACCGGCGCATCTCGCTCCCACGCGAGCGAGTCCGTCCCCTTGTAATTCCACCACCTGCGGACGCTCTCAAAATTCTAGCCCAGATTTGACCCAAACAGAAAATTGGATTGAAAATCATCGGCTGGACAGGCTTACTGCCCTGTCCAGCCTTTTTCTTTGACCCAGAATTTATATACCTCTACTGAGGAGAACGGTTGGTGCCTCGGGTGTAGATGGCTAGGGTGCTAAATCCGCACTCGGTGGAGCTCTCTCAACCTACAACTGTTTGTCCGTTTTTCCAATATTTCTTTTGGGCAGTTGTAGCTTACCAAAGGCGAACATTTTCCACATACACAACATCCAAGGTATTTTCCTGAAGGAAGTGAAGTACATCATCTCTTTGGCCATACACACAATAGTTTTTGCTTGTCAATGATGATAAGGTTTTCGCATCTTCAAATGTTTCCACCAGGATTTGATCCGTGTATACGGTATTGCGGCCATCGCACAGCTGCATCTGCGTCCAAATAGCAGGATGATTCAGGAGATTCTCCAGATTTCCAAGATAGATTTCCAGCAGCTGCTCGGCTGTTTTATCTTCCCTCTCATCGTCATCTGTGTACAATGCTGCCATTTCCAGCGCAATTCCCCCATTGTACGCTGCATTCGGCTGATAAACCTGCATCCATTTTGCGGTAACCGGGAGACTTCGTAACTCATCCACGCTTTTGGGGGCAGTATCACTGACAGACAAATAAATTTTCGCAGACCGGGGAAGTTCACTGATTTTTTGAATCATTTCCTCTTGACTTTCCCAATTATCACTGAAGCGGTTTGCGTAATGTGTAATCGGAACATCTGTAGTGACCAAATTTTCATATTTTCCATAATTGATATCACACCAGACATTGGAGCCTCCAATATGAACAGGCTGCGTCAGATCTGCTATCTGCATGCCCAGTTCATATCTGGCAAATCCCTTCTTCTTCACTTCAAGACCAATCAGTTCTCGATAAGGATGGGTGGTTTCGTAGTAATCCCGAAGGACATGCAGCATAGTTTGCTCCGGCTTCTGATTCAATTCGTATGGGTTTATGTACATCGCATTGAGCAGCGGGTTGATAATCAGTACTGCTGCAAGAATAATGCTCGCCACCAATGCCAACGTACGCATAACGGACTTACGGATACGTCTGTTAATGCTTCGCATTATTTTTACTTCCAACTCTTCAGATTCGGGTATCGCTTCCATCATGGCATTCAGCTCTCGATCCAATCTGTCTTCATTCCAGTCGTTCATCTAGTTTTCCTCCTTGATCCGGCTGATCAGCCGCTGTTTTGCGCGGGAACGGATTTTCCGTACATTTTCTCTGCTTAATCCATGTAATATTCCAATCTCTTCATCTTTCATTTCAAAGTAAACGCTTTCCATCAATACGGCTTTCATCTGTTCGGGCAATTTTTGTATTTCTGCAAACAATCGCCTGCGATCTTCTTTTTCGATATAATCGGACAACGGTTCTTCCGGTGCAACCGCCTTCGTCAGATAAAGGTTCCCATCATCCAAGACTTCTTTTTGGCGCTTACGCTGCAAATTCAGGTACGCATTGCGCAAAACTTTTACCAGCCAATATTCGATACTGCCAGTACCATTGTAGGACAGATAGGCCTTTACAAATGTCTCTTGCAGCAGATCTTCGGCATCGTGTCTGTTTCCCACAAGAGATAACGCATATAAATAAAGCTGCCTGTAGTAGGTTTCATAAATGATTTTCCATTCCTCCTGGATCATCCTCCCCCTCCTCTCTTCCTTTATCCCTCTACCAATAAAACACGCTTCGCATGGCTTTGTGACATGGAATCCGATATTTTATTCTATTTCTCCTCTATCATAAAAGCGCTTTCGGCTTTTAGCAATTGTTATCCACATTTTTCATAAAATGAAAGGGAAAGAACCTCTTTCCCTGTTTCTCTCTCAGTCCCGGCCTCAGTTGGTGGGAGACTACTTTACACCGCGCTAGAAGCCGTTTCTTTTCCACCAGCTTATCCAGGAGGTTACTTTGATTAACCAAAACAAAATCAGACTTTCCTTTTCCGGAAAGTCTGATGCGGTTAGTATATTTAGATATTAGCAAGTTCTTTGCCTTCATCACAAAGTTCTCAATCTCATTTTACTTGCGCTGTCCCGTTATTTTATCAAAACGATGCAGCTTTCCTTCTTCCAATGTCAGGAATCCCATTTCCCCAATCCGAAGGCGGCATTCACTGCCGCAAACCATGGCGAAACTGCCATATTCCCGGGTTTTCCCGAAGACAAAAGCATTCCAGTATTCGATAAAGCCCAGCACCACCGCTGAAAGGATGCCCGGCGCACCCAGGGGAAGTCCCAGGTGAAGGAAAATTTGCAGCGGAGCCGCACCATCCAAAGCAGCCGCCTCCGTCAAAGCATTGGGGATTGCGCTGAAAAACCGGGTCATTAAAAACACCGGGAACGTAGATACCGCGCCTGGTAAAATGATGGCCAGCACCGTATTCATCAGCCCCAGCTGATCCAGCACCAGATAGCTGGACACCATAGTCACCTGAAAGGGCAGCAGCATCAGAATCATATACCCAGCAAACAAAGCCTTCTTCCCCGGAAAGTCAAACTTGTCAAAGGCCCAGGCAGCTGAAACTGCTTTTTCTTTGGAACTGCCCCTGCGGTGATCCGACTGACCTTGCTGTTCATGAAATCGTTTCTGGACAGGCAAGTGATGGCTTTGTATATCTTTGTGTAACGTGATACAGATTTTGGATTATCCCCTTCCGAATTTCCCGTCAATTGACAGACTGCGGTAAATCTTTGACCCAGATTCTGACCCAAACTGGAATTGGGAGTAAAATGCATCAGCTGGACAGGGCAGCAGCCCTGTCCAGCATTTTTCTTCGACCTGGGTAACCTATCTTTGACAGGAAATCTTCCATCCTGACCGCCGTCTGGACCTGAAATCGGTTGGCATTATGGGAGATTGCCTTATGAAAGTGTTCATTCCAGCCATCTCCAAGTAACTTTTTTATCTTTCCCCAATTTGGTTGTTATCATAAAAATTAGGAATATCGGAATATCATACAAGTATGCTTTTATTTTTACAAAATATTCCAATACCAGTTGTACAGAAGGAAGCGGACCGGAAATCAGCCAGAAAAGAAGGCATAGTACTTCAAGTGCAAATCCAAATAGGAAGTAATATGTGAATACTTTTGCATGGCCGATGTATTGTTTGCAGTGGCTGACATATCCGATTAGCAAAAATTTCTTGGCAAAAGAAATATCATGCTTGTGCTTTTTTAGAAATGTCCTGCTTTTCCCTTGTACATAGATATCCAGGATCGCCATTCGCGGAATGGACAAGGAAAAAAATGGAATACATAAAAGCCAAAACACAATTTTGTCACTGACTGGGTTCATAAGTCATGATCCCTTCCACAAATAACGTTTTCGTTTAAAACAACTTCTATTCCTAATAATTCTAGCTTGAGCGTTGGGAGTTTTTTACAAAATTCTTCCAGCAATCCTAGCTCCGTATTGAGATAAAAACAGCAATTGTGACTACTGTAACTCCCCCCATCATCCAATTCCATATATACTTCTATCAAAATATGTCCCAACTTATCTTTGTGTATAAATTTTAATGTTATGCACGCGGTGGAATGATCTCCTTTTTCACCGTTTTCCCATAAAAATTCTTTCGTCTTACCTATAATAAAATTATTTAATCCATTAAATAAGTCATCAATGCTATCATCTGATGTATAGAACTCGTTCGTTGCCACAACGCAACTGGATGCACAGGTGATTTTTACCTGATAACAAAAAACATCCTGCCAAATCTTTTCCATTGAAATATAATCTGTCATCATCTTCTCCATATTGATGCGCACTTAAGGACATCAAATCGTTTTTTGATTAACGTTCCTTCCAAGCCTTCCCCATCTTCCCGGCAAGTGCCGATAGGTGATCACTGGCACTTGCTGTTTTCATGGTATTCTAATTCCCAAAAATGCTACAAATTTTATCTTTAAATGGCATCACTTCATATTTTTCCTTAGACAAAGATATTACCATTTCATTTTCAGGAAAATGAATAGAGATCGATATATCTGATATCCCATCTTTTACCATAGAGCTTGCTATATGGTCTAAGGAACAGATGACTTCATCTGGTATAATGTCATTGTTTACACTGGCTATAAACATCCCTTCCAAATCATCCATGTTCACTTGGCTCAGCAAACAACGCAGCTCCATTTTGCTGCAAGCCACCGAAAATCTTGGCACAGGAGAATGAGATATTACCTCTGCCATTCCTATGCTTTTGCCTATTGATGATAATGTTTGGACGTATTTTGCATCTGTTTCTATCAGAATAATTATCCTTTTGTTTGGAAAAACATCTAATATCGATAGCAATCCATCCGTTGAAAAAGACACATTGCTAACACAAACATCATAATGTCTCTTATAACGAAAGCAATCAACCTTAGTTTTTCTCATATCTTAACCTTTCATAAATTCCGGTACTAATTGTACCTGTTGAAAGTGTGAGGAGACAGAAACATTCGAACCATTCAACCTCATTCTCCCCATTGTATTGCATTCATTTTAACCGGTTTCATAATCAAGAACTTTGCTGTGCTTTTTCCCGCAATTATTGCATTTCAGCGTAACCCTTATCCAGGTAAACGCATTGCCAGTGTCTGGAGTGTCAAGGTCCTGCAAGTCCTGATCGTCAGGATATTCCAGGCAAATCGAAACAAAAAAGTTATTTTCCCCGCATCTACGACATCGCATCGGGTTTCCACAGCCCGGTTTCGCAGTTTCGCTTTGCCGATCATATCCCATAGATGCATTGTCAAAAACAAGGATATTCCTGCCGCATTCTTTGCAGCGGGCGGTCAGCGCCACCCGCCCGTTTTGGGATAACAGGTAGGTTGTCCCCCACAAGTTGTATTTGATTTCTCCCTCATATTCCAGTGCAAATCGCTGCTTTCCGCAGCAGATTAAATCTCCTGCAGTCGTGTTTTCCCGGCTGCCGTTTTTTTGCTGTGTACACTGAAAATTCGACGCAAAGGTCGTCGGAATCAACATCTGTTTTCCTCCCTTTTCTATACGGAGTGGGAGTTCGCCTTTCGATGAACTTCTGATCTGGGATTACATTTCCAAACCATCCCAGAGTTGGCGTATGCTTCTATGTGCAAGAGCAGTATCCAGCAGTTCTTTCACGGATGGAAAGTGATGATAATGGGCGCTGTCTTCATTGCCACAAACCGTCCCTTGGTGGCTTGGTGTTATCGGTCATTGGTAAGTACGCATTTATTTTTCATCTGCTATTCAGGAGCTTTCAGTCCCAAAGGAACCACCGAGAAACCGGGAGCGCAGCCCAGAAGCAGGTTGTCGTCCAGAATTTTACCATAGTACACAGAGCTATGGGGATATTCTTGTATCAGCTTTTGGTTCCGAAAATCACAGATGCCAATCCACTCCGCAGTATGGCAGATGGTCAACAGGCCGGATTTCTCATCGATCCACTGAATATACGGTAAAATGCGCCGCCTGTTGATTCCTACAGGCCCATTCATCCGGATTGTAGGAAGGGGAAGCGGTTTTGGAATGCCTAGCTTCAGATGATCTGCATCGGCAGATTGTTCCAAAGCGTAGACATACATTTTGGGTTCCAACTCATTTTTGTCTGACATAAATAAATAATTGCCGGAATATGCCCTGACGATTTGAGAATCTTCGCCATCAAGCAGAATGGAAAATGTTCCTATTTCTGTCACCTGAAAAATTCGGTGAACATGCGACATATTATCCCCTTTTGCCTGATAGGATAGAAAAGTCAATCCCAATTCCTGGGTCCAAACAATACTCGATATCACACGGTAGCAGTCTGGTATCCTATGCAAGGAAATTTCTCGGTTGATCCAATCGATGCAAAGGAAGAATAGATCATTCAAAGATTTTTTTCCTCTGGCAACACAGGCAACTTTCTCCGTGCCAGGGATACGGCAACAGTGCATGTCTCCGGATGTGGCAAGTTCCTTAGGACGAGGGGCAGCCCAGAGAATCCGCTTTTCCTGGATGCTGAGAAAATAGAATTTCTGCTCGCCGGTATAGATCATCAGCACATCCTCATTCACAAAAACACCGTCGTGAATCCATCGAATACCCGTAAAATGATGGATTTGCTCCAGGGATTCCCGGTTCCATATAGTTACACCCGTTCCGATTGTGGCAAGATATCGGGCGTTGTGGGCAATTGTTCTGCAATCCCACCTCTTATTCAGTATTTGCATTCTCAATCACCATGCTTTCCATCCTTACAGATGCCCAAGCAGCATCCACGAAATTTCGTACAGCACGCAGGTCACAGAGAAACTTTGGATCTTGCCCGGATCACACCGGGTGGGAACAAGGAAGCAAGTTCCCAGAACATCCGTTTTGTTGACCAAAAATAGGATACCTTTGCCAGAAGCACGGCAAGCAACAGCATCCCTACTGTGACGACCAATCCTGGCAGGGCTCCATCCGCTCCACAAACCAGCAAGGCCAACATGTAAACATTTACAGCAAGCAAAATGCCACAATAGCAGTTTAAGAAATATGCAACTGCTTTAGGCAGAGAAAATACCATCTGGATCCGGCATCCTCCCTCCAATTGTTGAAATTCCAACTGTATAACCGGGGCAAAAGCGTTTCGTGCCAAGAAGTTCTGAGGCTTTGGCTTCAGGGTAAAGCAGTTTGAATTTTCCGATTCGAAGGTCACGGTGCATGGAGTGCAGCCGTTTAATTTCACCCCATTCAGCAGGTATTGCTTTGCATCGGATACCGAGGCATCACAAAGAATTTGCCCACAGTATTTGTGCCATAAAAAAGTCATATTGCCGGCCTCCACATTCATCGTTTGATTGGATAAGCAGCCACTATCTGCTTTCGCAGGGAATCGTTTCTCCCCCTGGCAAACTCTGCGTAACTCTGTGCAGACTTATTCAAAACCGCCCTTTTTCTGTTTTGCAAGAAGCCCCACAAGTCCCCGGATTGCACCGGCATAACAGAACAACCCGAGAAAAAAGAATCCACTTGCTTCATCGGAAAGTTTTTGTGTCGTCTGTTCAAAGCTCAGCAAGGGATCATTCCCTACCTGCATATCCAGAATGGTAGACGCATTGGGATGTACCAGCAGGGACAACTTGGTTCCCGGGGCGATAGTGGAGAGTTTCTCCAACAGCGCATCGTTTACACAGGAACCGTCAATGGATAGCTGCTCATAATCAGTGAAACGCAGAAGCACTTCCTGAACCCGTCCATTTCGTTCCTGTACAACATAGTCAGAAAACGTGGGCTGCACCTGAATTGCTTCCCCCTTCTGAATTGGGACGTTTGCATATCTCATGACAACGGTAAAAACAGTTCCCAGAATCAGACCTGCAATCAAAATAAACCAGGCTTCTCCTTTTGTGATCGGCTTCATTCTCTTCATCTTTTTCTTCCTTTCATTTAAGTGGATCCAACTTCTTTAGACACATTCTTGCATACTTCCGCCAGCCAGAATGCTGTGCATTTTCAAACTGTTCAAAATAGGGGCATAAGGATTCCTGCTTGAAATCACCCAAAGCAACAATTGCCTGCAATCGCACATCTTCCTCTTCCAGCAAATCAATCAAAATGGGTATTGCTGCCTCCACTTTCAATTTTCCAACAAGCAAAATGATCATTTATCTGTCTTGTCCGTAGGAAGCGACTGAAATCCCAAATCCAATAGTTCTTGCTTAAAAGCCGGTAGTACACTGTCAGGATTCTCCCCCAATTTGTCTTCACTTGCTTTATACTGTTCTCGCATTTGCTTCACCAAAGCAGGATTGCTATTGATATCGTAGTGGCTTATAAAATCCCCCCTTCCTTTTCAAGCAATATCATATATTCCCCCTTGATGGGAAATCAGCGCCTGTTCCGGTTTCCGCTACCACAACTGGGGGTTCTGGGCGTACAGGCTTTCAAAGCCTATCAAATGGTCCTCCGGCCATGGTTCATAATCCGGGAATGGAAGGCGTGCAATCTGCTTATCCCGACAAATCCAATACTGATTCCCCACCAGGCATCCCCTGGCATACTCCGCCCGATACTGAGCCGTCACGTGCTTTTCTTCCATATCGATCACCACGTTTCCCTTTTCGTACATCAGGCACAGGTACCTGCCGGTCTGGTCAATCCACCCTTCCATAGGTCCGCCTGCAGGCTGCTGCCACTGGCTCTCATTTTCCAGCAAGTTCTCCATCTCTCCGGTGTCCGGCCAGTAAACGTGGAGATCCGTGGTAAGTATTTTCCCCAGCTGCCCCAAAAAGCAGCGGGACGCATGATCCTTCTGCGTAAACTGCCACTTCCATTTCCAATAAAAAGAACTGCCCCGATGGAGAATGCCATAGTCTTGTATCCGCACGCCGTTTTGGCTGTAGGTTTGATTCCCAATCTGCTCAAAATGGGTTTTCAAGACGCAGGGGATTCCTTCCTCGTCACACAGAATGTCCTGGGTTGCCCCCACATCGTAATGAACCAAAAAAGAGTCCGTCTCCCGGGATTCCAGATCCAGTCGAATGATCCACAGCTGACCTTTGATTGTATCATATGTATAGGCGCACCCGTAATCCGGCGTCAGGGTAATGGGACTGGTGTTCAACTCCGGCTTTGGCCCCGGAGCGGTCCAAAGATCACTGCCGTCACGCAGATCAATCAGGTGAAATACGCCGTTTCCCCTCCGAACCAACACCCGGCGTTCCGGGAGAAACACAGCCTTACAGGCATTCCGAATGTCCCGCCGACAGGCTGTTTCTCTGCCCTCCGGCGTGAACAACCGAAACCTGTCCCCAGTCAGAACCACATCATCCCCATTAGCGAAGATGTCATATGTGCCTCGTACTTTCTCAATGTCCAATTTCATTTGTCTTTCTCCTTCATACTCCACAGTCAGCCTCTTTTGTCTATGTATACACGACATTGAAATGCCGAGAGGTCAATTCGATCAACCAGAAATTCTGGAATCAGAACAATTGCTTCACTTTGCTTTAAGATTTGTGCGAAAGCATCCTCATGATATACAAAGCTATATAAGAGAGAAAAAGGAAAACTGTCATTTATATGTGTACTTGTGTATCTCAGTCCTCGACTTTCATGGATCTTTTCCAGCACTTCTTCCAGCGAAACACTGTGAAGAATAGACACGGTATATTTATCCTTTAAGAAGCATGCGTGCACACAGATGTCACGACGGGCTGCTTTCGAAAGGACGAGAATAACATTGGGTGGTATGGGAATCTCATATTTCTGCCTTCCCTCACGAGCGAGAATCAAATGATCACCTACAGAAAAATGCTCTCTGTATGGGCGGAGGATTTGTAAAATAAGCCCTACACTGAGTACAATACCGCCGATCCCCAAAAAGATTTCATCACAGAGAAAGATCAGTACGATTCCCAGCAGAATCACTCCTACATAGGGCACGAATGGTATGATATAATCTTTCCAATTTAATTTGCCATAGCGATCAAATTCCATTTATTATTTTTCCCCCGGGACATTCCAACGATTTCATTGTGAAATGATGATCTGAACATCTTTCTCTGCTTTTGAAAACATGATGTTTTTCGTAAGTACCACGAATAAGCAGCGTCTTGCAAGCAGAAAAACCCTACTTATTTTCATCCGGCACTTCCGGACAATGACCCAGTTTTTCCAAAACGGCAAGCAATTCCTCCCGCTTGATGACGTAGCCACGAATCATCGGTGAACGTTTCCATGGGTCAAGGTCATCCCAAGGTATCGGAAAACTCAGAAACACACTGGTCATTGGATGGAAGCGGTAGCAGTACTCCATTGCGGCCCGTTTCGGATTATACTTTCTGCCTTTGACATTGATGAGGATCCCCGGACCACTGGCCTCGCGGCCAGTTCTGTGGCTGTGGTCGTTTTCATAATATTGAACATCCAATTCTTCCCAACGGTATTTCTTTTCAAAACCACGAAAAGAGAAGCAGCACCCTTCGGAATCCAAAGTAATGGTTCGTCCAAAGTATACCATCGCGCTAACACTCACCGCTTCCCACAGGACACAGACAACGATTGTAACTGCAAGCAAGAGAGCATCCTGCGTGGCTGAATTGGTTCCAATCTCGAAGGCACTATAAAATATTCCAAATATAGCAAATGGAAACATCGAAGACACAACTGCCACAGTAGTCTCTTTGCAAGGGCCGATTTTCATGGTGTCCCTCCTTAAGTGTAGATATCAAGCATCCGTTCAAGACAAGCAATCAGTCATCCACAGCGTCCGCACCACCCGGGCGGTAATCCGGGATATACCGGTCAACATATTGCTGGAATTCTGTCAATCGCTCCGGCGTATACTCGATTGTCACAACGGAGCGGGAACGTATACAACGGTATTCGGATTCGTTCCATCGGCTGGCCAATTTCAGCGGGCCTCCTCGGATTTCGCCGACCGTGCACCAAATAACATCGATTTGCGCATATTCATGGCGGTGTTTGTTTATCGTACACAAGCAAATCTGGGTGATGCTGCTCCAGGGATAAAAGAATCGAAATCGATTGAAATACCAAACGGTGATACCATCGGAATCCAATGTGTATGTCGCAAACAGGTAGGATGCTGAAATCACCCCCACTATAAAGTAGGCAACTCCAATCAAGCCTACAAAGAGCACAGCACCCCAGTCTTCTGGGGAATTCAGGAATATCCCAATACCGACGCCAATGCATAGCAGCGTTAGAATGATCACAAGTGCAACCTCTAAGGGACGCGCCCACTGGGTTTTATGAGAGTAATAGCATTTCTTCATAAATCTTCCCTTCCTTTCTACGTGCTATTTTTCCCATCTCCAGACTACCCCGCCATTTTTTCCGTGTTTCGTCATGACGAAAAGGAACACCAGGGTTGGAATGTCAAACAAAAAAACCTTGGCAGACATGACATAGGGCAGCACAAGGTTTGCCGCCCCCCAGAATCGGGAAGCCATCCAACACAGCAGGCACAAAAGAATCATTTCATCTCCCAGCCAGTAAGCATACATCAGCCGCCTTGCCGTAGGCACATAGTATTTGCATCGTTCCACATACCCGTTCAGCAGGATTTTTCGTTTCAGCGGAATGCGAGCTTTTTCTTTTTTCAAAAAGGTTCTGCTTTTCCCAATCTCGAATATATGAAGTACTGCACTGCGGAAAATAAACTGATTATAGAGCAGGGAAATCAGCAATACGGCAAGAATCCCTTCCGTGTTCCATTCCATGGCGTCCTCCTTTCTGGATAACCGTACAGGAAGTCAATTCTTTTAAAACCAGTATACAAAATGCCCAGGTTATTTTCAATGTTTGTTTTTGTACTCATACTGATTGCGATCACAATACCATAGGAGACTATCTTTCTGGGGTTACCTACGCAAAACGCCATGGAATCAGAAGCTTCCATGGCGTATGGACTGTCAAAAGGCAGCTATCTTATTCATTTCATCTTTTGAGAACATCCGCTTCACATTCTTCGTCAAAAGAACGTATTTTCCACGATTTGAGATGGTCTGGCAATTCTTTTTCCCTGACAAAAGCCAGGTATTATGCGCTCATCAAAGCTTTTCGCAAAAATCTTTAAACCCCTGTTTATACATAAATAGTTTCAGATTTTTCATATATTCTCGTAAAGCTGTTTTTTCACCGACTCCATACAAAAACCACCTGCCCCAAACAAAAGAAGCAGGTGGTTTCCCTTTATCCTTTTACCGCGCCAGAGGTTAAGCCCTGGATAAAGTATCGCTGCAGGAACACGAAAATAACCGTAACCGGAATCGCCGCCACAATAGATGCCGCCATCATGTAGCCCCAGTTGGTGGAAGCTTCGCCCAGGAAAGTCATCACCAAGCCGGAGGCCAGCGTCCTGCGGGCGGTATCCGTCACCAAAGTCATGGAGTAGAGCAGATCGTTCCAACTCCACACGAAGCCATAAATGGCAATGGAAATCATGCCGGGGACCGCCAGGGGGAAAATGATTTGAAGCATGATTCGGAAGTTGCCCGCTCCGTCCAGCTTGGCACTTTCCATCAGGGAGTCCGGAATCTGGTCAAAGTAACTTTTCAGAGTCCAGGTGCCCACCGGCAGAGTGAACACCACATAGCTGATAATCAGCGCCCAATAGCTGCCCAGAAGTCCTGCCTTGTTCATCATGGCATAAATCGCCAGCAGCAAAATGGCCTGGGGAAAAGCCTGACTCATCATGAACATGCCCATGACGAATTTTCTGCCCCGATAGCGGAATTTGGAAAAGCTGTAACCAGCCAGTGCCGCCACCAGCGTGGCCATAAAACTGGAGCCGAAGGATACCCAAAGGCTGTTTTTCAGGTAGGTCATAATCTTG
Organism: uncultured Oscillospiraceae bacterium; assembly: GCA_944382965.1. GTDB lineage: Bacteria > Bacillota > Clostridia > Oscillospirales > Oscillospiraceae > Faecousia. Next base: position 24,934 of record CALWOA010000001.1, on the reverse strand, counting down.
GGGTCAGTGACGATGTGGATAATATTGTCCAGGGTCAGCGGTCCGGTAAAGAAATAGCTGCTGAAGGTCAAATCCGTGGGTTTCAAAGCAGTGTTGATCATCCACAGCAGGGGCAGAAATACAAATCCTCCAATCAGCAGCAGGCTTGCCCAGAAGAAAATCCGGAATGCCAGCGTTTTTTGAAACATCTTCTTCCCTCCTTAGGCGTTTTCGTCGTTGTTCAGCTTCAGATAGATGGCACTGAAGCAGGCCAGAATCACTGCCCAGATGGTGCCAACGGTAGCCGCCTTGCCCATGTTCCAGTTCTTGAAAGCGGTGGTGTAAACCTCAATGGACAAAGTGGTGGTGGCCCGGGCCGGGCCGCCCTGGGCCATGGTCCAGGGAAGGTCAAAGTGCTGCAGGTTGCCGATGAGGCCCAGCACGAAAATCAGCATAGCCGTCTGCTTCATTCCCGGCAGGATCACCCGGAAGAAGGTCTGCAGGTTGTTGGCTCCGTCAATGTGGGCTGCCTCCACCTGTTCCAGAGAAACGCTTTGCAGTCCGCCCAGCAGGAAGGCCATATACCAAGGCAGCATCTGCCAGGTACGGGCAATGATCACGCACAGCAGCGCCGTGTTGGTCTGCCCCAGCCAGGGAACGCCGGTTTCCAGAATACCCAGGGCCTTAAGTACGTTGTTCAGAATGCCATATTGGCCGTTGAAAATCCAACTCCACAGAAAGCCGATGGCGGTGCCGGGGATAATCCAGTTGACCAGCGTTACGCCCCGCAGAAATTCCGAGCCACGGAATCCCTGGTTCAGCACCACCGCCCAGAACATGCCCAGCACATACGGAAGCACCGTAGCACCCAGCACAAACAATACCGTGGTGGTCAGAGTTTTGGTAAAGTAGGGGTCCTTGAAAACCTTCTGATAATTTTCAAACTGCACCCACTTGTAATCGGGATAAATCATGGAACGGTCAGTGAAGCTCATCAGCACTGCATCCACAAACGGATACAGAATAATGGCCGCAAAGATCGCCAGTCCCGGCAGAATCAGCAGCACGCCGACCTGCTTGTCAGACAGCCGTCCGTTTCGAATCGTGTCCATAGGTTACCTCCCACTTTCTTACCCTCAGTCTACAAAAAGACAGGGGTCTGTCACCCTGTAGACTAAGGGCAATCCATGTCCTTTGGGGAAGGGGCACGGCACTGGGCCGTGCCCCCATCGTTCTGCGAATGTTACTTTTAAAGAGCTTCCAGACGGGCAGCCATGTCGGCAACTGCCTGCTCCGCGGTCTTCTGACCCAGCAGAGCGTACTGCAGTTCCTCGGTAATTACGGTCTTGACCTCGTTGGCGTTGGTCATACGGGCAGTCTCCTCCAGCCGGGCAGTGGCGGTGGAGTCCATGAAGCCGCTGAGGTAAGCGTCACTGGTCACTTCTTCCAGTGCGGCAGCTTCCTTGGTGACAGGGGGCATACCGTTGTTGGTGAAGTAGTCCAGAGCCACTTCGTTGCTCACCAGCACCTTAGCCAGTTCGGCAGCCTGCTCTTTGTACTCAGAGTCCTTGAAGCAGACCAGCATATGGCCCCACATGGTGGACTGGGGAGCGTCGCCTTCCTTCAGCACAGGACGCTCCATGGCGGAACAAACCTTGACCACATCTTCCGGAGCCACGCCGTTATTTACAGCCTGGCCCTTGGCAACCACAGCATCGTCATAGAAGGCAACCTTGCCCTGGGCAAACAGCTGACGAGCCTCGCCACGACCGGTATCCATGGCAATGTAGCCCTTTTCCATCAGGCCCTGGTACCACTGGACGCACTTGACTGCATTCTCGGAGTTGATGGCAACGGAACCGTCATCATTGAAGATGGCGCCGCCGAAGGTCCACAGCCAGGGCATGAAGTCGCCAGCGCAGGTGGCGTCCTTGGTGGAAACGGCGTAGGGAACGATTTCGGGGTTGTAAGATTTGATGTCTGCCATGCAGGCTTCAAACTCTTCGATGGTTACCGGCACCTTGTCCCAACCGGCAGCAGCCAGGATTTCGGGGTTATAAACCATGGTGATGGAGGCCATGGACCAGGGCATGCCCAGCTGCTGACCGTCAATGTTGCCCACGTCCAGAGCGGACTGCTCAAAGGCCTGGCTCATGTAGTCAGCGCCCACCACTTCGTTCCAGTCAGCCAGAACGCCGGCAGCGGCAACTGTGTTGAAGATACCGATATCCACCTGGGCGATGTCCAGCTGTTCGCCGCCCTGGGTCCGGATTAGCAGCTGCTGAGCGGTGTCGGCCCAAGTCCAGCCTACCCAGGTCACGTCGTTGCCGGTCTGTTCCCGGTAGGTATCCATCATCCGGCCAAAGATATCCTTGGATGCCTCTTCTTCTCCGGACCAGCCAGCCCAGACGATGTTGACAGGTTCTGCCGCAGCAGCCGTGGTTTCGGCGTTGGCAGCGGGGGCTGCGGTTTCGGGAGCCTGGGTTTCCTGGGCAGGGGCAGCGCCACAGGCAGCCAGAGTCAGAACCATTGCCAGAGCCAGAACGATACCCAATGCTTTCTTCAGTTTCATAGTGTTTCCTTTCCTTTCATGTTAGTTTCCAATAAAACACGGCTTTTTCAACCGTTGTTTTCCGAATATACGCCGATGTGATACACGGCAGGGGCGCCGCCCCAGGTCTGCTCCACCTGAAGGCGAATCGCCAGAGTTACCACCGGCTCCGGCAGCTTCAGCACCACCAGGCGCTGGCAGTTGTCCCGAAGGTGTCCGATTTCTTTCCAGACACCATCCTCTCCCAATGCCAGTACCGCAGCATTGCGGATCAGCGATTGCGGCATGGCGGTGCGGGGGACAAAGTGATGGCTTTCCTGCCAGCACTTGGCCCGGCTGCTGGGAAGTTCTTCGTTCAGGCTTGGGTCCAGGAACAGCTGGATCTGGCGAATCGGAATCGACTTCTGCCAGTGAAGTTCCAGCCACGGCTTCCGATCCTCCCGGGCTGCCTTCCACTGATTAGGGGCGTTCCAGGGGCGATTGGGGAATTCCAGCACCTGTTCCGGTTTGTACAGAGGCGTTTCCTCCGGATAGGCCAGCATAGGCTCCAAATACACCGGGCTGTCCTTGTGTCCGCATAGGAATCCTTCCCGCTCCGGTTCTACACACAGGATAGCCACACCTTCACAGGCTTCCAAGGCCAGGGTGCAGAATCGATTTCCTCCTCCGGTTGGCACCGGCAGAGAAAGTTCATTTCTGCCCGGGGCAATCTCCGCCTGCCAGCGGCCCGCTTCCTGCCCCAAACAGAACCGGTTGGGCAGAGAACTGATATGCCAGGTGCCATGCATGGTGCACGGGCGCTCTGCTTCCACCATCAGCTTCAGCTGTTTTCCTTCCAGTCCCGGGAAAGTCAGGAAGCTGCCTTCCGTAATTGGCATCTTTCCTTGGGGCTTCCCCCAGAACCCATCGTGGCTGCTACTGGCAAAAGTCTTGGCCTGGCTGCTCAGATCCTCGGGGTCTGCAATGTCCGTTCCGGGGATAAACATATCGCCGCACAGCAGTTTGCGCTGAATCTGTTGGATGTCCTCTCTTTCCAGCTGCCCTGGGTATTTCCCTGTGCAAACCATGGTACAGGCCAGTTCCCCGGCCGCCTGACCAGCCAAAGCGCAGGTATTCATCACCCGGCTGGATACAAAAGCCTGACGCTGGGTGCCAATGTTCCGACCTGCAAACAACAGGTTGGGCACCCGGTTCTGGTACAGACATCCCAGGGGAATCTGATAAACATTGACGGGAATCTGGACGCAGTTTTCTTCCTTGGTATCGTGCATTCCGCCAGCGGGGTGGTTATCCATGTACCATCCGCCGTAGAAGGCACCGTCGGAGAAGTGTCTTCCGGTGCGGATATCTTCTTCCGTCAAAAGATAAGCCGTCTCCATCCGGCGGCTTTCCCGTTTGCCAGGGATGCTGCCCACCCATTCCAGGGTATCCCTACTGCATGTACATGAAGTCCAACCAGGCTCACTGGTGGCAGTGTCTTTCCATGATCCGTGGGATGTTTGACAAGCTGGAACGGACAAAGAAGACCTACTTTGGGGTCTGTCACGGCGGCCTTGGAGAATATGTGATACCCATTTATAGTGAGGATTTCCTTCTGGGTTCAGTCAACGCCGGATTCTTTCCCGTCAGTGCCGGCAAAGTAGAGCGCCGCATTTGCCGCAGCTGTGCCAAGGAGCCGGCTTTGGATCCAGAGGAAGCCAAAAAACTTTACAACTCCTGTATCCGCACCCCCAGCATTGACCCGGAAGATCTGCTTCCGGGATTGGAACTGGTGGCAGAATACCTGGGACAAACCTACCAAATCCTCCAGCGCACCCACGCCGCATCGGAAAACACCGTGCGCTACTACACTTCCAGCGAGGACACCATCCTTTCTCACGCCATGGAATACATCCGCCGCAACACCACAAACCGGATTGCGGTTGCCGACCTGGCAGCCTTCTGCCATTGCAGTGAATCCTACCTAAGCCGAATTTTCAAGCGACGCACCGGAGTCAATATTAATGTATACGTTAACAAAGTACGGGTGGAGCAGGCAAAAAATAGCCTGCTGCTGTCCCACGACAGCATTGCGGAAATTGCCTCCCGGGTGGGTTTCAGTGATCCCAACTACTTTTCCCGGGTTTTTACCCAGATCATCGGCATCTCCCCTACAGAATTCCGACGGCGATTCCGGCAATAGCCCCCAATTTTCTGCTACAAATTGAAACCGAACGGAAATAGAGCGCCAAAAATATCAGCTGGGCAAGGATACGCCTCTGTCCAGCCGATTTGTTTTCCGCTGAATACAATGTAGCTTCTCCGCTTCCACACAAAAGTGGAAATTGGTAAATGAAATTTTCCTAGACAACCTTTCAGGGGTATGATACAATATTCGACGGAATAATATTCATTAATATAAATTGTAAAAAGAAAATGCCTGACGCAAAAAAACAAGTGCTTGTTCATCCAAGGCAGAACACCAGACACAGTCAACACATAAAGAAGGAATCCAGCTTATTGTAGTAGTTTGCAACTTGTCCTTCGGAGCTTGGCCAAATTATTTGTACTATTTGTTTTGGTGTTCGTACTGTTTCCTCGCCTGGACAATACCCAACCTTTCTTTTGTGGTATTATTTGCTGCCTTTTGTGCAACATCGGCGCCTGCGGAATCATTCTCAGAAGCAACTTGGTAAACGAGGTGAAAGATTGTGAAGTGGGGAAGAATCTCAGTTTGGATAGTTACCATATTGTTGATCGCCGGCGCCTTACGAGTGGGAAAGTCAGAAATGCTTAAAATCCAGGCAGAGCAGCCATTGCTTTCCCTTAAACTATCTTTGGGAAACAATTACGAGTCTGTCTATAGTTGGCAGAAAGAGACAGGCGAGTATTTCGTCTTTCTGCCAGATGATGAAAGCTTATCTCAAGCGCAGATACAGATACCTTGGGGAACTCAAGTATCTGTGGATGGAACTACTTTGCAGCGTGATCAGCTCTGCGAAGGACTTGCACTGAACACACCTTACGCACTGACTGTGCTGAATTCTCATAAGGAAACTCGCAGCACCATTACCTTTGTGGCTTCCAACAATATTCCTTCCATCTTTTTGGACACAGCCTCTGGGGATATGGACTATATCCATATGGAGAAGGGTAATGGAGAAGCTGGTAATATGCGCCTGTATTTGGCCGACGGCACTCTGGCATACCAGGGAAACTTAGAAGAAATCAAGGGCCGTGGAAATGCCACCTGGAGAGATCTGGACAAAAAGCCCTATAGTCTAACTCTCATGGACCAGGCGGATCTGCTTGGTATGGGTAATGCTGACGAATGGATTTTGCTGGCAAATGGTTTTGATGCCTCTAATTTACGCAATAAAATTGTGTACGATTTTGCAGGTCAAGTGTGTACCGTTTATTCACCGGAATGCCAATGGGTTAATCTGTACCTCAATGGGAAATATGCCGGGCTGTATCTTCTGTGTGAGCGTAATGAAGTAGGTTCCAACCGGCTGAATATTCAAGAGGACAACAGTTTTCTGGTGTCTTCCGATTTAGGCTGGCGATTGAAGGAATACGGCAGGGATTTCTTTTACACTCCATGTGGATTGGCATTGCGTATTCGCTACTGCTCTCTTCCGGACGATCAGCTGCATGAAATTTGGAGGGCCGCGGAAGCTGCGATCATGGCATCAGACGGAGTAGATCCTGTCACAGGGAAACACTGGCGGGAATTAATCGATGAGGATTCCTTTGCCAGAAAGTTCCTGATCGAAGAGATTTTCGGGAATGCGGACGCTGGCGCTGTTAGTCAGTTTTTCTATTTCGACGGTTCTGATCCTTCACGGGGGATTGTGGCCGGGCCAATATGGGACTACGATATCACCATGGGAAACCCAGTTAATCCCGGACTAACATATCCGGAACAATTTCACGCACTTCGCCCTTACTTTCTTTCTCAAACAGATGTCTCTTTGTATTATCATCTATATCAAGATCCCACCTTTGCCGCAAACGTCAAGCAGCTATATAAAGAGGAATTCCGTCCGCAGCTGACGGAGCTATTTGAAAACCGAGTAGAGACGTATACCAACTTCATTGAAGCCGCAGCAATGATGAATCAAATCCGTTGGGAGAGCACACTGCGAGAGACTTACGATGAAAGTGTTACCAGATTAGTTTCTTTTATGAAAGAAAGGCTGGATTTTCTTGACAGCTTATGGCTGGAGGGGCAGGTATATTGTGTTGTGAACACCCTGGGGGATACTGGTGCTGTTGTCAGCTATGCCGTTAAACCAGGTCAGGTTCTTCCGCCTCTCCCATCCAAAGAAACGGAAACGCGGAAATGGTATCGGGTGGACACCGATACTCCCTATGACATTACGCAGCCAATTTATGAGGATGTCACAATATACCTGAAGACCCTTTCTGCGGCTGCAGACTAAGAAAGGAATCCACTGCCAGGATAGCCAATATATGATCGTTTACAGAAAGGCGGGGTGAATTTATGACGGATACTGCACCCAATTTCCGCCACGAACTGAAGTACCTGATCCAATCCGTTCATGTTCCGCTGCTGCGCAGCCGCCTGGAGCATTTAATACCTCTGGACAAGAATGTATCGCCGTCCGGCGGGTACACGATCCGCAGCTTGTATTTTGACAACTACGACAATCGCTGCTACTGGGAAAATGAAAATGGGACGGATCCCCGAGAAAAATTCCGCATTCGGATTTACAATGGCAGCACCGATCGTATTCGACTGGAATGCAAGCGAAAGGAACGGGGAAAAACCCTGAAATCATCCTGCCCCTTGACTTTGGAGCAAACACAGCAGTTGATGGCGGGGAAGGTACTGCCCCATATGGAATGCCAGCCTGCTGTACTGCAGAAACTGACGCGAGAGATGTTGCTGTCCCGGATGCGTCCTGTTGTCATTGTGGAGTACTACAGGATACCTTATGTTTACAAAAACGGGAATGTACGCATCACGTTAGATACCCAAATATCCGCCTGCGATGACATACAGAGCTTTCTGAATCCGAGCATTCTCAAACGTCCGGTGATGCCCTTGGGACAGCAGCTTTTGGAAGTGAAGTATGATGCGTATTTGCCCGACTTCATTTATCGAAGTCTCCAACTGGAAAATCTAAGACAGACCGCTTTTTCAAAATACTACATATGCAGGAAAATAATGAGATGAGAGGAAATTACCATGACTTTTCGTGACATATTTAAAAATTCCTTTTTAGAAGGTTACGCAACTGCACCCATCACCACGGTAACGGTGGTAGTTGCGTTGGCTATCGCTTGTGTGCTGGCACTGTATATCTTCCTGGTGTACCGGGTGATTACCCGCAAAACTTTCTACTCCAAGAATTTTAATATCTCTCTCGCAGGAATGACAGTCATCACGGCAGCTTTGATTTTGACAATGCAATCCAGCGTGGTATTGTCACTGGGTATGGTTGGCGCACTATCCATTGTCCGATTCCGGACCGCAATCAAAGACCCTATTGACCTCATGTTCCTCTTCTGGTCCATTAGTGTTGGCATTATCTGCGGCGCCGGATTGGCAGAAACAGCAGTAATTTTATCCGTGATTCTGACAATCGGAATTTTGGTTTTGAATCATCTTCCGGTGGCGAGAGCACCGATGATTCTGGTGATAAATGCTGCGAATTTGGATGCAGAGGACATGTTGTGCGGGATTGTTTCCAAATATGCCCGGAGTTATCGTGTGAAGTCCCGAAACATGACTTCTGACACATTGGACTTGGTAATTGAGCTGCGTACGGATAAGGGTGCTCCCTTGATTCGAGAAATTATGTCACAGTCTGGAATATTGTCTGCGTCACTTTTGGCTCACGATGGAGAAGTGACGTTCTGATCAAGTTTATGCGACACCGCAGTCTCTGCAATGAGATGATCAAAGCGCCTGTTCTTAAAGAACAGGCGCTTTGGTGTTTTTATGCTGCATCCAGGTATTCTTCCAGGGTAATGCCCCGCTGGTTGATTTCTTCCGCGGCAGTCTGTCCCACATAGCGGTAGTGCCAAGGTTCGTTGGTGATGCCGGTGATGTGGGATTTTTCTTCCGGATACCGGAGGATAAAGCCGTATTCCCAGGCGTGTTCCTCCAGCCAGGTATATACCTGGCTGGCTGTGGAGCGAGTGCCCTCCTGGTTAATATCCACAGCCAGTCCCAGCTGATGTTCGCTGGTTCCCGGCTCTGCCACCCGGAGCAGCGCCGCTTCCCTGGCCTTTTTAAGGGAATACCCCTGGTCACGATACTGCTGTATCTTTTCTTCCAGCAGCATCTGCTGTTCCTCCTCCGAACGGTAGCCGGAGGCCACAATGGGATATACCCCCTCAGCACGCATGTCGTCGAACATTTCCTGAAGCGCCGGATACATCCGGCTGTCCACCCGTTCACCGTTATATAGCTGTGTCAGTTCTACCGTATAGTTCCGGGGCAGCCGATATTCATAGTTCACCAGGATCAGATTCCATCCCCGATCCAACGAGGCAGTGTGCTGGAAACCGGAAAGCAAGCCGCTCAGGCCCAGTGCCAAAAGAATACAAATGGCCACAAGTATCGGTAGGATTTTCCTGGAAAAGGCCCGCTTTCTTCTTTTGCGCTGTTTTACGGCATACTTTTCCGCAAGAGATGGTATGAAAACCTCTGCCCCGGTTTCGTATTCCCGGGAAACGTCCATAGCCTTACTCCGTCAGGTACAGGTTCAGTGCCTGCAACGCTGCATCAGACGCCTGCTGGGGGGTAAGCTCTCCATTGAGGCAGGCAGCCGCCTGCTCGACGACCATGCTGCGGATGATCCGGTCGGTGGAGGCAGGGGTGGTCAGCTGGTCGACCCAGGTCTTAAACTGCTGCCGCAGTTCTGCGTCGGGGTAGCGAAGATAGAATGTATCCATATTTCCGTCTTCATCACTCATGGCAAGCGACGTATCCAAGGTACGGTCCTGGGTGATTTGTCGATCAAAGGCCGCCTGATTTACCGGGAATCCGAAGCCCTGGGCGCTGCTCTGGGCTTCCTCACTCAAAAGGAAGCTCAGGAACTGCGCTGCCGCCTCCTGCTGGGTGCTGCTGTTCAGAATGCCCATAACCCGCCGGGGCAAAAACACATTGGATGCCTGGACGTTGAGGGGCAAAACTTGATACGCTTCAAAACTCTCGTCCCCGACCAGGGCATAGGACCAATTATCCATACTCTCCAAAGTTCCCGCATCCAGGCAGGAATTGGTGGAGAAAATCGTGATGGCACCGCCCAATCCGGTATACTCGCCGGGAATATATTCCACATCCTCCAGAGAGCGTCCTTCACTCTCCATCATCTGCTGCAAGTTCTGCCGGAACTCGCTGTCCATGGCATAGAGCTCCTGCATAGCAGCGTAGAACTGCTCTAGTTTCTGCCCATCCAAGGTTCCATCTTCCCGGAACCAGGATGCAGAGCAGCAATCATAAAATTTATCCGCCAAATAAGTGGGGATGAATCCACTGAATACAGTGTTGGATTCGGGATTGGCGTCCTTTGCCAGGCCAGCCGCCGTCACCAGGGAATCCAGATCCTGAATCTGGGAGACAATCTCTCCGGGGCCATACACCACCGGAATGGCAAAGGCTGTGGGCACCATGTATACTTTGCCCTCATCAGCATAGCACTTGGTTACCTGCTCCAACGTTTTCTCGCCCTGATCCAGAATCTGGGTCAGATCCGCCAGCAGGCCCTTTTCCTGATAGGTATTCAGGTTGAATCCATCCAGGCAGATCAGGTCCGGGCCGTCTCCTGCCAGAATTTGGGTGTTCAGGGTGCGGATGGCATCGGATTCGGTCACGCCGTCCTCTCCCGTCAGGCCCACTTCCAGGGTTACAGCGGTTTCCGGATGGGCTTTCTGATACTGAGAAATCAGCTGCATTAGGGTCTCCTGGGGATACAGGCTGTACACCGTCAGATGGGTACTGGGCTCGGTGGGTACATTGGGGTCGTATACATAATGGTACAAGGCAGGCTGTCCGTTCTGCCTTCCCAGCACATAGAAACTGTCATCCGTTCCCCCAGTCATGGCTGTGGGGAAAAAGACCGGGTCTGCCAGGGAAGTTCCGGTGCCGCTCACCAGTTCCTCGGTAACGCTGCCGTCGGGAACATAGCTATAAAGCCCCTCATGGGTGGTAAACATCAGGTAGCCTTGGGAATTTTCCCAGAAGGTCACCTTGGGGGAATAGCCTTCCGTGGCTTTCAGAGAAGCGGCAACCTGCTCTTCCAGAACGCCGGACAGCGGCTGCAGCCCATTGTCCTCGTTCCAAACGTAAGCTCCACTCCATCCCAACAGGTAAAGATTCTCTCCGGCGCACTCCAAAGCCATGGTAGAGACGCCTGCGTCATTGAGGTTTTCACTGAGTTCTCCGGTTTCCAGATTGATTTCTCGCACGTCCCGGATATTGAGATCCACAAACAGCCGTCCGCTGGCCGTAAAATCACAGGATGACACCAACAATCCCGCAGTATTGTCCAGATCCGGATAGGTAATGGGAATCTCCCGACAGGTTCCCGCAGGATCTGCAATCCAGAAGTGGTACTGGTAGGTGCCATCTTCCATTTCCTGTACGGTGGAGCAGAAGATGCTGCCGTCAGCAGACAATGCCAAAGATTCCACACGTCCGCTGGCAGTAATGTCCTCGGGCAGGTTCTCCACGCTCTGCCACTGCCCCAGGGTTTCCCCGGCAGTGCAGATCAGCGCCTCATAATTGTTGTCTTTCACTGCCACCCGGAGCTGCCCGGTGGAGAGCATCACCATATCGATTGGATAACTGCACTCCGGCAGCTGCACCGTCTGCTCCACATACCGGCCCATGGCTGCGGCAGTGGTTTCGCCGCCATTGGGCGCAGATTCGGTCTGCCCGGCGTCCGTTCCCGGGGTGGCCTGGGTGATGGTGGAATCTCCGGCTCCGCAGCCGGCAAGACAGCCCAGCACCCCAAAAAGGGACAGCGCCAGGGCAATCCAGCGTTTATATTGCTTCATAAAACAATCACTCCTTTGTGAAGATGACTGGAGTATACTCCCTCAATCTCTAAAAGGTCTCTAACTGACAGGAAGTTCCAGCACAAATGCCGCCCCGCCCCCCGGGGCATCCTCCACCCAGAGTTTCCCCCGATGGCACTTCACAATTTCCCAGGCGATGCTCAACCCCAAGCCAAAATGCCCCCGGTCGGAGCGGGCTTTCTCTCCCCGGTGGAAACGCTGAAAAATCCGGGCCTTTTCCTGGTCAGGAACACCGGGACCGGTATCGCTGACCCGAATCCGGGCACATCCCCGTCCCCAGAGCAGTTCCACCCGGATATCCCCGGGCGCAGGGGTATAGCTCATGGCATTGTCCAGCAAAATGGACAGTACCTGCACAATCCGCTGCCGATCCCAGCTGCCCTTCTGCCCCAATTCCTCCGGCAAAGACAGGGACAGTTTCAGCCCTCTTTCCTTAGACAATGGCAGATAGGTTTCGTATACTTCCAGCAAAAGCATATCCGGCTCCACCGGCTCCGGGCGGATGTCCCAGTTCTGGTTGTCGGCACTGGTCAGGGTCAGCATATCCCCGATCAGCCGGGTCATCCGCTGGCCTTCCCGGCGTATCATGTCCGAAAACCGAGCCTGCTGGGTGGGGTCGGCTCCCTCCATAGCAGAGGCCGCCGACAAAATCGCCGCCAAAGGCGTTCGCAATTCGTGGGATGCGGCTGCGGTGAATCTTGTCTGCCGCTGCTGGCTTTCCTGAATGGGGCGAAGCATTTTGCCCGTAAAGCACCAGGAAAATACCCACAGCAGCACCATCCCTACCCCTAAGCCAATGCCCACCACCATCCGCTGGCGAAGGATTCCTTGCTCCAGATCCGCCAGTGGGTACAGGAAAATCAGTTCCAGCGCCCGGTCTCCCTTGGAAATCAGCGCTACACCGGCAAAATAATGCTGCCCTGCCTTACCTTCCATGGAAAATGTACAGCTGCCTCCGGTGCGGGTGCTCAAGCGGTAGTCCGTCTGGGCACGCTCCCTGGCCAGTTGGTAATCTGCCTCCAACCGCTGCCCTTTCTCAGACAACCCCATGGAAAACAGGGGCGTGTCTCCATCCCGAATGGAAATGCAGACCCGCCCCGTACTTTCCATCTGCCGCAGCCAGGTGACAGAAATTTGGTTTTGGCTCCCCAGATAGGCAGAAGCCGTTCCCAGGGTGCCGGTAAAATTCTGAAAAGCCTGATTCCGGGTGTCCTTCTCCGAAACAAACAGGCACAGCAAAGTCAATCCCACCAAAATAGCCCCGGTAATGAAGGTGTTGAACGCCGTCAGTTTCCAACGAAGATGGTTAATCATGGCGATCCTCCAATCGATACCCTACCCCCCGGACCGTCGCCAGCTGTAAGCGGCTGCCCACCTTACGCAGACTGCGGCGGAGAAAATAGGTATAGTTGTCCAAATTGCCATCCTCCACATCGGAGTCCATGCCCCATACCCGCAGGAGGATGGTCTCTCGGGGCAAGGTCTGGCCGGGATTTCGCAGGAACAGTTCCAACAAATCCCCCAAGCGCTTGGATAAAGCGGTGCTGTTCTCTCCCCGGCTCAAAGTCAGGGATCGGGGGTCATAGGCAACATCTCCATAGCGCAGAATCTGCTCCTGTTGCAGCACCGCCGGACGACGAAGTACGCAGCGAATCCGGGCCAGCAGTTCCTCAAAGGCGAAGGGCTTGACCAGGTAGTCATCTGCACCATTGTTGAGACCCTGGGTTCGGTCCGAAACCTGCCCCAGAGCCGTCAGGAAGATCACCGGCGTGGAAATTCCCTCCCGGCGCAGCTTTTCCAGAACCTCCATGCCATCCAGTCCCGGCAGCATCCGGTCCAGGAGGATCAGGTCATGCAGTCCCTCCCGGGCAAACATCAGGCCTTCTTCTCCATCCCGGCTCACGTCAACTGCGAAACCTGCCTGCTGCAGCTGATAGGACAGGGTCTGCCCTAAGCTTTCGTCATCCTCAATCAGCAGTATCCGCATGGTTTTCCCTCCTCACCGCCCACAGGGCCAGCATGGCTGACGCTGTGGAACACACCATTGATTTTACCATATTTGCCTGCATTTGCAACCACTCGCTTCCCAAGGAGGTGGCCAGAATCCGCTGGAAGTTTTCCCGCTGTGCTTCCCACCACCGGCTCCAGAAGGAAAAGTCCGACCACCGGGAGGGAATCATATCCCCGGGCACTGTCACCTGTCTGCCCAGCAGCCAAAGACTTCCCAGCAAAATAGCGATACCCAGGAGAGATTTGCCCAGTAACCGCAGCTGTTTCCGGGAGCGAATGCCTTCCAAGGTCAGATTCTTTCTCTCTTTTTCTAAGGAAAGTCCCAGACTCCCCAGCAGTACCCCTGGAAACAGCAGCAGAAGATTCCGGCACAAGGCCTGAAAGGGATAAAAGTCCAGCACCGTTCCCTCCAATCCCCAGCGCATCAGAAACGCCTCCCCCTGCACCTTTCCCTGGGCTGAGGGAACTGCCAGAACACATCGGTTCAGATGATCTTGGTTTCCTTCCGCCCGGGATACCATGGCAGGGCGAATGTCCGAGCGGATTCCCACCACAGGCAAGCGCTTCTCCCCGGCAGTCAAAGTCTGATTTTCACAGCGGTCGGTGCCGAATAACGTCTGGGCCGTCTCCCGGTCTATCAGGCATCCGTCCCGCCAGGCCAGGCTTCCCGCCCCCAATAGTTCCGGATTCCCCCAAAGGGCAATCCGGTTCACCCGAGCGGAAGCGCCGGTTTCCCGGCAGGAAACCATCTGCTCCCCGACTTCTCCCCAGAAGCAGAAGCCCACCGGCGCTTCTTCCTCCCGTTCTGCATCCCAGATCCGTTGCGCCTCGTCAGCGTTTACCGGTTTGGACAGTACCAAGGGCACCCGATTTTCAAAAGGCTGCGTCTTTTTCCAGGCCCAGAAACTTCCCAGATACAGCAGCGCCGCCGCTGCCAAAACCGCCAGTCGAATTTTCTTTTTCCGGTCCATATCAGCCCACCCGAACCCGGCTTCCGTCGTCCACTGCCCGGTCGGCACCCACAATGATTTTTTGTTCCCTATGTACCGCTCCCTCTGCCAGGGCCGCAGTGGTCTCATTCTGTTCCAGCACTGTTACCGAGACTTTTCTTGCCTGCATTTGGGTACCCAGTACCGTTTCCACCGGCTCCACCACCAGCACATAGGGCATATTCCGCTCGTCCAGATGCAGCGCCGACAGGGGCACACAGCAGGAATAGGGCTGGGACTTCCGGGTAAAATTCATCTCTGCGCTGGCCCCCAAAGGCAGGGTTCCCGCCGGCAGCTGTACCGTCAGTTGCCCGGTTTCCTCCTCCATGGAAAGGGTGGTCACCGGCAGGTCTTTGTATACCTTCCCCGAGCTGCTTGCCCGGAGTATGACCTTATCTCCCACGCCAATGTACTTGCTCTGTTCCTGGGTGATGGTTCCGGAGAATTTGCACCCCTGGCTCAGATCCGCCAACAGAACCGCCGTGGTATCGGTGGTTTTTTCTCCCGTCTGGACCCGGCTTTCCGTGACAATGCCATCCACCGGAGCGCAGATTTTCCCCTCCGCTTCCCGCAGCGCTTCCAACTTTTCCAACTTTCGGGCCATCTGGTCGTAGGAAATCTGACCAATCTGAGCAGTATGGCTGACAGCAGTGGGGAGTTTGGCGGTATTGATGGCTTGGCCATAAACCCGCTCGGCATCTTCCAGCGCTGCCAGAGCTTCATCATAGGCCGCTTGGGCACGCTCTACGGCTTCCAGCAGTTCCTGTTCCGTAATCTCACCTTCGTCCGTACCCCCATTTTGAAGAAACGCATCCAGCTCCGCCTTCGCTGTATCCCAGATTTGTTTTGCCTGGGATACCTGTAGCTGGGCCTGGGATAGTTTTGGGGTATACTCTGCCTGAATCTGCTGGGTGATGGTTTGGATTTCCTCCGGGGTCAGGCCGCTGCTCTGGTCTTCTTCCGTAGGGTCGGGAGGTTGGGCAGCTGCCTGATCCAGTGCCTGCTGAATCCGTTCGGTCATCTCCTGCTGAAGCTGCTCCACAGCGTTTTGGGCCGCTTCGTAATCTGCCTGGGCCTGCTCACAGGCGGCAGTCAGTTTCTCTTCCTGATCCTGATCTGCTCCGGTTCCGTTGTAGTAATCCTCCAATGCCTGCTCCGCCTGGGACAGTTCCTCTCCCGCCCGGTCAAAATCGCTCTGGGCTTTGGAGACAGCACTGTTGTAGTTTTCCTCCGCCTGGGCCTGTTGGTTCTCCCGCTGTTCCCGGCTGGCTGCTTCTTGACTCCAAGCGTCCTGAATGGACAGCTGCTGTTTCTGCATCTCCTGTTTCTGGTTCAGAATTTCCTCTTCCAGATACTCCAAGTCCAAGGTAAACAGCACCTCCCCCTTCTTGACCTGCTGGCCTTCGTTAATAGAAACCCCAGCAATCCGTAATCCCGCTTCGGTGGTTACCGCCTGCTCCTGGTTCTGCACCGTTTTTCCGTTCAGGATCACCTGATGGGAAATGGTTCCGCCAGCTGGTGCCTGGGTCGTAACCACGGCAATTCCATGTTGATAGGCCGCCCGGGACAAAATAGTAAAGACCACCATTGCGGCAAAGAATGCCCCCGCCAGCTTCCAAATTCTTTGTTTTCCTATTTTCCAATCCATATCAGTCTTTTCCTCCCGACAACGCAATTCCCTGTTCCAGGTATTCCTGACCACTGATAAACAGCAAAAGCGCCGGAATCAGCATCAACAATGCCGCCGCAAATCCCATGCCGATATCTTCCAGCTGAATCTGCGGAAGGAACAGCGACAGCGGCCACAGGGACTTGGTTTTTAAGTACGTCATAGGCTGCTCAATCAAATTCCAGGAATCCAGGAACGATAAAATTCCTACTGCCATAATTCCCGGTGACCCCAAAGGCATCCCAATTTGCCAGAAAATCCGCAATTCTCCCGCCCCATCTATCCGGGCTGCTTCCAGAATTTCTCCGGGAATGGCCAAGAAAAAGCGGTGAAGCAGGAATACCGGGAAGGTAGAAAACACCGCCGGGAGAATCACTGCTCCCAAGGTATCCAGCAGCCCAAAATCCCGCAGCACCAGATACTGCGGATACATCAATACCTGAAAGGGCATCAGCATCAGCACAATGTAGCCACTGAGGATTTTCCCCTTTCCCGGGAAAGGAAGTCTGGCCAATGCCCAGGCAGCAGGTACACCAAGCAGCAGCTGCCCAATCAGAATCCCCAGTGTGATGATCACGGAATTCCAGAACATGGTAAAAAATTCCGGAGCGTCCATCAAAACCTGCACCAAATGCTCCAGGGTCGGCGCCTGGGGCAAGAAGGACCAGGCAGCCATTTTCTCTCCTACGGTGAACACCGGGGCCAGATTTGCCTCCAACTCCCATTGGGACGAGAACGCCCCGGTGATCCCGAACCAGATGGGAAAGCACAGCATCAGAGCCAGCCCGACCAAAACGGCACCCAACAGAATTTTCTGCACTTTGTTCATATGCTACTCCTTTTTGTCCCAGGCTTTTCCCAGAAGGGCAATGAGCACAAACACCACCACGGAAGTCATCACCGAAGCAGCGGCGATTTTGTCAAAATCCAGCTCCCGGAACCAGTTGTTGTAAAGATGCTGCATCAGATACATGCTCTGCTGAGGGTAATCCCCCGCCACCAGCCAGGCTTCCCGAAAGACCTTGAAGGAATTGAGCAAGGACAATACGGCAATGGTATACCCAGTACCTTTGAGACTAGGAAGGGTGATGTAGCGCAGTACCTGCCAGCCCGCGGCACCATCCACCTTAGCTGCTTCATAAATGCCCTCGGGAATTGCGGCCAGCCCCGCCGTCCACAAAACTGTGGTATACCCCAGATTCCGCCACAAATAGCTAATCACCAGCATCCAAAAGGAGGCATCGGAGTTCATCCAATCAATCCTGGTGCCGAATATGGATAGCAGGATTCCATTCAGCAGCCCCTGTTTGTGAAACAGCACCTTCCATACCAGTACCACGGAAGCCGCAGGAACCGCCATGGGCATGAGAAATGCGCTGCGCAACGTGCTGCCAATACCAGGGAGTGCCCGCAGCCCAAGAGCCAGTCCCAGAGAAAGCACCAGTAGAATGGGTATGCATATCAGGGTAAACCGTGCGGTATTGCCGAGTGCTAGATGAAACGCCCCGTTGCACAGTACGGTAGCGTAATTCTGAAATCCAACCCATCGGCTCCCTACCGCACTTTGGAAAGAGCCAAGCAGCACCCGGAGCATGGGCACCAACGCAAAGATCAGCGCTCCCAACAAATCCGGCAGGAGAAAGACCCAGAAAATCCAGATTTTTGCAAATCCTCCACGCCGTTGTTTTTCTTTCTCCACACTTTTTCCTCCTATTTTGTCCTTCCAATCAGTGTATCTTGGTTGGCTCTAAGCAGTCTCTAAAAAAGGTGTGGAAAGGATCTGTGCGAAGGAATCCATATGCAATGCCGGAAAATGGCATTTTAAAACGACAAACAATTTTACATTTTCAAAAAACCGTGTTATAATGGACTTACAAGGTACGCGGACCGTGCCGAAAGGCTGGTCTGCTGCTTTTCTCAACTGGAAACGGAGGAAGATAACCATGATCCAATGGCTGAAAAATGCAATATTTTACGAAATCTACCCTCAGAGTTTTGCCGATAGCAACGCAGACGGTATTGGCGATTTTCAGGGCATTATTGAACATCTGGACTACATTCAAGATCTTGGCTGCAACGCAATCTGGATGAATCCCTGTTTTGATTCTCCTTTTCACGATGCCGGCTACGATGTAGCGGACTATCGCAAGGCTGCGCCCCGCTATGGTACCAACGCGGATCTGAAACGGCTGTTTGATGAAATTCACAAGAGGGGTATGCACATATTGCTGGATTTGGTTCCCGGACATACCTCCTGGGATCACCCCTGGTTCCGAGAATCCATGAAGCCCGAGAAAAATGCATTTTCCGGCCGCTACATCTGGACCGATGACGCCTGGAAGGGTTTTGACGGTGTGGGCAGCATCGCGGGCTCTCTGCGGGGTATCAGCCAGCGCAACGGCTGTGTGGCTGTAAACTTCTACAGCAATCAGCCCAGCCTGAACTATGGTTTCTATGAAATCACCGACCCTGCCTACCAGGTACCTGCGGATCATCCCGACGCTGTGGCAACCCGGGAAGCCATCAAGGATGTGATGCGGTTCTGGCTGGATATGGGTTGTGACGGTTTCCGGGTGGACATGGCCGGTTCTCTGGTGAAAAATGACCCGGAGCAGAAAGGAACCATCGCTCTGTGGCAGAACTTCCGGGAATTTCTGGACGCTGAGTACCCGGAGGCGGCCATGGTTTCTGAATGGAGCCAGCCTGACCGCAGTCTGGAAAGCGGCTTCCACATGGACTTCATGCTGCACTTTGGCCCCAGCCATTACACCGATCTGTATCATGGGGATCACCCCTATTTCTCCCGGGAGGGCAAGGGAAATGCAAAGGAATTTGTGGATTACTACCGCAAATGCTACGAGCCCACCAATGGCAAAGGCATGATCTGCATGCCTTCTGGCAACCATGACATGGAGCGCATGACCAACTGGCTGGACGCAGAAGAAGCAAAAATTGTGTTCGCCTTCCTGTTGTCTCTGCCCGGGGCGCCTTTCCTGTACTATGGTGATGAAATCGGCATGCGGTATCTGCATGGTCTTACCTCCGTAGAGGGCGGATATATACGCACCGGCACCCGCAGCCCCATGCAGTGGAACCGTGGACTGAACGCAGGCTTCTCCGCAGCGAAACCGGAAGATCTGTATATCCCCATTGACCCGGACAAAAACCGGCCGAATGTTCAGGAGCAAATGGAAGATCCCCAGTCTCTATACCACGAGGTCAAAAAGCTCATTGCCATTCGTCAGGCAAACCCGGTGCTGCAAAGTGAGGCTAAGGTCGAATTTGTCTATTGCGAAGAAAACGCCTATCCCCTGGCCTACCGCCGGACAGACACCAGCGCAAGCATCCTTGTGGTGCTGAACCCCGCTTCCCGGGAAGTTTCCTTCCCCTACGAAGGCAAGCTGGGGGACGTACTGTACCAGAACGGCGGAGCGCTGAAACAGAAAGCAGGCATGCTCACCATCCCTGGGCAAACCGCTGTTTTCGTCTGGGAAGTGTAAAATTCGTTTCTGCAATAACAAAAGGGCATCCAAAACTTTGGATGCCCTTCTTTGTATCTTTCTTTGCGGCCCCGTCCGTGAGCTTTACAGCGCTTTCAGCACAGCCAGCAGGAACTTCCAGGTGCGTTCCACAGAGCCGATTTCCAGTCTTTCCCGGCTGGTGTGCACATCATACATCTGCGGTCCGATGCTGACACAGTCCAGATCCGGCAGCTTCTGGCTCAGCAAGCCGCATTCCAGTCCAGCATGCAGAGCAATGACCTGAGGCTCGGTGCCAAACAGCTCCTTATACACCCGCACCATGGTATCACGCAGATTGGATTCCTTCCGGAATTCCCAGGCCGGATACTCTCCGGACTGGCTGTAACTGCCATCAAACATGTCTGCCAAAGACTTCAGCTGCTCCAGCAGTTCCACCTTCTCGGCGTTGACACTGCTGCGTACCGCACTGGTAGCAGTAAAGCGCTCACCCAGCTTCACAATGCCCAGATTCAGGCTGGTCTGCACCAAGCCGGGGATGTCCTGGCTCATGGACTGCACACCATTGGGATGGGAGCACAGCAGGCTGATAATCTTGGCTGTGGACTCGGTGGACAGTGCGTTTCCACCCAAAGCATCCACATCATAGGCCTGAATCACCGCATCCGGCTCGTCGTACTTCTCCCGGATTTCTGCCTGCAGTTCTTCTGCTACCGCGTTGATCCGCTCCAGATGCATGCCCATAGCCACCAGGGTTGCCTGGCAAGAACGGGGAATGGCATTGTCTTTAGCGCCGCCAGCCAGGGTTGTCAGACACAGAGGCATGAGTTTCTGAATCCGGGACATAAATTCGCCCATAACCTTGTTGGCATTGGCCAGGTTCTTGTCAATTTCCGTACCGGAATGACCGCCACGCAGGCCGTCCACCACCAGCCGGATACAGGGGCCGTAAACTGCCCGCCGTTCCACCGGCAGAGAAATAGCGGCAGTCGCGCCGCCAGCACAGGAGACGGTGAAGACGCCTTCTCCTTCCGAGTCCATATTCACCAGTCGACGACCGCTGAGGGAGGACAAGTCGATTGCATTTGCTCCCAGCAAGCCGATTTCCTCATCGGTGGTAATAATCACTTCCAGCGGAGGGTGAGGAATGGTAGGATCGGCCAGCACCGCCAGAGCCATCGCCACCGCAATACCATTATCGGCTCCCAGGGTTGTACCCTTGGCAAACACCATCTTGTCATCGTGGGTAATATCCAGGCCCTGCGTGGCCATGTCAATGTCACAGTCGGCATCCTTCTCACAGACCATATCCATATGGCCCTGAAGCATTACCGGCAGATGGTCCTCCATACCGCAGGTACCATCGGCAAAAAGGATGACGTTGTTCGCCTCATCCTGAATATATTCAAGGCCATGTTCCTTCGCAAAAGACACCAGATAATCGGAAATCATTTTGGTATTCCGTGAGCCGTGTGGGATGGCACAAATTTGCTCAAAATAATCAAATACAGATACCGGTTCCAAACCTGCCAGTCTTTTGGTTTCCATAGCAGACACTCCTTCTTCATAGATTGTTCTGGGATATTCTACCACGCTTCCCAGAAAAAATCTACCCAAAGTCAAGGCAAATTACCCCGGGGTCTTCGGTAAATCCTGCCCAAAAAATTGAGTTATTACCGATTTCAAAGTAAAATCTTTACAAATTATACACAAAAAAGGCCACGGACAAATCCGTGGCCTCTTGGCATGCACAATTACACCAGGCTCAGTGCCAGGGTCAGCAGAACCCAGACAATGGCAATCCACTTGGTGGAAGAAGCCAGAACCTGATCCAGGCCGCCCTTCTTGTTCTTGCTCAGGTAAGACTCGGAAGCGCCGGTCAGCGCGCCGGACAAACCAGCCTCCTTACCGGACTGCATCAGAACAACAACGATCAGCGCAACGCTGCAAATAGCCTCCAGAACGATGAGAATGGTCTCTAAAACGCCCATGAAATGTAACCTCCCTCCGCCAGATTCGCCCAAAGCGAATGGTAAATGGCTCACAGAAAAGCTGGAGCTTCACAATAGCCCGTATAGTATAGCACAGGCTTTCCCAAATTTCAAGGGGAAAACGATATTTTTCCCAGCTTTCTCCCCAGTCACCTTATTTCTGTACCCAGTTTCCGGTAGCCAGGCAGTTCAGATAGCTCTCAATAAAGGGGTCCAACGCGCCGTCCATTACGGCGTTGACATTGGACGTCTCACAGCCGGTACGGGTATCCTTGACCAGGGTATAGGGCATGAACACATAGTTGCGGATCTGGCTGCCCCATTCGATCTTCTGCTGCACGCCCTTGATGTCGGAAATCTTGTCCAGGTGCTCCCGTTCCTTGATTTCCACCAGCTTGCTGCGCAGCATCCGCAGACAGGTTTCCTTGTTCTGGAACTGGCTGCGCTCGGTCTGGCAGGATACCACAATGCCCGTAGCCTTGTGGATCAGACGAACAGCGGAAGAAGTTTTGTTGATATGCTGACCGCCAGCACCGGAGGAACGGAAGACCTGCATTTCGTAATCTTCCGGACGAATCTCCACATCCTGGCTGTCATCTTCAATATCGGGAATGACTTCAATGGCAGAGAAAGAAGTCTGCCGACGGGCATTGGCATCAAAGGGAGACACCCGAACCAGACGATGAACGCCGTTCTCTCCCTTCAGGAAGCCGTAGGCGTTTTCACCTTCGATCAGGATATCCGCAGACTTGAGGCCCGCTTCGTCGCCTTCCTGATAGTCCATAATCTTGTAGGTAAAGCCGTGACGCTCCGCCCAGCGGGTATACATCCGGTAGAGCATCTGGCACCAGTCCTGGGCCTCGGTACCGCCGGCACCAGCATGGAAGCTCATCAAGGCATTGTTCTTGTCATAATGGCCGGTCAGCAGGGTTTCCAGGCGGCAGGTCTCCATATTCTCCGCCAGAGTCTCGTACCCTTCCTTCAGCTCCTCCAGCATGGAGTCGTCGTCTTCTTCCGCTGCCATTTCGCAAATCGTCATCAGGTCGTCCCAAGTTGCCAGCATCTTTTCATAACGCTGGATCTTGGCTTCGGTCTGCTTGGACTTTACCACGATTTTCTGGCTCTTCTCCGGGTCATCCCAGAAACCAGGGGCTTCCTGCATGGCGTGGAGCCGCTCCAGTTCGTTGCGCAGTCCATCCAGATTCAGGGAATCTGCCAGGCCTTCCAAAGCGGGGCGGCAATCGTTCAGCTTCTGCTTATAAACGTCAAATTCAATATTCATACCAAACGTCTCTCATTTCGTAAAATTGCATATTTGGCTTTATTATAGCGAAAGTTTCCAATTCTGTAAAGGGGGAATTTGGACTTTTTCCGAAAAGCCGCTGTCATTGCTCCTTAGGACGCTTGTACCGTCCTTTGGGCTCCCACTCTGGCAAGGGATAGCGCTGCATGGCGCCGAAAATCCGTTCCTTCAAATCCGGGTAAGTCTGGCTCAGCTGGAAAATCAGCTGCTTGACTTCCTCCCGCTTGGTGGTTTTGTCCACGGGACAACGGTTGGTCAGTACCGGAAGATTTTGACGGGAAGCAAAGTTATCGATGGTCTTTTCGTGAATGTACAGCATGGGACGAATCTGGATAATACCGGTTCTATCCAGGTTGGTCACGGGCTGGAAGCAGCTGATTCTTCCTTCAAACAGCAGCGACATCACGAAGGTTTCCACCGCATCGTCATAATGGTGTCCCAGCGCCAGCTTGTTAAAGCCCCGTTCCACAATGGCCTGGTTCAGCGCTCCCCGGCGCATTTTGGCGCACATAGAGCAGGGGTTCTTCTCCTTCCGGTAATCGAAAATAATCGGCCCGATTTCTGTTTTAATTATTGTATAGGGTACCTGCATCTGCCGGCACAGCTGCTCAATGGCGGTATAGTCCATCCCCAGGCCCATGTCGATGGTAATGGCTTCCAGTTCAAAGGGCTTATCGAAGTATTCCCGCAGCCCCGCCAGCAGCTGAAGCAGCACCAGGGAGTCTTTACCTCCGGAAACGCCTACTGCGATTTTGTCCCCGGATTCTATCATATGGTAATCGTCCACACACCGGCGGACCAGACCCATTAGCTTTTGCATGGTTGCAATTCCTCCTGAAATCATCAAAAATAGCATGTGAGAAAACAGGAGCATTCAAGAGCATTTTAAAGCTTTCAAGAGTTAATTCCGGTTTTCACAATTTTCATCAAAATGAGTGTTGACATTTGATTTTTTATATGGTATAAAATTCAAGCGTCTTGGAGTATTGTACTGCAAGCGCCCTGAATTGTCAAAATATTTTATCCAAATTGGAGGAAACCATAATGTCCACTACTCTGCTGAAGAAGGAGACCCTGGAGCGCAAGTGGTATGTTATCGACGCCGCCGGCAAGCCCCTGGGCCGTACCGCCGTTGTTGCCGCTAACCTGCTGCGTGGCAAGCACAAGGCCGACTTCACCCCCAATGTTGACTGCGGCGATTTCGTAATCGTCATCAACACCGACAAGGCCATTCTGACCGGCAAGAAGCTGGATCAGAAGAAGTACTACCGCGTGTCCGGTTGGATCGGCGGCCTGAAGGAAACCAAGGCCCGCGACATGATGAACACCCGTTCCGACTATGCCATGGAGCTGGCTGTGAAGGGCATGCTGCCCAAGAACACTCTGGGCAAGCACGCTCTGACCCGTCTGCATCTGTACAAGGGCGCTGAGCACCCCCACGCTGCCCAGAAGCCCGAAGCCTGGACCCTGGACTAATTTGGAGGTAACTTAGAATGTACGAAAGCAAGAAGAAGTATTTTTACGGCACCGGCCGTCGTAAGTCCTCCGTTGCCCGTGTTCGCGTTTACGAGAACGGCACCGGCTCCATCATCATCAACGGCCGTGATATCGACGACTACTTCGGTCTGGAGACCCTGAAGCTGATCGTGCGTCAGCCCCTGGTCACCACCGACATGCTGGGCAAGGTTGACATCGTTGTCACTGTCGCCGGCGGCGGCGTTTCCGGTCAGGCCGGCGCAATCCGTCACGGTGTTGCCCGCGCTCTGGTCACTCTGAATCCCGAAAACCGTGCCGCTCTGAAGGCTGCCGGCTTCATGACTCGTGATCCCAGAATGAAGGAAAGAAAGAAGTACGGCCTCAAGGCTGCCCGTCGCGCTCCGCAGTTCAGCAAGCGCTAAACTTTATCAAAAGTGGTCAAAAACCCCGG